>NZ_JBVIGC010000027.1:0-32494 GCF_055571015.1 Streptomyces sp. NPDC031049
CGGCGTCAAACTGACGACGCTGCGCCCGGAGCAGGCCGAGTACATCGGCGTGAAGGTGGAGGGCCCGTACAAGCCCGACCACTACCGATACTGACCCTCCCAGTCGCCCTCCTCGTCGCCCTCCCGAAGACCCGGCCCGGGCCCCGGCCCGGGCCCGCCCGTGGCCGATTCGAGTCGTGCTCCAGGCACGTCCGCGAGGCTCGGAGGCAGCCGATGCGCTCCACCCACGGCGGCCGAGGAGGTGCGACACACCATGCGGGACGGCACGCCGGTCACGCTGTACTGCTTCGCGCACGCCGGCGCGGGCGTGTCCGGATTCGCGCACTGGCGCGCCAGGACCGGCCCCGGGGTCACCACGGTGCCGGTGCTGCTGCCCGGCCGGGAGACCCGGCGCCGCGAACCCCGGGCGAGAACCCGCGAGGAACTGCTCGGCACCCTCCTCGGCCCGCTGGCCGACGAGGTGGCCGACGGCCGCCCGTACGCGATGTACGGGCACAGCCTGGGCGGCATCGTCGCCTACACCCTCGCCCGCGCGCTCATCGACCGTGGGCTGCCCGCCCCCGGACTGCTCGCCGTCGGCGCCAGCCCGGCACCGCACACCGTGCCGGTGCGCCACGGCGACGACATCACCGACGACCGGCTGCTGCGGTTCGTCACCGACCTCGGCGCGGCACCCGGCGGCGCACTCGCCGCCCCCGGCAGCGTCTGGCACCGGTCCGTGCTGCCCGTGCTGCGGGACGACCTCGTCCTCGCCGCCGCCCTGCGCTCCGCCGCCCTCGCCGACGGCGCGCACGGCCCGCTGCCGGTACCCGTCCTGGCCGTCGGAGGACAGGACGACCCCGTCGTCGGCGCGCCGTCGCTGGACGGCTGGGCGCGCTGGACCACCGGCCGGCTGGTCAGACGCACCGTCCCCGGCGACCACTTCTTCGTCCGCGGCCCGCACGCACCCCGGCTGATCGGCCGCGCCTGCCGCGTCGTGCGGCGCACTCGGCTCCTACCTGGGCTCATATCTGGAGGACAACTGTGAGGGACAACCGATGAGGCGGGTCGTCATCACCGGCATCGGGGTCGTCGCCCCGGGCGGCGTGGGCACCCGGGCGTTCTGGGACACGCTGACCGCGGGCCGCACCGCCACGCGCGGCATCACGCTGTTCGACGCGTCCTCGTTCCGCTCGCGCATCGCCGCCGAGGCGGACTTCGACCCCGCCGCCCACGGATTCGGGCCCGCCGAGGCCGCCCGCCTCGACCGCGCCGCCCAGTTCGCCCTCGTCAGCGCCCGGGAGGCGGTCGAGGACAGCGGGCTCACCGGCGCCCTGGACCCGGTGCGCACCGGCGTCACCCTCGGCAGCGCCGTCGGCTGCACCACCGGCCTCGACAACGAGTACGGCGTGGTCAGCGAGAACGGCAGCACCTGGGAGGTCGACCACACCCGCGCCGTCGCCCACCTCTTCGACTACTTCGTGCCCAGCTCGATGGCGGCCGAGGTGGCCGGCGCCGTCGGCGCCCAGGGCCCGGTGTCGCTGGTCTCCACCGGCTGCACCTCCGGCCTGGACTCCGTCGGGCACGCCGTCGACCTGATCCGCGAGGGCAGCGCCGACGTGATGGTGACCGGCGCCACCGAGGCACCGATCTCCCCGATCACCGTGGCCTGCTTCGACGCCATCAAGGCGACCAGCCCCCGCAACGACGAACCCGGGACCGCCTCGCGGCCCTTCGACCGCTCCCGCAACGGCTTCGTCCTCGGCGAGGGCTCGGCCGTGCTGGTCCTGGAGGAGTTCGAGCACGCCCGCCGGCGCGGCGCCCACGTCTACGCCGAGATCGCCGGCTTCGCCGGGCGCAGCAACGCCTACCACATGACCGGACTGAAGTCCGACGGCGTGGAGATGGCCGAGGCCATCCGCGCCGCGCTCGACGAGGCCCGCCTCGACCCCACCGCCGTCGACTACGTCAACGCCCACGGCTCCGGCACCAAGCAGAACGACCGGCACGAGACCGCCGCGTTCAAGCGCAGCCTCGGCGACCACGCCTACCAGGTGCCCGTCAGCTCCATCAAGTCCATGATCGGCCATTCGCTCGGTGCGATCGGCTCGCTGGAGGTGGCCGCCAGCGCCCTGGCCATCGAGCACGACACCGTGCCGCCGACGGCCAACCTGCACGAGGCCGACCCGGCCTGCGACCTCGACTACACCCCGCTCACCGCGCGGGAACAGCGCACCGACACCGTGCTCAGCGTCGGCAGCGGCTTCGGCGGCTTCCAGAGCGCCATCGTCCTCACCCGGCCGCGACTTCAGGAGGCGGCATGACCACAGCGACCCTGGACCGCCCCGCCGCCCGGCCGGGCGCCCCCACCGCCACCGGCTCCGTCGTCACCGGCATCGGCGTCGCCGCCCCCAACGGGCTGGGCACCGAGGCCTGGTGGGCGGCGACCCTGCGGGGCGAGAGCGGCATCCGTCCCGTGACCCGCTTCGACGCCTCCCGCTACCCGGTGCGCATCGCCGGCGAGGTCCCCGGCTTCGTCGACGACGAGCACCTTCCCAGCCGGCTGCTGCCGCAGACCGACCGGGTCACCCGGCTGTCGCTGGCCGCCGCCAAGGAGGCCCTCGACGACTGCGGCAGCGACCCCGACGCGCTGCCCGAGTACGGAGCCGGCGTGGTCACCGCCTCCTCCGCGGGCGGCTTCGAGTTCGGGCAGCGCGAACTCCAGGCCCTGTGGTCCAAGGGCGGCCAGCACGTCAGCGCCTACCAGTCCTTCGCCTGGTTCTACGCCGTCAACACCGGCCAGATCTCCATCCGGCACGGGCTGCGCGGCTCCAGCGGCGTCGTCGTCAGCGAGCAGGCCGGCGGCCTCGACGCGATCGCCCACGCCCGGCGCCAGATCCGCAAGGGCGCCCGCCTGATGGTCACCGGCGGCGTCGACTCGGCGCTGTGCCCGTGGGGCTGGGCCGCCCACCTCGCCGCGGACGAGCTGAGCCGCGTCACCGACCCCGCTCGCGCCTACCTGCCCTTCGACGCCGAGGCGAGCGGCCACGTCGTCGGCGAGGGCGGCGCCCTGTTCGTCCTGGAGAGCGACGCCGCCGCCCGCGAGCGCGACGCCCGCGTCCACGGCGCGTTCACCGGGTACGCGGCCACCTTCGACGGCCCCGGCACCCCGCGCCTGGGCGACGCCGCCCGCCTCGCCCTCGCCGACGCCGGGCTGCGCCCCGACGACGTCGACGTGGTCTTCGCCGACGCCGCGGGCGCCCGCGCCGCCGACCGCGCCGAGGCCGAGGCGCTCGCCGCCCTGTTCGGTCCCCGCGGCGTGCCGGTCACCGCGCCGAAGACGATGACCGGACGACTGCTGGCCGGCGGCGCCTCCCTCGACGTGGCCGCGGCCCTGCTGTCCCTGCGCGACCAGGTGATCCCGCCGACCACCGGCACCACCGCGCCCGCCGCCGACTGCCCCGTCGACCTCGTCACCACCCCCCGCGACACCACCGTCCGCCACGCCCTCGTCCTGGCCCGCGGCCGGGGCGGCTTCAACTCGGCGGCCGTCCTCAGCGCGGCCTGACCGCCCGAGCCGGTCCGCCGTCAGGCCCGAGCCACCGAGAAAGGTGCACGATGACCGTTCCCAGCCGCCGCCGTTTCGTCGCCGGCTCCCTCACCGCGGGCGCCGCCGCCGGCCTGACCGCCGCCGGCATCGCTCCCGCCGCCGCGCAGGACACCCCGGCGCCCACGGGGGAGGCCGCCACCGTCACCCCCGGCGACCCGCGCTACGCCGACCTGTCCACCCGGGGCAGCAACAAGCGCTTCACCGCCCGCCCCGAGGCGTTCCGGCTCGCCACCACCACCGCCGACGTCGTCGACGCCGTCGGCGACGCGGTGCGCGCCGGCAAGCGGATCGCCGTGCGCAGCGGCGGCCACTGCTTCGAGAACGTCGTCGGCGACCCCGCCGTCCGCGTGGTCGTCGACCTCGCCGCGATGGACGCCGTCACCTACGACACGCGACGGCGCGCCTTCATGGTGGAGGCCGGCGCCCGCCTGATGGACGTGTACAAGAAGCTCTACTACGGGTGGGGCGTCACCCTGCCCGGCGGCGCCAGCGCCACCGTCGGCCTCGGCGGGCACGTCACGGGCGGCGGCTACGGCGCGCTCTCCCGCGCCTTCGGCCTCGCCGCCGACCACCTGTACGCCGTCGAGGTCGTCGTCGACGCCCGCGGCCGGGCCCGCGCCGTCGTCGCCAGCCGCGACGACCACGGGCCCCGCCGCGACCTGTGGTGGGCGCACACCGGCGGTGGCGGTGGCAACTTCGGCATCGTCACCCGCTACTGGTTCCGCTCGCCCGACGCGCCGCGCGGCTGCGACGAGCCGTCCCGCCTGCTGCCCCGCCCGCCCGGCACCGTCCTGTCCGGCATGGTGTACGTGCCGCGGGAGGGCCTGGACCGGGCCTCCTTCCGCCGGCTGGTGCGCAACCACGGACAGTGGCACGAACGCAACAGCGACGCCCGCTCCCCGTACGCCGGTCTCTTCGGCGGCCTGGTGATGTACGGGCGGCCCGCCTCCGCCGACGCCGAACCGACCCCGGCCGCCGTCAGCTTCGCGCACATGGACGGCACCCGCCCGGACGCCGGGAAGCTGCTCCAGGCCTACGCCGAGGCCGTCGCCGACGGCGTCGGCGGCTCCCCGCAGATCTCCGAGATCACCGAGCAGCCCTGGCTCACCGCCACCCAGGACCTCGCCGCCTCCCAGGACTACGAGGTGGGCCGCCAGAAGATCAAGTCGGCGTATCTGCGCCGCGGCTGGCGCGAGGACCAGGCCGACGTGCTGTACACCTACCTCAACAGCACCGGCCACCGGCACGAGGCCGCCTCGGTCTCCCTCCAGTCCTTCGGCGGTCGCGTCAACACCGTCCCCGAGCACACGACGGCCTCCACGCACCGCGACTCCGTCCTCAAGGCCCTGTTCATGAACACCTGGCAGGACCCCGACGCCGACGGCGAGTCGATCGACTGGCTGCGCCGGCTCTACCGCGACGTGTACGCCTCCACCGGCGGCGTCCCCGTGCCCGGCCGCGACAGCGACGGCTGCTACATCAACTACCCCGACATCGACACCGCCGACGCCCGCTGGAACACCTCCGGCGTGCCCTGGCACCGGCTCTACTACAAGGACGCCTACGCCCGGCTCCAGCGCGTCAAGGCCGTCTGGGACCCGCGCGACGTCTTCCGCCACACCCTGTCCGTCCGCCCGCCGCACGGGCGGTGGGACCGATGAGGGTCCTGTTCGTCTCCTTCCCGCACCACACCCACTACTTCTCGATGGTGCCGCTCGCCTCCGCGCTGCGCACCGCCGGGCACGAGGTGCGCGTCGCCAGCCATCCCGACATCACCGGGCAGATCACCGCGGCCGGGCTCACCGCGGTGCCCGTCGGCACCCCCGACTGGTACTTCAACGACCCGCACGCCCCCGAACTCCTCGGGCAGGTCCTCGAGGACGGCTCCGGCCACGTGCAGGGCTTCGACTTCACCCGCGACGACCCCGGACAGTGGACCCACGAGTCCCTGCTCGCCCTGGAGAACATCGCGGTCGCCTCCCTGTACGCGTCGGTCAGCAACGACGCCATGCTCGACGACCTCGTCGCCTACGCCCGGCACTGGCGCCCCGACCTGGTCGTCTGGGAGCAGCACACCTTCGCGGGCGCCGTCGCCGCCCGCGCCGTCGGCGCCGCGCACGCCCGGCTGCTGCACGGCGTGGACATCACCGTCCGGGCCCGTCAGGAGTTCCTGCGCCAGTCCGCCGCCCTGCCGGGACCCGTGCAGGACCCCACCGCCGAATGGCTCGGCCGGGCCGTGCGCCGCTACGCACCCCACCTCGGCTTCACCGAGGAGATGGTCACCGGCCAGTGGACCATCGACATCACCCCGCCCGGCTCACGCCTCGACCTCGGGCTGCGCACCGTCGGCGTGCGCCACGTGCCGCACAACGGGGCCTCCGTCGTCCCGGGCTGGCTGCGCGCCCCCGCCGAGCGGCCCCGGGTCTGCCTGACGCTGGGCCTGTCCGGCGAACTCGACCACGCGCCGTTCTCCTTCGGCGCGCTCCTCGACGGCCTCGCCGGCCTCGACGCCGAGATCGTCGCGACGCTCGGCGCCGACGCCCGCGACCAGCTGGGCCCGGTGCCGGACAACGTACGGCTGGAGGAGTTCGTACCGCTGAACGACCTGCTGCCGACCTGCGCGGCGGTCGTCCACCACGGCGGCATCGGCACCCGCGCCACCGCCGAAGTGCACGGCGTGCCCCAGTTGATGCTGCCCTACGGCTGGGACACGGTGGCCAAGGCCCGCCGCGTCGCCGAACTCGGCTACGGGCTGTACCTGCCCGCCGCCGACCTCACCGTCGACGCGCTGCGCACGGCCGTCGCCCGGCTGCTCACCGAGGAGTCCTTCACCAAGGCCGCCGACCGGGTGCGGTCCGAGATCCTCGCCGAGCCCACGCCCAACGAGGCGGTGCGCGAGCTGGAGCGGCTGACCGCCGAGGCCGCCGCCTAGTGCCCGTCGTCCGGACCGGGACGCGGACGCGTCCCGGTCCGGACGGCAGTCCCTCAGACCACCGACGCGGCGCCGTCCACGGCCACCACCGTGCCGCTCGCCCAGGCGCCCTCGGGCCGGGTGAGCCGGACGATCCACCAGGCGGCGTCCTCGGGCCGGCCCACCCGGCCCGAGGGCGTGCGCGCCGCCGCCTCGGCCTGGTGGCGGGCGATGTCCGCCGCGCTCCACCCCATGCGCTCCCCGATGCCGGTGTCCGTCTCGCCGGGCGCCACCCCCACCGCGCGCACCCCCAGCGGCGCCAGCTCCACCGCCCAGGTACGCACCAGGAAGTCCAGCGCCGTCTTCGTCGCGCCGTACAGCGACAGTCCCGCGAACGCCCGGCGCCCCTGCACCGCCGCGGTGCCCACCGCCACCACCGTGCCGCGCGCCGCGGCCAGCGCCGGCAGCGCGGCCCGGGTCAGCATCACCGGCGCGACCAGATTGGTCTCCACCTGGGTCCGGGCGTGCTCCCGCGTCACCGCGCCGGCCGGCTCGGGCAGCACCGCCGCCGCGTTGTGCACCAGCACGTCCAGCCGGCCGAAGGCGTCCAGCGCCGCGGCCGTGATCCGCTCCGGGGCGCCGTCGTCCGTCAGATCCGCCACCAGGGTCCGCACGGCCGCCCCGTGTCCGGCCGCCGTGCCCGCCAGCGTGTCCGCCGTGCGGCCCACCACCAGCACCCGCGCCCCGTCCGCGGCCAGCGCCCTCGCCGTCGCCCGTCCGATGCCCGTGCCGCCGCCGGTGACCACGGCCACGCGCCCTCGTCCTGCTTTTTCCTGACGTTCCGTCATACCGGCGAACGTTAGCCACCGTGGCTCGAAGACGGCTCTAGCGGCCGTTGGGACGGTGTCCAGGCGCCGTGCACGTGCCGTGGATGGACCGTCGGAGCCGGGGTCCCGCGGCCGCTCACGCGCCGCCGCAACCGGCACCGTCCGCCCGACCACGTCCCCTGGAGGCACGGCATGTCCGCGCACGTCACCGAACCACCGGCGCTCGGCACGGCGCCGCCGAAACCGGCCACCACGGCCCGCGCCGGACTCGCGCTCGGCCTGCTGGCCACCTGCAACGCGATGATCATGATCGACGAGTCGATGGTGCACATCGCCCTGCCCGGCATGGGCCAGGACCTCGGCCTCGGCCCGGTCGGCCTGGGCTGGGTCCTCAACGCCTACCTGCTCACCTTCGGCGGACTGCTGCTGCTCGGCGGCCGCACCGGCGACCTGCTGGGCCGCCGCCGGGTCTTCCTCGCCGGCGTCGCCCTGTTCACCGCCGCCGCGGCGCTGCGCGGCCTCGCACCCTCCGGCGAGTTCCTCATCGCCGTACGCGCCGTCCAGGGCATCGGGGCGGCGTTCGCCGCGCCCAGCGCGCTCGCCCTCGTGCTGAGCCTGTTCCCCGAGGGCGCCGGACGCAAGAAGGCCATCGCGGTGTGCACCGCGGTCGGCGCCCTGAGCACCGCCGGCGGCCTGCTGCTGTCCGGCGCGCTGACCTCCCTCAGCTCCTGGCGCTGGGTGCTCCTGCTCAACGTGCCCATCGGCGTGGCGATCCTGCTGCTCGCCCCGCTCGTCATCGCCGAGACCCCGCGCACCCGCGGCCGGTTCGACCTCGCCGGCGCGGTGCTGTCCACCGCCGGTGCCGCCGCCCTCGTCTTCGGTCTCGCCCGGGTCGCCGAACACCCGTGGAGCGACTCCCTGGTCGTCGGCACCCTCACCGCCGGCGTCCTGCTGCTCGCGGCGTTCTGGTTCGTCGAGCGGCGCGCCGAGCAGCCCATCGTGGTGCTGCGGCTGTTCGCCGACCGCAACCGGCTGACCGCCTACACCGGCACCTTCGCCGTCCAGGGCGCCCTGATCGGCACCATGTTCTTCCTCATCCAGTACTTCCAGCACATCGCCGGCCACGGCCCGCTCACCTCCGCCGTCGCCCTCACCCCGGTCGCCATCGCGATGATCACCATGTCCGGGGCGGCCGTCCGCCTGGAGCGCGCCGTCGGCGCCAAGCGGCTGATGCTCGCCGGCGCCACGCTGCTCGTCGCCGCCAACCTGTGGCTGTCCCGCCTGGAGGCCGGCTCCGGCTACTGGGACACCGCCCTGCCCGCCCTGCTCCTCTTCGGCACCGGCATGGCCTTCTGCGTGCTGCCCACCACCGTCCTCGGCACCTCCGGCCTGCGCCGCGACGAGGCCGGTGCCGCCTCCAGCGTGCACAACGCGCTCCAGACCGTCGGCGCCTCGCTGGGCCTGGCCGTCCTGGTCACCGTCGCCGCCCGCGCCGGCAGCGCCGCCGCCGAGAACCCGCCGGCCGGCCTGCCCGAGGAGGCCGTCCAGGGCCATGTGTTCCTCGAGAGCATGTCCGCCAGCTTCACCGCGGGCGCCTGCTTCGCCGTGGCCGCGTTCGTCGTCGCGCTCTTCATCCGACCGGCCGGTGCCCCGCGCACCTCGGGCCGCTGAGACACGGGAGGAAACGCCGTGCGTTTCGACTCCGCGGCGCGCTTCGCCGCCGTCGCCCTGATGTGGGGCTCCAGCTACTTCTGGATCAAGATCGTCTTCGGGGGACTGAACTCCGCCCAGTTCAGCTTCTTCCGCATCCTCGTCGGCGCCGTGGCCATGCTCGGCATCCTGGCGTTCAGCCGGGACCGGCTGCCGCGCGGGGCGGGCGTGTGGGCCCGGCTGGTGCTGATCGCCTTCCTCGCCAACGCCCTGCCGGTGCTGCTGGTCGAGCTGGTCGACGACGCCGTCGGCGCCGACGCCGACATGGTGTCGGTGTTCAACGCCAGCGTGCCGCTGTGCGTGGTCCTGCTCTACCTGGCGGCCCGCCGCGCCGACCGCGTTCCGGCCCGGGTGATCGCGGGCCTCGTCGTCGGCTTCGCCGGCGTGATCGTGCTCTACGCGCCCTGGGGCGCCGAGTGGCTGTCGGCCGGCGCGGCCGTGAACGCCGTCGCCGCCGTCGCCTACGGCTGGTCCATGCTGCTGATGGAGAAGCTCATGGGCCCCGCCGAGGAGGGCGGCCGGTCCATGACGCCGCTGGTGCTCGCCACCACCCAGGCCGTCATCGGCGTCGGCTGGGCCGGGATCAACCTCCCCAACGGCGGTTTCGACTCCACCCCGCACTTCTCCGCCTCGATCATCGGCGCCCTGCTGGTGCTCGGCGTCCTCAACACCGGCCTGATCTACATGTGCTTCGCCTGGCTGATCCGTGAGGAGGGCGCCGCCAAGGCGTCCAGCGTGATGTACGCGGTGCCGATCGTGCTCACCCTCGGCATGGTGCTGCTGGATGACTACGCGCTGGGTGCCCGCGAGGTCCTCGGCATGGCCGTCATCGCGGCGGGCCTGGTGCTGGCCCGCCTGCCGCAGCGGTCGGCCCCCGCCGGCCGTACGCAGCCGGCCCCCGAGGCGGCCACGGCCGCCAAGTCCCCCGCCGCGGTGCGCTGACGGCCGCCGGCGCACCCGTCGCGCGGCCACCGCGCACCCACCGCGCACCCACCGCGCACCCACCGGAGAGGAGCAGCCGTGATCGTCTTCGTCAACCGCTTCACCGTCACCGGCCCGCCGGCCGAGTTCGAAGCGGCCTTCGCCAGGACGTCGGAGTTCTTCGGCGCCCAGCCCGGCTTCATCCGCCACCGCCTGCTCAAGCACGCGGACGAGCCCGGCGCGTACGTCAACGTGGCCGAGTGGGAGGACCGCGCCTCCTTCGAACAGGCGCTGAAGCAGCCCGAGTTCGCGGCACACCGCACCGCCCTGCGGGAGCTGAGTCAGGGCGAACCCAACCTCTACACCGTCTTCCAGGAACGCGCCGCCTGAGCGGCGCGCACGACGAGGGGCCCCGGCCGGACGGCCGGGGCCCCTCGTCGGTGCGGGCGGTGCGCCGCGTCGGTGCGCGCCGGCCCTGTGACGGTGCGACCGGCGCCTAACAACGGGTGCGACCGGCGCTCCACGACGGGTGTGGGCGCCGGCCCTGCGACGGGTGCGGGCGTCGCCCCTGAGGCGGGTGCGGGCGTCGCCCCTGTCCCGCTACCCCGCCACGCGGGCCGGGACGCGCCCCAGCCCCCACGTCACCGGGCAACGGGGCAGCCGTACCGCGCTCCCCGCGGCGCCCGGCACCCCCTGCGGCGACGCGACCACGGCCGCCAGGACCGCCTCGGCCTGGACACGCGCGAAGGCCTCCACGGCGACCCCGTGCGGCGCCGGCACCAGGGGCTCGGGCGTGCCGTCGGCGGCGTAGCGGTCCGGGGCGAACCGGTCGGACGCGGCGAACGTGCCCGGATCGCGGTTGGCGGCACCCACCAGGACGGCCACCTGCTCCCCGGCGGCCATCCGTTCCCCGGCCACCTCCACGTCCTCCGCGACGGTGAACGCGTGCAGCTTCACCGGCGGATCGTGCCGGAGCGTCTCGGTCACCAGCCGTGCCGGGTCCGGCGCCGCCGCCCCGGCCTCCGGCACGGAGACCAGCGCGTGCAGCGCGCCCGCGATCAGCTCCCGCGCCGCCCGCACGCCCACCACCGCCTGCCGGGCCGCCGCGTCACCGAGCAGCTCCCGCAGCACACCGACCGCGTCGAGCAGCCGGACGGCGTCGTCGTAGGCCGGGGGCGCCAGGGCCGCGTCCAGCGCGCCCGCCGCCCCCGCACAGGCCTCGGCCAGCCGCTCGCGGTCCGCGCCGGACAGCCCGTGCAGGTCGGCGAGGACCTCCACCGGCACCCGCGCCGCCACGGAGGCCACCAGGTCCACCTCGCCCCCCAGCCCCGCCAGCGCCCGGCCGGCGGCCCGCTCGGCCGACTCCCGCACCCGCCCGGCATCGGCCGGCGCCCCTGCCTCCGGCAGCCCCTCGTCCCAGGCGAGCGCCGACTGCGGCTGCGCCGCGGGCCCGGCACCGGCACGCACCCGGAGCAGGCGGCGGGCCGGCGCGTAGCCCGCGCACACCCAGGTGCCCAGCCGGCTGCGCCACAGCGGCCCCGCGGCCCGGGCCCGGGCGTACGCCTGCCGCGGATCGCCCCCGTACCCCCGCAACAGGGCCGCGTACGCGTCGCCCTGCGCCCCGTACAGCCAGTGGATTCCCTGCACGAGCTGGAGCCGGCGCCCCAACTCCCTCTCCGCCGAAGCCAAAGCCATGGACGGCACCTCTCTGCTCAGTGGCCTGCGTGGCAGGCGCAGGCTAGACCCCGACGACGGAGCCCCGGTCGAGCCCCACCGCCCCGGCCCGAACACCCCCCACCACCCACCACGCCGCCCCCGCAGCACCCACCACTCCGCCCACCACCCACCACGCCCCCCGACGCCGACCACACCACCACCGGCCGCCCTGTCCCGCCGCGTGCCACCCGCCGCCCGGCACGCGCCCCGACGCCCCCGACGCCGTCACCGGCCGCATCGCCCACCCCGCCCGCCCGGACGCCGCACGGGACGTCCGCAGCCGAGCGCGCCACCACCCCGCCACCGCGCGGGCTCGTCCGCCGACCACCGCGCGGCTCGTACGCCCACCCCCACGCGGGCTCGCCCGCTCGCTTGCGCGCGGCCGGTGCCCGTACCGCCGGGCGGAGCGCGCGTTCGGCGGAGCCCGCCCGGCCGCCCCGTCGCGTTCCGGTCCCGCTCCAGTCCCGCTCCACCCGCCCCCGCGACCATCGGCCCCACAAACCCCCTGCCGTTGATCCGGCTGCCGACCTGCGGAGGTGACCGAAGGCCGTGCCGACCCCCAACACACCGGAGGAAGCGGTGACGGACCCGGCCGTGCTGCTCCGGGAGATGGTGCGCATCCGCTGCGTCGAGGAGGAACTCGCCGACCTGTACCGCGACGAGCAGCAGATGCGCACCCCCGTGCACTTCTCCATCGGCCAGGAGGCCGCCGCCGTCGGGGTGTGCGCCGCGCTGCGCGAGGACGACCTCGTCTACACCGGCCACCGCAGCCACGCCGCCTACCTCGCCAAGGGCGGCGACCTCGCCGGCATGGTCGCCGAGCTGTACGGCAAGGAGACCGGCTGCGCCCGCGGACGCGGCGGCTCCGTGCACCTGACCGACCGCGCCGCCGGCTTCGCCGGGTCCGCCGCGATCCTCGGCGAGATGATCTCGGTGGCCACCGGCGCCGCCTGGGCGCTCGGCCGGCAGGGCTCGCGGCAGGTCGTCGTGACGTTCTTCGGCGACGGCGCCGCCGAGGAGGGCGTCTTCCACGAGTCGCTCAACTTCGCCGCCGTGCACCGCGCCCCGGTCGTCTACGTCTGCGAGAACAACGCCTACTCCATCTCCTCGCCGATCGCCGCCCGCCAGCCCGCCGGCGGCTCCGTCACCGCCCGCGCCCGCGCCTTCGGCATCACCGCCGAACGCGTCGACGGCAACGACGTCGCCGAGGTCCACGCCGCCGCCCGCCGGGCCGTCGCCGCCTGCCGCGCCGGACAGGGCCCGTACTTCCTCGAACTGGACACCTACCGCTGGCGCGAGCACGTCGGCCCCGGCCACGACACCGGCATCGACCGCCCCCGCGAGGAGGTCGACAGCTGGCTGGAGCGCTGCCCGGTGCGCCGCGCCGCGGACGCCCTGCGCCCCGCCGCGCCCGACGTCGAGGACCGGCTCGCCGCCTGGGACGAGGAGTTCCGCGACGAGACCCGCCTCGCGGTCGCCGCCGCCAAGGCGGCCCCCTTCCCCGCCGTCGACCGCCTCACCGACGGCGCCTACGGCAGCCCCGTCCACGCGAGCTGACAGGAGAACACCCGATGGGCCGGACGCTCACGTACTGGCAGGCGATCGCCGAGGCCACCGTGCAGTGCATGGAGGCGGACCCCTCCGTCGTCGTCGCCGGACAGAACGTCGACGACGCCAAGGGCTCCTACGGCACCACCCGCGCGGCCTACGAGCGCTTCGGCGCCGCCCGGGTCATCGACACCCCCAACAGCGAGAACGCCGTCGCCGGCATCTGCATCGGCGCCGCCGACCAGGGGCTGCGCCCGCTGGTGGTGCACACCCGCGCCGACTTCATGTTCCTGGCCATGGACGCGCTGATCAACCTCGCCTCCAAGTGGCGCTACATGTACGGCGACCAGGGCGGCGTCCCCGTCGTCATGCGCGGCGTCGTCGGCCGCGGCTGGGGGCAGGGCGCCACCCACTCGCAGAGCCTGCACTCCGTCTTCGGTCACTTCCCCGGCCTGTACGTGGCCGCCCCCGCCTCACCCGCCGACGCCAAGGGCCTGCTGACCTCCGCCCTGCGCTCCGACACCCCCGTGGTGCTGATGGAGAACCGCTCGCTGTACGCCACCGAGGGCGAGGTCCCCGAGGAGCCGTACGCGGTGCCGTTCGGCAAGGGCCGCATCGCCCGCCCCGGCACCGACGTGACCGTCGTGGCCGCCTCCCTGATGGTCCACGAGGCCGAGCGCGCCGCCGACCTGCTGGCCGGCCAGGGCGTCAGCGTCGAGGTCGTCGACGTGCGCAGCGTCCGCCCCCTCGACGAGGACGTCATCTGCTCCTCGGCCGCCCGCACCGGCCGGGTCGTGATCGCCGACACCAGCTGGGCCCGCTACGGCTTCTCCGCCGAGGTCGCCGCCGTCATCGCCGAGCGCGTCCCCGAGGCGCTGCGCGCCCCGGTGCGCCGGGTCACCCCGCCGGACTGCCCGGCACCGGTGTCCTGGCCGCTGGAGGAGGCGTTCCACCCCGGCGCGCAGAAGATCGCCGACGCCTGTCTGGACCTGGTCGGCGGCGACCGGTCCGCCGTGCCCGCACTGGCCGGCGTGGACGCCGGGTTCATCGGGCCCTACTGAGCCGGAACGCACGACGGCCGGTTTCCCCGCGACGAAGCCGGTTCCCCCGCGACGAAAGGAAGACACGTGGAATCGAGCAAGTCGGCCGTGGTCGCCGAAGGGCTCCGCAAACGCTATGGGAAGGCCACCGTGCTCGACGGGCTCGACCTCGTCGTGCCCGAGGGCTCGGTGTGCGGCCTGCTCGGCCCCAACGGCGCCGGCAAGACCACCACCGTCGGCATCCTGTCCACCCTGCTGACCGCCGACGCCGGCCGCGCCGAGGTCGCCGGCTTCGACGTCGCCCGCCAGGCCGCCGAGGTCCGCTACCGCATCGGGCTCGTCGGCCAGCACGCCGCCGTCGACGAGGTCCTCAGCGGCCGGCAGAACCTCGTCATGTTCGGCAGGCTCTACCACCTGTCCCCGGCCGCCGCCCGGCGCCGCGCGGACGAACTGCTGGAGCGGTTCCGGCTCACCGACACCGGCACCAAGCCCGTCAAGGCGTACTCCGGAGGCATGCGCCGCCGTCTGGACCTGGCGGCCAGCATGGTGCTCGCCCCGCCGGTGCTCTTCCTCGACGAGCCGACCACCGGCCTCGACCCGCGCAGCCGCAACGAGGTCTGGGACGCCGTCCGCGCCCTCGTCGACGGCGGCACCACCGTGCTGCTCACCACGCAGTACCTGGAGGAGGCCGACCAGCTCGCCGACAGCATCTCCGTCATCGACTCCGGCCGGGTCATCGCCGAGGGCACCCCGGACCAGCTCAAGGGCCGCATCGGCGGCGACCGCGTCGACGTCGTGGTGCGCCGGGCCGCCGACCTGCCGGCCGCCTCCGGCGTCCTCGCCCCGGTCGCCACCGGCGACGTCGTCACCGACGAGGACACCCGGCAGATCTCCGTCCCCGTCCGCGACCGGGCCGCCGCCCTCACCGACGTGGTCCGCGTCCTGGACACCGCCGGCATCGCCGCGGAGGACATCGCGCTGCGCCGGCCCACCCTCGACGAGGTCTTCCTGCACCTGACCGGCTCCGCCACCGGCACCACCGCGGAGCAGACCGACCCGAACACCAGCGACGAGAAGAAGACGGAGGGCGTAGCGGCATGAGCGTCGCCATCCCCGACCTGCCCCGCGGCCCCTTCGGGCGCCTGCGCTGGGCGCTGGCCGACGGCTGGACCGTCACCCTGCGCGGCCTGACCCACTGGACCCGCGAACCCGGCACGGTCATCAGCGGGCTGCTGTTCCCCGTGCTGATGGTGCTGATGTTCGGCTACTTCTTCGGCGGCGCCATGCAGGTGCCGGGCGGCGGGAACTACCGCGAGTTCCTCATCCCCGGCATGTTCGTGATGACCATGGTGTTCGGCATGGGCGAGACCGTCACCGCCGTCTCCGCCGACAAGAACCGCGGCGTCACCTCCCGCTTCCGTGCCATGCCGATGGCACCCTCCGCGGTGCTGGTCGGCCGGTGCGTCACCGACATGCTCAACTCGGTCCTCGCCCTCGCCGTGCTGTTCGCCGTCGGCCTCGCCGTCGGCTGGGAGGCCCACGGCACCGCCGCCGAGACCGTGTTCGCCGTCGGCCTGCTCCTGCTGCTGCGGTTCGCGCTGACCTGGATGGGCATCTACTTCGGCCTGCTGATGAAGGGACCGGAGGGCATCACCCTGGTGCAGACCCTGGAGTTCCCCGTCGGCTTCCTCACCAGCGCCTTCGTCGCACCGTCGACCATGCCGGGCTGGCTGGGGACCATCGCCGAGTGGAACCCGCTGTCCTCGACCGTCGCCGCGACCCGGGAACTGTTCGGCAACCCCGGCTGGGGCGGCGACTCCTGGATCGCGCAGCACGCCACCCTCATGGCCGTGGTGTGGCCGGCCGTCATCTTCGCCGTCTTCTTCCCGCTGTCCGTACGCCGGTTCCGCAACCTGACCAGCTGACCCCCCGCTCACCCCCACCTGCGGAGACGACACCATGCCTCTGCGCCTTCGAGCCAGGCTGACCGCCGTGGCCGGTGCGGCCTCGATCGCCGCGACCGCGCTCACCACGACCCCCACGGCGGCGGCCGAGGGCCCCCGCGCCACCACCGCCGTCCGCTGCGCGCCCTTCACCGCCGAGGTCCCCCTCACCCCGGGCGCCCGCGCCGACCAGCGCATCGCCGGCACCCTGTGCGAACCACGCGGCCGGCGCGCCACCACCGCCCAACTGCTGCTGCACGGCGGCACCTACGACCACACGTACTGGACGGTCCGCGGCAACCCCCGCGGCCCCTCCTACGCGGAGGCCGCCGCCCGCGCCGGACACGCCGCCCTGGCGATCGACCGGCTGGGCACCGGCCGCAGCTCCGCCCCGCACAGCTCCCGCTTCACCGACAAGACCCACGAGGGGGTCGTGCTGCACCTGGCACGGCTGCTGAGGGAACGCGGCCACCGCAAGGTGGTCCTGGCCGGCAACTCCTTCGGCGCCACCGTGGCCCGGATGGTGGCCGTCCACCACCCCGGCGCCGTCGACGGGCTGATCCTCACCGGCGAGGGCGCCCCGCCCGACGAGGCCGACTTCGCGGCGATGGGCCCGCTGTACGGGACCGCCGCCCAGCAGCCGTTCCTGGCCCGGCGAGGACTGGACGACGGCTACCTGGCCCTCGCGCCGGGCGGGAAGGCGGCCTGGTTCTACGACCACACCACCGCCGACCCGCGCGTCGTCCTCCGCGACGAGCTGAACCCCGAACCCGACGTGTACCCGGCCGACCCCGGCTACGGGGACATCGCCCTCAACCGGCGCATCACCGTGCCCGTGCTGGTCGTCGTCGGCCAGAACGACCGGCTCATCTGCGGCGGCTCCGGCAGCGACTGCTCCAGCTCCGCCGCCCTGCGCGCCTCCGCCGCCCCGCTGTACGGGCCGAAGGCCCGGCTGGAGGCCCTCGTGGTGCCCCGCACCGGCCATGTGCTCAACCTGCACCGCACCACCGGCCAGTGGTACGGCCACGCCCAGGAATGGATCGACCGCGAGGTGACCCCCGGCAGCTGACGCGGCCCCGGACCACCCCTCCAGGTGCCGTGGACACATCCCCCCTGTGTCCACGGCACCGCCGCGTCCCCGCCGCGTCCCCCCGGCCCGCCGCCTGCACCGCGGCTCGAACGCCGCTCCAGAACCCGGTCCGACCATCGAGGCGGACGACGCGTTTCGAACCGAGCGAAGACGAGGCGATGACCCGGCGATGACGACGGCAGGGGAGCAGCGCATGAACGCCACGCTGGTGGACGGCTTCCTGGCACAGGCCCGGCGCCGGCCGGACGCCGTGGCACTGACCGGAGACTGCGAGGAGGTCAGCTACGCGGCCCTGCTCGCCCGCGCCACCGCCGAACGCGGCCGGATCGCGGCCCTCGGACTCGCCGCCGGCGAACCGGTCGGGGTCCTCGCCGTCAAGTCGCCCGCCACCCTCGCCCTGGTGCTCGCCTGCCTGCTGGAGCGCCGCCCGGTGCTGCTGCCCTCGCCGACCCTCGGCGAGGACGTCCGCGCCCGGCTCACCGAGGCGGCCGGCGTCCGCCGCCTGCTCACCCCCTCCGACGACGACGGCACCGCGGCCGAGCCGTACGCCCCCGCACCGGCCCGCCCGGACACCACCGCCTTCGTCCTGACGACCTCCGGCTCCACCGGCGTGCCCAAGGCCGTCCCGCTGCCCGCGGCGGCCGTCGACCGCTTCACCGCCTGGGCGGGCGACGCCTTCGGCATCACCGAGGACACCCCCGTCCTCAACCACGCGCCGCTCAACTTCGACCTGTGCCTGCTCGACGTGTGGACCACCCTCGCCCGCGGCGGCCGGGTCGTCCTCGCCGACCCCGGCCGCGCCACCCGCGGCGCCCACCTGTTCGACCTGCTCCAGCGGCACCGGGTCGAGGTCGTCCAGGCCGTGCCCATGGTCTACCGGCTGCTCGCCGACGCCGCCGCCGGACGCCCGCTGCCCACGGTGCGGCACGCCCTCACCACCGGCGACGCGCTGCCCGCGCCGCTGCTGGCCGAACTGCCCCCGCTGCTGCCCGCGGCCCGGCTGCACAACGTCTACGGCTGCACCGAGACCAACGACAGTTTCGTCCACGAGATCGACCCCGGCCGGGACACCGGCACCGGCCCGCTGCCCATCGGCCGGCCGCTGCCGGGTGTGCACGCCCTGGTAGTCGCCGAGGACGGCACGGTCGTCGACGGGGAGGGCCGCGGCGAGCTGTACGTCTCCACCCCCTTCCAGAGCGAGGGCTACCTCGGCACCACCGCCGGTGCGGCCTTCGCCCCCCACCCGCGGGGGCTGCCCGGCCGCCGCTACTTCCGCAGCGGCGACCTCGTGCACCGCGCCGCCGACGGCACCTTCACCCTTCAGGGCCGCACCGACTTCCAGGTCAAGGTGCGCGGCGTACGCGTCAATCCGCAGGAGGTCGAGGCGGTCCTGCTCGCTCACCCACTGGTCCGCGAGGCGGCCGTGCTGGCCCTGCCCGACCCGGTGGCCGGGAAGCTGCTGCACGCCGTGGTGCGCCGCGACCCCGGCGCCGGCCTCGACGGCCTGGCGCTGCGCGGCCACCTGGCGCGCGGACTGCCCCGCGCCGCCATCCCCTCCACGGTGCGCGTCACCGAGGACCCCCTGCCCAGGACCAGCACCGGCAAGGTCGACCGCGAGCGGGTCGCCCACGCGCTGCTCCCCGCGTGATGACCCGGCACCCAAGCCCGGCCCCGGCCCCGGCCCCGGCCCCGGCGCCGTCGCGTCCGGCCTCGGACCCGGCCCCGTCCCTCGCCCCGGCCCCGGCGTCGTCGCGTCCGGCCCCGTCCCTCGCCCCGGCCACAGCCCCGGCCCCGGCCACCGACCCAGCCCCGGCCCCGCCCTTGACGACGCGTCAGCCGCCCCCAGCCGCACCCCGCCCGCCAGGAGGAGCCGACATGCCCCACGCCGAGTCCCCGGGGCGCCGCGCCCCCGCCGCGCCCCCGACGCCGGGCTTCTTCCCCCGGCGCCGCGACGGACGGCCCGGCCTCGCCGTCTTCCTCAACGCCGGCGACCCGCCCCTGGACCTCCTTCCCGACCTCGCCGCCATGCTCGACGACACCGGCGTGGAGTGCCTCGAACTGGCCGTGCCCTTCCCCGACTCCGTCACCGACGGGCCCGTGGTGCGGCGCTCGGCCCGCCGCGCCCTGGACGCCGGCACCACCGCCACCGCCGTCCTCGACACGGTCGCGGCCCTGCGGCCGTCCCTGCGCCGGCTGCGCGTCGCCCTGCTCGCCGACTTCTCCCACACCGTCAAGGGCCCCGGACTCACCGACTTCACCGCCCGTGCCGCCGACGCCGGCTGCGACGGGCTGCTGCTGCACGGACTGCCGCCCCGGCTGCGCGAGCCCTACCTCGACGCCGCGGCGCGGGCCGCGCTGCCCGTCGTGGCCACCTGCTACGCCGTCTCCCGGCCCGAGGCCGTCGCCCGCGCCTCCGCCGACGCCTCCGCCTACGTCTACCTGGTCGCCCACTACGGCCGCAGCGGCACCGCCGCCCCGCCCGACGAGGCCGCCCTCACCCGGACGATCGCCGCGCTGCGCCCGGCCGCTCGGGTGCCCGTCGCCGTCGGCTTCGGCGTGCGCACGGCCGCCGACGTCGACCGGCTCGGGCGGCTGGGCGCCGACGCCGCCGTGATCGGCAGCGCGGCCGTCGCCGAGATCGAGCGGGCCCTCGAGGCGGGCGGCGACCCCGTGGCCCGGCTGGCCGCGTTCACCGCCGCCCTGCGCCCGCACCCCCGCACCCCGACGGAAGGAGCACCCGCCGTGACCACCCCCACCCCCGAGCCGGCGCCCGCCGGGACCGGGACGGCGTGAGATGCGCTTCAGCGACGACGACGAGGCACTGCGCCAGGGTCTTCGCCCGTGGCTCGAGAAGCTGAGCGACGGCCATGTCGAGCGGGACGCCGAGGCCGCCTTCTCCCGGGACACCTGGGAGCTGGTCCGCCGCACCGGCATCCTCGGCCTGCCCTTCGAGGAACGCTACGGCGGCCTCGGCCGCTCCCTGCCCACCACGATGTACGTACTGGAAGGGCTGGGGGAGGGCTGCCGCGACGCGGGGCTGAGCTTCTCGGTGTGCACCAGCATGGTCAGCACCGGCGTGCCGTTGCAGCGCTTCGGCTCCGCCGCGCTCAAGGAGCGCTACCTGCCCGGCATCTGCTCCGGGGAGCTGATCGGCGCCCACGCCATCAGCGAACCCGACAGCGGCTCCGACGCCCTGGCCATGCGCACCCGCGCCGAACGCGACGGCGACGCCTTCGTCCTCACCGGCGGCAAGGCCTTCGTCAGCAACGGGCCGGTCGCCGACGTGTTCGTGGTGTACGCCAGGACCGATCCGCGCGGAGGCCCGCTCGGCATCACCGCGTTCCTCGTCGACCGGGACACCCCCGGCCTCGACGTCGGGCGCCCGGTGCCCAAGATGGGCCTGCGCACCTCCCCGCTCGGCGAGCTGTTCCTCGACGGCTGCCGGATCCCCGCCGACCGGGTCCTCGGCCGCGTCGGCGGCGGCTTCCTGGTCCTGGACCACGTGATGAAGTGGGAGATCCTGTGCTCCTTCGCCGTCACCGCCGGCGAGATGGGCCACCGCCTGGCACGCTGCGTCGAACACGCCCGCACCCGCACCCAGTTCGGCCAGGCCATCGGGTCCTTCCAGGCCGTCTCCCACCGCATCGTCGACATGCGGATCGGCGTGGAGACCGCCCGCCGCTGGCTGTTCGGCACCGCCGAGAGACTCGTCGCCGGGGAGAACGTCACCGAGGACGTCGCCATCACCAAGCTGGTCACCAGCGAGGCCAACGTCGCCTCCGCCCTCGCCGCCGTGCAGATCTTCGGCGGCAACGGCTACATGGCCGAGTACGGCATCGAGAAGGAACTGCGCAACTCGGTGGCCGGGACCATCTACTCGGGCAGCTCCGAGATCCAGCGCAACCGCATCGCCACCATGCTCGGCCTGTGACCCGGGGAAGGACCCCACGGCCACCGAGGACCCACGGCCACCAAGGACCCCGAAGACCTAGGACACCCCATGACCGACGCCGCCCTGCGCGCCACCGCCTTCCTCGACCACACCTCCCCGGAGGTGACCGGGTTCGTCCGCACGGCCCTCGCCGGCACGACCCCCACCGCGACCGCCACCGAACGCGCCGTGGCGCTGTACTACGCCGTACGCGACGGCATCCGCTACGAGATCTACGGCGCCGACCTCAGCCGCGAGGGCCTGCGGGCCAGCGGCGTCCTGCGCACCGGCTCGGGCATGTGCCTGCACAAGTCCGTCCTGTACGCCGCCGCGCTGCGCTCCATCGGCGTCCCCGCCCGCCTGGTCCTCACCGACGTCCGCAACCACCTGGCCTCCCCGCGCCTGATCCGGCTGCTCGGCGGCGACGTCTTCCACCAGCACTGCCTGACGTCGGTGTTCCTCGACGGCCGCTGGGTGAAGGCCACCCCCGTGTTCAACCGCACGCTGTGCCGTCTGTACCGCATGGCGCCCCTCGACTTCGACGGCACCGCCGACAGCGTCCACCACCCCTACGACGCCGAGGGCCGCCGCCAGATGGAGTTCCTGCGCCACCACGGCGAGTTCGACGACCTGCCCTACGAGGACGTCCTCGCCGCTCTGCGCTCGGCGCACCCCGGCCTCTTCCGGGGCGACGGCACCGGCTTCACCGCCGGCTCCCTGGCCGCCGAGGCGCACGGCGGGAGCGCGGCGTGACCCTGGTCAAGTTCTGCGGGGCCGTCACCCGGCGCGAGATCCGGGACCTGGCCGACGCCGGCGCCGACCTGGTCGGGCTGTGGCACGCGGTCCCCGGCGGCCGGGCCGAGCTGCCGCCCGACCGGCTGGCCGGCCTGGCCGCCGCGGCCCGCGCCGGCGCCCTGACCCCGGTACTGGTCACCCTGTCCACGGACCGCGACGAGCTGACCGCCGCCCTCGCCGAGACCGGGATCGGCTGGGTCCAGCTCCACGGCTACCAGCCCCCCGCCCTGGTCCGTGCCCTCAAGCGGCACGGCCCGCCCGGACTCACCGTCGTCAAGGTGCTGCACCTGCGCGGGGGGCACTGCCCGGAGGCCGCGCTGCTGCGTGCCTACGAGCGCACCGGCACCGACGTGTTCCTGCTGGACACGGCCACCTCCGACGGCGCCCTCGGCTCCACCGGCGAGCCCCTCGACGCGACGGCCGCCGCCGGTCTCGCCGACCGCCTCACCCGGCCCTTCCTGCTGGCCGGGGGCCTGGACGCGGCCAACGCCGCCGACTACGCCCGCCTCACCGCCCACCCCCGTTTCCTCGGCGTGGACGTCGACTCCGCCGCCCGCGGCCCCTCCGGCCGGCTCGAGGCGGAGCGGGCCCGCGCCGTGCGGGAGGCGTGGACCGCCCCGGCGGTCACGGGTCGCGCGAGCGCAGGAACAGGGTGAGCACCACCGCCGTCCCCGCCACCCCGGCCGCGCCGACGACCAGCCCGGGCGCGAGGACGGTGCCGGCCGCGCCGGACAGGGCGACGGCGGCGCCCTGCGCGGCCATCATGCCGCTGGTCTGCACGGTGAACAGCCGCCCCCGGTAGGCCGGTCCGGTCGCCGCCAGGATCAGCGGGTCGATGCCCTGGTTGCAGGCGAAACCGGCACCGGACAGGGCCAGCAGCGCCACCGCGACGGGCACCGGCGGCGCCAGGAGGAACGCGGCCAGCGGCGCCTGGGAGCAGACCAGCAGCGGCACCACGAGCCGCCGCCGGCGCTCCGGCGCGAGCCGCGCCACCGCCGTCTCGCCGAGCACCGTGCCGGCGGCGTACCCGGTGAACAGGGCGCCCGCCGCGGTGGCGGGGGCGCCGGCGTGGGTGGTGTAGGCGACGGCAAGGCCGTCGCCGACTGCGGAGAAGCCGGGCACGGCCCAGGTCAGCAGCACCAGCCGGCGCACCCTGCGGTCGGCGAACAGGTGCCGCAGGCCGTCGGCGGAGTCGGCGAGGACACCGGCCACGGAGCGGCGGCCGTCCGGTGCGAGGGCCGGCGTGGCGGGTGTGCGCAGGCCGATCAGGGCGGCGGACAGCAGCAGGCTCGCGGCGTCGGCGGCGAGCATCCAGTGCGGGCCGATCGCGGCGACCAGCACGCTGCCCAGGGCGAATCCGGCGACGACGGCACTCTGGCTGATGGTGCGCAGCAGCGACCGGCCCACCGGGAAGAGGTCCGCGTCGAGCAGCTGGGTCAGGCTCGCGGCGCGGGCCCCCTGGGTGACGGGGGCGACGAACCCGGTGACCAGCAGGAGCAGCAGCAGCGCGGCGACGGGCAGCCCGGGGACGAGCATGGCCGCGACGCATCCGGCGGCCAGCAGGTCGCAGCCGACCAGGACCCGGCGGGGCGGGAAGCGGTCGGCGACGGCGGACAGGGCGGCGCCGCCGACGGCGTAGGGCAGGAAGGCGCAGACCAGCACCAGCGACGACAGCAGCGGGGACCCGGTGCGCTGGTAGACGAGGATCGACAGGGCCACCTCGGCGGCCAGTTTGCCGGCCATGGAGACGGCGTGGGCGGCGAACACGGCCCGCATGCCGGGGGCCCGCAGCACCGCCCGATAGCCGGGGTTCGCGGGAGCGGCGGGGGTCGCGGGAGCCGGTGCCGGGCCGGCGTCGGTCCCTCCCACAGGCCTTCCCCCTCGCTCGTGCGTGCCGTCCGGTCCGGGGCGCCGCCGGACCTGCCGGACCCGGGGGCGCCACAGGTCTTGCCGGACCCGGGCGTCCCGGGTCCGGCAGACCGTGTGCTGGCTCAGTCCCGCGTGTGGGGGACTCGTCCCGCGTGGCGGGGCGTTCAGTGGGCGTGACGCATCGCTGTCACCTCCTGGCGGTCTCGGTGGTGGGGGGTGGCTCGTTCCGGCGGGCGCCCCGGCGGACCGGGGCGGGCCGTCAGAACGAAACTCGCAGGGAGTACATCCCGTGCTCGGTCACGTTGGGCCGGGGCACGGGTTCGGCCAGCAGCCGGGCCTCGGGGAAGCGGCGGCCGACGGTGCCGAAGACGTGGCGGGCGACCTCCACGGCGACCTGCGCGCCGAGGCAGGCGTGCGGGCCCCGGCCGAAGCCCAGGTGACGGTTGGGCGTGCGGTCCCAGATCAGCGTCTGGGGGTCCGGGAAGACCGAGGCGTCCCGGTTGGCGGCGCCGAGGAAGCAGGAGACGACCTCGCCCCTGCGGATCCGCCGCCCGCCGAGCACGGTGTCGCGCACGCAGGCGCGGCTCTCCACGTGCACGGGGCCGGCGTAGCGGACCAGTTCGTGGACGGCCTTGTCGGTGTCCACCACGACGCGTTCGCCCGGCGGGATGCGCAACAGTGTCAGCAGACCGGTGACCAGGAACCGGCTGGCGGTCTGGAACCCCGCCTGGAGCACCACCCGCAGCGAGTTGAGCAGCACCTCGCGGTCCACGCCGGCGCCCGGCGCCTCGGCCAGGACGTGCCGGGCGAACCCGTCCGGCAGCGGTTCCTCCGTCCACCGGCTCACCAGCCGCGACAACTCGGCGCGGGCCGCGACCCCGGGCTCGTAGCACTCGGGGCGCAGGCTGGCGTCCATGCCGTCGACGATGGCGTTGGACAGCGGCACGAACCAGTCCCGGTCCGGCTGCGGCACGCCCAGCAGCGTGGTGACGGCCCGCAGGGCGACGGGCTCGGCGACCAGCCGTACGAAGTCGAAGCCGTCCTCCTCCTTCTCCGCCAGGGCCAGTTGCTCGTCGACCACGGTGCGGACCGCCTCGGTCAGCCGGGCCGGGTCGGCGGCCTTGAAGCCGTCGAGCATCAGCTTGCGTATCCGGGTGTGCTCGGGCGGGTCCAGGGTCTGGAGGCTGAGCAGCGCGGGCGGGGTGTCCACACCGACCCGGCGCCAGTCCTGGCAGAAGGTCTCGGCGTCCCGCAGGGTGGTGAACGCCTCCTCGTAGCCGGTGACCAGCCAGGCCTCGATGCCGGAGTCCCAGACGACGGGGCCCTGTTCCCGCCAGGCCCGGTAGAGGGGGTGCGGGTCGATCAGCGCACTCGGTTCGAGCAGACGCCAGATCCCGGTGTCCGTCACGTGCCCTCACACTCCCTCGTGCGTCGTCGCCGTCGCAGATACAGAGGGGGCGGGGGAGCTCTGGATACACCGGCGCCCGGAGTTCTTCCGGGGGCGGGAGCCCGGGCGCGCGGTCAGGAGGCCTTCGGGGCGTCGGTGCCCGTGCCGGTGCGGGTGCTCGTGCCGGCGTCCGTGCCGGTGTCCGTGCCGGGTTCCCCGGCCGCCGGCCGGTCGCTGCCGGCCTCCTCGCCGGACCGCTCCGCCTCCAGCTGGGCGGCGGCCCACTCGGCCCAGCCGGCGATCGCGGAGGAGATCCGCACGCCCAGCTCGGCGGCGTACACGCCGAAGCCGGTGCTCTGCGGGTCGCGCAGCATGTCGCGCTGCTGGGTGATCTCCTCGGTACGCCGCTGGTAGTACGCGGCCTCCTCCCGCACCAGCCGGACCGCGTCCTCCCGGTCGAGGGTGGGCAGCAGGAAGGCCCGCAGCGCGTTCTCGTTGCGCACGGTGCGGTTGGGTTCGACCTCGGTGAGCCAGTGGCGCAGCGCGTCCCGGCCGGCCTCGGTGACGCCGTAGCGCTTCTGGCCGCGCGGGCCGGCGTCCTCGACGGTGACGAGTCCGGTCTCGGCCAAGCGTGCCAGCTCCGGATAGACCTGGCTGTGCTGGGCCGACCAGACGTGACTGAGGGATTCGGCGAACGTCCTGGTCAGCGCATAGCCGTTGGTCGGGCCCTTGGTGACCAGCAGACCGAGAAGTGCCATCCGCAGGGACATGGCGCCTTCACCCCATCCATCGTTTTGAGCCATCCGGTGAGTGACACCCTTGACATGTAAATATTGACACTGTTCTCTAGATCATGTCAACCTTGACATGTCAGAACTGTCAGTCTGAGGGGAGAGTGTGAGAGTGCCGATGACCACGCGTGCCCCTTCCGGGCCCTTCCTCCAGGAGGGAGTGGGCGAGGCGCCGGAGGCCTCCGAGGCCGAGGTGCGGGCCGCCGCCGCCGAGGCCGCCGCCGCCCAGCCCGGCTGGGCCGCCCGCGCCCCCGAGGAGCGGGCCGCGGTGCTGCGCCGGGCGCTCGCGCTCCTCGCCGAACCGCCGCCGGACCTGCTGGACCTTTTCGCCCGGGAGTCCGGCGCGATCCGCCCCAAGGCCGAGATGGAACTGGGCGCCGCCATGGGCGAACTGGCCACCGCCGCCGGCCTCGCCGACCAGGCCGCGGCACCGGTCGCCCTGGACAGCGCCGTCGAGGGCCGCACCGCCCGCGCCGAGCGGGTCCCGCTGGGCGTCGTGGGCGTCATCACCCCCTGGAACATGCCGCTGATGCTGGCCCTGCGCTCGGTGGCCCCCGCCCTCGCCCTGGGCAACGCCGTGCTGCTCAAACCCGACCCCCACACCCCCCTGGTGGGCGGCCTGTTCGTGGCGTGGCTGCTGGAGCGGGCCGGCCTGCCCGCCGGTCTGCTGCACGTGCTGCCCGGCGGCGCCGCGACCGGCACGGCCGTCGTCGAGGCGCCCGAGGTGGAGATGGTCTCCTTCACCGGCTCCACCGCCGCCGGCCGGGCCGTCGCCCGCCGCGCGGGGGAGCTGCTGAAGAAGGTCTCGCTCGAACTGGGCGGCAACAACCCCTTCGTCGTCCTCGCCGACGCCGACATCGACGCCGCGGCCTCGGCCGGCGCCTTCGGCTCCTTCGTCCACTCCGGCCAGCTGTGCATCGCCGTCGGCCGCCACCTGGTCCACCGCTCGGTCGCCGAGCGGTACACCGCCGCGCTCGCCGCGAAGGCCGAGGCGCTCACCGCGGGCGACCCCGCCGACCCCGCCACCCGCATCGGGCCCCTGATCGACGCACGCCAACTGGCCAGGGTGCGCGCGATCGTCGCCGACACCGTCGCCGCCGGCGCCCGCCTGGTGTGCGGAGGAACCGCCGACGGGCTGGTGCACCGGCCCACGGTCCTGGACGGCGTCCGCCCGGGCATGCGGGCCTTCGACGAGGAGATCTTCGGCCCCGTCGCCCCCGTCACCGTCTTCGCCGACGACGACGAGGCCGTCGCCCTGGCCAACGCCACCGACCACGGCCTCGCCGCGGCGGTCTACGGCGGTTCCCCGGAGGCGGCCCGCGCGGTGGCCGGCCGGCTGCGCGCCGGGATGGTCCACGTCGGCGACCAGACCGTGGTGTCCGAACCGCACCTGCCGTTCGGCGGCGTCGGCTGCTCGGGCAACGGCGGCCGCTTCGGCGGGCCCGCCGCCGTGGACGCCTTCACCCAGTGGCGCCTGACCACCGAGAGCACCCCGCCGCGCCGCCACCCCTTCTAGCGCCCGCCCGGCGAGTCCCGCCGGCCGCCCGGCACCCCCGCCCACCGCACCGCCGACTCCCCCCACCGACCCCCGACCCGAAGGAGCGTCCGAGATGGGGCAGAAGGTCTACCCCGGCCGCTACGCCGCCGCGCCGCCCGAGGGAACCGTCGTCTTCCTGATCGGGATGCGCGTCAACTCCTGGTGGAAGATCCACCGCTGGCTTCCCGCGTTCCGGGCCATGGTGCCCATGCTCAAGGAGGTCAACCAGCGCTCGGAGCACGGATTCCTCGGCTACCACGTCTGGTTCGGCCGCACCACCGTCGTCCTCCAGTACTGGCGCAGCCTCGACGACCTGATGGCCTACGCCCGCAACGCCCAGGCCGAACACGTCCCCGGCTGGCGGAACTTCAACCGCAGCGTAGGCAACAGCGGGGACGTCGGCGTCTGGCACGAGGCCTACGTCACCCGCCCCGACGACCTGCACATCATCTACCGGAACATGCCGCTGTTCGGCATGGCCAAGGCGACCGGGCACGTCCACCGGGGCGGCGACGGCCCGGTCGTGGCGACCCGCCCGCCGCACGGCCGGGCCGCCGCCTGAGAGGAGGCAGTGACGTGACCCCCACCCCCAGCGCCCCGGCCGCCGCCCGGGGCGCCCCGCCCGCGGCCGGCCCGCCGCCCGCCCGGCCCCGGCTGCTGCTCCTCGCCAGCTGCCTCGGCCTGTTCATGTCCTTCATCGAGGTCACCGCGGCCATCTCCACCCTGCGCGCCATGCAGGTCGACCTGGGCGTGGCACCCGCCGACCTCAGCTGGGTCTCCAGCACCTACACCCTGGTGGTGGCGGCCGGAGTCCTCTCCGGCGGGGCCTTCGGCGAACGCTTCGGCCGGCGCCGCGTGTTCCTGCTGGGCGTCGCCGCGCTCGCCGCCGGTTCCCTGGTGGTCGCCGCGAGCGACGGCTACGCGCAGGTGCTCGCCGGCCGGGCGATCAGCGGCGTCGGCGGGGCGCTCGTCCTGCCCACCTCGCTCGCCCTGATCACCACGTCCTTCACCGACCCGCGCGAACGCGGACGGAAGATCTCGGTGTGGGTGTCGGTCTCCGGCTTCGGACTGGCCCTCGGCCCGCTCATCGGCGGTGCCCTGCTGGACGCCTCCGGCTGGCACGCGGTCTACCTCGTCAACGCGGTCCTCGCCGTGGCGACCGTGGCCGTCACGCTGTACGCCGTGCCCGAGAGCCGGGTGCCGGGCCGGCCGCTGGACTGGCCGGGGCAGTTCCTCGCGGTGGCCGGCCTCGGCTGCCTGGTGACCGGCGTCGCCGTCGGCGGCCGGGTCGGCTACGGCGATCCGCGCATCGTCGCCGCCCTGGTGGCCGCCGTGGCCGCACTCGCCGCGCTCGCCGTCGTCGAGGCCCGGGTCCCCGTGCCGATGCTCAACGTGCGCATGATGCGCTCGGCGCCCTACACCGCCGCGCTGGTGGTGGCCGCCGCCGGACTGTTCGCGTTCGTCGGGGTCACCTTCCTCGAGGTGCAGTTCCTCCAGCGGGTGCAGGGCGCCGACGCCCTCGACACCGGCGTGCGGCTGCTCGCCGCCATGGCCGCGTTCGTGCTCTCCACCGCCCTCGCCTCCCGGCTCGCCGGCCGGGTCGGGGCCGCCCGGCTCCTGGTGGCGGGCTGCGCGCTGACCGGCGTCGCCGGCCTGGTGCTGCTGCTCCAGCGCCCCGACAGCCCCTACGGCGTCACCGCGGCCGGCCTGGTGCTCGCCGGGCTCGGCTCCGGCCTGGTCGTCGCGCCCTCCACGACGGCCGCCCTGGCCGTCGTACCGCCGCCCGCCGCGCCCGCCGCGTCCTCCGCGGTGACCGCCTTCCGGCAGGTCGGCTCCGTGCTGGCCACCGCCGCGCTCGGCGCGGTGCTCTCCCTGCGCTTCCTGGACGCGCTGCCCGCCGAACTGGACGCCGCCGGTGTGCCCTCCCCGGTCGCCAACGTCGTCCTGGACCGGGCGGGCAGCGGCTCCGACGGCGGCGGCGCCACGCCCGACGGGGTGCACGCCGCCCTGGGGCAGGCGTTCACCGACGGGGTGCACGCCGGGATGCTCGTCATCTCGGTGGTGTCCTTCGCGGCCGCCGCCCTGGCCGCCGTGTTCCTGCTGCGCGGGCCCGCCAGGACCTGACGGTGCGTCACCGCCCGCGAGCGGGGCCGCCGGAACGCCACTCGGGCGTCCCGGCGGCCCCGCACCGGTCTCAGTCCCGCCCGGCCAGCTCGCCGTGCAGCTTGGCGAGGATGCGGCGCCGGGTGGGACCTATGGACCCGCGGGCGATGCCCAGGGTCTCGGAGATGTGGTCGTAGCTGAGGGGCGGCTCGGCGAAGAGCAGCCCCAGCAGCTCCCGCTGCTGGTCGGGCAGGTCCTCCAGGACGGCCTGAAGGCGCTCGCCGTCCGCCCGGGCGAGGACCCGTTCCTCCGGCGCCGGCATGGCGTGCTCCGGATCGGCGGCCCGCACCAGGTCGGCCGGCTCCGGGACGCTCACCACCCGCCGGGACTGCCGGGACCGGGCGATCGCCTCCCGTTTGGCCACCGTCACCAGCCAGGCGGAGACCCTGCCGGGCTGCTTCAGGGTGTGGATGTGCTCCACCAGCCGCTGCCAGGTCAGCTGGTAGGCGTCCTCGCAGTCGGCGTGGCTGAGACCGTGCGAGCGCACGACGGTCCACACGGCCGGGCTGTACAGCCGGATCAGCCGCTCCCACGCCCTGACGTTCCCCGCCCGGCACTGCTCGATCAGCTGCTCCAGCCCGACAGCGGGCCGCCGCCGCTCACGGCGACGGCTTTCGGTGTCGCGCTCGGTTTCTCGGTCGACAGGACGTACCACCACAGGCCGCCATTCCTTTCCGGAAGCGTCGTGCGTGTTCCTGAGCCAGGGCGGCGACACTATGGTTCACGCCACATCGGCGGCAAAGAAACGGCCTGTCCGAATACTGCTTCTGACGCCGTATCAGCTCACATTCGTGCCGGGGGAAACCCGGCCACCTGCGCCATTGCGGGAAAAGGAACGGAACTGACAAAGGACTGTCAGCTTTCGGTACGCATGTCAGCGGGTTGTCAGTCGGCCACTTTCCCCGCCTCTTTTCCCGGCGGAATCCGGAAAGCGAAACCGGAACCGGTCACCCGGTTTCCGTCCGGACTCCAGCAACGCCTGTGATCCTCGGCCCCTGTCGACCCCCCACCGACACGAAGGGAACGTGAGGTCATCGTGTCCACCCCCGCACTGGACCGGCCGGCGACCCGGCCGCCGCAGCGTCAGCAGCCACCCCCACCCGAGGAGGGGCCGGACGGCAGGAAGCGGAAGCGGCGCGGACGGCGGGGGGAGTTCCGCCTCGGCACCCGGGGGCGGAAGCTGACGCTCGCGCTGCACATCACCTCGTCGGTCGGCTGGATGGGCCTGTCGATGTCGATGGCCACCCTCGCCCTGATCGGCTACCTCACCACCGACCCGGGCATCGCCGAAGGCGCGTACTACGCGATGTACATCTTCGACGAGACAACGGTGTCCATCGTCAGCCTCGTCAGCGGCGTCACCGGCGTCCTGCTCGGCTGCGGCACCCCCTGGGGGCTGCTGCGCCACTGGTGGGTGCTGGTCAAGTGGGTCCTCGCCCTGTCGATCGCGGTGTTCGCCTGGGTCTACACCCACCCGCTGGTGCTGACCGCCGCCGAACGCGCCGGCGAGGCCGAGGGCGGCACCTACCGGCCCGGCACCGAGGCCGCCGTGCTCGCCTGGACCGTCCCGCCGGTCTTCGCCCTGCTGGTCTTCCTGTCCCTGCTGTCGGTGTACAAGCCGTGGGGCCGCACGCCCCGCGGACGGCGCCACGCGGCCGCCGCCCGGGGCAGGAGGCCCGCCGGCGCCGCGGCCCCGGACACGCCGGTGACCGTGGCGGCCGTCGAGCCCCTCGCCGAGGACGTCGTCGCACTGCGGCTGGAACCCGCCTCGGGCGAGCCCGTCGCACCGTGGACGGCCGGCGCCCACATCGACCTGGTGCTGCCCTCCGGCCGGATACGGCAGTACTCCCTGTACGGCGACCCCGGCGACCGCTCCTGCTACCGGGTGGCGGTGCTGAAGGAACCCGAGGGCCGCGGCGGCTCGCTGGAGGTGCACGGGCTCGGCACCGGCGACCGCATCGCCGTGCGCGGGCCGCGCAACCACTTCCCGCTGGCCGACGCCGAACGGTACCTGTTCGTCGCCGGCGGCATCGGCGTCGTGCCGTTCCTGCCGATGATCGAGGAGGCCGAGCGGCGCGGCGCCGACTGGCGCCTGGTCTACGTCGGACGCCGCCGGGCCGGCATGGCCTTCCTGACCCGGCTGGAGCGGTACGGCAGCGACAAGGTCCAGGTGTGCGCCCGCGACGAGTCCGACCGCCCCGACCTGGCGGCCCTGCTGTCCGCCGCCCCGGCGGGCACGGCCGTCCACTGCTGCGGCCCCGACGGCATGATGCGGGCCGTGGAGGAACTGATGGACCGCACCTGCCCGCAGGGCACCCTGCACCTGGAGCGGTTCACCCCGAGCGCCCGCCCGGCCTCGCCCGACGCCGACCGCTCCTTCGACATCGAACTGAGCAGCACCGGCGAGGTGGTCCACGTGGCCGCCGGCCGGTCGGCTCTGGAGGCGCTGCGCGAGTCCGCGCCCGGCCTCGCCGCCTCCTGCGAGGACGGCCTGTGCGGCTCCTGCGAACTGCGGGTCCTCGACGGCGCCCCCGACCACCGCGACGACGTGCTCTCACCCGCGGAACGCGCACGCACCGACGTCGTCTACCCGTGCGTGTCGCGGGCCCGCGGCGACCGGCTGGTGGTGGACCTCTGATCCGCGGCGGGGGGGGGGGGGGGGGGGGGGGCGGGGCGCAGCAGCTCATAACCGCCCTCCCCACCCCCTCCACCCGACAAAGACAACG
>NZ_JBVIGC010000027.1:32504-47989 GCF_055571015.1 Streptomyces sp. NPDC031049
CCCTCCTCCTTCTGAGGAGGCACCCGCCCCGGGACCCTGGGCTCCTCCCCCCCCCCCCCCCCCCCCCCCCCCCCCCCCCCCCCCCCCCCCCCCCCCCCCCCCCCCCCCCCCCCGCCGTCCCGCCCGCCGTCCGGAGCCGGGCTCACGCCGTCCAGCCGGCCGAGGCCCGCACCCGGACCGGCCAGTGCGAGAACAGCCGCCCCCGGCCGTGCAGATCGGACAGCACCCCCATCACCCGGTCGACGACGGCCGGGTCCGTCACCGTCTCCGTCGGGCGGAACTGCCGCCACACCCGCTCCAGACACAGCAGCAGCACCGCCGCGTCGGGGAACCCCTCGCCCAGCGCGCCCTGCGAGCGCACCGCCAGATGGATCGCCGCCGCCCCCGCGTGCAGGGCGCAGTACTGCTCGGCCAGCCGGAACTGCTCGGCGGTGCCGGCGTACCCGCGGCCCACGTCCTGCTTCAGCCGGGCCGTCTCGCCGCGCAGCCGGTCGAACTCCTTCAGCAGCCGGTCGCCGGCCTCCGCTGCCCGGTGGAACAACTCCCTTTCCGTACGGCCCTGCTGACGCTCCGCCAGGCCGCGCAGCCGCTCCAGCGCGTCGGGCAGGGCCAGCAGGACGTCGTCCCGGCCCCGGCTGACCAGCAACTGCCGCTCCGGACGCCACACCGGCAGCTCGGCACCCAGGCCGAACATGGTGCCGATCCGCTCCACCGCCTCGGCCCGCAGCCCGTCACCGGCGTCCTGCGCCGTACCCAGCAGCCCGTCCAGCTGCGCGGCGATGTTCTTCAGGTTCACCACCGTGTTGCCGTCCACGAACGACACCGCCGCAAGGTCGCGCAGCATCTTCTGGTAGACGCCGAAGTGCGGATGGTCCCGCAGGTACAGACGCGCCCCGAGCAGCACCGACAACTGCCCCATGGTGCGCTCCAGCAGCGTGGGCACGAAGTACTTCACCACCGAGGAGTACACGCTGGCCTGCTCGGGGTTGCTCTGCAGGGCGCGCACGGCACCGCTGCACACCGCGTCCGCCACCATCAGGTCGGCGAAGCACTCGGCGAGCTGGCGCCGGGAGTAGGGGATGTCGGCGACCCTCTGCCCGAAGATCTCCCGTCGCACGGCGAAGTCCATCGTCAGCCGCAGCGCGGTGTCCACCGCGCCCAGGGCGATGGAGCCGATGACCACCCGGGCCACCTGGGCGCTCTTCAGCGCCAGCTCCAGCCCCTGCCCCTCGGCCCCGACCAGGGCGTCCTCCGGCACGAACACGCCGTCGACCCGGATGCCGCTCATGTCCAGGGCCCGCAGCCCGTGCAGGCGCTCGTTGGGCAGGGCCGCGACGGTGCCGGCCGGGCAGCGGCGCCGGTCCACCGCGAAGACGGACCAGCCGCCCGGCCCTCCGCGTTCGTTCGTGCGGGCCTGGACGCTGACCACGTCGGCGATGGTGGCGTTGCCGATGAGGTACTTCTCGCCCGTCAGCCGCCAGCCGCCGGGCACCCGTTCGGCGCGCATCTCGTTGGCCAGCACATCGCTGCCGTGCCCGCGTTCGGACAGCCCCCAGGACATCCGGGCGCCGTGCCGGATGCCGTGCACGGCGGCCCGGCCCTGCTCGTCGCCGGCGGCGATCCAGTGCGGCATGAACGCCACATTGGTGATCATCAGCGCGGTCGCGGTGGTCGGGTCCCGGCGGGCCACCAGGCGCACCAGGTTGAACCCCACCTCCACGTCACCGGCGCGCCCGCCCCACCTCTCGGGCAGGCAGTACTCGTGGACGCCCCAGGCCTGGAGCAGATCGGTCAGCTCGTAGGGGAACTCCTCCCGCTCGTCGAAGGCGAGCACCTTCGAGAACGGCATGCGGGCGCTGTCGTCGTGCGGGTCCCCGAGGTGGCCCTCCAGCCCCTCCGCCAGGGCGACGAGGTCGTCGACTGTCACGGTGCGGTTCCTTCCCTGCGTGGTGCGCACGGTCCGTCAGGCCAGGTGCGGGGCGGTGCAGGAGAACATGCGGTTCTCCTCGTACAAGGGGGTCACGACGTCCAGCAGCCGCCGCGCCTCCGGGTCGGGCAGCGGGGTGACGCGCCCGCCGGCCCGGTCCAGCACAGCCGTCAGGACGGGGCTCAGCCACGCCGCGTCCCCGGGCGGCAGCCCGAACAGCGAGCGGTCGCGGCCCGCCCACCACAGGTGCAGACAGCTCGCGGCGGTGTGCAGCAGGCACAGCCGCTCCGCCAGATCGCCCAGCTCCGGCGGGCCGCCGCCCTCCTCCTTGCCGGCCCGCAGCCGCCACGCCACGTCGTGCAGCAGCCCGTCGACCGCGCCCTGGAGCTGCCGGGTGCGGGCGACGATCCGGGCCGCGTCGGCGACCGGCGCCGCGGCACCCTCGGTCACCGCGTGCCGCACCGCCTCCGCCACCGCCGGCAGCCGGGACAGCACCGGGTCCCCGCCCCGGTCCGACAGCTGGAGCCGGTCCCAGTCCGCCTCGGGCAGCCCGGCACCGAGGTCGAAGACCCGCCCGAGGGCCAACTCGTCGCCGTCCCCCACGCCGGACGCCGCGCCGGACGTCGTGCCCGCCGCCCCCGCGAGCCGGGCCAGCTGCGCGGCCACCAGCCGGATGTTCGCCACCGGGCTGGTGTCGATGTAGCGGACCACGGCATTGTCCCGGCGGGCGGTGTCGAACGCCGCGTACGGTCCCTCCCGCAGCACGCCCTGCGTGCCGAGGACGTCCGCGCAGCGGGCGAAGACCTCGTCGGCGAAGTCGGTCGCGGTCTTCTTCGCCACGCTCGACCACAGGGACTGCGCCGCGGGCAGCACGTGCGCGCCCCGCGCCGCCGTCAGGGCCGCGACGTCCGCGGCCAGCACCAGCGCGGCGGCCGTCGCCAGCTCCCGCCGCGAATACGGCAGTTCGCTCGCGGCGCGCCCGCCCACCCGCCGCTGTACGGCGAAGTCCCAGGCCAGCCGCAGCCCGGTGTCCGCGCAGGCCAGGCTGCACCCGGTGCTCATGGTGCGCACCACCTGCATCGCCTTCATCGCGATCTCCAGGCCGTGTCCGGGCCGCCCGACCAGCGCGTCCGCGCGCACCGGCAGCCCGTCGAACCGGAACCCGGCGAAGTCGACGCCGCGCATCCCGGCCGGCCGCTGCCGGACACCCGAGCGCGCCTTGTCCACCTCGCTGCCCTCCAGCAGCAGCGCCGAGAACGCGCCCGGCCCGCGCCGCCCGGTGCGGGCCACCACCAGCAGCGCCTGGCAGCGCTCGCCGAGCCCCACCAGCCACTTCTCGCCGTCCAGCAGGTAGCCGGAGCCGCCCTGGGCCGGGTCGGGGACGGCCGTGCAGGAGTTGGCCAGCAGATCGCCGCCGTGCTCCTCCTCGGACAGCGCGAACCCGACCGAGCCGCCCTCCCGCAGCAGCCGCACCACCCGCTCGCGCTGCTCGGCCGAGCCCGCGGCGAGCACACAGACCGCCGCGGTGATGCTGAACATCGTCGCCGGCATCACCGCCGCGTCCCGGCGGGCCGCCGCCCGCACCAGCATCAGCGTGTGGTCCAGGGAGACCAGGTCACCGCCGTGAGCGGCCGGTACGAACGCCGTGCGCAGCCAGGGCCCGACCCGGTCGGCCAGCTCCCGCGGGAACGCCTCGGCGGCGTCCCGGCGAGCCATCGCCGCGAACCCGTACGGGTTGCCCGGATCCCGCGGGTCGCCGAGCGACCGGTCGAGTTCCGTGACGGCGGCGTACGGCGCCCCCGCCCGCCCGGCCGTCACCGTGCCTCCCCGGCCGCCGCCGGCGGCACCGGCACGTACTCGGTGCTCGCCGCCGGCAGCCGCACCCCGTTCAGTGCGAACTGGTGCACCCGCGCGGTGAACGCCGCCCCCCGCATCAGGTGGTGGGCGACGTCGGCGGCCCTGCGGTTCTCCAGCGCGGCGAGATAGCTGCCGCGCACCCACTCGTTGAAGCCGCCCATCGCCGGCCCGCACCACACCTGGTAGTCGGCCGTGCGCTCGCCCTCACCGGTCACCGCCCACCGCGACGCCATGCCCAGGTACCAGCGGAATATCAGCGCCATGCGCCGCCGGGACGACTGCCGGGCACGGGTCAGCTGGTCCGGGTCGCGCCGGGTGAAGTACTCCTCGACGTCCGCCCAGACCTCGTCCAGCGGCCGGCGGAACACCTGCTGCTCCAGCTGCCGGCGCGCGTCCTCGGGCAGCGCCTCCACACCGTCGTACGCCTTGTACAGCTCGTACAGCTTCTTGGCGCGCATCGGGAACAGGGTGCCCTTCTTCAGCACCTGGAGTTCCACGCCGAGTTCGAACATGTCGGCGGCCGGGGCCATCTCGAAGTCCGCGAGCCCCGCGCCCGCCAGCAGCCGGCGCGCCGCCTCCGAGGTGCCCGACTCCAGGCAGGACTGGTGCACCGAGCCGACCACGACATAGTCGGCGCCCAGCGCGAACGCGGCGGCCGCGGCGCGCGGGGTGCCGATGCCGCCCGCGGCTCCCAGACCGATCCGCTGCCCGTACCCCAGCTCCCGCTGGACGGTGTCGCGCACCCGCAGCAGCCCCGGGAACAGCGCGGTCAGCGGACGCCGGTCGGTGTGCCCGCCGGAGTCGGCCTCGGCGGTGACGTCGTCGGCCATCGGCACCCGCCGGGCCAGCTCCGCCTGCTCGGCGGTGATCAGTCCCCGCGCCACCAGGTCCGCGGTGATCGCCTCCGGCGCCGGGCGCATGAACCGCTCGGCGACCTCGGCGCGCGAGACCTTCGCGACGATCCGGTGCCCGATCTGCACCCGGCCGTCGGCGGTGCGGCTCAGTCCGGCGGCGCGGTAGCGCACCACGTGCGGGGTGAGGTCCATGAACGCGGACGCCTCCACGCACCGCACCCGGTGCCGCAGCAGCAGTTCCACGCCCTCGCGTTCCAGGGCGTCCTCGCTCGGGCTGTGGATCAGGTTGACCGCGTACGGCAGACGGGGGATCTCGGCGGCGAACCGGGTCAGCGCCCGGTCGATCCGCCCGGGCAGCAGCCCGGCCGCCCCGAAGGACGCCAGCACCCCCGACCGGGCCAGCGCGATCACCAGTTCCTCCGAGGCGATGCCGCCGGCCATGGCACCGCCCATGTACGCGTACGCCACGCCGTTGCGGGCGCGGAAGTCGGCGGAGCCGAGCCGCTCGGGCGGCAGCGGCCCGGCGGCGGCCACGATCCGCCCGCCGGGGCCGGGAGCCGCGTTCGTGGCGCCGACGACGCCGTGTCCGGTGTCGACGATGTAGCAGGGCTGTTCCAGGGCGCCGAGCACGTGGTGGATCCCGGCCGGGTCCGTGTGCACGGGCGCGGCCGGTGGGGCGGTCGTCCGGGCGGGGGCGGTGGTCACTGGTCCTCCTCGGCGGACTCGTCGGGAACGACGTCCACGGCGATGTCGGTGAGTTCGTAGATGCGCAGGCCCGGCTTCCACACGCTGGCGTCGGCGACGACGGTCAGCCGGCCCTCGGTGCGCCGGACCTCCCTGATGTGCGCGTCGAAGGTCATCTCGCGGTCCTCGCGCAGGATCTGCCCGCGGTACTTCCAGCCCATCGGCACGTCCTTCGGCACGGCGAACCGCACCGGGCCCATGCCGTCGGCCAGACCGGACTCGATCACCAGGGCCTGAAGCCCCTGGAGGACGGCCTCCACGCCCAGCGAGCCGGGCATCACCGGGTCGCGGTGGAAGTGGCAGGCGAAGTACCAGTCGTCGGGGTCGATGCCGCGCCGGCCGAACACATAGCCCTTGCCGTGCTCACCGCCGCCGTCGACCAGCGTCACCTCGTCGACCAGCCGCAGATGGCCGTCGCCGAGCCGCAGCCCGCTGCCCGGGGCGGGCGCGAACCAGCGGTCGTCGGCGCGCACCGGCAGCCGCCGCACGGCGCCCTCCGCCGGCCGGTCGCCGGCCGACTCCAGCCACGGCGGCACGTACTGGCCGGAGTCCAGGCCGACCTGGTGGGCCAGCGCCTGCTCGGTGAAGTAGCCGAACAGCGACTCGCCCTCGTAGAACACCTCGTCGTCGGCGAGCAGCCGGTAACGGAAGTTCTGCAGGGTGGCCCCGGGCACCGCCTGGCTGGACAGCAGCTCCGACTCGTGCCGGATCGTCTTCCCGCGCAGGTCGAGCCGCTTGACGAACGTGGCCCGGCCGTCGAGGTTGCGGATCGACAGCTCCTCTTCGGGGCTGGCCAGGGTCGCGCCCAGGTAGTAGCCGAGCAGGATCGCCGCCTGGAGCGAGGTCTCCATCACGACGCAGTTGGGCATGCCCGCCGGGCCGTTGTCCGCGTAGTACCAGGCCTCCGGCGGCGAGTCGTACTCGGTGGCCATCGTCGACCCCGGGGAGAGGTCGCCGCGGGTGCCGGTGAGCCGCATGATGCGGTCCACGAACCGGAAGTCCCCGTTGGGGATGTACGGCGCACGGCGGTCGGCGTAGATCTCGAACTCGGTGCCCATCGCCGTGCCGAGGTCGCCCTTGGCGGCGTGCGCGAGGTGCAGCTCGTTGATGAACGCCGCCTCGCCCCGCTCGTTGCGGCGGCCCAGGAACGCGGGGACGCCCCCGGCCTCCGGCCGGTAGGGGGTGCCCGGCTTCTCCTGGACGCGGACGCCGAAGTTGCGCATCGCCACGATCGGCTTGTCCCCGTCGTACACGGTGATGTCCGCGATCACCGTGGGCCGCGGCAGCATCGTCAGCTCGATGACGTCCACCTCGTAGCGGACCTCCCGCATGTCCGGGGTGATCTGCCCGCGCACCTTGACCTCGGTCTCCAGGCCCGGCACCGACTGGAACTCCCCGTCGGGCAGCACCAGGTGCATGCCCAGGTACATCGCGTACACCTGGAGCAGCTGCACACCGCCCTCGGCGATCAGCGAACCGGCCAGCACCGGGTCGCCGGTGAAGTGGCACCGGAAGTACCAGCCGTCGGGGTCCAGCCGCTTGACGGCCGACAGGCGCCCCAGGCCGCGCGGCCCGCCGAGCCGGTCGATCGACGTGATCTCGTCGATCATGCGCAGCATCTCGCCGGGCAGCCTGAGCGAACGGTTCAGCCCGTCCGCCCGCTGGTCCCAGCGCGGCCCGAACACCTCGCCCGGACGGCCCTCGGCGAGCAGCGCCAGGTCCGCCCCGCTCAGCGCGGTGACGTCGGTGCGGGCCAGCGGCTTGAACCAGGCCGGCGTCATCGCCGCGCGCCGCGCCCGGTCGGCGGCGGTCTCCACCACGCCGAGGGAGTCCTCCAGCTCGGCCGGGGTGAAGAAGCCGGCGCACGCGTCGAGGAGTTCGAGGATCAGCTCGCCGTCGGCGTAGCAGCGGTAGTTGAAGAAGAACAGCAGGCTGTCGCCGTTCCACACGAACCGGTCGATGCGGATCTCGTAGCGCAGGGTCTGCCCCTCGCGCGGCAGCGGCCCGTGGAAGACCAGCCGGCTGTCCAGCAGCCGGTAGACCCGTTCGCCCTTGGTGCGGAAGTCGATGCCCAGGTAGCTGATCAGCAGCATGTCGCACTGGCCGGCCTCGATGGTGACCGCGCACGGCACCAGGCCGTCGACGCCGTACCAGGCGCCCGCCGGCACGTCGTACTCGGTGGTGATCTCCGACGGTTCGAACACGCCGGTCTCGCCCTTGACGTGGGTGACCCGGGTGACGAAGTGGTACGGCGGCTCCGGCAGCCGGCAGCGCCTCGGGTAGGTGTCGACCTCGGCGAACGCCGGCCCGAACACCGGGGCGATCCGGCCCTGCGCGAACTCCAGCAGGTCCCGCTCGTCCCAGATCACGGGCCTGCCGTCGCCGCCGGTCCCCGGCGCGGGCCCGGTGGCCTGCGGCTCGGCCGCCGGCGGTTCGGGCGCCTGCGGCCCGGACGGGCCGGCCGGCGGCCGGTACGCCGCCGGGTACGCCGGCTGCCCGGACGGCGTCAGCGTCCGCAGCGAGGCGTCCAGCACGGCGTGCTGGGCCCGCAGCGCGGCCCGGTGGGCGTGCGCCACGCTCGCCGCGATCGCCTGCAACGGCGACACGGGCCCCGGCACCGACGCCCGGGCGACCGGAGCGGCCGGGGCGGCCGGGGCGGCCGGGGCCCCGGGCGCACCTTGGGCCAGGTGCGCGGCCCGGGCCGCCACGGCTCCCGCGAGGGCGGGCACGCCGGCCGGTTCGGGCAGGTGGACGAAGGGGGTCCCCTCGATGACGATCCCCTCGGCGGCCGGCACGGGCGTGTCCTGCGGCGCCGTGCCCTCCCTCGCGTCGTCGCTCGGCGGATTGCCGGGCACCAGGCTCATGTCGGCGGTCACCTCGGGGGAGTCGGCGTCAGCGGTCGGGGCGAGCAGCGGGGCCGCCGCGCGGGCGACCCGCTCCACGGTCGCCTCGCCCCCGCAGGCGACCCTCAGGACGGGCCCGGACCCGGCGGCGGCCTCGGCGGCGGGGAAGAGCACGCCCAGGTCCACGTCCAGGCCGTGGGCGATCAGCCGCGCCAGGGCCTGGGCGAGGGCCGCGGCACCGGCCGCGCCGCGCCGGTCCACCGACACCGCCAGGTGCGCCCGCTCGCCGAGGGTCTCGGTGATCCAGCGGGTGCAGGTGGCGCCGGGGCCGACCTCGACGAAGTAGCGGTAGCCGCGCTCGTGGGCGGTGCCGGCCAGCCGCGCGAAGTCGATCGTGGAGCGCAGCGTGTGCGCGATCCGCCCGGCCAGCTCACCGCGGTCGGTGACGGGGACGGTGTCGTAGTCGTAGGCGGACAGCAGCTCCAGCGACGGGACGTCGTCGGCGAGCGGGTAGTCGTTCAGCGCGGCCAGACCCTCCAGCGCCGGGTCGACGACCGGGCAGTGCATCACGTGGTTGGCGGGCGCCTTGGCGGCCTGGCAGCCCACCCGCTCGATCAGCTCGCGGACCTGCTCGGGCGCGCCCGCCACCACCGTCTCCCGCGGGGTGTTGACGTGGGTGAGGAACACCCGGTCCAGGCCGGTCATGGCCGCCCGCACGGCGTCGGCGCCGGCCAGCAGCACCCGCGTCGTCCACACCGCCGCGTCCGGGGTGTCCGCCGGCAGCTCCCAGGACTCGCGGACCAGCTCCTTGCGTCCGCGCAGCCGGTCGCGGAAGAGCGGCGTCGCCGCGAGCGCGGCGTCGTCGCGCGCCGACTCGGCCCACACGCCGGTCGCGAACAGCATGCTGGACTCGCCCAGGCTGTAGCCGAACGCACCGTCGGGGGCGACCCCGAGGACGTCCCGCAGCAGCCGGGTCTGGAGCACCGCGAAGTTGGTGCCCGACGCCAGCATCACCGGGATGTCCTCGATCAGCTCGGCCTCGTGCCGCATCAGCGCGCGCCGGTCGACCGGTCCCCGCGCCCGCGGGTACAGCGAGCGGTGCTTGAGCCGCTCGGCCGGCCGGTCGGCCTCCCGCTCGAAGGCGGCCCGCAGACCGGGGAAGAGCCGGAACAGATCGCGCCCGGCACCCGGATACGTGGCGAACGCGCCCGGGTAGACGAACGCGACCCGGCCCCCGGGGCCGATCGGCCGGGCGGTGCAGAAGCTGCCGGACGGCGTGCTCCACTCCCCGCCGCCGTCGGCCACCCCCGGCAGATCCCGTTCGGCGGCGGCCAGTTCGGCGTCCAGCCGGGCCTCGTCCGCGGCGACGACCACCGCGGTCAGCCGCCCGGTCCGGGCCGTGTGCGCGGCCTGACGCACCACCGCCTCGGCACCCCGGCCCGCGATCTCGGCGCGCAGGGCGCCCGCGGCCAAGGCCAGCGCGGGCCCGTCGTCGGCGGAGAACGGCAGGATCCACACGCCGGGGCCGTCCGTCCAGGACGCCTCCCGCCCTCCGGCCGCGTCCGCCGCGGTGCCGCGCAGCACGAGGTGGGCGGCGGTGGACCCGTGCGGTCCGTCGTCGCCGAGCACGCTCACCGCGGCCGTCCGCCGTCCGCCGCGCCGCCGCACGAGCCATGGCTGCGGGTCGCCGAGCAGGGTGAACCGCGAACCCTCCAGACCGGGGTCGGAGGCGTCCAGCAGCCCGGCCGGGGCGGCCGGGAACTCCGCGTGGTGCACCGCGAGGACGGCCGACACCAGCGCGGCCAGCGGCGCCGCCCGCCCGGTGTCGCCGACCAGCGCCGTGGTGCCGCCCAGCGCGCAGCCGTACGGGTCCTCGCCCTCGCCGGCCCGGTAGACCCCGGCCAGCGCGGCGCTCTCCTCCCGCCGGTCGGCCGCGACGGCCCCCGACAGCTCCAGGTAGGCCACCTCCCGCGCGTCCGTGCCGCAGGCCGACAGGGCCTGCCGGGCCGCCCCGGCCACCGCGTCGGCGCGGCCCGGGGCGGTGTGCACGGCGAGCGCGTCGACCGTCGCGTACACGCGCCGCCCCCGCGCGGCGTCCTCGCGGGTGACGACGACGGCGGCGGCGCCGTCGCCCAGCACCGGCATCTCCTGGCCGAGGGCGGTGGCGATCCGGGCCCTGGCCCGGGTGTTCTCCGCGCCGGCGGCCAGGTCCACCGCGCCGACCAGCACGGCGTCCACGGTCGGGTCGAGCAGCAGCAGCCGCGCCACCTCCAGCGCCCGCACCGCGGCGGTGCCGTCGGCGGCGAGTGTGAACGACGGGCCGGTCAGGTTGCGGGAGGAGGAGATCCGGCTCGCCATCACGTTGCCGATGTAGCTGAGGACCTCGTTGGCGCCGATCGGGTCGTGCACGGCGCCGCGCACGGCTTCCTCCAGCCGGTCCAGCCGCGCCGGGTCCAGTTCCACCCCGGCCCGCGCGCACTCGGCGCGGACATGGGCGCCGATGTCGAAGCGGGCGCGGTGGGTGTGGGTGCGCGGCTCCATCTCCATGGCGACCACCACCGCGACCCGGCGCTCGGGCATCTGGTCCGCCTTGGTGCCGGGCGGCGGCGCGTGGAACCCGGCGTCCGCGAGCGCCTGTTCCGCCGCCTCGAACAGCGCCAGGTGCTGCGGGTTGGCCTGGGCCAGCTCGTTCGGCGGGATGCGGTAGGTGCGCGGATGGACGTCCACCGCGTCGACGTAGCCGCCGGCCGGGTCGGTGCCCTCGGCGACGGTCCCGGCCAGCGGCCCGCCCGGCACCCGCTCGGCGCCGTACCAGCGGTTCGCGGGCCGCTCGGTGAGCGCCGGCCGCCCGGAGCGCGCCGCGCGGGACAGCTCACCGGTGCCGGTGAGCGGCCCGAGCCGGCTGCCCAGCCCCACCACGGCCAGCCGCGGCTCCGGCACGGGCGGCGCGTCCGCGGTGCCGGACGCCGCCGCGGCCCCGGTCGCCGCCGCGGCCTTGGACGGCCGCGCGGCGCCGGTCTTCTGCCCGGCCCCGGACGCGGACGCGGCCCCGGTCCCGGACGCGGCAGCGCGCCCGGCCGGGGTCTGGGCCTCGGTCAGCACCGCGTGCGCGTTGGTGCCGCCGAAGCCGAACGCCGAGACCGCGGCACGCCGAGGACCCTCCCGCTCGGGCCACGGCCGGACGTCCAGCACCAGCCGGTCCGCCGCCGCCTCACCACCCTCGGGCCGCAGCGGCGACTCGACGCCGGGCGTCGCCGGGATCACGCCGTGCCGCAGCGCCAGCACCGTCTTGAGCACGCTGGTGAACCCGGCGACCGTCAGCAGATGCCCGACGTTGCCCTTCACCGACCCCAGCAGCGGCACCTCGGCGCCGACCGAGCCGAAGTACTCGCTCAGACCGCGCAGTTCGGTCGCGTCACCCAGCGGGGTGCCGGTCGCGTGGCACTCGATGTAGTCCACCGACGCCGGGTCCAGGTGCGCGTACGCCTGCCGGTAGGCACCGAGCTGGCCGCGCACGTTCGGGCTCAGCAGATGCCGGCCCGCCCCGTCGTTGGTCAGCCCGATCGACTCCAGCACCGCGTGCACCCGGTCGCCGTCGCGCAGCGCGTCCGAGAGCCGCTTGAGCACCAGCACCCCGGCGCCCTGCCCGGTGACGATGCCGCCGGACCGGCCGTCGAAGGGCTGGCTGACCCCGTTGTCCGGGTAGGCGTGCAGATCGGAGAAGGACAGGTGGATCAGCAGCGGGTCGGGCGCGCACACCGCCCCGGCGACCATCACGTCGGCGGCGCCGGTGGCCAGGTAGTCCCGGGCCAGCGCCATCGCGTACAGCGCCGAGGAGCACGCCGCGTCCAGCGCCAGCCGGGGCCCGCCCAGCCCGAGGGCCTGCGCGGTCACCGTCGCCGGCTGCCCGAACGGCCACAGGTTCTGCGCCGCGGGCTCCGGCTCGCCGCCCGCGGCGGGCGGCACGGGCAGCCCGGCACGCGCCAGGCCCTCGCTGACCGCCCGCCGCACCGGCGGCGTGCACAGGCCCACCGACGCCTCGGTGGGGAAGGAGTAGTTGCCCAGCACCAGCCCGGTGCGCGCCAGGTGCTCCGCGCCGCCGTCCAGACCCGCGTCGGCGAGGGCCCGGCGGACCGTGTCCAGGGACCACAGCACCACGCGGTCCAGCGCGGCGAGATCACCGGCGGGCACGTTCAGGCCGGTCAGGTCGATCGGTGGTGCGTGGACGAATCCGCCGCGCGTGGCGGTGACGCGGTGCTCCGCGTCACCCCACCCGCCGGGGGTGTCCGGATCGGTCCCGAAGACCTCCCGGCCGCCCTCGGTGCGGTGGTCCTCCCCGGCGAGCAGCGCCTCCCAGAACTCGTCGGGGGTGTGCGCACCGGGAAGGAGGCAGGCCATACCGACGATGGCCACCGGCTCGTCGCGGCGACTGGCGCCGCGGGGTGTGCTGGACATGGTCTCCCAGTTCTCCCACTCGACTCGTCAGGACCGGCCGGTCGCCAAGGCGGCGAACTTCGCCGCCAGCCCCGGGCTCGGCACCGCCTCGACCTCGCGCAGCCGTTGCAGCACCCGCCCGTCGGGCGTGCACGCCGTGACCGTGCAGCGGATGCCGCTCGCCGTCTCGGCCACCGCGTCGACGACCAGCCGGAACGGCTCGTCCTCGGGCAGCGGCGCGAGGAGTTCGGCCTCGCCGACCGCGGTCGGCAGCACCGCCTCGCCGCGGTGCAGGCGCGCCCACACCAGTACGGCCTGAAGCAGCAGGTCGGACAGGACGGGGCTGTAGCCGGGCGCCCGCCACGCGCCCCGGGCGATGCCGGGGTCGGCCAGCCGGGCGGCCAGCACCAGCCGGCGGCCCGCGTCGAGGACCCCGGTGATGCCGCGCAGGGCCGGGCCGTGGAACAGCGTCCCGTCCTCGTAGTACGGCACCGGGGCCTCGCCCTCACCGCGCGGCAGGCCGGTCACCCGCGCGGGCGCCGGGTCGGGCCCGGCCACCAGCAGCGCCCGGTAGCGGGGCCGCCCGGCGTCGTCGCGCACCGCCACGTCGTACGACCCGGGCGCCTCCCCGTCCTGACGTACCGTCAGCTCAAGGGAGTGCGGCCGGCCCTCGTCGAAGACGACGCCCTTGTGCACCTGGAACCCGCGCACCGAGGTGATCCGCGCCCCGGGCACCGCCCGGTGCACCGCGCCCAGCAGCCCGCCGATCGCCGCCGTGGCCGGCAGCACCGGCACCCCGCCGATCGCGTGGTCGGCGACGACCGGGTCGGCGGCCGTGGCCGCCAGGTCGCGGCGCAGCACCAGCCCGCCGGCCGGCAGCGGCGCCGCCTCCCGCACCGACAGCGGGGTGCTCGGCCCCACCACGCACACCGTGTCGGCGGCGCGCTCCGCGGAGAACTGCTCCACGAAGTAGCCCACGCCCTCCTCGACCGGGATCAGCGTCACACCCCGCTCGGCGAACATCTTCTCCAGTGCCGGGGTGACCATGCCGCCCGCCCACGCACCCCAGTTCACCGAGGTGACCCGGGCCCGCGGCGCCCGCGCCCGCAGGGCGCAGGCCCAGCGGTTGAGCGCCTCGTTGGCCATCGCGTAGTCGGACTGGCCGCGGTTGCCGAAGAACCCGGCGACCGAGGAGAACAGCACCACGTGCCGCACCGCACCGGCGTCGAGCGCCCCGAGCACGTTGCGCAGCCCGGTCAGCTTCGTCGCCAGCACCCGGTCCACGTCACCGGCCTTCTTGTCCCGCACCAGGCCGTCGGCCAGCACGCCCGCGCCGTGCACCACGCCGGTGACCCGGGCGCGGTGCGGCGCCAGGACCTCGCGCACGGCGTCCGCGTCGCTGACGTCCACCGCGAGGTACTCGGCCTCGGCGCCGGCCGCGCGCAGGGCCTCCAGCGTGCCGCGGATCTCGCGGACGCCGGTCACCTCGCGGGCCATCGCCTCCACGGCCCGCGGCGACGGCTTGGCACCGGACCGCTTCAGCTCGCCCGCCGCCGCGGCCCGCAGCCCGGCCTCCGCCACGCCGGCCGCCCACGCGGGCTCCTCGGCGAGCGGGGTACGGCCCAGCAGCAGCAGACCGGTGCGGTGCCGGCGGGCCAGCCCCAGCACACAGGACGCCGTGACACCGCGCGCCCCGCCGGTCACCACCAGCAGGTCGCCCGCACCGGGTTCACCGGCGCCCGGCTCGCCCGGCAGCGACGGACCGGTCCCGTCGGCGGCCCGGTCGGCGGTCCCGTCGGCCAGCGTCACCGTCACACGTGCCCCGTCGGCCGTGCGCCCGACCTCGGTCAGCGCCCGCTCGGCGTCGTACAGCTCCGCCAGCACCGCCTCGGCACCGCGCTCGCCCGTCAGCTCGGGCGCCAGGTCCAGCGCCCGGCAGAACAACGCCGGAGCCTCGATCGCGAGGGTCTTCACCAGCCCGGTGACCCCGCCCAGCGCGGCCCGCTCCACGCCGGCGGTGCCCGACAGGCCCAGCCGGCCGTCCAGCCGGGTCACGGTCACGAACGCCGCCCGGCCCTGATCGGCGGCCCGCTCCAGCAGCGGCTGGGTCCGCCCGGCCAGCAGCAGCGTCTCCCGCAGCGCGGCGAGCTGCGCCTCGTGCCCGTCGGCCTCGACACAGTCGACGACCAGGTCCAGGCGCTCGGTGCCCTCGGGCACCTCCCGGCCCGTGTGCACGCTCCAGCCCCGCGCCCGCAGCGCCCCGGCCAGCGGCTCGAGCAGCTCACCCGACCCCGCCAGCAGCGCCACCGGATCGGCCCGGTAGGCGCCGGTCAGCAGGTCCGCCTCCGGTACGGCGGTCAGCGCGGCGTGGAAGCGTCCGAGGCCGGGCGTCAGGCTTTTGGGGCGGCCACCACCTCCGGCGCCGCGGTCGCGCCGGCGGCTTCGGTGATGAAGGTGATGATGTCGTCGAGGGTGCGCAGTTCGGCGAGTTGTTCGGGGGCGGCGTCGGCGGAGCCGGGGAAGCGGTCGCGGAGGGTGCCCATGATCTCGACGCGTTTGATGGAGTCGATGCCGAGGTCGGCTTCGATGTCCATGGTGGTTTCGAGCATGTCGGCGGGGTAGCCGGTCTTGGCGGCGACGCTCTCCAGGAGCACCTTGCGCACCTCGTCGGCCGACGTGGCGGCCGCGGGGGCGGGTGCGGCGCCGGTGCCGGCGGCCGGCGCCTCGGGTGCCGCGGTCGCGCCGGCGGCTTCGGTGATGAAGGTGATGATGTCGTCGAGGGTGCGCAGTTCGGCGAGTTGTTCGGGGGCGGCGTCGGCGGAGCCA
>NZ_JBVIGC010000027.1:48087-74785 GCF_055571015.1 Streptomyces sp. NPDC031049
CCATGGTGGTTTCGAGCATGTCGGCGGGGTAGCCGGTCTTGGCGGCGACGCTCTCCAGGAGCACCTTGCGCACCTCGTCGGCCGACGTGGCGGCCGGTGCCGGCGCGGCGGGCGCGACCACGGGCTCCGGCGCGGCGGTTGCCGGCGCCGGGGCGGGAGCGGAGGCCGCCACGGGAGCCGCGTACGCGTCGTACGAGGGCGCCGTCGCCGCGTAGGAGACGTGCCCGTTGCCGTTGGCGAGCGCGTGCCCGTTGCCGTTGGCCGGGGCGTGCCCGTGCCCGTTGCCGTTGGGCAGCGCGTGGCCGTTGCCGTTCGCCGGGCCGTGTCCGTTGCCGTTGGCGTTGCCGTCGGTCAGGGCGTATCCGTTGCCGTGGGCGAGGGCATGGCCGTTGCCGTGGGCCGGGGCGTACCCGTTGCCGTCGGGCACGGTGTGGCCGTTGCCCACCGCGACGCCGCTCTCCAACTGGGCCAGGCTGCGCAGCACCTCGCTGGCCTGCACGTGGCTCTGCCCGATGGCCAGACTGTGCTGGGTGACGGCGGTGATGCCCGCGACGACGTTCTCGCTCGGGCCGCCGCGCCCGGTCTCCTCCAGCAGCACGCCGCTGATCCGGTCGGCCACCCGGAGCTGGCCGTCCAGGTACTCCCGGTGCATCGACAGGTGCTCGCCCGCGACCATGCCGGTGGTGACGTACCCGGTGGTGAACGGCACGGCCTGCCCCACCGGGTACGGCTGCCCGGCCGCCGGGTAGGGCTGCGCGGCCACCGGTGCCGCGGGCGCCGTGGCGGCCGGAACCGGCGCGGGGGCCGGCACGGGCGCCGCGGGCAGCGCGGCGGCGGGAGCCTCGGGCGGGGCGCCGGTCACGGGCGCGGGGGCGGGTGCGTCGGCCGGGGCGGCGGACGCGACGGTGTAGCCGTTCTCCAGGGCCTGCCGGTAGGCCTCGCGACGAGCCTCGGGCACGTGGTTCACTCCATTCAACGGGATGGTCATCCCCTCGGCCGGCGCTGCCGGTTCGATGTCTGCGATGTGTCGGTTGACCCGGGTCAGCGGCAGACCCAGGACGAGCAGGTGGGCCGCGAGCTGCTTGAGCGCACGGTCGCCGTCCCCGCCGGGCCCGGCGTCGGCGCTGAGCACGACGACGTCGTCGCGGCCCGCGAGGGTGGCCCGGACCAGGCCGGACAGCACCGACCGGGGCCCGAACTCGACGAAGACCCGGTAGCCGGCGTCGTACATCTCGCTCACCCGCGGCGCGAAGTGCACCGGCGCGGCCAGCTGCCCCACCAGCACCTCGCGGTTGGCCGCGGCGCGCTTGCCGTAGCTCGCGCCCGGCGTGTTGGCGAACACCGGGATCTTCGGCGCCCGCAGGCGCGCGGAGGCCACGGCGGCGCCGAACTCCTCGACGGCGTGCGTCACGTACCGGGTGTGGAAGGCCGCGGCGACGGGCAGCTCCCGCGCCGCGACGCCTGCCTCGGCGCACGCGGCGACGAAGGCGCGCACCGCCTCCGTGCCACCGCCGACCACCACCTGCTCGGGCGCGTTGACGTTGCACACCACGACGTCGTCGTGACCGGCGAGCAGCTCCGTGACCCGGTCGGGCCCGGCCTTGACGGCGGCCATCGCACCGGGATCCTCGGCGCCCTCGGGCCGGGCGGCCATGGCCGCGCCGCGCGCCCGGGACAGCCGGAAGAAGTCCTCGTCGCCGAGGCCGCCGGCCGCCCACAGCGCGGTCAGCTCGCCGTAGCTGTGGCCGAGGACGCCGTCCGGGGCGAAGCCCAGACCGCTCAGGTAGCGGTACTGCCCGGCCGCCAGCGCGCCGATCGCGGGCTGCGCGTAGTCGGTGCGGCGCAGCTGGGCCTCCTGCCGCTCGCGGGTCTCCTCGTCGAACGCGGTCGGCGCGAACACCACCCTGCCCAGCGGCCGTTCACCGGCGAAGTGCCGGGCGGCGGCGTCGAAGGCCGCCGCGACCGGCGGCACCGCGAGCGCCGTACGGGCGCCCATGCCGACGTACTGGCTGCCCTGGCCCGCGAACAGCGCGGCCACCTTGCCGCCGCCGTCCAGGGCCTGGCGCCGGTAGTAGGCGCCGCGCGGCAGCGCGAACCCGTCCGCGTCCGGCGCCTCCCGCAGCCGCGCCGCGGCCGCCCGCCGCAGCGTCGCCGCCTCCTCGGCGTCCCGGGCGACCAGGGCCAGCCGCGCGTGCGCCGCCGGCACCGGCTCGCCCGGGTCCTGCCCGGGCTCCTCGGACTCCAGCAGCGCCAGCAGCGCCTCCGGGCCGGCGGCGTGCCACACGTGCACCCGCGCCGCCGGGCCCAGCACCCGCCGCTCGGGCGCGTCGCCCGGGGCGTGCTCCTCCAGCAGGCAGTGGAAGTTGGTTCCGCCGAACCCGAACGACGACACCGCCGCGCGCCGCCGCTCACGGGCCGGGTCGGCCACCCACGGCTTGGCCGTGGTGTTCAGGAAGAACGGCGAGGTCGCGAAGTCCACGGCCTTGCGCGGCTGTTCGACGTTGATGGTCGGCGGCAGGGTCCGCTCGTGCAGCGCCAGCGACACCTTGATCAAACTCGCCGCGCCGGCCGCGGCCTTGGTGTGCCCGATCTGCGACTTGACGCTGCCCACGGCCGCGAACTGCCGCTCCTCGGTCGCCGCGCTGAACACGTCGCGCAGCGCCGTCAGCTCCGTCAGGTCACCGACCGAGGTACCCGTGCCGTGGCACTCCACCAGGCCGACCTGCTCCGGCCCGAACCCCGCGTCCTCGTACGCCCGCCGCAGCGCCACGACCTGGCCCTCGCGGCGCGGCGCGTAGATGCTCTTGAACCGGCCGTCGCTGGAGGACCCCATGCCCTTGAGCACCGCGTAGATCCGGTCCCCGTCGCGCTCGGCGTCCTCCAGCCGCTTCAGGGCGAGCATGCCGATGCCCTCACCGATCAGCGTGCCGTCGCTGTCCTCGTCGAACGGGCGGATCCGCCCGCTCTTGGAGAAGGCGGGCGTCTTGGAGAAGCACAGGTACATCAGGATCGTGTTCTCGGCGTCGCAGCCGCCCGTCAGCATCAGGTCGGCACGCCCCGACACCAGCTCGGACACCGCCATGTGCACGGCCGCCAGCGAACTGGCGCAGGCCGCGTCCACGGTGCAGTTGGTGCCGCCCAGGTCGAACCGGTTGGCGATCCGGCCGGCGACGACGTTGCCCAGCATCCCGGGGAAGGAGTTCTCCTCCCACGGCGCGAACGCCTTGGTGAACTTGTCCGCGATCTCCTCGGCGTCCCGCTCGGTCAGCCCGCACGAGCGCACGACCTCCTTGAGCACCGGCGTCTGGAGGCGCGTGGCCAGCGGCTGGGTCAGCGAGTTGGCGCCGGTGATGCCGAGGACCACACCGGTGCGGGACGGGTCGTACCAGCCGGAGCCGGTGGCGCCCGCGTCGCGCAGCGTCTGCTTGGCCACCGTCAGGCTCAGCAGTTGCAGGACGTCGGTCACCTCGAGGGTGTTCGGGGGCAGCCCGAACTCCATCGGGTTGAAGGGCACCGTGGGCACGAAGCCGCCGCGCTTGGCGTAGGTCTTGTCCGGTGCGCTCGGATCGGGGTCGTAGTAGTCGGAGATCTTCCAGTGGGTCTCGGGAACGTCCTCGATGCAGTCGGTTCCGTCGACGACGTTGTTCCAGAACTCACCGAGATCACCGGAGCGCGGATAGAGCGCGCCCAGACCGATGATCGCGATCGGCGTGTCGGCCAGCCTCCGGCTGGTGGTGTTGTGCTGAACCATGACGACTCCATGCCGTGGGGCAGGGTGTGGGAAGGCGTGGGCGTACGGGGGGGTGGGGACCCGGGGGGGTGGAGTGATCGGGCCCCGCGCGGAAACGGGACCGTGTGGAACCGGGCCAGTGCGGATCGGGGACGGTGCGGTACGGGACCGTGCCGGGCCGGCGGCCTAGCCCCGGCTGTCGTGGGCGATCGCGGCGGTCTGCTTCACGGCCACCGGGTCGCGCAGCATCGAGTAGTGGTCGCCGGGCGTGTGCTCGACCCGCAGGTCACCGGCGAGCTGCTCCCAGCCCAGCGGGTCCGGGGTGGCCAGCAGGCCGTGCTCCGGGCGCAGCAGCGTGACCGGGACCCGGGCCGGGCCGGGCCGGAAGCCCCGCACGAGCCGGTTGTTGCGCAGCAGCCCGTCCAGGTAGGCGTCGTAGACCTTGCGCAGCCCGGGCAGCGTGGTGCCGGGTCGCAGTACACCGGTGCGAAGCGCCTGCTCGAGCACCGCCGTCAGCAGGCCGTCCACGTCGGCGGATCCGGCCGGGCCCGGAGCGGGCGCGGTGAGCGTGCCGCCGCGCTTGGCGGCCAGGTACATGCAGAACCAGGGCATCACCAGGTCCGCGCCGACCTCGTCGTCGGCGCGCGTGTAGTCGGGCACCGGCGCGATGCTGTCCAGCAGCACGGCACGCCGGGGGAGTTCCTCCGTGCCGAGCAGCGCGGTCAGGGCGTGGCCCACCACGCCGCCGAAGGACCAGCCGACCAGCGCCCAGGGACGGTCGAACAGGCCACGCTCGCGCAGCGCCCCGGCGGCCTTCGCCGCCAGCTCGGGCATGGTGACGCCGGCCAGGCCGCCGCGCAGGGCGGCCTGGAAGTACTCCGGCACCTGCTCCAGGTCCACCACGTGCAGCCCGGTGTGCGGGGGCAGCGCCGCCGCCAGCTCCGCGTAGTGCCCGGCCGGCAGGGCACCCGGGTGCACCACGAGCACCCGCCGCCGGGGAGCGCCGGACGCGGCGGCGAACTCCCGTATCAGCGGCGGGGCGGCCCGGCGTCCCTCAGGCCGCATGCTGTTCCGCCTGCTTCTCGACGATGTGCCGGGACAGCTCGGCGATGGTCGGGTGGTACCACAGGGCGGTGGTCTCCAGCTCGAACCCGAGCCAGTTCTCCAGCTCCCCGGAGAGCACGAGGGCCTCGGTGGAGTCGAGGTCGAACTCGTCGAAGTACTGGCCGGGATCGACGTCGGACTGCGGCACGCCCAGCTTGTGGGCCACCTTCTCCACGAGCCAGGCCTGCACGGTCTCGGGCGTCAGCGGCGCGGTGCTGCGCCCACCGATGGTTTCGGACACGGTCCACCTCTCAGGTGCGGTGCGGTGTGGTGAGGGAGCGGGGGAGTGCGGGCAACGGCCGGTCAGCCGGCGGCGGCCCGCACGGACCGCAGGATCGACTCGGCCGCCGCGCTCCCGGAGTCGAAGGCGGACTCGTGCGAGCCGATGATGTCCGGCCCCATCTTCCGCGAGTGGAAGTACGACCCGGCGAACCGGACGCGGGAGCCGGAGTCGTTGACGGAGTAGATGTCCGCCTGGAGCCGGCGGGCCGGCAGCGAGAAGACCGGGTGCCGGTAGGAGATGTCCTCGACGACGCACTCGTCGCGGATCGGCACCCCGGAGTCCAGCGTCAGGAAGTAGTCCCGGGAGGCGGTCAGGCACTGCAGGTCGTTGAGGTAGTAGTTCACCCACGACGCCTGCTCCCCGTCCACCTGCCGGCGCCCGTAGTTCCAGCTGCGCCAGCCCGCGGTGTCCTTGGGCATCACGGCGGCGTCGGTGTGCAGCGTGGCGCGGGTCGGGTGGTAGCGGACGGCGTCCAGCCGCCGCTGCGGCTCGGTGGGGTTCTCCAGCACGCGCAGCGCGTCGTCGGCGTGCGTGGCCAGCACCACGTAGTCGAACCGGCCCAGGTCCGCGTCCCGGGCCCGGACCTCGACGCCGTCGCCGGTCTCCCTCACCCGGGAGACCGGCGTGGCCGTCCGCAGCTCCGCCCCCGCCTCGCGCAGGACCCGCTCGGCGGCCCGGAGGTAGCTGATGCTGCCCCCGGTGACCGTCCGCCACGGTGCGGTGCGACCGCCGAGGCCCTCGGCGCCGTGCGCGTAGAAGAAGGCGATGACCGTGCTCGCGGGCATCTCCCAGATCTGCTGCGCCGGGACCGACCAGGCGGCGGTGGAGATCAGCACGATGAACCCGTACCGGAACTCGGCCGAGTAGCCGTGCCGGTCCAGGTACTCGCCGAGCGGGATGTCCGCCTGCCGCCGCATGAAGTGCCGCGGCGACTCCTTCAGGAACCGCCGCGCCTCCCGCCACAGCTCGACGAAGTCGCCCGGGTAGCGGGCCCGCACCTCCTCCTCCGGCAACTCGAAGTCGTCCGAGACGTACGTCGTCTGGGCGTCCAGGTCGAAGAAGGAGAACTTCCCCGGATGGCTCTGCGTGGCCACCCCGAGGTCCGCGAAGAACCGCGTCAGCTTGGGATAGTGCGGCTCGTTGAACACGATGAACGCCGTGTCGAGACCCAGGGTGCGCCCCGAGTCCTCGACCTCGACCGTGTGGGCGTGGCCGCCCAGCCGGGGTTCCGACTCGAACAACGTGACCTGTGCGTCGTGACGCAGGTGGTAGGCCGCGGAAACGCCGGCCACGCCACCTCCCACGACCGCCACTCGTGCTTTCACAGTCAGCCTCCGACTGGCTTCGATGGACGCATCTCGTGCTGGGTTGCTGTCTCGAATGAGACCGTCGATTCAGACAGAGGCGGGCGGAGCGTTCCGGATACACGGAATGCGAGAACCGCCTCCGGCCTCACCGATCCACGGGGACGGCCGAACGTACGGCCCGGCCGCCCGGGAAACGCGGGGGGCCATCGCCGGGACCCCGCTTGGCCGGTATCGACCGGTACGGGCCACGACGGACCACGACGGGCCGCCGGTGCCGGGTGCTCGTGGGGGAGGGCTATGCGGCGGTCCGGCCCACCAGCTCGCTGAGCTGGGCGATCGCCGACTGAAGGGCGTGCTGGTCCGACGCTATCCGGTCCACCAGGGCCCGCAGCCGCTCCAGCTCACCACCGTTCCCGGCACCACCGTTCCCGGCACCACCGTGCCCGAGACCGCCCTGCCCGAGACCGCCGTGCCCGGACCCGTCCTGCCCGAGACCGCCCTGCTCCGTACCGCCGTGCCCCGCGCCGCCCCCACCACCGGTGCCCGCCACCGGCCGCACCGGCCGCACCGGCGGCACCGGCGGCACCGTCCGCACCGGCCGCAAGGACCGCTCGGTACCGGCGGACGCCGTCCTCCGGGGACCTGCCAGCGCCCGGCCCAGCTGGTCGCGGAAGCGCGTGCGCGCGGGATACGCGAGGACCGCCTCGCGCAGCTCGGGCACGATCCGCCGGTGCTGCCCGGTGTGCAGCGCCAGGTCGAACACGGCCTCCAGCGCGCCGAGCCGCTCCTGCTCCAGGACGACCGCCAGCGCCGCCCCGATCGGCCCGCGGGCGCCGGCGAGCGCCGCCCCCCGCCAGAGCCCGAGCGCCTGCCGCAACAGCAGACCGGCCTCCTCGGGATCGGCCCCGGCGAGGGAACGGGCCCGGTGCACACCGAGCCGGAAGCGCGCGCAGTCCACCTCCTCGGGCCGTACCCGCAGCAGGTACCCACAGTCGCGGGCCACCAGCCGGGCCGCCCCCGAACCGCCGGGCTCCGCCCGGGACATGGCCTGGCGCAGCCGGGAGGCGTGGGCCTGCAACGCGTTGCCCGCCTTGGCCGGCGGCCGGTCGCCCCACAGCTCACGCACCAGCTCGGCGGCGGGAACCAGCGTGCCGGGGCGGGCCAGCAGGGCCTTGAGCAGCTGCTGCTGCTTGGGGCTGGTCAGCGCCGTCACCACGCGCCGCCTGTCGTCGTACATCTCCAGCGGTCCGAGCACCCGGAACTGCATGGGCTGCCTCCCCGTATGGCGAGCGGACTGACGTTCTCGACGTCGAGTCCACCACGCGGCCTGGGCCCGGTCCTGAGTGGCGATCACTCATCACCCGCCGCCCGCACCGCCCCACGCCCCGCCGGAAGCTGAGTGGTGGCCACTCACGCGCCGGCGGGGGAGCGCCTGCTTTCCTGACGCCATGCCCCTGCCCCGCACCCACCGCCCGTACGCCGCGCCGTGCACCGGCCCCGGCGTCACCCGCCGCGTCATCCGCCCCCGAACCGCAGCGCCGAGTGGTGCTCCTGCGCGAGCCGCCGCAGGGCCAGCAGCGCGGGCTCCAGCAGCACGGTCAGCAGCACCGCCCGCTCGGCCTGCTGGAGCGGATCGCCCGCGTCCTGGAGCTGGTCGAGGTCCAGCCGCGCCGTGCGGTCGGCGAGTTCGGCGTACGGGACGAGGGAGCGCCAGTCGTAGTCCACCCCGAGGGCCCGCATCGTCTCCAGCGTCTCGGCGACCACCTGCGCGGCGGGCGGGTTCGGGGACGTCTTCCAGCCCATCTCGGCGGTCAGCGCCGCCACGTCGCCGGCGGCGTCCCCCGCGTCCGCCCCGTCGGCGGACGGCTCCGGGGCGTCGGTCCGGCCGGCCGGCCTGCCGGACCGCTCCACGGGCAGCGCGCCCAGCACCAGCCCGAGCAGCAGGTGCACGTCGCCCTGCTGCTCGTCCACCGCGGCCAGCACGTCCTTGGTGGCGCTCACCGACAGCCCCCGCACCCCGATGAGGGAGCGGATCAGCCGCAGCCGGCGCACGTGGTCCTCGTCGTAGTCGGCCTGGTTGGCGGCCGTGGACCGGCCGGGGGGCAGCAGCCCGTCCCGCAGGTAGTACTTGATCGTGGGGATGGAGACCCCGCTGCGGCGGCTCAGCTCGGAGATGCGCATCCGGTTCGCTTCCTGCTCGTCCTGTTTTCCATTGTCCACTGGATAACGGGTAGTGCCACTGTCCATTACTGTCTACTATGGATAGTGCCACTCACCACTCCTGAAGGCGAGACCACGGTGCCCACACTTCCCTGGACCGTCCCGAATCCGCCCCCGCCGCACGGCACGGCGTTCGTCATGGCGTCCCGCTTCGAAGTGCGGTCGCTGACGGACGTGCCGCGCTTCTTCCTGCGCTCCCTGGCCGCCTGGAAACAGGTCCGCTCGGCCCCCGGCGCCTACGGCGCCTCACTGATCGCCCAGCCCGCCAAGCGCGTCTTCTACACGCTGTCCGCCTGGCAGGACCGCGACGCCCTGTACGCCTACGCCAGGACCGAACCGCACCGCGGCATCATGACGTCGCTGCGCTCCACGATGCGCACCTCCACCTTCACCTTCTGGGAAGTAGACACCGCCGGACTGCCCATCACCTGGGACGACGCCAAGCGGCGGCTGGCGGAGCAGGCGCGCACCGACGCGGCGGGCGGCGCCTGAGCCACGACGCGACCTCCGGCCCGGGGGCGTCCCCCGACCCCGGGCCGGAATCCCCCTCTCGAAGGCCGCACCGCGCCCTGTCTCCCGAGGAGTCCCCTTGAGCACAGCACCGCCCACCAGCGCGGCCGAGCGCCGCCGTCCGCCGCTGTGGCTGTCGATCGTCGCCTGCAGCGTGCCCATGTTCATGGTCGCCCTGGACAACCTGGTCGTCTCCACGGCACTGCGCACCTTCGCCACCGAGTTCCAGGCCGACACCACGGACCTTCAGTGGTTCGTCAACGCCTACGTCCTCAGCTTCGCCTGCCTGCTGCTGACCGGCGCCGCCCTCGGCGACCGCTTCGGCAGGCGGCGCCTGTTCGTCCTCGGCATCGCCGCCTTCACCCTCGCCTCGCTCGGCTGCGCGTTCGCCGAGACCAGCGGCGAGCTGATCGCCGGCCGCGCCGCCCAGGGCGTCGGCGCCGCGGCCGTGATGCCGCTGTCGCTGACCCTGCTGGCACAGGCGGTGCCCGACCGGCTGCGCAGCCTCGCCCTCGGCCTGTGGTCGGCCGTCAGCGGCCTGGCCGTCGCCCTCGGACCGGTCGTGGGCGGCGCGGTCGCCGACGGCCTCGGCTGGCAGTGGATCTTCTGGATCAACGTGCCGGTCGGCGTGGTCGCCATCCCCCTCGCCCTGGCCGTGCTGCGCGAGAGCAAACTGCCCGACACCCGCGTCGACCTGCTCGGCATGGTGCTGGCCACCGGCGGCCTGGTCGCGGTGGTCTGGGCGATCGTCCACGGCGAGACCGACGGCTGGACCTCGGGCACGGTCCTCGCCGCCTTCGCCGCCGGAGCGGTCCTGCTGGCCGCGTTCGTCCTGTGGGAGCGCCGCGCCGAACAGCCCCTGCTCCCGCTGTCGTTCTACCGGATCCGCCCGTTCGTGCTGTCCAACGTCGTCTCGGTGGCGATGTACTTCGGCGTCTTCGGCTCGATCTTCCTGCTCGCCCAGTACCTCCAGGTCGCCCCGGAACGCAGCCCGCTGCACGCCGGTGTCCTCACCCTGGCCTGGACGCTGATGCCGATGTTCATCGCCCCGCTGGCCGGCGCGCTCACCGACCGGGTGGGCGGCGGACGGCTGATGGCGCTCGGCCTGTTCCTCCAGGCGGCGGGCCTGGCCTGGCTCGCTCTCGTGGCCGGCCCGGACACCCCCTACTCCCAGCTGGTCGGCGGCATGATCATCGCCGGTACGGGCATGGGCTTCGCCTTCGCACCCACGGCCGCCGTCGTCCTCGGCTCCGTCGCCCCGGAACACCACGGCAAGGCCTCCGGCGCCAACACCACCGTCCGCGAGGTCGGCGGCGCCCTCGGCATCGCCGTCCTGAGCACGGTCTTCCTCCACCACGGCAGCGACCGCGCCGGCCCCCAGCAGTTCGTCGACGGCCTGGTCCCCGCCGTCTGGACGGGCGTGGCCGTGGTCCTCGCCGGCGCCCTGTGCGCCCTGGCCATCCCACGCCCGCCCGCCGCCCCCACCCTGGCCCCCACCGAGCCCGACCACGCCAGGACCCCGACCCCGGCCTGACCCGCGTACGGCGGGCCCACCGACGACGCCGCCCCACCGAGGCCCGTTCCGGCGGGGCGGCGTCCCACGTTCCGCCGCGCCCCACGTTCCGCCGCGCCCCACGCCCACCACGTCCCGCGACACCACGCGACCCCCACCTGATGGCACCCTGGCCACCCCCCCCGACCGCAGCCCTTCTCACGCCCGCCGAACCCCGAACACCGGCCCGCTCTACCCGACCGCGTCCAACGGCCGCGCACACATCGCGCACCGCCCCCGCTCCTCACCACCCGCGCCCGGGCCCGGGCCCATGTCCCCCGCCTCCGCCGCCCGGGGGCGCACCGACCGCCGTGTCTGCACCGCCCGCCCGGCCGCCCACGGAGCCCCGCCCCCGTCCCCGCTCCCGCCGTCCGCCGCCGGCCGCGTCACCAGCAGCTCGGCCAGATCCGCACGCTGGACGACCCCCAACTTGTGGTAAACGCGGTGCAGATGGTTCTCCACCGTCCGCACCGACACCACCAGCCGGTCCGCGATGTCCCGGTTGGACAGTCCGCCCGCCGCCAGCGCGGCCACCTCCCGTTCCCGCGTCGTCAGCGCCGCCGCGGCCTCGGGCCGCCGCTCGCCGGACACCGCCCACGGCGGCAGCGCACCGCCGTACCGCGCGCACAACTCCTGCGCCGCCGCGCTCGCCAGCCTCCCCTTGCGCCGCCGCCCCGCGGCCCGGTGCACCCGGCCCGCCTGCGCCGCGGCCTCGGCCGCGTCCGGCAACGCCGCCAGCGACCGGAACCGCGCGGCCACCGTCACCAGCGCCTCCGCGTCACCCCGGGCCAGCGCACGCACCTGGTCCGCCTGCAACCGCGCCGCCTCGGCCCGGCAGCGCAGTGCCAGCCGCTGGGCCCGGGCCGCCAGCGGCGCCGCGTCGGCCACCCGCGCCGCCAGGTGCAGCGCGGCCACCGCGGCCGGCAGCCGCCCGCCCGCCTCCGCCCGGTCGGCGACCTCCAGGGCCTGCGCCGCCGCCCCCGAACGGTCCCCGGCGTGCGCGAGCACCACCGCGCGCTCGAAGCCGATCCCGTCGTCCAGCAGGGGCCGCCGTACGCCCGCCCGCTGCGCGGCCCGCGCCTCGGCCAGCGTCCGCAACGCCTCACCGTGCCGCCCGGACTCCGCCAGCGCCCCGGCCAACTGCGCCAGGACCCAGGGCGGCGAGGTCAGCCAGTCGTGCCCCGCCCGCACCGCGCCGGCCTGCCACAACAGCGCCGCCGCATCCTCCGGGCGCCCCCGCCGGCGCAGCAGCCGCGCCTGGTACACCCAGGCCCGCAACTGCCCCAGCCGGCCGGCGTGCGCGGCCCCGCGGACCAGCCCGGCGACCGCCGTACCGGCCGCCCGCAGGTCACCCTGCACCAGCGCACAGTGCGCGGCCACCGTACGGAAGTCCAACGCGGCCTCCTCCGGCCACTCCTCGGCGTCCCGGGCCCAGGACGCCAGCAGCGCCGAGGCACCGCCGGGATCACCGAGTTCGGCACGGGCGAACGCCACCACGGGCAGCACCCCCATCACCCCGGCCCCCACCGGCCCCGACCGGCCCCCACCGGCCACCGGCCCCTCACCGACTACCGACCCCGCACCGGCCACCGGCCCTTCGCCGGCCACCGACCCCGCACCGGCCACCGGCCCTTCGCCGGCCACCGGCCCCGCACCGGCCACCGGCCCTTCGCCGGCCACCGGCCCCGCACCGGCCACCGGCCCTTCGCCGGCCACCGGCCCCGCACCAGCCACCCGCCCCCCACCGACCACCGCATCCCCGCCCGGCACCGCACCCCCGGCAGCCACCACCTCCGGGAGCCGGTCGGCCAGCACGGCGAGCACCGCCCGGGTGGCGTGCAGCGGCTCGGCGTCCGCACCGTCCAGCCGGCGCCACGCCTCCTCCAGCACCGCGGCGGCCGCCTCGACGCGCCCGAGCCCGAAGGCGATGTTGGCCACCCGCGCCCCGACGGCGGCGGCGACGGCCCGTCCGCCGGCACCGACCGGGTGCTCCCGCACGGAGGCGAACACCTCCTCCGCCTCCTCGTGACGCCCCTGCCCGGCCAGCACCTGCCCCAGCAGCACGGTCACGTCCCAGCACCCGCCGCCTTCCCCGCCGTCCGCGCGTCCCTCACCAGCTGCACCGGCCCCGCGACCCTCACCGGCCGCAGCGCCCCCGCCTCCCTCACCCGCTGCACCGCCCCCGCGCCCCTCACGGGCCGCACCGTCCCCGCGACCCCCTCCGGCCGCACCGTCCGCGTCCAGCTCGTCCCGCACCAGCCGGCACAACTGCTCGGCGCGGGCGAAGTCCTGACGCCGTACGGCCGTGCGCGCCGCCTCCAGCAGCAGCCGCCGCTCCGGCACGAGCCCCGCCGCGACCCGCAGGGTGACCGTCCGCAGCACCTCGTCCGGCCCGGTCCGGCCGCCACCCTCGATCGCCTCGGCCGCCTGCAACCGCAGCCGGCGCGCGGTCAGCGCCGGCATCCGCGACACCACCGTCCGGCCCGCCAGCGGCAGCGCCAGCCGCAGCCGCACCCGCCGGCCCGTCTGCTCGACGCGGACGACACCGCGCCGGCTCAGCGCCTCGGCGGCCGGCGCCAGACCGCACCGCGCGACGGCGTCGGCCTCCAGCGGCTCGGCGACCGCCAGCATCCCGACCAGCTCCTCCTCCTGCGCGGTCAGGTCCCGCAGCCACAGCAGCAGCACGTCGGCCAGGCGCCGGGGCGGATCGCCGGCCAGCCCCGACCAGCTCCACACCTCGTGCTCACACCGCAACGAGCCGTCGTCCAGGGCGTGTTCGACCAGCTCCCGCAGGAGCAGCGCATTGCCCTGCGTGGCCGACCACAGCCGCTCCAGCGAACCGGTGTCCAGCCGCCCGCCGAGCCGGGCCCGCAGCACGGCCGCCGTCTCGGCCCGGCCGAAGGGAGCCACCTCGACCCGTTCCACCAGCTGCTCCACCCACAGCCGGTCGACGCCCACCGGATGCCGCGCGTCCTGCCGCACCGTCGCCGCCACCACCAACTGCCCCGCCGCGGCCGTCCGGTACACACGGTGGGCGTCGGCCTCGTCCAGCAGATGCGCGTCGTCGCAGCCGAGCACCACCCGCTGCCCGCTCCCGGCCTCCCGCAGCCACCCCAGGCACTCGGTCAGGGAACCGAACGCCCGCACCGCCCCCGGCCCCCGCCGACCGCCCACCCCGCCGACCGTCACCACCGTGCGCCCCGCCGTGGCGGCCCGCTCCAGCACCGCGGCGAGCAGCCGGGTCCTGCCCACACCGGAGCCCCCGGTGAGCAGAACCCCCGTGCCCTTGCGCAACGCCTCCCCGGCCGCGCCCAGTTCGCTCTCGCGCCCCACCAGCACCCACTGCTGCCCCGTGTCGATCGGCATGTGTCTCCCCGTCCGGTGAACCGGCGTCAACGCGGCACGGGTGGTGGCCGACGGTCACACCCGCCCGGATCCTGACTAGGCGCCCCCGCTCTCGGCCCGCTCGAAACCCCCTCGATCCCCTCACCTCCTCGCCACGCCCGGAGCCCGCGCGTCCACCGCCGACGCCACCGCCGCACCAACACGGCGACTCCACCGCCGCACCAACACGGCGCCGTACAACGGCGGTCATGGACTCCGCATTCATCGAGGCACTGCTGGGCGCGCGACGCCCGCTGGTGATGGAGATCAAGCCGCGCGACGCCCATGGCGCCGATCTCGTCGCCGGCCGCACCCCCGCCGACCTCGTCGCCGCCTACGAGGAGGCGGGCGCACCCTGTCTGTCGGTGGTGACCGGCCGCTGGTTCGGCGGCACCCCCGCCCTGCTGCGCGAGGTCGCCCGCCACGCCTCGGTGCCGCTGCTCCAGAAGGACTTCATCACCCGCCGCGACCAACTGGCCGACGCCCGCGAACTCGGCGCCTCCGCCGTCCTGCTGACCGCCGGCCTGCTGCCCGCGACGGCCCTGCGCACCCTGGCCGACGCCGCGCTGCGCGAGGGCCTGACCCCGTTCGTCGAGATCACCTCCGAAGCGGAACTGGACCGGGTGCCGCGGCCCGACGCCTGCGTGATCGCCGTCAACAACAAGGACATCAGGACCCGGGAACGCGACGCGGCCGACCTCTCCCGCAGCCACGCCCTGCTGCCCGCCCTGCAAGCCGCCGGCACGCCCTGCCCGGTCAGCGCCAGCGGCATCGACACCCCCTCGGCCGCGGCCGGGCTGCTGGCGGCCGGCTACCGCGGACTGCTGATCGGCACGGCCCTGCTGCGCTCCACGGACCTCGACGCCTGGCCCACCGCCCGGCCCCGGCCCCGGCTTTTGGCGGAAAGCGGAATTCCGTCTACGCTGGACCCGTAGTCAAACTTGATGAGCACCACCGCACCACGGGAGCCCGCGTGACCCTGCCCCAGACCGGCTACACACCCACCGCCGAGGACCGCGCGAGCCTCGACGCCTGGTTCGAGGAGTACGACGCGCTGTGCACCAAGTGCGACATCGAACGCATGGCGGACCAGGCGGTCTTCCCGCTCAACCTGATCAGTGACGACTCCGCGGGCAACGGCAGGTCGGCACAGTGGGACCGCCGCCAGTTCGTCGAGACGATGTCCCACGTGATGGGCGACGGAAGTCAGCAGGTCACCTTCCGCAACACCCGCACGCCGGTCTTCCTGTCCTCGTCCATGGCCGTGGTCTTCACCCACTCCGTCGTCACCGCGGGCGAGCAGACCTACGAGACGGACTACGCCGACGTACTGGTCCGCAAGGACGGCGCGTGGGCCTTCCAGACGATGATCCAGAGCGGCTGGGGCGACAACCTCTGACCGCCGGGGCCCACCGGCCCCCCTCCTGCTCCGGCAGGGCCGCCATCCCCCGTCGGCGGCCCTGCCGGACACCTCCCCGCCACCGCCACACCGCCCGGCGCCACGCCTCCCTCACTGCGGCGCACGCCCCCTCCCCTCGCGACCCACCGCACACCTGCTCAAGGACCACTCGAGCCACGTGGCGCCCGAGGCCCGCCCCGGGTTTGACTGGACGTCATGGCTGGACTCGCGCACTCGCCCTGGCGCTCGGCACCGTTCAGATCCCGCCTGCGCGAGGTCGAGAACCTGCTCCACGCCGGCCACCCGGACCGGGCCGCGACCCACAGCGCGGGACTACGACGCCGCGCCGCCCAAGCCGGATGCCCCGCCTGGGCCGTCGCGTTCGGCGCCCTGCACGCCGAAGCCCTCCTGAGCCGTGGCGACCTCCCGGCGGCCGAACACCACGCCACCGCCGCCCTGCACACGGCCGCGCCCCTGCCCCCGGCCCACCGGCTGCGCCCCGCAGCGGTCCTGGCCGAAACCCTGACAGCCCAGGGCCGCCTCACCGAAGCCGCCCACCACCTCCCGGCGACCGACCCCGCTCACCGCCAGCCGTCGATCGACCCCACCCACCCCCTGCCGACGCCCGACCCCACCCACCCCACCCGCCTCCGTCACCACGCCGACGTCCTCGCCCTCCGGCACGCCCAAGGACGGCTCCACCTGGCCGAAGGCCGGCACCGCGCCGCGCTCACGGCCTTCCTGGACATCGGCCGACGTCTTTCCGGCCAGGCCCCCGGCCCCGCCCCGGTCTCCTGGCGCTGGCGCACCGGCGCCGCCGAAGCCCTCCTGGCCCTCGGCCGCCCGACGACCGCCGCCGCCCTGCTGACCGAGCACCTCACCACCGCCTCGCCGCCCATGGGGCCGCGGGACCGTGGCATCGCCCTGCGCCTGCGCGCCGCCACCGAGCCCCCCGTCCGCAGACCGGCGACCCTCACCCGCGCCGTCACCCTGCTGCGCACCGCGGGCGACCGCCTGGAACTGGCCCGCGCCTACGCCGACCTCGGCCACGCCCTGGACCTACGGGGCGACACGGACCTGGCCGCCGCGTTCCGCGCCCGCGCCCACCACCTCACCGCGTCCTGCACCGCGGCCACCACCCACCCGCACCCCCGGCCGACCGACCCGCACCCCCGGCCGACCGACCCCCAGCCGCGCTCGCACCCGCACCCGACGGCCCAGCCCCCGGCCACCCCCGCACCCCCCGCCGACACCGGTGCCCTCACAACCCTCACCGCCACCCGGTGAAACCTGTGCGCCCACAGTTACTCCCCGCCCTCCCCACCGCCCCCCACGCCGGCGACGAACACCCCACCGGCAGCCCCCAGCGCGGCACTCCGCGCCACCTGCCGCCCCAGCCCCGGGTCGGCCCCGCCGCGCACCAGCACCAGCTGCTGGTACACGGGCGCCGTGGCCGCGACCAGCACCCGCCGCGCACACGTGCCCTCGGGGCACTCCCCGCGCCGCACCGCCCGCTCGACGACGACGGCACACCGCGCGTACCGCTCCTCCCAGAACCGCCGCAGCGCCACCGCGGCCTCCTGCGAGCGGAACGACGCGGCGATCAGCGCGGCGGTGACCGGCTCGGCGGTGAGCGCGGCCTCCACCTCGGCGTTGACGGCGACCAGGTCCCCTTCGAGCGTCCCGGTGTCCGGCGGCCGCCAGCCGTCGCCTCCGGCGGCGTCGAGCACGTCGGCGAGCAGCCCGCCCACGTCCCGCCAGCGCCGGTACACGGTCGTGCGGTGCACCCCGGCCCGCTCCGCGACCGCGTCCACGGTCAGTTCGTCGTACCCCCGCTCCACCAGCAGTTCCCGCGCCGCCTCGAGCACCTGCGCCCGCACCCGCGCCGTACGGCCCCCCGGCCGTCGCACCGGCCCGCCGGGCTGCCGTCCCGGGGACTGCGCCCGCTGCCCCGGCGCAGTCCCCGGCGCGTCCGCCCGACGCCCCGCGGCCCCCGTCCGCCCCCCGCCGGCCGTCCGACCGGACCCGGGTCCCGCGCCGGAATTTCCGCTTGCTCTCACCGCCGCCACCATGACAGCATCTTAATGCAACTGTTGTCGCAGTAAGGTGGAGTGGACATGCTCTTCCGGGGCGCTCACCCGACCCCGCGGCCCACCGGGGCCGCCCCCCACACGAACGTCTCGGAGCACCCCCATGCCCACGCAGATCAGCGCCCGCGCCGTCACCAAGTCGTACAACGGCCGTCTCGTCCTCGACTCCGTCACCTGCACGCTCACCACGGGTGAGCGCACCGGCATCATCGGAGAGAACGGCTCGGGCAAGACCACCCTGCTGCGTCTGTTCGCCGGGGCGGAACAGCCGGACGCCGGCGAGATCACCGTCCAGGCCGACGGCGGCGTCGGCTACCTCCCGCAGGACGGCCGGCTCCCCGCACACCACACCGTCCAGCAGGCCGTCGACGACGCCCTGAGCGACCTGCGCGCCATGGAGCGCCGCATGCGCGAGCTGGAAGCCGCCATGACCGACGGCGCCGGCGACCGGGCCCTCGCCGAGTACGGCGACCTGCTGACCGCCTTCGAACTGCGCGGCGGCTACGAGGCCGACGCCCGGGTGGAGCGCGCCCTGCACGGCCTGGGCCTCGCCCACCTGCCGCGCGACCGCGCCGTCGGCGGCCTCTCCGGCGGCGAACAGGTCCGCCTGCGCCTGGCCGCACTCCTCGCCGCCTCCCCCGAGGTGCTGCTGCTGGACGAGCCGACGAACCACCTCGACGCCGCCGCCCTGACCTGGCTCGAGGACCACCTGCGCACCCGGCGCGGCACCACCGTCGCGGTCTCCCACGACCGCACCTTCCTCGACCGCGTCACCACCACCCTCCTGGAGGTCGACGCCGACCGCCGCACCGTCACCCGCTACGGCAACGGCTACACCGGCTACCTCGCCGAGAAGGCCGCCGCCCGGCAGCGCTGGGCCCAGGAACACGCCCGCTGGGAAGCGGACGTCGCCGCCCAGCGCGAAGCGGCCGCCACCACGGCCCGCCGCGTCGCCCCCGGCCGCGCCATGACCGACGGCAACAAGATGGCCTACGACCGCGCCGCCGGCCGCGTCCAGCAGTCCCTGGCCAGCAGGGTCCGCAACGCCGAGGAACGCCTGCGCCGCCTGCTCGCCGACCCCGTGCCCCCGCCGCCCGAGCCGCTGCGCTTCACGCCCGTCCTGCGCTCCGGCCGGCTCACCGGCACGGTCCTGGACGCCACCGGCGTCACCGTCACCGGTCGCCTCGCCCCCACCGACCTCACCGTCCAGGCAGGCGACCGCCTCCTGATCACCGGCGCCAACGGCACCGGCAAGAGCACCCTGCTGAGCGTCCTGGCCGGCCGCCTCACCCCCGACGCCGGCCACGTCACCCGCCGCGGCCGCACCGGCCACCTCCCCCAGGAGCCCGCCCCCGGCCGCCCCGGCGAAACCGTCCTCCAGGCCTACGCCCGCGGCCTGCCCGGCCACCCCGAGGAGCACACCGAACGCCTCCTCGCGCTCGGCCTGTTCACCCCCGAACGCCTCACGGCCCGCGTCACCGAACTGTCCACCGGCCAGCGCCAGCGCCTGGCCCTGGCCCGCCTGCTGAGCCGCCCCAGCGACGTCCTGCTGCTGGACGAGCCGACGAACCACCTCTCCCCGGCGCTCATCGAAGACCTGGAACAGGCCCTGGCCGACTACCCCGGCACCCTCCTCCTCGTCTCCCACGACCGCCGCCTGCGCACCCGGTGGCAGGGCCACCACCTCGCCCTCCCCCCGCGTGACACCGTCCCGTCCCTGACCAACTGACCAGGAGCCGCCATGACCGACACGAACCCGACCCCGACCCCGACCCCGCAGAACGACAACCCGCAGACCGAGACGAAGACCACCCAGCACGAGACGAAGACCACCCAGCCCGAGAAGAAGCCGGCGCCGCCCGAGACGGACACCAAGCGCCGGTTCCAGGAGGCCCTGGAACGCAAGGCCGCCGTCAGCCGGGCCCGCCAGGCCCACGAGGACGGCCGCCTCAAGCTCAAGGGCTTCAACGGCCCCAAGGGCCAGAACCGCACCTTCCGCCGCAAGTCCGGCTGACCCCGCCACCCGCGCGGGCGGGCCGCCGGCCCCGACCAGGCCCGGCGGCCCGCCCGCGCACCACCTCCACCCCCTCCCGCTGGTAACGGCTGTTACCATGCCCCCATGGCGAAGACACAACTGGGCGCACGCGTGGACGAGGACGTCGCGGAACTCGCCCGGAAGCGAGCCGCCGACCTGGGACTGAGCATCGGCGACTACCTGGCCAGACTGGTCCAGGACGACACCAGCGGCCTGCGCGCCCGCGCCGTCGACGCCGCCACCCGCTTCCTCGCCGAACACCAGAGCGTCTTCGACGACGCCGAACACCACCAGCAGACCCCTCCGGGAACCCACGCCGCCTGATGGACCTGCACATCGACGTCCCCTGGATCCTCCAGGTGGCCGAAGCCGCCGGCGCAGACGACCCCGCCCCCGACGACTACGGCGTCCCCGTCGCGGCCGTCGCCCGCCACCGAGCCGAACTGTTCGAACAACCCGTCTACGACGGCCCCTACGCCAAAGCAGCCGCCCTGATCCACACCCTGGGCCGCTGCCGCTGGCTGGAACGCTCCAACCTCGCCGTCGCCGCCGCGACCGGCGTCATGTACCTCGAAGCCGCCGGCATTCCCGTCAAACCCACCCACCAGGACGCCGTCGCCCTGAAAGACCTCCTCCTGGCCCCCACCTGCACCACGAAGAAGATCGCCACCCTCCTTCGCACCTGGCCCACCACCACCTGAGAAACCCCACCGGTCCCGCCACGCGGACGCGGAACCGAGGGGCTTGGCACCGCACGGTGTTGCCCGTGGGGTCAGGACGCGTGGGGTCGCGGGGGTTGCCGAAGCCCTTGGAGGAGAAGGGCGATCAGCCGCCGGGGGTCGTAACGGGGGTCTGTGCCGCGCCCGACGCAGAGGTTGCCGATGCCGCGCATCAGCTCGTACGGCTGCGTGCCGGGCCGGATGTCACCGGCCTCGACCGCGGCGTCGAGCAGCTCGGCGCACACGGGCAGCAGGCGGTCGAGGAAGTAGTCGTGCAGCGCGGCGAAGCGGTCGTCGTCGGACTGCAAGGCGTCGGCGAGCCCGTGCTTGGTGACGAGGAAGGCGACGAAGAGGTCGATCCACTCGCACAGCGCGTCGAACGGGGAGTCGGCACCGGCCAGCAACTCCGGGCCGGCCTCGGCGCACTCCTCGATCTGGTGCCGGTAGACGGCCGTGATGAGGTCCGCCCGGGTCGGGAAGTGGCGGTAGATCGTGGCCATGCCGACGCCCGCCCGGGCGGCGATCTGGCGGATCGGCGCGTCGACGCCGGAGGCGACGAACACCTCGGCGGCGGCGGCGAGCACCGTCTCCCGATTGCGTCGGGCGTCGGCCCGCTGGCCCCGGGACGGCGACTTCCCCGCAGCGCTGTCGGTGGTCACCGTGTCTCCTTCCACACCGATTGACAAAACGGAGCAGTGATCCGGATACTAAACGGAGCATCGCTCCGTTTCACCTTAGCCGAAGCGAACACCCCTGTCCGCCCTGCCCCGGCAGACCGGCGCACCCAGGCGCCACCGAAGGGACCCCTCATGACCACACCCACCACCACTACCTCCACCCCCACCGACACCTTCCACACACCCACCCCGATCCTGTCCTACAGCCCCGTGACCCTCCCGGTGCCCGGACGACCCGTGGACCTCCAGCTCCGCGTCTCCGCACCCGCGACCGGAACCGGCCTCCCCGTCATCCTCCTCTCCCACGGACACGGCCCCTCCCACAACCTCTCCTCACTCCACGGCTACGCACCCCTCGCCAACCACTGGGCCGCCCACGGATTCACCGTCGTCCAGCCCACCCACCTCACCTCCAGGACCCTGACCCACCAGGTCGCCGACGCACCCGGCGCGCCCCACTTCTGGCGGTCCCGAGCCGAGGACATGACCCACATCCTCGACCGGCTCGACACCATCGAGCGCACCGTGCCGCAGCTCGCCGGACGGATCGACCCCACCAAGGTCGCCGTCGCCGGACACTCCCTCGGCGGCTTCACCGCCGCCCTCCTCCTGGGAGCCGGGCTCAACGACCCCGACACCGGAAAGCTCGTGCACCTCACCGAACCCCGGATCAAGACCGGCGTCCTGCTCGCCGCACCCGGCAGGGGCGGCCCGTCCTTCAACGGACCCATGGCCGAGCAGTGGCCGATGATCGGCGCCGTCGACTTCTCCACCATGACCGCACCCGCGCTGGTCGTCGCCGGCGACAAGGACGACTCCCGGCACTTCACGGACCTCGGCCCGGACTGGCACGCCGACCCCTACACCCTCGCCCCCAGCCCCAAGACCCTGCTCACCCTGTTCGACGCAGAGCACGGCCTCGGCGGAATCGCCGGCTACGACGCCGCCGAGACCACCGACGAAAACCCCCGACGCGTCACCGCCCTCGCCCGGCTCACCGCCGCCTACCTCCACACCCAGCTCCACCCCGGAACCACCACATGGCAGACCACCCACGAGCAACTGACCACCGGCCCCCACTCCATAGGCCGAGTCACATCCAAGTGACCCCCGCGGCCCCGGCCCGGCCCGCGCCGCTGGGCGAGCAAAGGGAGCGCGCGGTCATGGGACCGGTGACCTGGTAGGCCGCGCTCACCGGCACCGACGGCTCATGACCGAACTCGCCGCCTCCCCTAGCATGGGTACGGGTACGTACCCGTACCCTGCGTGCGTGGATGGGAGCCCGATGATGCCTGACGCCAATGTCCGCATTCCCGAGGAAGCCCGCGACCGGCTCGCGGCCCTGGCGGCGGCGGAGGGCATGTCGCTGCGCGCCTACCTGGCCCGGCTCGCCGAAACCCTGCTCACACCGGACGAGCGTGCCGCGCGGGCCGAGCGGGCCCGGGCCGCGTTGAAGGAGTGGAACGGCTACGCCCCGACCCCCGCTGAAGAGCGCGACCTCGACAGTGAGCTGGACCGCCGCCTGGCCCGGGCGGCCGCCCGGTGAGCGATGCCGTGCACATCGTCCTGGACGACACCGCGATGGCCGCGGCCGGCCAGGGCAACGTCCTTGCTTCCCGCCTCATCCACCGCGCCCACGCCCAGGCCGGCTGGCACCTGTACGCCCCCACGTGCGCGCTCGTCGAAGCGGACCGTGCCCGGCCAGGCACGGCGGAACACCTTGCCGCGCTGCCGGGCGTCACGGTGCTCGACCTGGACCTCCCGGCCGCCTTGGCCGTGGCCCGGCACGACACCTGGGCGCCGGCACACTGCCGGTACGCGGCCCAGCCGACCCCGGACCGCCCCGACGGGGCGATCATCGCCACCACCGCCCCCGACCGGTGGACCGGTGAGCCGGTCCGCGTCCTCGACCTGACTCCCTGACACCGACGCCGCATTGGCTTGTTGCTTATGGTCCGGCGTCGAACGCGACCGTGGTCGTGAGTTCGAGGCATCGGACCTACCTTGAGCGGCGACGGCCGGTCGCCTTCCGAAGCCAGATCAGGAATCGAAGGTGATGTCCAGGTGCGACGAGTAACCCGAACCGTCATCCGCAGAGTCGGACGTGTCCGCCGATGATGTTCCGAAGAGCCAAACGCGCACAGCCCTCCAGTGGAACTGGTCCTGCTCCGCCCGCTCCACCGTGAACGTCACCGCCTCCCCTACGGCCGGCTCGCGAAAACCCTCGCTCGCGACGACCGAGTAATGCGCCCATACCTCGTCCGAGAGGGATGGGGTGATCAGCACTCCCCAACCTTCTTCACGGTTCCACTGGTGCACACGCCCACTCAGCACATCGCGAGATGCCACACCGGACGAGGCGCTATCAGACACACTTCCCCAGTCTCGAGATCGTCGATTCGGCCAAGCGATACTGCTGGTCAGGCCGCACCCGGTGATCGCCAACGTATCAGCAGAGCAATACCCGAAGCGGAGCCCCCACACGCCACACCGACGGGAAACCGTCTCGTCAGAGGACGGGAGCAGCGCTTCAACTCGATTGTGAGGATCGGTCTTTGCCTTCCAAAGCTGAGCCCGGATGCGTCCACGAGGGCAACACTCGCTCAGACGGGAAGAGAGCAAGAGCACGACCCCAGAAGCGACAACCAGGGCACAGGCGCAGCTATCCTCCGCCAGGAGCGGAGTAGGACCCTCGGATTCCATCCAGAAGGTACGTGGTGCGGCGGTCGTAGTCGTCCCGGGGAGGCCGCTGACCGTACTTGAGGGCGAGGGCGTTGTCTATGACGAGTGCATGCAAGTCACTGGCCGTGAACTCCGGCCGCAGTGCACCAAAGGCATGAGCTGCTGCGATGAGCTCCTCATTGGCCTCGCTGCCGACCCGGCAGATCTCCATCAGCTGCTGCGAATGCGGATACGTCTGCAACAGGACGTCGTTGAAGGCGGGCTGGCGGTACTGAAGGTCGCGGAGCGCGGTGACGTAGTACGTGATCCGCTCGCCCACGTCATCGATGGCCCGAGCGTGGTCGATGACGGCGAACAGCTCGCTCGCCACGAGCTCTTCGATGACGGCTTCGATGAGGCCGATCCGCCCGCCGAACCGGTTGAAGATCGTGGCCTTGCTCACCCCTGCCGCCTTGGCGACCTCCTCCAGCGGCACCGCCAGGCCCTGCCCCCGGAAGGCGCCGATCGCGGCAGAGCGGATCTGTTCGCGATTGCGCCGGGCGTCGGCGCGCAACCGGGATCCCGAAGCCACCGCACTCACTGCCTCTCCCTACTCATCGACACAAGTTGACTCACGTGGTCACTTTACCTACGGTCGGAGCCAGGGACGAAGCTGACCAGCGTGGTCAAGTTACGAGATCAAGAGGCCAAGAACATGATCGTTGTCACCGGTGCCACTGGTGGGCTGGGCAGTGCCACCGTCGAGCACCTCCTCAAGCGCATCCCCGCCGACCAGATCGGCGTCAGCGTCCGCGACGCCGCCAAGGCACAGCACCTCGCCGCCCGCGGCGTGCGCGTGCGGCAGGGCTCCTACGAGGATCCGGCCGCACTGCGCGACTCTTTCGCCGGTGCCGAGCAGGTCCTTCTGGTGTCCGGCAACGACCCGGCCGCCGACATGGTCACCCTGCACCGCAATGCCATCGAAGCCGCGGTCGCGGCCGGCGCCCAGCGCCTCCTCTACACCAGCCAGCACGGCGCCGTCCCCGGCAACCCGTACCAGCCGACGGACATCCACATCGCCACCGAGGCGATCCTCGACGCCTCGGGGATCGCCTGGACCGCACTGCGCAACGCCGCCTACGGCCCACTCGACCAGGTGCTCGGCCCGTGGCAGCACACCGGCGTGATCGCCCAGCCGCAAGACGGCCCCGTCCCCTATACCGACCGTGCCGACATAGCCGAGGCCACCGCTGTCATCCTCGCCGGTGACCGCCCCTTCGGCGGCCCCGTCAACCTCACCGCGCCGAACGCCGTCACCTTCGACGACGTCGCCGAAATCGCCTCCGACCTCACCGGTCGCCCTGTGGAGCGCATCGTCGTGGACGACGAACAGTGGGTCGCCGACCAGATCGCGATCGGTGTCCTGGAGCAGACGGCCCGGCTCATGCTCACCTGGTACCAGGCTGCCCGCGCCGGCTACTTCACCGAAGCCGGCCCCTTGCTGGCCGAACTGCTCGGCCGCAAGCCCCGCACTGCCGCTGAACGGCTCGCAGCCCACATCGCCGCCTGACCACCATCTACCTGGCCGGACTCTCGGATCACCTCGCTGACCAGATGGAGGTGGCGGCGAGGTGGAGTCCGGCGAGGTAGATGGTGGCGGTCTTGTCGTAGCGGGTGGCCAGGCCGCGCCATTGCTTGAGTTTGTTGGCTATGCCGGGCTGATGGTCGGCTTCTGGTTTTCAGTGGTCGGTGTTTTGTTTTCGGTGCGGGTTGTGCCTGGTGGTGGCGGGTGGGTTGGGTGTTTGCTGAAGGCGTAGCGCGGATTCGGGACTGAAGGGTGCTGCTGAAGTGTGGGTGGTCCTGATGCCGGGTCTGTAGCGGTTGAGGGCTTCGGGATGTGTCTGTATCGCGTGGACGTCACTTCTTGGAGTGATGTCGTGCGGCGTGTTGGCTCGTGTGTGTCGTGGCCGGGGCCAGTCTGCGTCTGACGGGTGACATGTCAGAAGGGGCGGGTTGGTGGACGCAGGGGAGGGTTCTGGCTCTGGTGATGCGGTGGTTCCGGCTGAGGTGAGCCGTGAGGGCGCTGTGACTCGGTTGCTTGCTTTGGATGGACGGGGTGAGTTGCGTGCGGCGCAGGTGCGGTTGGTGGCGTCGGTGGTGGGCGTCTTGGAGCGTACGGTGTGGAGCTGGCTGTCGGTGGCGCGTCGTGACGGCAGGGCATGGCAGGGTGTGGCCGCGTCCGCGTCCGCGGTTCACTGTGACGTGGGAGGTCCGGGACTTTCTCGCGCTGTGGGGTGGGAACGTCTCTGCGGTGCACCGGGAGCTCGTCGCCCGTGCGGCCCGGGCCTCGTCACCGGATCCGGTCCCGTCTCTTTCGGTTCTTCACCGTGCGGTCGTGCGGGATTTGTCGGCGGGGGAGCGGGAGGGGGTGCGGTCGGGTGAGGCAGGCCGTCGGCTTCATGACGTGTTCGGTAAACGCCCGCCGGTGTACCCGAACGCCTGCTGGGAGGGTGATCACAAACGGGTCCCGGTGCTCACCCCCGGCGCACGATGCCTGCAGGAGGGGATGGCTACCTCCCTGCTTCGGGCAGTGCTCGCTCGGACCGCCCTCTTGTTGAGGCGCCAGAAGCAGCAGGGCTGCCGCGCGCTGGGGACTTCCTGATGACGTGGCCACTGTCCCCCCTGGCCGCCGGCCTCCAGCGGTGTGATCGGCCGGACCGGTGGGGTACACCAGCTCCAGTTTCGATCCGTACATCGTTTTGATGCACACCCTCAGAGGCAGTCGGGGCGCGGTACACCTCGAGCCCCGAAGAACCGGTCCCTGACACACTGTCACTCACTGAGCCGCCCGTCACCGGCTCAATTCCTTGCTGCTGCCCGGGCCGCAGGCCCGCGGTGGGCCGCGCGCAGCGCGGTTCACCAGGTGACGCGGAGCGTCACTCGTGGCCGGAGCGCAGCGGAGGCCACCCCGTGGGGCAACGCCCCGCACGCTCCGGGAGCGCAGCGGACGGAGCGTCATCCGCCTTG
>NZ_JBVIGC010000028.1:0-73639 GCF_055571015.1 Streptomyces sp. NPDC031049
CGCCGACCACGCCCGGCCCGTCCGCTACGAACTCCCCCTGCCCCAGCCCGTCGACATCGGCGACCGCCGCCGCCTGTACGTCCACACCCGCGACGGCACGCAGGGCGCACCCGCACGTCGCCCGGCCGACTGACGCGCGGTCGGACGCCCGATGACGATCGCCGTCCTGGCCTCGCTCGCGGCCGGCCTGTGCTTCGCCGTGGCCGGAGTCCTCCAGCAGTGGGCGGCGGGGTCGCGACCGGACGCCGAGACCCTCTCGGTACGCCTGCTGGCCCACCTCGTGCGGGACCGGGTGTGGCTGTGCGGCATCGGGCTGGCCGTCCTCGCGTACGGCTTCCAGTCCCTGGCGCTGGCCTTCGGGCCGCTCAGCCTCGTGCAGCCGCTGATCGTCGCCGAGCTGGTGTTCGCCGTGCCGCTGTCGGCCCGTCTGTACCGCCTGCGGCTGGGGCGCCGGGAGTGGTTCGGCACCCTGGCGGTGGCCGCGGGGCTGGCCCTGGCCCTCGCCTCCGCCCGGCCGCGCGGAGGCCGCCCCGAGGCGGCCGCGTCGTCCTGGCTGCTGATCCTGGGTGCGACCGCCGCGGTCGTGACGGTCGCGCTGGCGGCGGGGCGGCGGCTGTCCGGACCGTGGCGGGCGTCGGCGACGGCGCTGGCGGCCGGGGCGGTGATGGGCACCCAGTCCGTGCTGCTGGCCGCGACCGTGGAGCGGCTGCGGCACGGGCCCCTCGCCGCGGCGGCGGCCTGGCAGACGTACGCGCTCGTCGCGGCCAGCGTGGGGGGACTCCTCCTCATCCAGAGCGCCTTCCAGCAGGGGCCGCTGGCCGCGAGCATGCCGGTGATCGACGCCACGGAACCGGTGGTGGCCGTCGCCGTCGGCACGGCCGTCTTCGGGGAGATGGTCGACGTGGGCTGGCCCGGGACGGCGGTCACCGTGACGGGGCTGGCGCTGGTGGTGGCCGGGATCGTGAGTCTGGACTCCTCACCGCTGATCGCCGGCCTGCACGGAGGCCGGCCCGACGGGAAGGGACTCGGACAGGGGGAGAGGCCCGGGCAGGGGGAGGGGAGGGACCCGGCACGGTGAGTCCCGGCCGGGCCCGCCTCACTCCACGCGGTGGAGCGGCGCGCACACCCCGCCGGCCGCGGCTGCGGCCGAGTCGGTGTGCAGGGGGACCCCGTTGCCGCGCAGCACGTTCCGGACGTCCAGGATCAGGGGGAACACCTCCTGGTTGCGGTCCTCACCCTGCTCGTCCCAGGCCCGCTGCTCGGCCTCCACGGCCATCCGGTCCTCGGCGAACACCCGCTCGGTGAACCGCCGGATCAGCGGCCAGGCCAGGCGCAGCGCCCCGGGGACCGGCGGCTTCGCGATCATGAGCAGTCCGTAGGCATGGCACCGGCGCTGCTCGGCGTCCTCCGGTACGTAGGCCGCCCACAGGGAGAACGCCGGGAGGTCGGCGTTCACGGGAACCCCTTTGAGGGTCTGGTACGGGTACTCGGTGCGGATGGTGATGACGTCCGGTGTGGTGCTGCCGCCGAACCCCTCCTTGGACAGCAGGCCGGCGCCCCGGTCCTTCCTGCCGCCGGACGGTACGAACAGGTACCGGGCTTCCACGGAGCGCGGACCGGTCTCGTAGCCGAGCAGCTCCGGTGTGATCCTCCCGATGACGCCGCGGTGCAGGAACTGGTGGTTCATGTCGAGCAGGTTCTCGTGCAGGAACGAGTAGTGGCAGTGAACGGTGCGCGAGAACGTCATGGTCATGTGGCCGGGCGAACGGAACTCCGGCAGGTCGGGCAGCGGCGTCGCGTCCGCCTCGGAGGGGTCGCCGGGGAAGACGAACACCAGCCCGTACGCCTCGCGGACCGGGTAGGAGCGCACACCGCGCGGCGGGCGTGCGGCCCCCTTCGGCAGGTAGGGGATCTGCGAGATGCGCCCGCTCCCGCGATAGGACCAGCCGTGGTAGCAGCAGCGAAGCGTCTCCCCCTCCACGACGCCCATGCTCAGCGGCACCTGCCGATGCGCGCACCGGTCCTCCAGAGCGTGGACCCTGCCGCTCTCCGTCCGGTACAGCGCGATCCGCTCGCCCGCGAACACGGCGGCGCACGCGGTCTTCTTCCGGACCTTCCGGGACAGGGCCACCGGGTACCAGAAGTCCGGGTGGATCCCGACCCGCCGCAGGTCGGGCGGGGCGTCCACGGGCCGCTCGTCGGCCATGCTCACTCTCCTCACGCAGCGGGACCCGGGCGGAGCCGTGGCGGTCGTCCGTGGTCGGGACAGTCATGCCTTCCCCCGCCTTTCCCACCGGGTGATGCCGCCGGGCGTGCGGCGGCATCACCCGGTGGGGGAAGGGCTTTCGTCGTAGACGGGGACCTGCGCCTGGATGTTGAAGGTGACCGCTCCCGCGTTCTCGAACCGCAGGGTGAACTCCATGGAGTCGCCGCCCCTGATCGTCTCGCGTACGTCCCGCAGCACCAAGTGCGACTTGCCCCGCTCCAGTTCGACGAGGTCGTTCGCCGGCAGGTCCACCCCGTCCGGGAGCCGCTTGCCGTCGGAGTCCACGATGTCCACTCCGGCCGCGTTCGGTGTCTCGGCGCCCACGAGCCGGTCGCCCTCGTCGCCCTTGTTGTACAGCCACAGATACGCGGGGACGTCGTCCCCCGGCTGCCACGGTTCGTCGCGAGGCTCGGCCACGTGCGCGTACCGGATCATGATGTCGCCGACGCGGGCGTTCTGGCCCGGCGCCTCCCAGTCGGGCAGCGAGAACTCGTCGTCGCCGCCGCACCCGCTCGCGCTGATCGCCAGGGCGAGGGCGGCAGCCGCGAGGACGCCCCGGCCGCGCAACGCTGTCCTGCCTGCCATGGTCACTCCTCTTCAGGGCCGGCCTCGTCCCACTCTGGGTGCCCAGGGAAGCCATGACAAACAGAGCGGGGCCGATCGTGTACGCCCCCACGGGAGGCGTCGGAGCGTGACTCGGGGGGGGCGGGGCGACACCGGATGGCGGCCCGAGTTGTTTCGGCCCGGAGCGGAGGTGAAACAGGTCAACGTGCCCTCGGTCGTGGGATTCGGGGACCCCGGGCGTGGGTACCCCGGAGCGGCCCGCGGAGCGGCACACAGGAAGGGAACGTCATGGCTGTCGAGCGCGGTTGTCCGGTCATCCCCGAAGGGACGTGCCGTCCGTCGGGCGCCTCGACCGGGGCGCCACCGGCGCACACCGTGCCGGGGCGCGGCCGCTGCGCGGGGACGGCGGCGTGAACGGGTTCACCGCCGCTCTCGCCCTGCTCGGGATCGTGCTGGCCGCCATGGCCGCCGTCCACGGCGTGGCCCGGTTCCTGCGGGTGACGTCCGTGCCGCTGGCCGCCCGGCCGTTCACCTGTGGACTGGAGCCTGCCGAGCACGCCCTGAGCCGCTTTCACGTGCGCTGGTACCCGGTGACGATGCTCTTCCTCGCCTTCGACATGGAGATGGTCTTCATGTACCCGTGGACCCGGATCGTCTCCGCCATGGGTCCGAGCGCCGTGATCGAGATGTTCGCGTTCCTGGCGGTGCTGGTGGCCGGGGTCGTCTACGCCTGGCGGGAGGGCGCGTTCCGGTGGACCTGACGGCCGTACTGCTGCGGAGAGCGGCCACCCGCCCGCGTGTCCTCACCGCGGTGATGCCCGCCGGCGTGGCCGTACGGCTGGCCGTCGAGCGGGAGTTGCGGGCGCGGGACCTGCCGACGGCACCGACACCCGCCGACGCCGACGTCCTGCTCGTCGTGGGCACGCCCTGCCCCGGCCTCGAGGACGCGGTCGGGCGGCTCTGGGAGGACATGCCGGCCCCGCGGGCACGGGTACGGGCGGAACGGGCGGAGGAGGTGGCCGGGGCCGTCACGGACGCGTGCGCCCGATTGGCCGACGTCACCCGGCAGCGCGCCGACGCCTCGTCCGATACCGCCGGCGGCACCGGCGGCGAGGGAGAGGCCGGCCACGCTCAGGGGGGACACGGCGACGACGGTGGTCCCGGCGGTCACGGCGACCACGGCCACGGTGGTGACGGCGGTGGCCCCGGCGGTCACGGCCACGATGGCGGTCACGGCCACGGTGGTGACGGCGAGGTCCAGGAAGGCGAGGGCGGCGGGCACGACGGCGGGGGCATGGACATGCCGGGCGGCCTGCCGATGGCCGAGCAGGCGCCGGACCGGGACGGCCTGACCCTCGATCAGCTGCACATCCCGCTCGGCCCGTTCCTCGCCGACTGGCCCTCCGGCCTGACACTCCGCCTCGCCGTGCAGGGCGACGTCGTCCAGGAGGCCCGCGTCGACCCGGTCGTGCCGCGCGGCACGCCGGCCGTGGCGACGCCGTTCTGGTCGGAGCCGTGGCACCGGGCGGCGGCCGGTGAACGGGTGACCGCCGGTGCGGCGGCCCGGCGGCGGGCCGCCGCCCGGCTGGACAGCCTGGGCCGCTTCCTGGCCGTCGCCGGATGGCCCGCGCAGGCCACGGCCGCGCGGCGGCTGCGCGACGACCTCCTCGCCGGTGCGGCGGCGGACGCCGTCTCCGCACGGGCGCACCGGCTGGCCCGGCGGGTCGGCCGGTCCCGCACCCTGTACTGGCTGACCCGGGGCATGGGGCGGCTCTCGGCCGCCGACGCGGCGTCCGCGGGGGTGAGCGGACCCGCCGCACGCGCGGACGGCGACGTGCCCGCCCGCTACCGCCTCTGGCTCGCCGGCGTGCTGGACGATCTGGCCAGGATGGAGGACGACACGCCGCTGGACCCCGGCCGGGAAGAGGGCCCGCGCGGCCGGCCGGACGGACCGCGCCCGCCCTCGGCCGCCCTCGTCGAGGTGCTGCCGCGACTGCTGGAGGGCGCGGAGCTGGCCGCCGCGCGGCTGATCGTGGCGAGTCTCGACCCGGACACCGAGGAACTGGCGGCCCACCCCGGGGAGGTGACCCGTGGTTGAGGCCGCACCCTGGTGGGCGCTGCTGCTCGCCCCCGCGCTGCTCCTGGTCCTCGCGGTGCTCGCGGTCGCCGGCGACGCCCTGCTGACCGCCGGTGAGGCCGGGCGCCGCGTCACGGCGTCCGCGGCGGTGCGCCCGCTGCTGGAGGTGCCCCGGCTGCTGATCGCCCAGCCGCGCCGGACGCGGGTTCCCGACCTGCTGCTGTGGCGGCTGGGCGTCCTCGCCGTCCCGGTGGCGGCGATGCTGTCCGTGCTGGTGGTTCCGTTCGGGCACCGCGTGATCGCCGACCTGGAGGTCGGCGTGGTGTGGTTCAACGCCATGGAGGTGCTGACCTGGGGCGGACTGTGGCTGGCCGGCTGGGGCCCGAACGCCGCTTTCGCGCTGATCGGCGGCTACCGCTTCGTGGCCCAGGGGCTGGCCTACGAACTGCCGCTGATGTTCGCCCTGATCTCCGCCGCCACCGGGGCTCAGTCGCTGAGGCTCGGTGACATCGTCGCCGCCCAGGGCGGATTGTGGTTCGCGGTGTGGATGCCGGTCGCCTTCGTCGTCTACCTGGTGAGCGTGCTGGCGTTCAGCTTCCTCGGCCCGTTCGGCCACCCCGCCGGCCGGGACATCGCGGGCGGTGTCCTCTCGGAGGCGGGCGGCGTCGACCGGCTGCTGCTCCAGGCGGGCCGGTGGCTGCTGCTGGCCGCCGGAGCCGCGATGGCGGTACCGCTGTTCCTGGGCGGCGGGGCCGGGCCGGGGCTGCCGGCGTGGGCCTGGTCGCTGGTCAAGACCCTCGCCGTACTCGGGCTGCTGGTGTGGGCGCGGCGGCGGCTGCCGACCGTACGCGCCGACCGGTACGTGGAGTTCGCCTGGGTCGTGCTCGTTCCGCTCACCATCGCGCAGGCGCTGGTCCCGGCGCTCGTCGTGCTCAACCGGTAGGAGGGGGAACCGTGTCGACCGTCCTGTTCACGGTGCTGGCCGTCCTGGCGCTGGTCGGTGCCGTGCTGGTGTTCCGCCTCGACTCCATGGCGAGAGTGACGTTCGCGCTGCTGCTCTCGCTGTGCTGCGTCGGCGGCCTGGTGATCCTGCTCGGGCTGCCGTACCTGGGGGTCGTCGTGGTCCTGATGATGGTCATGGAGATGGTCGTCATGGCCGTGTTCATGATCGCCTACATGATGAATCCGGCCGGGCTGATGCCGATGGCGATGGTGCACAACAAGCGCGGCTCGCTGCTGATCGGCATCGGGACGTTCCTGGCCCTGGCCGCGGGGATCCTGCTGGTGCCGTGGCCGGACCGGTCGGGCAGGGCGCCGTCCGACACCACCTTCCAGGCCGGTGAGGTCCTGATGGGCCCCCAGATGCTGACGATGGTGACGCTCGGCTTCGTCCTGCTGGCCACGATGGTGGCGGCGACGGTGCTCGCCACGGACCGCGGCCGCTACGACCGGTTCGGCGACGACCTGGACCGTCCCCGGCCGCGCGACCCGGCCGGCGGAGGTGTCGGCCGGTGATCCTGGAACTCTTCCTGCTCCTGGCCGCCGGGCTGTTCTCGATCGGCCTGTACGGGGCGCTGTCCCAGCAGTCCATCGTCATGATCATGATGGGCATCGAGCTGATGATCGGCGGCATCATCGTCGGTGCCGCCGCGTTCTGGCACTTCCTGGCCCCGGCCGCGGCGAGCGGGCAGGTGGTGATCGTGGCCGCGGTCGTCGCGATGGCGGTGGAGATGGCCATGGGCTTCGCCGTGACCACGGCCATCTACCGCGCCCGCCGGGTCGACATGACCGACATGGCCGAGGACCTCAAGGGATGAGCGCGCTGCCGTGGCTGCTGGTCGCCGTCCCGCTGGTCGCCGGCGGCGGGCTGGCCGTCGCCGGACGGGCCGCCCGCGGGGCCGCCCCCGTCATCGGTGTGGGCGCCGCGCTGATGACGCTCGCCCTGGCCGTCGTGGCGGCGGTCGAGCGTCCCCGCGCGAGCGCGCCGCTCTTCGCCGGCATCGAGGCCGGGCTGCGGGTGGACGGCCTGTCCGCCGTCATGGTGCTCACCGTGGCGGCGGTCACCACGGCCGTGCTCGGTTTCTCCGTGGGGCAGGTGGGCCGCGGGCGGCAGGGCGGCCGGTTCTTCGGGCTGATGCTGCTGTTCGCGGGAGCCATGCTGGTCACCGTCACCGCGACCACGCTGCCGCTGCTGCTCATGGCGTGGGAGGTGATGGGCGCCACCAGCTGGGCGCTGATCGGGTTCCGGTGGCACGAAGCGCACCGGGTACGGGCGGCGGACACCGCGTTCCTCACCACCCGGGCCGCCGACCTGGGTCTGTATCTGGCGGCGGGCGCGGCCCTCGCGGGCGGCGCGGGCACCCTGCACCTGGACGCGCTGCCGGCGGCCGGTGCGCCCTGGCTGCACGTGGTGACCGCCGGTGTCGTGCTGGCGGCCCTGGGCAAGAGCGCGCAACTGCCGTTCTCCTTCTGGCTGTCCCGGGCGATGGAGGGCCCCAGCCCGGTCTCGGCCCTGCTGCACTCGGCGACGATGGTGGCCGCCGGCGCCTACCTGCTGCTGCGGCTTCATCCGCTGCTCGCCGCCACCGGGTGGGCGGAGCCGCTCGTCGCCTGGACCGGAGCCGTCACCGCGCTGCTGCTGGGCTTCGTCGCCGTCGCCCAGTCCGACCTCAAGCAGCTGCTGGCGGCCTCGACCTGCGCACAGGTCGGGTTCATGGTGCTCGCCGCCGGTGCGGCCGGCGTGGCGGGCGGCACCGCGCACCTGGTGGCCCACGCCGCCACCAAGGCCCTGCTGTTCCTGGCCGCCGGTGCCTGGCTGAGCGCCCTCGGCACCAAACGGCTGCCCGCACTGCGCGGCGCCGCCCGCTCCTACCCGCTCGTGGGAGCCGCCTTCGCCGCCGGCGCCCTCACCCTGGCCGGCCTGGCACCGCTGTCGCTGTGGGCGACCAAGGACGAGGTCCTGGCCGCCGCCCGCCAGGACGGCACCGCCCTGTACGCGGTCGGGCTGGCCGCCGCGGCCGTCTCCGCCGTCTACAGCGTCAAGGCCCTGTGGTACGTGCTGCGGCCGGTCCCGGAAGACGCCTCCGCGGGCTACGACACCGAGGAAGCCGGCACCCGCCGGGTCGCGCCGACGGCGTACCCGCCGCTCGTGGTGCTCGCGTTCGCCGCCGCGACGCTGGGCGTGCTGGCGCTGCCGGACGTCGCCGCGGCCCTGCGCTCGGCGGTCGGCGCACCCGGCGAGCCCCGCCCGCACGCCTGGGAGCTCGTACTGTCGGCCTCGGTCGCGCTCGCCGCGGCGGGAATCACCTGGTGGCGCGGACCCCGCCCGGCCCCCGGCCCGCCCTCGGCACGCCGGTGGGCGGGCGCCTGGCTGGGCCTGGAGCGGGCCGCGCACGCCGTGCTCGTGCGCCCCGTCATGGGGCTCGCCCGGGCGGCCGCCGCGTTCGACGACCGGGTCGTCGACGGGGCGGTACGGCAGGCGGCGCGCGGCGGACTGGCCGCCGCCCGGTACGCCGGCCGCGCGGACGACGGCGGGATCGACGCCCAGGTCCGGGCCGTCGCCGCGGGCGCCCGCCGGCTCGGGCGTCTCGCCCGCCGCCCCCAGACCGGGCTGCTGCACCAGTACTACGCCCAGGCCGCGGTCGGCTTCGCGGTACTGCTCCTGATCCTGCTGTTGGTGAGGTGATCCATGCTGACCCTCGTCACCTTCCTGCCGCTGCTGGCGGGTGCCGTGCTGTGGCTGTGGCCGCGTCCCCTGCCCGACCGGGCCTGCACCGGGGTGTGGATCGCGACCGCCGCGCTCGAACTCGCCCTGGTCGTCGCCCTGTGGGCCGGGTTCGACACCGGCGGCGGCATCCAGTACGAGCAGCGGGTGTCGTGGATCCCCGGCGCCGGGGTCGGCTACCACGTCGGCGTGGACGGCCTGTCCCTGCCGCTGGTCGCCCTGACCTGCGTGCTGTTCCTGGCCGTCGCCGTCTACTCGCTGCGCGAGACCCGCCGGGTCCGCACCTACACGTGCCTGTTCCTGTTCCTCCAGACCGTGTCCCTGGGCCTGTTCGTCGCCCTGGACCTGATCCTGTTCTTCGTCTTCTTCGACCTGTCGATCGTCGGCATGTTCTTCGTCATCGCCGGCTGGGGACACGGCGAGCGGGGACGCGCGGCGGCGCTGAAGTTCTTCCTCTACACCTTCCTCGGCTCCCTCGCCCTGCTGCTCGGCTTCATCGGCCTGTTCCTGGCCGCCGAACCCCACACCTTCGACATGGTGGAGCTGGCCGAAGCCGACCCGCTGGCCGGCCGGGGCACCTACGCGGCGCTGGTCCTGCTGGCAGTCGGCCTGGGACTGGCCGTCAAGACGCCCACGGTGCCCTTCCACACCTGGCTGCCGCCCGCCCACACCGACGCCCCCGCCGCCGGATCCGCCATCCTGGCCGGGGTCCTGCTGAAGATGGGCACCTACGGCTTCGTCCGCATCGCGATGCCGATGCTGCCGGACAGCTGGCGCCGCTACGCGCTGGTCTTCATCGTCGTCGGCGTCGTCTCGGTCGTCCACGGAGCCCTGGTCGCCCTCGCCCAGACCGACTTCAAACGCATGATCGCCTACACGTCCGTCAACCACATGGGCTACATCGTCCTGGCGGTCGGCGCGGCCGGCGTGCTGGCCGGCACGGACGCCGACGCCCGGGCCCTGGCCGTCACCGGCGCCGTCACCCAGATGGTCAGCCACGGCCTGCTCACCGGCGCCCTCTTCCTGCTCTCCGGAGTGCTCCTGGACCGCGGCGGCACCTACACCATGGACGCCTACTCGGGCCTGGCCACCCCCTCGCCACGGTTCGCCGGCGCCACCGCCGTCGCCGCGTTCGCCAGCCTCGGCATCCCGGGATTCTCCGGCTTCATCGCCGAGTTCCAGATCTTCGCCGGCAGCCTCGCCTCCCAGGCGGCGGCCACCGCCGTGGCCCTGACCGGCATCCTGCTCACCGCCGCCCTGTTCCTGCGGGCCCTGCGGCGGATGTTCCTGGGCACCGTACGGCTGCCGCCGTCCGTGCGCACCGGCGGCTTCGCCGATCTGGCCCCCGCCGAGGCCGTCTCCATCGTGCCGCTGCTGGCCCTCGGCCTGGTCATCGGCGTCCTGCCGCGCTTCCTCCTGGACGTGATCGAACCGGCGAGCCGCGCCCTGGTGGGACTGGTCGCCCGATGAGGAACGAGAACCTCGCCGCGCTCCTGCCCGAACTCGCGCTGCTCACCGCGGCCGTCGTCGGCCTCCTCGCCGGGTCCTGGCTCCCCCGGCGCCGTCAGTGGGCCGTCGGCGCCCTGGCCGCCGTCGCGTGCCTGACCGGTCTGACCGCCACCGCCGTCACGATGGCCACCGACCGTCACCAGACCGTCTTCTCCGACGCGTTCGCCGTCGACGCCGCCACCGGCGCCGGGCGCCTGATCGTGCTCGGCGCGCTGCTGCTGGTGCTGGCGGCCTCCGTGGAGACCGTGCGCGGCCACAAGCGGGAGAGCGAGTACTACGTCCTGCTCCTGCTGTCCGCCGCGGGCGCCCTCGCCATGACCGGCGCCAACGACCTGCTGATGCTGTTCGCCGGCTACCTGCTCGCCAGCGTCCCCGCCTACGCGCTCGCCGGATTCGCCAAGGACGCCCCGGGCACCGAGGCGTCGCTGAAGTACTACCTCATGGGGGCCGTCCTCGGCACCACCATGCTCGCCGGGACCACGCTGCTGTACGGCGTCGGCGGCGGGACCGTCTACGGCCGGCTGCACGTGTCCCTGGACACCGCCCCGCACGCGGTGGTGGCCGTCGGCCTCGTCGGCGTCCTGGGCGGTCTGCTGTTCAAGGCGGGCGCGGTACCGGCGCACTTCTGGCTGCCCGACGTCACCGACGGGACCGCCGCCCCGGTCGCCGCCTACGTCACCACGCTGCCCAAGATCGGCGCGCTCGTCGCCGCGTTCCGGCTCGTCCACCAGGCACTGCCCGACCGGACGGTCGACTGGCCGCTGCTGCTGGCCGTCCTGTCCGCCGCCGCCATGACACTCGGCAACCTCGCCGCCTTCTTCCAGGACTCCGTCAAGCGGCTCCTGGCGTACTCGGCCATCAGCCAGGTCGGCTATCTGCTGATGGCCGTCACCGTCGCCACCCGCAGCGACCTCGCCCAGCAGGGCCTGTTCCTGTACCTGGCCGCCTACGCGCTCACCAACCTCGGCGCCTTCGCCGTCGTCACCGCGCTGCCCCACGCCCGCACACCGGACGACTACCGGGGGCTCGCCCGCCGCCACCCGGGCCTCGCCGCCGTGCTGGTCGTCTGCCTCCTCGGCTTCGTCGGCACCCCGCCGACCGGCGTCTTCCTCGGCAAGCTCGAGGTCTTCAGCGCCGCGGTCGACGGCGGCTACGCCTGGCTCGCCGCCCTGGCCGTCGCCAACACCGTCGCCTCCCTGTTCTACTACCTGCGCTGGATCGGCCCCCTCTTCCGCCCCGCTCCCGAAGGGGCGCCCGCCCGGATCCAGGCCCCCCTGGGCCGCTGGTCCGCCACGGCCGCCTGCACCGCCGGCACCGCATCCCTCGCCCTCGGTGTCGCGGGCGGCGCCGCGATCCCCCTCACCCTCGGCCCCCTCCTGCGCTGAGGCTCGGTGGGTGATCGTCGCCCGGCCGGTCGGCAGGGGATCCGTATTCGGACTCCCGTTCTGAGTTTCCGTGGGGTGTGTGGTGTGGGGCCGTCGGCCGCGACCGCCCCGCGCGCGGGGCGTTGGGTTAGCCGTGGCGCGGTGTGCAGTGACGGTTCTGCCGAAGGGCGGACAGCGGGCGGCAGGCGTGCCGGTTCGGACGTGACAAGCGATGTGACAAGCGCAGTGACAAGCGGGGACAGGGAGTACGGGGACGGTGTGGACGAGCAGTCGTGACGAGGGGGACCGGTCCGCGTACGGGGGCGATCGCACTGCCGTGGTCGGCCGGGAGCAGGAGATCGCCGCCGTGGGCGAGGCCCTGACCGGGCACCGGCTGGTGACGGTGACCGGGCCGGTGGGAGTGGGCAAGAGCACGGTGGCCGCCGCGGCCGTGGCGGCGGCCGGCGGAGGGGCGTGCCTGGTCCCGGTCCGCCGGCGGGGACCGGGCACCGGGCTGCCCGGGGAACTGTCCGCCGAGCTGATCAGGGGCGTGACCGGCCGGTCGCCGGCCGGGCCGGCGGGCCCGGAGCGGGCCGTGGAGTGCCTGCCCGAGGCGCCGGTGCTCCTGCTGCTGGACGACGTCGACCCCGTGCACGACGAATGCGTGCGCCTGGTGCAGCGCGTGCTGACCCTGGCGCCCGAGGCACGGGTGGTGGTCACGTGCCGCCGCCCCCTGGGACTGGACGCGGAACGGACCGTCCGTCTCACCGGACTCCCGGTCTCGCCGGCGGCCGGCGACGGGGAACGCCGGGCACCCGCGGTGGAGTTGTTCCTGAGCCGGGCGCCCCAGGAGGTGCGCGACGGAGCCGATCCGCAGACGGTGGCCGAGGTGTGCCGGCTGCTGGAGGGGCTGCCGTTGGCCCTGGAACTGGCGGCCGAGGAGACCGCCCGGCGTCCGCTCGGGGAACTGGTGCGCCTGCTTCGGGAGGGCCGGGCATGGCTGGGCGGTCCGCGTCCGGCCCCGCGCAGGCACCGGTCGCTGCGCGAGGCCGTCGGCTCCGCGTGGATGCTGTGCGACAAGGCCGTGCGTACGGTGTGGGCGCGGGCGGGCCTCTTCGCCGGTTCCTTCACCGAGGCGTCGGCGGTGGCCCTGTGCGAGGGCGGTGGCGTGCAGCCGGCGCAGGTCCCCGCGTGCCTGGTCCGGCTCGCCGCCGAGGGCCTGCTGGAGGTGCACGGCGAGTTCGGCGCCGTACGCCCGCCCCGGTACCGGATGACGCCCCTGGCCCGGGAGTTCGCGCTGGAACGGCTCGCCGCCGAAGGGGAACTCCCGGCCGCCGCGCAGCGTCGCTCGCGGCGCTGGGGCCAGACGGCCGCCGAAGCCGAGAGCCTGTGGGACAGGGGCGCACAGACCCGGGCCGTGGAGCTGGTGTCCGAGGAACACGCCGAGTTCGCCGCCATGATGCGGTACGCGCACACCGAGCCGGCCCTCGCGCCGGCCGCCCTCCGGGCGGGGGCGCGCCTGTGGTTCTGGTGGGTGGCCTGCGACCGGGCCGAGGAAGGGGCCGAGCTGCTGCTCGGCCTGCTGCCGCACTGCGAGCCCGGCCCGCTGCTCGCGCGGGGCCAGTGGCTCGCCGCCTGGCTCAGCGCCCGCGGCGCGCCCAAGACCGCGCGTGCCCTGCTCGACGACGCCTGGCGGGCCTCGATACTCGGCGGTGACGCCGCCACCGTCGGCCGGATCGCCCACGTCCAGGGCGTCCTCGCCCTCCAGGCGGGCGACCCCCGCACCGCCGCGGCACACTTCCAACTCGCCGCCGACACCGTCCCGGCCCACGCCGGGGACGGACCCTCGCCGACGCTGAGCCGGGCGGCCCTGGCTCTGGCCCAGGCCGACTTCGCCCCCGCCCGCGCCCACCGCACCGCCCGCCGCGCCCTCGCCCAGGCCGGCCTGCGCCACGACGCCTGGATGTGCCAGGTCGCCCGCTACGCCAAGGCGTACACCGAGCACCGGCTCGGCCACAGCGGACGGGCCTGGCACCGCGCGCACCGTGCCCTGGCCGGCGCCGACCGCGACCCGTTCGTCTCCCACGGCAGGACGGCGCTGCGGCAGTTGCTCACCGACATCGAGACCGGCTCCCCCTCGCACCGGGAGGCGCTGACGGCCCTCGTGCCGCGCACCGGAACGCTCCGGCCCGCCCCGCGCCCCCGCGGGGCGGAGTCCCTGCTCGACGCGGCACGGCTGCCGCACCCGCCCCACTGAGCCCGCGCACGGCGTGCGCTCCGCATACCGACGCCGGGGAGAAACGGTTGTCCGCGTCCCCGGCGGCCCCGGGACGCGGTCCGGGCGGCCGGCCGGAACACCGCCGCGCGCCCTCGGCGGTCGCCGAACGGCTCAGGAGACCGAGGAGGTGACGCCCGCCGGGGTCGTTCCGCCGGCGGGGGCCGGGGCGGCCTCGCCGTCGTCCAGGGACACGTGCTTGGTCTCCTTGCCGGCCACGAGCGCCACCAGGGTCAGCAGTCCCATCGCCGAGAGGTAGACGCCCACCAGCCAGGGCGAGCCGTCACCGGCCTCCCACAGGGCCACGGCGATGAACGGGGCGACGGCGGCGCCGAGGATCGAGCTGACGTTGTAGGAGACCCCGGAGCCGGTGTAGCGCACGCTCGTCGGGAACAGCTCGGGCAGGAGCGCGCCCATCGGCCCGAACGTCATGCCCATCAGCGTGAACCCGAGCACCAGCCACAGCACCACCCCGAGCGTGCCCAGGCCGATCAGCGGCACCCAGACGAGGCCGAAGACCACGATCGCGGCGGTGACCCAGATCAGGGTCGCGCGCCGCCCGTACTTGTCGGCGAGCGGTCCGGAGACCATCGTGAACACGGCGAAGAACAGCACCCCGAAGATCATCATCAGCACGAACGTGGTGTAGCCGTAGCCCAGTCCGGGCACGGCGGCGTCCTTCGCGGTGCGCCCGTAGCTCAGCGAGAACGTGGTCATCAGGTAGAAGAGCACGTACGTCGCCAGCATGGCGAAGGTGCCCAGGATCAGCTGCCTCCAGTGGCAGCGGAAGACGGTGGCCAGCGGCAGCCTCTGCACCTTGCCGGCCTCGCGGGTCCTGGCGAAGACCGTCGACTCGACGAGGCGCATCCGCACCCACATCCCGACGGCCACCATCACGGCCGAGAACAGGAACGGCACGCGCCAGCCCCAGCTGAGGAAGGCCTCCGAGGGCTGCGAGGGGTCCGCGCTCGCCGACGGCAGCAGGGCGCCGATGATCAGGAACAGGCCGTTGCCGATGATGAAGCCGAGCGGGGCGCCCAGCTGCGGGAAGGTGCCGTACAGGGCCCGCTTGCCGCTCGGGGCGTTCTCGGTCGCCACCAGCGCGGCGCCGCTCCACTCGCCGCCGAGCGCGAACCCCTGCGCCAGCCGCATCAGCACCAGCAACGCGGTGGCGATCCAGCCCGCCTGTGCGTAGGTGGGCAGGACGCCGATGAGGAACGTGGCGATGTCCATGGTGAGCAGCGAGATCACCAGCGTGCTCTTGCGGCCGAGGCGATCGCCGAGGTGCCCGAAGAAGACGGCGCCGACCGGGCGGGCGACCATCGCGGCGCCGAACACCGCGAAGGACGACAGCAGGGCCGTGGTCGGGTCGCTGCTCGGGAAGAAGAGCTGGGGGAAGACCAGAACGGCGGCGGTCGCGTAGATGTAGAAGTCGTAGAACTCCACCGTCGTGCCGACGAGGCTGGCGACGAGGACGCGGGAGCGCGGGTTGACGGTGGCCGGCGCCGGACCGGTGTCTGGTGTGGGCATGTGTGGGTCTTTCGCACGAGCACGGAGAACGGTCGCCGGCGCTCCGCGCCGACGGCCCGTACCGCCACGCACGCAGCTTCGGGGAAGCGCCCGCGTGAACCGTATGGGCAGTGCAACGATCTCACTCATCTCATTCTTCAGTAGATCCATCTCGGGATGTGAGACATCGGTGAGGTCGTGGCCCGGTGCGGACTTGTCCGGGTCTCGCCGTGTCGAGGCCACCTGCGGCGCGTGGCGGCTTCTCCGAACCACTGAGGCTTTCTCAGAGGCTGACATACAAGGTCTCTGCCGACCAGGCGTGGACCCCTTCGGGCACGCGCGGCCTTCGCCGGTAGGAAGTCACACCGGGTCCGGCAGGTCCATGAGCGCGAGTCTGGCCGGGTCGACCACAGCGGTGATCTCGGTGATGTGGCCGTCGGTGACGGTGAAGGCGAGGAGGGACAGCGGGGCGCCGTCCTCGCTCCAGGAGAGGACGCCGGGGCGGCCGTTGACGGTCGCCGCGTGTCCTCGTGCCGCGCTGCCGGCGACTCGCGCGCGGGTGGCGACTTCGGAGGCCCCGAGCGTGACGAACGTGCCGTTCGGAGTGTGGACGGTGAACTTCACTTCAGGGTGGAGAACCCGCAGCAACTGCTCGAACTGACCGTCGCGGGCGGCGGCCAGGAAGGCTTGCACCACCTCGCGTTGTTGTCGCCGGGCGCTTGCCGGCTGCTGGGCGGCTCGTATTCTCCTGCGGGCGCGGCTGGCGAGCATTTTGGTCGCGTCGGCGGATTTTCCGAGAATGGTGCCGATCTCCGCGAAGGTCACCGCGAACACGTCGTGCAGCACGAACGCCAGCCGTTCGTCAGGGCGCAGCGAGTCCAGGACCGTGAGCAGCGCGAGGCCGACGGAGTCGCCGAGTGCCACAAGGTCTTCCGGACCGGGAGCGTCGTCGAGCGTCACGGTGAACTCGGGTAGCTGGTCGTCGAAGGACACTTCTGGGCGCGTCCGGCCCGACCGCAGGACATCGAGGCTGATGCGGCCGACCACGGTGGTCAGCCAGCCGCCGAGGTTGTCGATGGTGTCGGTGTCCTGGCGGGAGAGACGCAGCCATGCCTCTTGGACCACGTCTTCCGCGTCGGCATGTGATCCGAGCATCCGGTAGGCGACGGCGCGGAGCCGGTCACGGTGGGACTCGAAGGCATCGACGATCGGGTCCGCAGGATGAGTGCCGGCCATGTTGTTACCTCCGTGGAAGCTGCTCCGTCATAGGGATGACGCGCACAGGCGCCGCAACGTAACGCGATGAAGGAGAGCACTCCCACATGGAAAACCGGCTCAAGAACAAGAACACGAACAACACCGATGTCTGGACCGCGATCCAGCACCTCCAGAAGGCGATCGCCGCCGCCGGCGTCGACCCGAAGCTGCTTGCGCTGGTCCACCTGCGCGCCAGCCAGATCAACAGCTGCTCGGCGTGCGTCTACGCCAGTGTTGCCGGAGGGAAGAAGGCCGGTGACACCGACGAGCGGCTGCACAACGTCGCAGCGTGGCGCGAGGCGCCGTTCTACACCGATGCGGAGCGCGCGGCACTGGCGTTGGCCGAGGCCGCAACCCGTCTGCAGGACGGTGCTCCGGGTGTCACTGACGAGATCTGGGAAGAGGTCAACGCCCACTTCACCGAGGAGCAGATCGGCGCGATCAACCTGGAGATCGCGCTGACCAACTTCTTCAACCGGATCAACCGCACCATCAAGGAACCGGCCGGCCGGGCCTGGGGCTAAGCCCAGCGCGGCTCTTACCCGCTGAGGTTTCCCCAGCGAAATGGGCTCCGGGTAGGCCACGAGGTCGGGCAGGCGTGAAAGCCCCTGGTAGAACTTCACGAAGGCTCCGGCGGTGCGGCGACTGAGGTGGTGCGAGTAACGATCTCCCGGAAGCTGGGAATGCCCAGGTCGACGGATTTCTGCTGCCGGGAGATCTGCGCGTCGGGTCGGGCGAGTTTCTGCTCGGCGTGGGTCAGGCTGCTTTGCAGTCCTTCGATTTCGCCGAGCCGGCCCTCGCGTTCGGCTTCCAGGGTGCGTGCGAGGAGGTGTCGCGGATCGGCTCCTGGTACTCGCGGCTGCCCTTGCGGATCACGCCGATGGTCTGCTCGCCGACGACCGCACCGCCCTGCTCGGCAGTGAGCAGTTCCTCGGCGCGGGCGCCGGTGGCGACCCAGAAGGCCGGCAGTGCCCGGTCGCGGTGCGAGCGGAGCTCAACGAAGACTTCGGTGTACTTCTCGTCGGGAATCCGCCGCGGGATCTGCTGAGGAACGGTCGGCCGGTAGAGGCCCGTGCGCCGGTTCCGGTGCTTCTTCTCACCATCGCTGTGCGACCCGGGCCGAGCCGAGCGGCGTTCACGAACCAATGGAATGGGTTCACCGGGAACGCCCGAGCGTTGCCATCCAGATGGAAGTCGTGGAACCGCCGCAGCACCGTCTCACAGTGAGCACGGGTTCTCGGCGAGTACTTCGTCCCGACGGTGGGCTTGCCGGTCACGGGATTCGGTGTCCCCGGCACCGGCCTGTCACTGCGAGGCGGTGGGACTCCGGAGAGAGCCTTGCCTCGGTGGCGCCAATGGACGCGTACCGGCTTGTCCGCCACCTTCATCCACAACATGAAGTCCCGGGCTTCCTCCCGGGTGGCACGGTCCCACTCGATCCCGAGCACCCACAAGAACCGGAACCAGCGCAGCAGAACGTTGCTCATCAAGCGCGTCGGGGAGCTGGCAGCTACCCCACCTGAGCTGCGAAGACTCACGGGTCGGTTCGGTCAACAGGCCACACTTGGCGCGTCGGCCACGACGCGCAGCGTTCAGTCCGCCGGCGGCGTGGGCCGTACGGCGAGGATCGCGATGTCGTCGTCGTTGTCCGCGCCGAAGCCGATCAGCAGCTCGTCGCAGAACACGCCCAGGGGCTCGCGCGCCAGAGCGGCTGTGCGCCGGCGCAGCCGGTCCATCGCCTCGTCGAGGTGCTCGCCGCGCCGCTCGATGAGCCCGTCCGTGTAGAGCAGCAGCGTCGAGTGGGCGGGGAGCCCGCAGGCGGCGCGGGGACGCGCCGTCTCGGGGTCCATGCCGAGGAGCAGTCCGCCGCCGTCCGTCAGGAACCGGGTGCCGCCGTCTGCGGTGGTCAGCAGCGGCGGCAGGTGCCCGGCCGACGAGTAGTCCAGCTCCCAGGGACCCGTGGTGCCCCCGCGGAGCAGGCCGTAGACGCAGGTGGCGGTGGCGTCCCGGTACAGGCTGTGGTTCGCCAGGTCCAGGCGGCGCAGGACCGTGTCCGGGGGTTCCTGCCGGTCGACGGCGATGCCCCGCAGCATGCTGCGCAGCTGGCTCATGGCGATCGTCGCGTCGAGGTTGTGCCCGGTCACGTCGCCGATGACCAGGGCCATGCCCCCGCCGGGCAGCAGGAAGGCGTCGTACCAGTCGCCGCCGACCTGCGTGGTCGTGGACGACGCGGCGTACCGGGCGGCCAGCTCCGCGTACCCGGGCTCCGGCAGCACGGGCAGCATGGACCGCTGGAGGCGTTCGGAGATGTGCCGGGTGTCCTGGTAGAGACGGGCGTTCTCGACGCCGAGGGCGAGGGTGCGCACCAGGTCGTCGACGAGGGAGAGGTCCTCCTCGGTGAACGGCGGCCCGCCCGTCCGGGCCACCGTCAGCGCGCCGACGACCTCCCGGCGGGCGCGCATCGGGGCCACGACGGCGCTGCTGGTGCCGAGCCGCCGGAGCAGATCGCGGTACCCGGTGTCCAGCGGGCTGTCCGGCCGGTCCGGCGGTGCGGCCTGGGGCAGCAGGAGCGGTCCCGCCCCGCTCAGGACCCGCGCCAGGGGGCCCCGCGCTTCCTCGCTCAGCGGCAGCAGCCCGCTCCAGCACGCGTCCGGGGGCAGGCTTCCGGGGTCGCGGTGCACGACGCAGGCCCGGTTCACCTGGGAGTCCCCGGTGAGCAGGTCCACCACGCACCAGTCGGCCAGCCGTCGGGTGAGGATGCCGCCGACGATCCGGAGCCCTTCGTCCAGGTCCATGGTGTTGCTCAGCGCACCCGCCGTGTCCGCCAGCAGCCCGAGCCGGTCCAGTGCCGACATCCCTGCCGTGGCCGCCGACGCCCCGACCGTGGCCGCCGGTGCCTCGGCCGTGGGGTGCTGCTCGTCCCCCGGGACGTGCGGGCCCGGCGCCGGCGGTGCCTCCTGCGGTGCCACCTGCTCCCCGGGCACCGCCGCCGGCGGGGACTCGTCCGACGCCGTGGCCCGCGGGGTGAGCTGGGCGACGAACACCGTGCGTCCGTCGGCCATCTCCTGCGTCTGCACGAACAGCCGGACGGGCACCAGATGGCCGTCGCGGTGCAGGGCGGGCAGCGGCACCGAGCGGTCCACGATGCGGGAGGAGCCGGTCAGCAGCAGGGAGCTGAACGCCGCGAGGTGCCGTTCGCGCAGGTGCTCCGGGATGAGCGTGGTGAGCCTGCGGCCGACCAGGTCGTCGGCGTGCCAGCCCAGCAGGTCGGCGGCCGGGCCGTTGACGGCGATGATCCGGTTGCTCTCGTCGGCGGCGACGGTGGGGGCCCTGCTGGCCTGCGCGGTGGCCGCGTCCCAGGGCGTCAGCACGGAGGGGCCCGCTCCCGGGGCGCGCGGCACCAGCGTCCACGCGGTGGGGTGCCCGCCCTCGAGCTGGCCGACGATCTGGTCGAACAGCCACTCGTGGAAGAACTGCCCGCGCGGCAGCGCCGGCAGGGTGAGCAGGCTCTCGTCCCGGGCCGCCTCCTCGGCCGCCTGGAGCACCCGCCACAGCGTGCGCACCGCCGGCGCGGCGTCCGCGGGCAGCGACAGGGGCAGGGAGCGGAGGTCCCCGCGGGACCGCTGTGCCGCCATCTCCGCCGTCACGCAGGCGCTGATGACGTTGTTGATGTCGACCGCGGTGATCACGTCCTCCGGGGGCACCCCGAGGTCGGTTCCGCCGGCGGCCGCCAGGGCGAACTCCCGCAGGAGCACGTGCCGGTGCTGCATGCACGACGAGTACAGCGCCGAGGGCACGTCCAGCAGGGTCACGGCCCGGCGGGGCAGCGCGTCGGAGGGGGCCGTGGTCCGCCAGTCCGACGGTGACACGGGCGGGCCCTCCGGCCACAGCTCGAACCACACCGTCTTGCGGCAGGCGTCGCTGTCGACGCCGTGCCGCGAGGCCAGCTGCCGCACCAGGGCCAGGCCCTGACCCGTGCCCGCGTCCGCCGGCAGGTCCTGCGGCACCAGCGTGCGACTGGGGCGATGGTCGCTGACGTCCACGTGGACCCCGCCCTCGACGGCCCAGGCCGACACCTCGATCTCGGTGGACGCGTGCAGCAGGGCGTTGGTCACCAGCTCACTGGTCAGCAGCCGGGCCGCGTCGATCGTCTCCGGTCCGGCACCCGCCGCGGCCTGGGCCACCAGGTGCCGGGCCGACGCCACGCTCTGAAGGCTCCGGGGGAAACGGCGCCGCAGCGCCCCGGGCGGAACGGGACTGCCCATGCATCAAGTGTGCCGCAGCGGCCGGCCTCGGGCCGAGGACGACGGCGTCGCCCCAGGTCGGGGCAGGACCGCCGTCGGCCGGACGGGTGACCGCCGGTGGAGGACACCGGGACCGGCGACCGCCGGCGGGGCACGCCGGGCCGGGTGACGGCCGGCGGGCACTCCCGGTCAGGTCACCCGCTCCGGTCGGCCGGGCTGACATGCTCCGTAGGCCCGGCGAAGGCCAGGAACAGGGTGCGCCGCGCGAGCAGCCACCGGCCGTCCGCCCTGCGGAACGCGTCCTCGTAGTGCCCGACCTGCACCGGGGGCCGTGGCGGCACCGGCCCGCCGGTGTGCCCGTCCACGCGGTAGGTGGTGAAGTACGTCGTCGCCTCCGCGGTCGAGGCGGACGTGACCGTCACCAGGATGTTGCCGCAGAAGCGGCGGGAGAGGCGATCGGCGGGACGGGACCCGAAATACGCGCGCAGCGCCTCGCGCCCCTGAATCCTGCGGTCGCCCTCGGGCCACTCCCAGATGCCGTCGGCGGTGAACAGCTCGGCCACGGCGCCCGGTTCACCCAGATCCAGCTCACGGACGAACTCCAGGACCAGGCGTTCGCACGACCGCTCGGCGAGCAGACGCTGCGCGGGATCATCGATCATCCGCGCATCCTGTCAGCGCGACCGCGGCGGCGGCCACGGCTTTTCCCCCGGCGACCACCGAGTGGGGCCGGGTCCTCGTCCCCGCGGGCAGGTGCCCGGGCCGGCGGTCTTGCCGCCCACGATCACAGGCGCTTCAATGCACCCACCCCCCACAGGAGGAACACCCGAACCACACCCAGCGAAGGGGTTCTTCTTGACCGCCACACGCGTCACCGCCGTCCTCGCCGCCGCCTGCGCCACCGTGCTCGCCACGGCGTCGTCCTCGTCCGCCATCAGCTCCTACAACGCGACCCCCGCCCCGGAGCGCACCGAGGTCGGCGCCCTCGTGGCCACCTGGGACCACGACGGCGACCCGGGCACCCCGGACCGCGTCGACTGGGTCTGCTCCGGCACGATGATCGACGCCGACACCTTTCTGACGGCCGCCCACTGCACCACCGGCTGGCCGGAGAACGTCCGGTTCCACGTCTCCCTCGACCAGGACGTCCAGAGCGGACTGGACGCCGCCGCCCAGAGGCACCCCGGTGACCCCGCCGCCCAGGCGGAGGCCGTCGCCGTCCCCGGCACCGCGCACAGCCACCCCGGCTACCCGGGCCCGGCCGCCGACACGCGCGACATCGCGGTCGTCGAAGTCCCCGCCGCGCAGATGAGGAAGCGCTGGTCGTTCACCCCCGCCACGCTGCCCGGCGCCGGCCGGCTCGCCGAACTCGGATCACGCGCGCTGGACTCCGCGGACTGGGTCGTCGCCGGCTACGGCACCCAGGAGGCCGCCACCGGACCGGGCGGCCACACCCACCCGGGCGGCGGCGTCCGCATGAAGGCGCCGGTGAGCTTCAACGCCCTCAACGACGCCTGGGTGCGGCTCTCCATGACGGCGCCGCAAGGCAACGGCGGCGCCTGCTACGGCGATTCGGGCGGCCCCAACTTCGTCGTCCTCGGCGGTGAGCGCGTCCTGGCGTCGACGACCATCACCGGCGACAGCCCGTGCTACGCCACGAACGTCACCTACCGGCTGGACACTCCGGGTGCGCGGGCCTTCCTGGCGCCGTACGTGAACCTGCCGTAGGCCTTCGGCGTCCGGTCACGCGGTCGGCGCCTGCTGCTGTGCGATCGCCGCACGCAGCAGGCCGGCCATCGACCGGCCGGCCACCCGAAGGGGTTCGGGGTCACGGGTGGCCCGGCAGAGCACGAACGCGCCTTCCAGCAGCATGATCAACGACTGGGCGAGCGACCGCGCCGCCTCCGGGTCCGCCACCCAGCGGCCGAACCACTCGGTGGCGGACCGCACCCACGCGTCGAAGACGTCCGCCGTGGCGAGCCGGAGCGGCTCGTTGGTGCTCGCGACCTCCAGTGCCACCGTGGCGATCGGGCACGCGTCGGCGTAGTCGGACGCGGCGAGGTCGTCGGCGGCGGCGTCGAAGGCGTGGGCGACCGACTCCACGGGGTCCGGCACGCCGTCCAGCAGCGCCAGCACCATCCGGCCGTACTCGGCCCCGGACGCGCGGATCGTCCGCTCGGCCAGCTCCTGCTTGCCGCCGGGGAAGAAGTGGTAGATCGAGCCGAAGGGCGCCTGCGCCTCGCTGGCGATCAGCTTCAGACCCGTGCCCGAGTAGCCGTTGCGGCGGAACAGCGCTGTCGCCGCGTCCTGGATCCTGGCCCGCGTGTCCGACCGTCCCATGATCCTTCGCTCCTGTGTGGCGGATGTCTGGCGTGAACCGATGAGCGCCTCTACGCTAGCAGTAGAACGATCTATCAAGTAAGGTCAGCCGTCAGGAGAGGTCAGCCGTGCCGAACATCCACGTGTCCTCCGGAACGATCGACTACCAGGACACCGGCGGCGACGGACCGGTCCTGGTCTTCTGCCACGGTCTGCCGATGAACGACAAGCAGTGGCGCAAGGTGGTGCCCCTGCTCGACGGCTACCGGTGCATCCTGCCCACGCTGCCGCTGGGCGGTCACCGCCGGCCGATGGAGCCCGGGGCCGACCTGTCCCACCGCGGAGTCGCGCGGCTGCTGGGGGAGTTCCTCGCACGGCTCGGCCTGGACGACGTCACCCTCGTCCTGAACGACTGGGGCGGTGGCCAGTTCCTGGTGCTGGAGGAGGAGGGCCGACGGATCGCCCGGATGGTCCTCGTGGCCTGCGAGGCGTTCGACAACTTCCCCCCGGGGCCGGCCAAGGCGGCGGCCGCGGTGTGCCGGGTGCCCGGCGGGGTGTGGCTGCTGACCCGGCTCATGCGGATCCCCGCCTTCCGTCACGCCCGCGCGGGGTACGGCGGGATGAGCCTGCGCGGCGTGCCGGACGAGATCCTGCGGGAGTGGTTCGCGCCCGCGAGCCGGAGCAGGGCCGTCCGCAAGGACTTCGCCGCGTTCGCCACCTCGGCGCCCGACCGCCGGACCCTGCTGTCCTGGAGCGAGCGCCTGCGGGAGTTCGACCGCCCGGTTCTGGTCGTCTGGGCCACGCAGGACAGGCTGATGCCCCGCGAGCACGGTCCCCGGCTCGCCGCGCTGTACCCGCGGGGCAGGCTGGTGGAGATCGCCGGCTCGTCCACCCTCGTCCCGGAGGACCAGCCCGAACGACTGGCCGACGTGCTGACCGGCTTCCTGACCGAGACAGGGGCGAGGCCGGCCGAGCGCGCCGGCTGAGCGGCGCGGGCCCCCTCCGCCTCCTCCGGGCGCACCGGAGCCGCCGTCACCTCGCCCCGGCCCTCGGCCCTTCCGGCGCGCCACGTCGTCTCCGCGCCCGGGACACGGCCGCCGCGACGACCGAGACCGCCACGAGCCCCACCGCGATCAGGCGTGTCACGCCCACCGGCCAGACCTCCTCGCGCCCGGCGAGGCCGAAGCCGCCCAGGGCCGTCACCGTGATGCCGAGCAGCACGAAGCCGACCGACCAGCAGCGCGACGCCCACCGGGGACCACCCGCCGCGACGGCGGGAATCTCCTCCGGCCTGCGCAGCGTGTCCCACCCCGCCCACGCGATCAGCGGCCCCATCAGCAGTGGCACCAGGTCGATGACGACATCGATCACTTGCTCGCCCCTCACTCTCGCTCTCCGGCCCTCTCCGGCTCACGGTCCGGCGGCCGGCTCCGAGCGGCGCCGCGGACGAGGCCCCGCATCGTGAGTACGGAGCCCCGGCGGGCATCGCCCGCCCCATCATGATCGAACGGGCTGTCGCGTGCTCCGCAGCGCTCCGGCAGCCCTGGCAGCGAGATCCTGCCGGGATCCGGCAGGCACGCACAGGAGTCCGTGCGCCGGCGCCCGGCGGCGGACGAGGGCTCAGCGGTCCCGGCTCCACACGGTGCCCCGGGCCTCGTACTCCAGCATGCCTTCCAGGGCGTTCGCCGCGTCCGGGCCGAGTTCCCGGCGTACGAGCCACAGGCCGAGTTCCAGCCCGGAGGTGACGCCGCCGGCGGTGACCAGGTCGCCGTCGTCCACCACGCGGGCGTTCTTCAGCACACCGCCCTGCCGTTCGAGGTCGGCCCGCACCCGGTGATGGGTCGTGCAGGGCCGCTGCCGGACGAGGCCCGCGTGGGCGAGCAGCATCACGCCCGTGCACAGGCCGGCCACGGTCAGTCCCCGGCGCGGGGCGGCGGCCAGGGCCCGCAGGAGGGTGCCCTTCTTGATCTCGGCCCACACCCCGGGGCCGTCGCGGTCGGTGTAGCCGCCGCCCGGCACCACCACGATGTCCGCGGCGTGCGGCGTCCACGCGTGCTCGACGCCGATCCGGGAACCGTAGGCGGCCGTGACGGGACCGGGCTCGCCGGTCGTGACGTAACGGACGTCCACCGGGCGGTCGGTGAAATGGGAGGCGGCTGAGAAGACCTCGTAGGGGGCGGTGAAGTCCAGCTCCTCCGCCCCGTCGAACATCACGACGTGCACGCGCAGCGGGCCGTCGCCCCGGCCGGACGCGGCTTGCCGAGGCGCGGCGGTCGCCGACAGGCCTCCCAGGGCGCCGGTGGCCAGACCCGCGGTGCCGATCACGGTGGTACCGCGCAGAAGGTCTCGGCGGTTCATGTGGGTTCCCTTCCCTGGTGCGGAGGCGGTGGCGGCCGCGGCCGGCCGGGGCGCGCGGACGCGGTCAGTCTGGCCGGGGCGGGCCCTGCCGCGACACCGGCACGCGTGCCTGGCCGGCGCAAGATACGGCCAATCGGCCCGCCTGCCTCCTCACCCGCGGAAGGCGGCCCGGTAGTCCTTGGGCGTGGTGCCGACGTGGCGTGTGAAGTGGTGACGCAGGGCCTCTATGGACCCGAACCCGGTCATCTCGCCGATCCGGGCGACGGGCACGTCGGTGGTCTCCAGCAGTTCCCGCGCGCGCTGCAACCGGTGGGTGAGCAGCCAGCGCAGCGGTGTGGTGCCCGTCCGGTCGCGGAAACGGCGTGCCAGGGTGCGTCGGCTCATCATCGCCCGGGCGGCGATGTCGGCCACGGTCAGCGGCCGGTGCAGGTTCTCCCGCATCCACTCCAGCGTGGCGCCCAGCTCGTCGGCGCCGTCGTCCACGGGCAGGGCGTCGTCGATGAACTGGGCCTGCCCGCCCGACCGGTGCGGCGCCATGACGATCATGCGGGCGACCTCGGCCGCCACGGCCGCGCCGAGGTCGCGTCGGACCAGGTGGAGACAGAGGTCGAGCCCCGCCGCGATGCCGGCCGAGGTCAGCACCCGCCCGTCGTCCACGAACAGGACCGACGGGTCCACCGCGACCCGTGGGAACCGCTCGGCGAGCGCCCCGGCGAACCGCCAGTGGGTGGTCGCCCTGCGCCCGTCCAGCAGCCCGGCGCGGGCGAGCACGAAGGCCCCGGTGCAGATGGAGGCGACGCGGGCCCCGTCGGACCACGCCTGCCGCAGCAGCCGTATCAGCTGCGGGGGCGGCACCTGGTCGCTGGGGACGCCGGGGACGATGACGGTGTCCGCGCCCCGGGCGTCGGCCAGGGGGTGCGATGCGGAGATCCGGAAGGGCTCCGCCTCCCCCGCCCTGGCGGCGACCGGCCGGTCGGCGCACACCCTCACCTCGTAGGCCGGCCTGCCGTCGGGTCGCCGTGCGAACGCGAACACCTGGCAGGGGATGGCGAGATCGAACGCCGAGACGTGGTCCGGAGCGAGAACGGCAACCACATGCATGGGCCCGGACCCTACGCCGTCGGCCGGTCCGGCGTACACGCGGGGCGGCAGCCCCGACGGCGAGGCCCTGCCGGAATCCGGCAACCTCCACGGGCGTCCGCCCGCACCGGGGCCCGGCGGTGCGGCCCTGACCCGGTCGGCCCGCCCCCGGGGCCCCGCAGCAGTCGCCCGGAAGGCGAGCGTGGGTTAGAAATGGGGCATGACCGGTCCCTTTCGCCGGTCCCGTACGAGAGCGGAGCCGCCGGGTGAAGGGCGCTCCTGGGGACCGTTCCGTCCCTCGGGGGCGCGGCATGCGCGCAGACTCCCGCTGTCGCCGTCCCTGAGCGTCCGCACGCTGGCCACCCAGGTCTTCCTGCTCCAGGTCCTCATCATGCTGGTGCTCGTCGCGGTGGCGGTCGCGGCCCTGGTGGTCCAGGGGCGGTACGACGCCGAGCGGGGCGCCGAGAACCGCTCCCTGGCCGTGGCGGAGGCGTTCGCGCACGGCCCCGGAACGGCCGCCGCTCTCCGGTCCGCGGACCCGACGTCCCGGCTCCAGCCCGCGGCCGAGGCGGCCAGGCGTGCCTCCGGGGTCGACTTCGTCACCGTCCTGAACACGCAGGGGGTGCGGCTGACCGACCCCCGGCCCGAGCTGATCGGGACCACGGCGGAGGGTGTGGAGCGCGCCGCGCGGGGAGAGGCCTTCACCGAGACGTTCCACGGCGAGCCCACCGACGCCGTGCGCGCGGTGGTGCCCGTGCGGGACGGCGAGGGGCGCGTGGTCGGCATGGTCAGCGCCGGGATCCAGTACGACACCCTCGGCCAGCTCCTCAACCGGCAGATCCCCACGATGCTGGCCGCGGCGGCGGGCACCCTCGCCCTCGCCACCGGCGGCACCGCCCTGGTCAGCCGGCGGCTGCGCCGGCAGACGCACGGCCTGGGACCGGCCGAGATGACCCGGATGTTCGAACACCACGACGCGGTGCTCCGGGCGGTGCGCGAAGGCGTCCTGATCGTCGGCGGCGACGGACGCCTGATGCTCGCCAACGACGAGGCGCGCCGGCTGCTGGACCTGCCCCCGGACGCCGACCGCAGGCCGGTCACGGAGCTGGGACTCAGCCCACCGCTGACCCGGCTGCTGGTGTCGCCCGAGCCCGTCTCCGACGAGGTCCTCCCGGCCGGTGAGCGGCTGCTCGCGGTCAACACCCGGCTCACCGAGCCCTACGGCGGGGCGCCCGGACTGGTCGCCACCTTCCGCGACACCACGGAGCTGCGGGCCCTGTCGGGCCAGGCGGAGACGGCACGCGGCCGGCTGACCCTGCTGTACGAGGCGGGCGTACGCATCGGCACCACCCTGGACATCCGGCGCACGGCCGAGGAACTCGCCGAGGTGGCCGTCCCGCGCATGGCCGACTTCGTCACCGTCGAACTCCTGGACTCCGTACTGCGGGGTGAGGAACCCACCGGCGCCGTGCGGCGGATGCGGCGCACCGCGCTGCGCGGACCCGAGGACGGCACCCCGTTGCAGCCGGTGGGAGACCTGATCCAGTTCCTCGTGGCCGACACGCCGATGGCCGCGGCACTGCACCGCGGCAAGGCCGTGCGGGTGACGGACCTGCACAGCGCCCAGGACTGGCGGGCCCAGGACCCCGAGGGCGCCCGTGAGGCACTGGAGTACGGCATCCACTCCCTCATCACCGTCCCGCTGCGGGCCCGCGGCGTGGTCCTCGGCATGGTCAACTTCTGGCGCGGCGCCGGTTCGCCCGCCTACGAGGAGGAGGACGTCGCGGTCGCCGAGGAACTGGTGGCCCGGGCCGCCGTGGCGATCGACAACGCCCGCCGCTACGCCCGCGAGCACACCATGGCCGTCACGCTGCAACGCAGCCTCCTGCCCCGGGACGTCCCCGACCAGGACGCGCTGGAGATCGCCTGGCGCTATCTGCCGGCCCGGGCCGGCGTGGGCGGCGACTGGTTCGACGTCATCCCGCTGCCCGGCTTCCGGGTGGCGCTGGTGGTCGGCGACATCGTGGGGCACGGGCTGCACGCCGCGGTGACCATGGGACGGCTGCGGACGGCCGTGCTGAACTTCTCCTCGCTGGACCTGCCCCCGGACGAACTGCTCGGCCACCTCGACGAGATGGTGACGCTGCTGGACACCCAGACGACGCACGACGACGGCGACAGAGCCCCGGTCACCGGCGCCACCTGCCTGTACGCCGTCTACGACCCCGTCGGCGGGCGCTGCACCCTCTCCCGCGCCGGACACGTCGCACCGGCACTGGTGGACCCCGACGGCACGGTGACCTTCCCCGACCTCCCGCTGTCACCGCCCCTGGGGGTCGGCGGGCACCCCTTCGAGGCCGGCGAGCTCCAGCTGCCCGAGGGCAGCCGGCTCGTGCTGTTCACCGACGGGCTGATCGACGACCGCGGACGCGACATCGACGAGGGCCTGCGCACGCTCCGGTCCGCCGTCGCCGGTCCGCAGCGGAGCCCGGAGGAGACCTGCCGCGCCGTCATGGAGGCGATGCTTCCCGGCCGCCCCCGCGACGACGTCGCCCTGCTGGTCGCCCGGACCCGCCTGCTGGACCCGTCCTGCGTCGCGTCCTGGGACGTCCCGTTCGACGCCACGGCCGTCTCCCGGGTCCGCACGGAGGTGAGCCGCCGGCTCGCCGACTGGGACCTGCGCGAGTCGGCGTTCAGCACGGAACTCATCCTCAGCGAACTCCTCACCAACGCCATCCGCTACGGCGCCCCGCCCGTACGCGTCCGGATGCTGCTGGGACGCACCCTCGTCCTGGAGGTGTCGGACGGCAGCAACACCTCACCCAGGCTGCGCCGCGCGGCCACCACCGACGAGGGAGGCCGCGGCCTGTTCCTCGTCGCCCATTTCGCGGAGCGGTGGGGCACCCGCTACGCGGTGACGGGCAAGGTCATCTGGGCCGAACAGACACTGGGCCGCACCCCCGAACCGGACCCGGGCCTGCTCCTCGACGTACCGGCCTGGTGAGACGCCGTGCCCGGGCGTCAGCCGCCGGCACCCCCGGCGCCGGGCGCGCCGCCCACCACCGACAGCAGGTCCTCGCGCCCGGCCAGCGAACGCAGCGACAGGGTGCGGTAGCCGGCCCGGTCGAACAGGACGGTGATGCGGTCGCCGTCCTCGCTCAGGACCGTGCCGTCGCCCCACTCGGCGTGCCGCACCCGGGCCCCGGCCGGGTAGGCGGCGGCGTCCGGGTGGACGGGCGCCTCGCGCTCCTGCGTCTGCGGTGCCTCGCACACGTCGCAGTTGCCGCAGGGCGCCTCGTACTCCTCGCCGAAGTAGCCGAGCAGGAACCGCCGCCGGCAGCCGGTGGTCTCGGCGTAGGCGCGGGCCATGTCCACCCGCGAGCGGTCGGTCCGCCGGTGCGCCTCGGCGGTCTCCTCGGCGCGTTCGGCTGCGGTGTCCGGGCCGGTGCCGGGATCGGGACGCACCTCGCCCCCGTCCCCCGTGCCGACGGCTCCCGCCTCCTCCAGGAGGTTCAGCGCCGCCGTGACCCGCTTGCGGGACAGCCCCGTCTCCCGGCGCAGCCGTTCCGGGCCCGCCGGGTCGTCCCGGTGGTCGTGGACGGCCTCCGCCACGTCGGCCAGGGTGTCGCGGCCGGGGGTGCGGCCCGCGAACCAGTTCCGCATGCCGGTGTCCTCGGCCCGGTGGTGCAGCACCGCGAGGGCCGGCCGTCCGTCCCGGCCGCAGCGGCCGATCTCCTGGTAGTAGGCGTCGAGGGAACCCGGCAGGGAGGCGTGCAGCACGAACCGTACGTCCTCCTTGTCGATGCCCATCCCGAAGGCCGTGGTCGCCACGACGACGTCGACCCGCCCGGCGAGGAACGCGTCGTGGACGCGGGCGCGTTCGGCCGGCTTCAGCCCGGCGTGGTAGGCCTCGGCGGCCAGGCCGAGGCCGGCCAGTTCGGCGGCGTACTCCTCGGTGTCCCTGCGGGTCGCGGCGTAGACGATGCCCGGTTTCGGCTCGGCGGCGGCCCGTTCCACGACGGCCGGGCGCCGCTCGTCCTCGGTGAGGAACCGGCGGGCCTCCAGCCTGATGTTCGGCCGGTCGAAACCGGCCACCGTCAGCTGCGGGTCGCGCATGCCGAGCCGCTCCGCGATCTCCGTGCGCACGGGCGGGGCCGCGGTCGCGGTCAGGGCGAGCAGCGGGGGCCGGCCCACGCGGCGCGCGGCCTGATCCAGGCGGAGGTAGTCGGGCCGGAAGTCGTGGCCCCAGGAGGAGACGCACTGGGCCTCGTCCACGACGAACAGGGCGGGCCCCGCCTCCGCGAGCCGTGCCACGACCTCGTCCTTGGCCAGCTGCTCCGGCGCCAGGTACACGAACCGGGCCTCGCCCCGCCGCACCGCATCCCAGGCCGCCTCGGCGTCGGAGGCCGACAGCCCGGAGTCGACGGCCACGGCGCCGGGGGCGCGGTCGCCGGCGGGCAGCCCGGCGATCTGGTCACGCTGGAGGGCGATCAGCGGCGAGACGACCACGACCGGGCCGGACAGCAGGACGCCGGGGACCTGGTAGACGGCGGACTTGCCGGAACCGGTCGGCATCACCACGAGGGTGTCCCGGCCGTCGAGCACGGCGAGCATGGCCTGGAGCTGCTCGGGCGAGAGGCTGTCCCAGCCGAACACCTCGGCGGCGGCACTCCGCACCCGCGCGGCCCGCCGCTCCGTGGGGCGGGGGTCTTCGGTCATGGTCGCTCCCTCGCTCGCCCGGGCGGCCGCGCACGGCCGTCGGGACCGGCGCCGGCGCGCGGCGGGCACCGGCTGGGTACCCGGGGCCGCACGGGCCAGTCCCGCGGCGCCGCGGACCCGCGGACCGGCACACCCGTCCGCGGCGCCGCGGACCGGCACACCCGGGCGTGCCCGTCGGCGGTCAAGGTGCGCACCCGTCGGTGATCAAGGCCTGGCCTGCGCGGTCGCTGCCGCTCCGGTGCTCGTGCGCGCGGCCACGGCACCGGTCCGGCGCGTGGCGGCCGGGTTGCCGGGCATCTGAAAGGGACTGACGGAGGAGGTGGCCGTGGCAAGCGGTGAGGGTCTGGGTCTGGACGAGGTGCTGAGAGCGGCGGAGGACGCCGCCCCGGTGGAATCGGTGGACATCGTCGCCCAGAACCTGGAGAAGCGGTTCTCGGCGAGGGAGGTGTCGTTCCTGCTCGTCGACATGATCGGCCGGGAGGCCGTACGGCTGCCCAGGGCCGGCCTGGCCGGGCAGGCGCCCGGCGAGGGCGAGCGGGTCGAGCTGGCGGGCAGCGTCTACGACCACGTACTGCGCTCCCAGCGCCTGCACCAGGAGGACGACGAGGAGGGCGGCTGCCGGATGGTGACGCCCGTGACCAACCGCGGCGACTGCGTCGGCGTCCTGGACCTGGTCGTCCCGCACGCGGACGACACCGTCCGCCGGGCGGTGGCCGACGCCGCCCACGCGCTGGCGTACATCGTCGTCACCGACCGGCGCTTCACCGACCTCTACCACGTGAACCGGCGCACCACGGCGGTGAGCCTGGCCGCCGAGATCCAGCACCAGCTGCTGCCGTCGGCGTCCTGCTGCGAAGCGGCCCAGTTCACCCTGGCCTGCGGCCTGGTCCCGGCCGACGACATCGGCGGCGACACCTACGACTACGCCCTCGACCAGGACACCCTCCACCTGTCCGTCACCGACGCCATGGGCCACGACACGGCATCGGCGCTGCTGGCCACCCTCACCGTCAACGCCCTGCGCGGGGCCCGCCGCGCCGGACGCGGCATCCTCGAGCAGGCCTACGCCGCCCACGAGGCCGTCGCCGGCGGCACCGGCGGCATGACCACCGGTCAGCTGCTGCGCGTCGAGCTGGACACCGGCGCGGTGGAGCTGGTCAACGCCGGCCACCCCTGGCCGCTGCGGCTGCGCGGCTCCCGTGTGGCGGAGCTGGCCCTCGCGGTCAACCTCCCGTTCGGGGTCCCGGCCCCGGTCTCGTACACCACGCAGCACTTCCGGCTGGAGCCCGGCGACCGTCTGGTGCTGCTCACCGACGGCATGCAGGAACGCGCCGCGGCGGCCGTCGACCTGGCGGCCCTCGTCCGGGACACCCGCGACGAGCACCCCCGGGAAGTGGTCCGGTTCCTGACCACGGCGGTGCACGACGCCTGCGGGGGATCGCTGCCCGACGACGCCACGACCCTGGTGCTGGACTGGCACGGCGGCCGTTCCGGGCAGCGCCGGACCAATTGCGGGTCCAACGCCTGAGCCGGGCGGGGCGTCGGGGCCGCCGGGTCACGGGCCCGGGAGGGCCTCGCCGCATGGTCACCGGCCCACGGGGTCGCCCTCGGCACCGTCGTCGCGGGCGCGCAGCATCAGGTGCCCGCCGTGCTGGAGGGCCGTGCCCGGCCTCACCCGGGTCGCCTCCCGGCCCGTCCCGGCGTCCACGATGTGCACCTCTCCGTGGCCGCCACGGGTGACGGCGACCCAGTCGCAGGCGGGGGAGGCGGCCACCGCCCGGCGCTGGACGCCCTCCCAGGGGGTGCCGCCGCGGCGCGGGGCGCCCGTCATGGCGGGCAGGGACAGACGCCGCAGGACGTCGTCGGTGCCCAGCAGGAGCAGCTCGTCGCCGTCGGGGTGGATGCGGGTGAAGGCGGTGTGGTGCCGGGCGAGGGCCAGCCGGAAGACCAGCCCGGGACCGAGGTCCGTGCGGCGCGTACGGCCGGTCGCCAGGTCGTGGCGCCATGCCTGGTTGGTCCACTCCGGCCACCGCAGCGGGTCCGGGTGCCCGCCGCGCAGCGTGCTCCACAGCGCGGGCCGGCGGGTGTCCAGGCGCAGGTACCAGCCCCGGGCCGGGGACTCCCACGGAATCACGGACTCGGCGACCAGTGCGTCGTCCTTCCTGCGCGCCCGGTGCACCCCTTGGCCCGTGGCCGCGAACACCTGCCCGGTGCCGGGTACATGGGCGTCCCCGTGGCCGTCGCCGGGCAGCGGCAGCAGGGCGTGCGGGGCGAGGGCGGGGCAGCCGGGCGGTGCGGCGAGCAGGTCCGCGAACCGGTGCACGGCCAGCGCGCCGGGTTCCCGGTGCCGCAGCACCACCAGCGGGTCGTCGCCGCCCAGCACCGTCACCCCCGGCTCGCCGACGCGGGTGCGCACCCGGGCGGTGTCGCCCGTGTCAAGGTCGACGACCGTCAACAGGTCCGACCACGGCTCGGTGTTCCGGCCCAGGCCGGTCGTGACGGCCACCCGGCGGCCGGACGGGTCGCAGGCGAGGTGCTCGGCCGGCACGGCGACCGGGACCGCCCGCTCCACCAGTTCGTCCCCGAAGGGGTCGAGCACGAGCAGTTCGCCCCGGCGGTCGTCCACGCAGGCCACCCGGCCCTCCGGCAGCGCCAGGAACCCCGCGTGCTCCGAGAGGTGGCGGCCGGTCAGCCGGGCCGTGACGACGCCGTCCGGCACGGTCAGCACATGCAGCGCACCGGCCACGTGGTCGGAGACGAGCAGGACGGCGGGGGGTGCGGTCATGGGTCCTCCAGACAGGTGATTATGAAAACGATTATCATGTATCTTCGGTGCGTTGCGCGTCCCTGAGAAGAAGCGAGGGCATTCATGCTGCGTTCACCGTCGAGTTCCGCCCGTGTCTGGATCACCGCCGCCCTGGTCGGGTCCCTGCTGGTCGGATGTGGTGCGTCGGCCCAGGACACCGAGGACTCCGCGGGCGGCGGGGCGAAGCCCACGGCGAAGACCGACGTCACCGTCGAACCCATCGAGGCGACGACGGAGCTGACCGACACGAACGGCACCGAGATCTCCCTGGAGAAGAAGCCGGAGCGGATCGTCTGCCTGTTCGCGCTCTGCGACGACATCCTGACCGAACTGGGCATCCGCCCCACGGCGACCAACAGCGCGCTGCTCGCCCACCCCCGCTTCCTGGGCAAGGAGAAGGCCGAGGAGGTCGACGTCGTCCCCGGCGGATTCATCGCCCCGGAGGTGGAGGCGATCCTCTCCCACAAGCCCGACCTCGTGATCGGCCTGGGCGACACCCACGGCAAGCTGGCCCCGGCGCTGAAGGACGCCACCACGTTCTGGGCCATGCAGCCCGAGACCTGGGAGGACAGCGTCGGCTACCTCCGCGACGTCGCCGCCCTCACCGGCCGCACCGCCGAGGGGGAGAAGGCCGAGAAGGCCTTCCGGACCAAGCTGGCCGCCGCCGAGAGCGCCCCGAGCGACAAGACGGCCCTCATCATCTACGGCAGCGACGAGAACTTCGGCGTCGCCACCCCGGAGGGCGACGTCACCGCCAGCATGTTCCCCGAGCTCGCCGACTACCCCTGGAAGTCGCGCGGCGTCGAGGGCAGTTACAGCCTGGAGGAGATCCTCGCCAAGGACGTGGACGTGCTGTTCGTGGAGACCATGAGCTTCGGCGACACGGACGGCAAGCTGTCGCAGAAGCTGGCGAAGAACCCTCTGTGGAGCAAGATCCCGGCCGTGCGCAACGGTGACGTCCACGAGGTGGACCCGGAGGTGTGGGCCAAGGGCCGCGGCACCCGTTCCCTCGGCATCGTCCTCGACGAGGCCACGGCCGCGCTGCGGTGAGCGCCCCCGCCCGGAGCGCGACGGCCGGTGCGCCGGGGACCGTGCCGCGCGCACGCCCCTGGCAACCGCTGCTGGTCGTCGTGCTGTTGCTCTCCTCCGCCGGCTGCGCGCTCAGCCTCGGCACCCCCTACGTCCCCGCCCACCGGCTCGTCGGCGCGGTCCTGGACGGGGACACCACGCTCGCGGGCATCGTCGTCGGCGAACTCCGCATCCCCCGCCTGGTACTGGCGCTGCTGGCCGGGGCCTGTCTGGGCGCGGCCGGGCTCGTACTCCAGGAGGCCCTGCGCAACCCCCTGGCGGTGCCGGAGATGCTCGGCGTGTCGTCCGGGGCGGCGCTGGGGGTGGCCGCGCCCCTGGTCCTCTCGCTGTCCCTGCCCGCCGCCGTCCAGCCCCTGCTGGCGCTCGGCGGCGCGGCGCTCGGCGGCGGGCTCACCCTGCTCGCCGCGGGGCTGGGCCGCAGCCCCTCCGCCGTGCTGCTGACCGGCGCCGCCGTCGCGGCCGCGTTGCAGGCCGCGCTGCTGGTGCTGATGGTCATGGCCGACCAGCTCGACCTCCAGCTGATCTACCGCTACCTGCTCGGCTCGCTCTCCGCCCGCACCTGGGACGACGTGGCGGGGCTGTGGCCGTGGCTGCTCGTCGCGGTGCCCGCCCTCGTGCTGTGCGCACCGGTGCTGTCGGTGATGCGGCTGGGCGACGAGGACGCCGAGGCGCTCGGGGTGCGTGCCCACCGGGCCCGGCTGACCGCGCTGGCCATCGCGGTGCTGCTGATCGCCCCCGTCACGGCCGTGTGCGGGCCCGTGGCGTGGGTCGGGTTCCTCGCCCCGCACCTGGCCCGGTGGTTCGCCCCGGCGGCCGGTGCGGTGCGGTGGCTGCCCTGGTCGGCGGCGTGGGGGGCCGCCGTCGTCTCCGTCGCCGACGTGCCGGCCCGGCTGGCGCTGGCGCCCGTGGAGACGCCCGTCGGTGCCTGGACGGCCCTGCTGGGTGTGCCGGCCGGGGTCGCGCTGATGCGGTCGGGGCGCCGCGGCCGGGCCCGCCGCGGGACGGCGGTCAGCGCCGCACCGGGCGCGGCGCCGCCCGCACCTGTCACCGACGGCGCGGCGACGCGGGCCGGCTCTCCCTCCTTGGCCGAGGCGGCGGGGGTCGGCTCTCCCTCCTCGGGCGGGGAGGCGGGGGTCGACTGCCCCTCCTCGGGCGGGGCGGCGGGGGACGGCGCTCGCTCCTCGGCCGCGGCGGCGCGGGACGGCTCCCGCTCCTCGGCCGAGCCCCCTTCCGCCGTGCCGGCGCGGACGTCCCCTGAGCGGGCGGCCGGCGGCGGCGGTCCGGTGCCGCCCGGAACCGGCGGGACCACCGGAACGGGGCTCCCGCGGTGAGCCGGCGTTTCGGGGCGCTGGCGGCCCTGGCCGTCGTCTGCGCCGGGGCGGAACTGGTGGCCGGGCGCGGCATGTCCCCGGGCGTGGTCTGGGACGTGCTCGGCGGCGGCGGTGACGCGACGGAACGGCACATCCTGCTGCAACTGCGTCTGCCCAGGCTGCTGGTGGCGCTCGGCGCCGGAGCGTGTCTGGCGGTGGCGGGCCTCGTCCTTCAGTCCGCGCTGCGCAACCCCCTGGCCGGGCCCGAGGTGACGGGGGTGACACCGGGGGCGGTGCTCGGCGCCGTCACCGCGACCGCCCTGGGCTTCGCCGGCTGGGAGTCCCCGCTCGCCGTGGTCGTCGCCGCGTGCGCCGGCGGCTGCGCCGGGGCGGGTCTGCTGTGGCTGCTCGCCGGGCGCGGCCGTGGCGATCCGGCGCAGACCGCCGTGCACGGGGTGCTGGTGTCGGCGGTGCTCGGCGGACTCACCGCCATGGTGCTGCTCGTCGAGCCGGGCGAACTCGGCAGCGTCGTGCAGTGGCTGGTCGGCACCACCGAGGGCCGGGTCTGGCAGCACTGGCACCTGCTGTGGCCCTGGGCGCTGGCCTGGGGCGCCGTGGCGTGGCTGCTCGCCGGGCCGCTGACCCTGCTGCGCTGCGGGGACGACATCGCCCTCGCCGCCGGGCTGTCCGTCCGGCCGGCCCGCACCCTCGCCCTGCTGTGCGCGGTGGCGCTGACCGCGGGGGCCGTGGCGGCCGTGGGCGCGCTGGGCTTCGTCGGGCTGCTCGTCCCGCACCTGGCGGTGGCCGTCTTCGGCGCCGACCTGCGGGCGAGCCTGCCCGGTGCCGCCCTCACGGGCGCGGTCGTGGTGTGCGGCGCGGACGCGGCGGCGCAGCTGTCCTCGCGGCTGCTTGCGGCCGCCCTGGACTCCGGGCGGCTCACGCTGCCCGTCGGCGCGCTCACCGCCTGCCTCGGCGCCGCGCTGCTGCTCGTCGTCGTACGCCGCACGCCGAGCCGAACGTTCTGAAGTCGACGTAAGGACAGATCATGACCGAGTCCGTGGGGATCCACGTCGAGGGCGTCCACTTCGGCTATCCGGCACGGCCCGTGCTGCGCGGCGTCGACCTGACCGTCCGGCCGGGCGAACTGACCGCGCTGATCGGCCTCAACGGCTGCGGCAAGTCCACCCTGCTGCGTCTGGCGGCCGGGCTCCTCACGCCGGACCGGGGACGGGTGCTGGTCGGCGGCGACGACCTCGCCCGGCTCTCCCGGCGCGCCACCGCCCGGCGGGTGGCCCTCCTGCACCAGTCGGCGCCCGCCGTACCAGGCATGACGGTACGTCACCTGGTCCGGCAGGGCCGCTACGCGGCCCGGGGTCCGCTGGGCATGCTGCGGGAGGCCGACGACCCCGTCGTGCAGCGGGCGCTGTGCGACGTCGGCGTGGAGCACTGGGCCGACCGTGACGTCGACGCGCTCTCCGGCGGTGAACGGCAGCGGGTGCGGCTCGCGATGGCGCTCGCCCAGGACACCCGGGTCCTGCTGCTCGACGAGCCGACCACCTATCTGGACCTGCACCACCAGCTCGACGTGCTGCGCACGGTGGTCCGGCTGCGCGAGGAACGCGGTCTGACCGTGGTGATGGTGCTGCACGACCTGGCCCACGCGGCCCGCTTCGCCGAACGCATCGTGGCGCTTCGGGACGGGCGTGTGGTGGCCGACGGGACGCCGCACGAGGTCGTCACCCCGGGGCTGCTGGCGGACGTGCTGCGGGTGGCGGGCCGGGTCGGCACCGACCCGGAGGGGGGCTGGCCGGTGTGTTACCCAGATCACCCTCTGCCCGAGCTTGAATATGAAAATCAGATTCATTAGTGTCCGGGGTGCGGTGTCCGACCGGACGTCGCATCTCCCTTACGAAGAAGGAGAGTTCATGGACAACGAGCAGGTCTTCGCGCCGATCGCGGACCCGGGCCAGCTGGCCCACGACTCGGCCTCCCACTCCAACGCGCTCGTGGAGAACCCCTTCGAGGACACGGAGGAGTAAGCGAGGGCCCCGCACCCTCGACCGTGGGCCCGCCCGTTGCCTTCCGGGCGGGCCCACGCCCGTTCCCGCACCCCTTGTCAGGAGGAAAGCCGTGTCCCAGCTCGCACCCGGTGTCGAGGTCGTCGCCGTGCCCGGCCGGGGCCTCGCCGTCCGCACCGCCGACGGAGAGTTCCTCGGCGTCAGGACCGGGGACGCCGACGAGAACGCCTTGCTCGCCCGGCTGGCGGGCGGCGGGCCCCCGCCCGGTGCCGACGCCGAAGTGGACCGGCTCCTGCGGGCCTTCGAGTCCGCCGGCTACCTGAGCGACGCCCCGCCGCGCCCCGTCTGGCCCGCCGCCCGCCGCGCCGTCCGGCTGCTGGGCGACCCCGTGCTGACCGAACCGCTCGCCGCCCAGCTGACCGCCCTGGGAGCCGAACCGCGCGTGCAGCCGGCCGGGGACTCCCGCGGTGCCTCCCCGGCCGGGATCGAGGAGCTGCTCGACACGGACCCGGCCGCCGTCGTGTGGTGCCTGGACGGGCCCGTGCCCGACGGGCTGTGGGACGCCGCCGACCGGCTGCCCGAGCACGGCGTCGCCTGGCTGCGCTGTCACCGCGAGGGCCGGCAGGCGTACGTCGAACCACCCGCCGTCGCGCCCGGGGACGTCACCTCGGCGCACGTCCGGGCCCGCCGGCTCGCGGCCACCCCCGCCCACCGCGAACTCGCCGCCTACTGGAGCGGGCCGCGCACCGGCGGCGCACCGGCCGGGCCCGGCCTTCCCGCCGCAGCCCTCCTCGCGGCCCTGCTGGCCGACGACCTCGAGCAGTGGGCCACGGGCGTCCCCCGGTCGGCCGGGCTCCCGGCGCGGCGCCGCCTTCGCCGCGTCGACCTGCGCACCCTGACCGTCACCGAACACCCCGTCCTGCCGGTGCCCGCCGTGGCCCCGATGCCGGGGGAGCAGGGCGTGCCGGGGAAACAGGGCATGCCGGGCGGACGCGGCACGCCGGCGAGGTTCAGGACGCGCGGGGAGCAGGGAGCGCCGGAGACGCACGGCGCGCCGGCGAAGCACAGGGCTCCGGGAAAGCAGGGAGTGCCGGAGATGCTCAGCACGCCGGAGACGCACGGCGCGCCGGCGAAACACGGGGCTCCGGGAAAGGAGGCAGCGCCGGAGACGCTCAGTCCCCCGGAGACGCTCAGCCCCCCGGAGGCGCTCAGCCCCCCGGAGGCGCACGGCATACCGGAGAAGCAGGGATGACGCCCTTCAGCGCGGCCGTCGAAGGCCTCGCCACGGACGTCTGCCTGCCCGAGGGCGCCGGGCCCTTCCCGGCCGTCCTCGTCCGCACCCCCTACGACCGCGCGCGGCACCGGGCCGAGGCGCGTGGCTGGGCCCGCCGCGGGTTCGCCGCCGTCGTCCAGGACGTACGGGGCCGGTTCGCGTCACCGGGGGAGTGGCACCCGTACACGCACGAGACCGCCGACGGAGCCGCGACGGCCCGCTGGATCCGCCGGCAGCCCTGGAGCGACGGCCGGCTGATCGCCGCCGGTGCCTCCTACGCCGCCCACTGCGCCCTCGTCCTCGCCCTCGAAGCGCCCGACGCGGCGCGGCCCGACGCCGTCATCGCCGCCGTGCCCGCCCTCGGCGCCGCCGAGACGGCACGTGAACCCTCCGGCGTGGAACGGCTGCTGGCCCGCGCCGGATGGTGGGCCGCCCACGGCGACCGCCCGGACTCCGACGAGAGCGCGCTGGACAAGGCGCTGGCCGCCGACCCCGCACTCCTGACCCACCTGCCGCTCACCGACCTCCCCGCACGCCTCGGCCGGGACCTGCCGTCCTGGGCGGACCTGTGGCGCCGGCGCACTCGCGGCGCCCTCACGTCCCGGGCCGCGCACGCCGGGACGCCGCTGCTCGCGGTCGGCGGCCACCACGACCCCTTCCACGAGGACACGGTCGGGCTGTGGCGCGCCTGGGGCGGCCCCTCCGCGCGACTGCTGGTCGGCCCGTGGGGCCACGGCCTGCGCACCGCGCCCGGCCCCGACGCCGGCCCGGCCCACCGGATCGACCTCGGCGACCTGTACGTGCGCTGGGCCCGCCACGCCCTCGCCGGCGCCCTCGCCCCGGGCCACCACGGAGCCGTCGCCCTGGGCGGCGCCGGCCTGTGGCTGCCCGCCGGCACCCACGGCGAGCCCCGCCCGGTCCGGCCGCGCCTGCTGCACGGCGCCGGATTCACCGCCGACCCCGGCCGGCCCGTCCGCTCCGACGACCTCACCGTCCCCACCGACGGCACCCCCGACCGCTGCCTGCTGGCCACCCCGCCGCTGCCGCGCCCCCTCGACGTGGCCGGACCGGCGCGGGTCCGGCTGCGCGCGGTCGCCGACACCCCGTCCGCCGACTGGTTCGCCCGGCTGGTCGCCGTCACCGAGGGAGGCGGAGCCGAGCGGCTCGCCACCGGCGCCGTCCGGCGCACGGGCCCCGCGGGCACGGCGGCCGAGTTCACCGTCGAACTCGGCCGCATCGCCCGCCGCTTGCGGGCCGGTACCCGGCTGCGCCTGGAGGTCGCCGGACACCACTTCCCCGCGCACGCCCGCAACCCCCACACCGGTCATGACCCGGTGACGGCCCGGCGGTTGCTCCCCTCCCGGCGCGAAGTCGACGCCCGGACCGTGGAACTGACCCTGCCCGTACTCCCCGCCCGCCCCGCCCCGACCGATCCCGCCAAGGAGATCCTGCGATGACGCCGCTGCCGCTCGAAGCCCTCGTCGACCCGGTCTGCGGCATCGTCCGCAAGGTCAAGCCCGTCGAGCACCCCGCGGGCGCCCCGCCCCGCTACACCGCGCTCACCGCCGAGATATCCGACGCCCGCAGACTCGGCCTGTGGCCCGCCGACCGGGTCTCCCTCGGCACCACCTTCGGCGACCCCGAACAGGCCCGGACCGCCGCGATCGCCGAGGGCGTCGAGCGGTACTGCGGCAACCGCGTGCCGCCGCCCGGCCACCCCGACGCCCCCCTGCGGGCCACCGCCGCCGAGCTGGCCGACAAGGGGCTGCGGCTCTACGGCCCCGACGACCTCCCCTCCTACGCGCCCTGGCAGTACGTCCGGGCCACGTTCCCCTACCGCCCGCTCACCGCCGGCACCCCGGCGCTGTGGACGCGCGGCACCGAGCGGCTGCCCGGCGGACGCACCACCGAGGTCTGGGCGCCCGTCGCCCTCACCCACCTCAACTGGCGCCAGGGCGACCTGCGGGAACTGCCCCGCACCCACCACCTGAACTACGCGGGCATCGCCACCGGGCAGGGCCTCGACGACGCCGTCGAACGCGGACTGCTGGAGACCGTCGAACGCGACGCCCTGGAACTGTGGTGGCACCTGGACGGACCGGCCCGCGGCATCGACCCGGCCAGCGTCCCCGGCCTCACCGACGACCTCGCCGGGTCCGCGCTCGAGGTCCACCTCGTGGAGATGCCCTCCGAGTTCGCGCCCTGCATGGCCGCGCTCGTCCACGACCGGCGGCTCGGCCTGTACGCGGCCGGCTTCGCCTGCAAGTACGACCCGGCCGAGGCCGCCCGCAAGGCCGTCCTCGAAGCCGTCCACACCTGGGTCTTCACCCAGGGGCTGACCGAGCCCGACGGCTGGGTCTTCCAGGCCGTCGAGGCCGGGCTGCTCGCCCGCGGGCTCTACCTGGAACACCGGGCCGACGGGCGCTACCTCGACGCCTGCGGCGAACAGTTCGAGCACGTGCGGGACCTGGGCGCGCACGTCCAGGTGTGGCTGGACGAACGGATGGCGTCCGAGGCCCGCCGGTTCACCGACCCCGTCCACGGCACCGTGCCGGTCGACGCCGTCGAGCCCGGCACCCCGGAACGGCTGGAACGCGCGCTGCACGCCGGCGGACACCGCGTGATGACCTTCGACCTCACCACCGAGGACGTGGCCGAGACACCGCTGCGGGTCGCCCGCGTCCTCGTCTCCGGTCTCCTGCCCAACGCCCCCGCGGCCTTCGGCTACTTCGGCTGCCCCCGGCTCGCCCGCGCGGCCGTCGAACGGGGCTGGCGCACGAGCGAGCCGAGCGGACCGCGGGACTTCACGCTGGCGCCCCCGCCGCACATGTGAGGGCGGCGCCGTGGACCACACCCCTGAGGGCCGGCCGGATCTCGTCACCGCACTCGCCCGCGCCCGCTCCCCGGAGCGCCCCGGACCCGACACCCCCGCCGGGCCCGCCGTCCGGGCATGGCCGGGCCCGGCGCACCCGATCCCGCGCGCGGACCCGCACGCCCTCGACCTGGACGCCCTGCTGCGCCTGTCCCTCGCGGCCTCGGACGGCACCGGCCGGCTGCGGCCCGCGCCCTCCGCCGGAGCCCTGCACCCGGTCGACACCGAACTGATCGTCGGGACCGGCTGCTCCCTGCCGCCCGGCCGCTACGGCTACGACCCGCTGCGCCACCGCGTCCACCGCCTCGGCCGGCAGCCCGGCGGCACCCCGCCCGGCGTGACCGCCGAACTCTCCGTCACCGCACGGCGCACCCGCGCCCACTACGGCCACCGCGCCGCGCCGCTGCTGCTGCTGGACACCGGACACGCCGCCGCCGCGCTGGTCCTCGCCGCCCGCGCACTGGGCGCCGCCGAACCCGAGGCACAGCTGGACGGGCACACCGGCAGCCCCCTGGCCGCCGTACACATCGCCCCACCCGGCGCCACGCACCGGACACGGCCGCCGGACCCACCGACCCCCGCCGAACTGCTGGCCCGCCGCAGTGCCCCGCCGCCGCTGACGGGCGCCCCGCCGCCGGACGCGCTGCTGTCCGTCCTCACCGCCGCCGCACGCGCCTGCGGCGACGAGCCGCGGTACTGCGCCGCCATAGGCGCACCACGCCCCGGGCTCGTCGAACCGGCCGCCGACGGCACGGCACTGCGCCGGCGCGCCGACGGGGAGGCCCGGCCGACACTCGCCGCCTGGGCCGCCGGCCAGGGGTGGATCGCCGGCGCCGGCGCCGTCCTGCTCGCCCACGGCTGCCCCAGCGACGCCGACGCGGCCCGCATCCGCGGCACCCACCTGCGGGCCGGCTACGCCGTGCACCTGGCCCACGTCACCGCCCTGCGCCACGGCCTGGCCGCCCGCCCCGTCGGCTCCTGGCAGCAGGCGGACCTCGGCGCGGCGCTCGGTGCCCCGCCGGGCCGCGACTGGGTCGTCCACGGCCTGGCCCTCGGCACCCGCCACGCCGACGAGGAGAACACCACGTGATCGTCCACCCCGAACTGCGCCGCGCCGCCGGGCGCGCACGGCGCTCCCTGCTGACGGCCACCGCCCTCCAGGGCGCCGTCACCCTCACCCACCTGACGCAGGCCGCCCTGCTGGCCGTCGCACTCGCCGACCTGGCCCGCGGCGCCGCCGGCCGCCTCCCGTGGCTGCTCGCCGCGGTGCTCGCCGTCGTCACCGCGCGCGCATCCCTCGCGACGGCGCAGCGACGCACCGCCACCCGGGCCGGAGCCCGCGTCAGGGTCGCCCTGCGCGACGACCTCCTCGCCCACCTCGGCCGGCTGGGCCCCGCCCATCTGACCGGCGCCCGCGCCGGTGCCGTCCGCACCACCCTCGTGGACGGGGTGGAAGGCGTCGACGCCTACGTCTCCCGCTACCTGCCCCAGTTGCTGATCACCCTCACCGTGCCGCCGCTGGTGCTGGCCGCCGTGGCCGTCGTGGAACCGCGCGCCCTCCTCGGTCTCGTCCCCGCCCTGCTGCTGGCCCTCGCCGGCCCGCGCGCCTGGGACCGGCTCCTCGCCGCCCGCGGCAGGGAACACTGGGACACCTACGAAGGGCTGGGCGCCGACTACCTGGAGGCCTTGCAGGGCATGCCCGCCCTGCGCGCGGCCGGCGCGGTCGGCCGCACCCGAGAGCGCCTGGAGCGGCGCTCGGCGGCACTGCACCGGGCGACCGTCGCCAAACTGCGGGTGTCCCTCGCCGACACGGGCATCACCGACCTCGCCGTCCAGGGCGGCACCGCGGCCGCCGCGCTGCTGGCCTGCTGGGCCGCCGTCACCGGATCCGCCGGCACGACCGGCACCTACCTCGTGCTGCTGCTGGCCTCCGAGTGCTTCCGGCCGGTCCGCGACCTGGCACGCGAGTGGCACGCCGGGTACCTCGGGGCGTCGGCCGCGGACGGGATCGCGGCGCTGCGCACCGCCGAGCCCGCCGTCCGGGACGCCGGAACGGCGCCCGCGCACTGGGCGGCCCCGCCGGAAGTACGCTTCGAGAACGTCACGTTCACCTACCCCGGCACGCACGCCCCCGCCGTACGGGACGTCTCCTTCACCGCGGAGGCCGGACGGACCACCGCGATCGTCGGGCCGTCGGGCGCGGGCAAGTCCACGCTCCTCGCCCTGCTCCTGCGGCACCACGACCCGCAGGGCGGCCGGATCACCCTCGACGGCCGCCCGGCCACCGCGTACGCGCTGGACTCACTGCGGCAGGGCATCGCCGTCGTCTCCCAGGAGACGTACCTCTTCCACGCCACCATCGCCGACAACCTGCGCCTGGCCCGGCCCGACGCCACCGACGGCGACCTGACCCGCGCGGCGCGCGTCGTCGGCGTCCACGACGAGATCACCGCCCTGCCCGACGGCTACGCCACCGTCCTCGGCGAACGCGGTGCCACCCTCTCCGGCGGGCAGCGGCAGCGGCTCGCGCTCGCCCGCGCCCTGCTCGCCGACACCCCGGTACTCGTCCTGGACGAGGCCACCAGCTCCGTCGACGAGCGGCGCGAGGCGGACATCGTCCGCGAACTGCTGCACGCCGCGAGCGGCCGGACCGTCCTGGTGGTCGCCCACCGGCTGGCGACCGTCCGGCACGCCGACCGCATCGTCGTCCTCGACGCCGGCCGGGTGGACGCCGTCGGAGACCACGCCGGCCTGGTCGAGGCCGGCGGCGTGTACGCGCGGCTCGTCGAGGCCGGCCGAGCCCACCGAGGAGAACTCGCCGCATGAACGACGACACCACGGCGGCCGTAGAAGCCGCTGCGCCCATCGAAACCACGGCGCCCATCGAAACCTCGGCAGCCATGGAAACCCCGGCGACCCCCGAAACCACGGCAGTCACCGATACCACCGCGGCCACCGACACCACCGACACCACCGTCCCCGTCGACACCGCCGGCGCCGCCCGCCCCGCCGACACTCCCGGCACCGGTGCGGGCGCACCCGCGCGGGGCGCCCTGCGGGGCCTGCTCCCCGCCCTCGCCGAGCACCGCGCCATGACGGCCCGCACCTGCGTCGCCGCCGTCCTCGAACAGGGCTCCCTCGTCGCCCTGGTGACCCTGGCCGCGCACACCGTGGGAACGGCCGTCACCGAAGGACGGGCCCCCTCGACCGGCACCGTCGCCGCGATCGCCGCCCTCGTCCTCTTCCGCGCCCTGATGACATGGCGCGAGATGGACCTCTCGCACGACCTCGCCTACCGGGTGCTCGCCGCCCTGCGGGTACGCGTCTTCGACGGGCTCGCCCGCAGCGCACCCGCCCGTGTCGCGGGCCGGCGCAGCGGCGACCTCGCCGCCACCGCCATGGCCGACGTGGAGGCACTGGAGTTCTTCTACGCCCACACCACCGCCCAGCTCCTGGCGTCGGGAACCGTCCTGGCCGGCGGCGCCACGGTCCTCGCCGCGGTGGAACCGTGGCTGCTGGCGGCCGTGCTCCCGGTCGCCGCCCTGCTCGCCGCGGCGCCCTTCGCCGACGCGCGGCAGCGCACGGCACGCGGCGGCCGCACCCGGACGGCCGCGGCCCAGCTGTCGGCCGACGCCGTGGACACCGTCGACGGACTGCGCGAGCTGCTCGCCTTCGGCGCGCTGACCGAACGCCGCCGGCGGCTGGCCGAACGCGGACGGCGGGTCGGCGAGGCCCAGCGGGCCGAGGCCTCGTGGGAGGCCGTGGCCGCCGCCGTCCGCGACGCGCTCATCGTGCTCGCGGTCCTCGGCGTGGTGGCCACCGCGGCGCACTCCGTGACCTCCGGACGGCTGCACGGCGCCTGGGCCCCGGCGGCCATGGCGCTGGCCCTGTCCGTCCTCGGGCCCGTCGCGGAGTCGGCCCGCGCCCTCAGCCAGGCCGTGGCGCTGCGCGCCGCCGCCGCCCGGGTCGGCGCGGCCGTCCACGCACCCGCGCTCGCCCCGCCGCCCGCCGCACCCCGCGCCCTGCCCCCCGGCCCGCTGGGCGTCCGCTTGCGGGGGGTGCGGTTCGACTACGGCGGCGGACCGGTGCTCGACGGCGTCGAGCTGACCGTCCGCCCCGGGCAGACGCTCGCCCTGGTCGGAGCCTCCGGCGCCGGCAAGTCGACCTGCGCCCATCTGCTCGCCCGGTTCTGGGACCCGTCCGGCGGAGCGGTCCAGCTGATGACCGCCGACGGCGAGAGTGTCGACGTACGCGACGTGGACGACACCGAACTCCGCCGCGCCCTGGCACTCGTGGGCCAGGAGGCGCCCCTCTTCCACGGCACGCTCGCCGACAACCTGCGGCTGTGCGCACCGGACGCCGACGACGACGCGCTGACCGCCGCGGCCCGGTCGTGCGGCGTCGACCGGATCGGCCCGCTGGACCTGCCGGTCGGCGAGCGCGGCGCCACCCTCTCCGGCGGCCAGCGCGCCCGGGTCGCCCTCGCCCGCGCGCTGCTGGCCCGGCCCAGGGTCCTCGTCCTCGACGAGTCCACCGCACACCTGGACAACGCGAGCGACGCCCGGCTCGCCGCGGCGCTGCGCGAGGAGGGCCGGACGACGATCGTCATCGCGCACCGCCGCGCCACCGTCCGCCGCGCCGACCGCATCGCCGTCCTCGAAGCCGGCCGGATCGCGGAGGAGGGCACGTGGGAGGAGCTGACCGGCCGCCCCGACAGCGCCCTCAACCGCACCCTGGCCGGCCTCGCCTCCTGAGGGGCCGACGGTCCGGCGCGCCCGGCGGGATGGCCGTACGGTTCAGCGCTTCTCGTACGGGTCCGACGGCTGGGGGATCCGCCGGACCGTCCCGGCATCCAGCACCGGGGGCCAGGCCGACGCCGAACCCAACTCGCCCTCGGGGTGCCAGGTGCCCGTCACGGTCACCCAGGTGTCCTCCTCCGGGGCCCGGGCACCGCGGACCTCCACCTTGTTCGCGGAGGCGTCGGCCGCGCAGCAGCCGACCAGGAGCCGGGTGACGTACCAGGTGCCGCCGTCCCCGCGGGTGACGAAGCCGGTCAGCCGGACCGTGCGGCCCGCGAGCGACCGTCCGCTGTCGTACAGGGCGCGGGAGCCGAACTCGGCGACGCCCAGGCTCACCACGTCGCCGGCGGGCAGTGCGGGGAAGGTGCCCACTCCTTGCGCGGCCCGCGGGCCGTCGTCACGGGCCGCGCTGTACGAACCGAGCGCGGGCGGCGGGAACAGCAGCAGGGCGGTGGCGGGAAGCGCCAGCAGCCAGGCGAGCCGCGGGCCGTCCGCGGGGGAGTGGCCGTGACCGTGGGCGTCCGCCTCCACGGCCGCGTCGTCCGGGTGAGCGGCGTCCGCCCGCACGGCGCGCGCGGTCAGCACCGCCCGGACCAGTCCGAGCACCCCCAGCAGCACCCCGGACGCGATCAGGTACGGCCGCAACCCGGCCTGCACGTACCGCAGATACAGGTCGCTGACCAGCGTGATCCGCAGCACCGCCGCCCCGACCAGCAGCAACAGCACGGCCGGCCCGTACCGTCTCACAGCAGCCACCACCCCACGAGCACACTGCTCAGCACCGCGACCACCCAGGTCGCCGACGAGAACCGGATCGCGAAGGCGCGCCCGAACGTGCCCGCCTGAAGCGCGAACAGCTTGAGGTCCACCATCGGACCGACCACCATGAACGCCAGCAGGGCCGTCGGCGGGAATCCGCCGAGCGACGCCGCGACGAACGCGTCACCCTCGCTGCACACGCACAGCAGCACGGCGAGCAGGGCCAGCAGGAGCACCGACAGCCAGGCGGACTCCGTGAAGACGTCGACCAGCGCCCGCGGCACCACGATGTCGAAGGTCGCCGCCGCCGCCGAGCCGAGCACGAGGAAACCGCCGGCGTGCAGGAAGTCGTGCTGGAGCCCGGCGGCGAAGGTGCGCGCCCGCGACGAGCCGGCCCCGGCCGCGGGCGCCGCCGGCAGCCGCAGCCACTCGGGCCGTCCGAAGCGCGCCCACAGCCAGCCCATCACCACGGCGGCGGCCAGCGAGGCGACGAACCGGGCCACCACCATCTCCGGCCGGCCGGGGAACGCCAGGGACGTGGCGACGAGGACGACGGGGTTGATCGCCGGGGAGGAGAGCAGGAAGGCGAGGGCGGCGGCCGGGGCGACGCCGCGCCGCATCAGGCTGCCGGCCACCGGCACCGACGCGCACTCGCAGCCGGGCAGCACCGCGCCCGCGGCTCCGGCCACGGGGACGGCGAGGGCCGGCCGGCGCGGCAGCAGCCGCCCGAAGACGTGCCCGGGCACGAAGGCCCCGATGGCGGCGGAGACGAGCGCGCCCAGCAGCAGAAAGGGAACGCCCTGGACGACGACGGCCGTGAAGACGGTCCACCAGGCGGCGACGGGCGGGGTGTAGAGGTCGAGCGCGAGCAACGGCCCGAGCACACTGGCGACGGTGACGACCGTGACGAGGGCGACGCCGCCGACGACGGCGTACGCCACCGCCCGCACCACGAGACGTACGACGTCGGCGAGCCGTGCCCGGCCCGCCAGGGAGTTCTGGTCGCTCACATCACTCGCTTCGCCGTACGACACGACAGCCGCCCGCCGCACATCGACGAGGAACGTGTGTGTGCGCCCGGCGTACCCGACGCACCGGGCCGCCGTCCGCGTCGCCGCCGGGACGGGGCGCGTCCCGACGCCGGCCGGCCGGGGAACAGCAGGATCGTAACCCGTCCGGGCTCGGCGCGAACTGGGGGCGCTGGTGCTGTCCGTGATGGGGGAGGCGGGTGGACCGGCGAGGGCCGGCCGCCCTCAGAATGCGGAAGGCGCTGGAGTGTGAAGGGGACCGGGAGGCGGTGCCGGCCGGGGACGGAGGGGAACGTCCGCCCACCCCCGGCCTGTTCACTGCCACCGCCGCCGGGGGCGTGGCGTCAGCCTTCGTCTTCCTCCTCGCCCTCGAAGAAGTCCCCGACCTCGTCCACGACTTCGGCCGCCACCATGCCGCCGACGACACCGACCGCGAGTCCGGCCGCTCCCGCGGCGACGGCCGTGCCCACCCCGCGGCCGGAACGATGACGGTCGTCATGGCCGTGCCCGTGGCCGGCGTACGGGTCGCCGTGGCCATGAGCACCGGGGGAGCCGTGCGGCGCGCGGTGCTCGACCAGCCGCCGGATCCAGCCGTCGACCTCGGCGGTCCAGTCGCGCACGTCGTCGTGGCCGACGGTGAAACGGGTCAGCGCGTCATGACCGCCGGAGAAGATGCCGCCGCGCTTGCCGGCCTCCAGGACGACCTCCATGCCGCCCGGGCCCGCCAGGAAGGTCACCTCGATCTCGTCGACCTGGTGCGCGTACTGCGGCGCCGGGGTGAGCTCGATCTCCTGGTAGAAGGGCAGCCGCTGGCCGGTGCCGCCGATGTGCCCGTACTCGAGGTCGGCGGACCTGAAGCCGAAGCCGAGCCGGCCCAGGGCTTCCAGGACCGCCTCCTGGCTCGGCAGGGGGGCGATGGTCAGCTGGTCCAGGTCGCCCTTGTCCCTGGCGCCCGCCACCGCCAGTTCGGTGCGCACGCCGAGGACGATGCCGAGGCCCTGGCCGTGGAGTTCGGTGATCGGTGTCTCCCACGGCAGCGTCACGCTGAACGGAACGCTGTGCGACTGTCCCGCGCGGAGCCGGAAGCTCCCTGCGACGGTGAACCGCTCGAAGGGGACCACGCCCTCGCTCTCGGCCTCGCCGTGCTCGGCCTCGACCCGGGCCACCAGCTCCAGGGTGATGTGCTCGATGTCGAAGTCGGCTTCTCCGCCCTCGAGCCGGACCTGGCCGGTCAGCGTTCCGCCGGGACGGGCGGCTCCGGGGTCGAGGACCGTGTCGACGGTGGGCCCGCCCACGCCGAGTGATCCGAGCAGTCGTCTGAACACCATGGTGGCGTCCACTCCTTACGCGTGCGTGATTCTCGTTCAGGTGGTGCCGCGGGCCGGAACGGGCGCGCACGGCACCACGGTTGTGCGCGGGGACGGCTACTTGGCCTCGTGCAGTGCGGCCAGCGCCTGTGCCCAGCGGACGTACTTCAATTCGGCGAGGTCGGCCACGGTCTTGACCCCGAACGCCTCTTGGAGCAGCTCGCCGTCACGGTCGGAGACGCCCTTGAGCGCCCCCACCGGGGCGGCCAGGATTTCGGGAAGGCTCTTGTCCGCCCAGGCCTTGTCCAGCACGTCGTCCAGGTCGATCGAAGCCATGTGTGTCCTCTCCCGGGTGCGTGAGGCCCGGCCCTTCCGCGGACCTTCTACAAACGAGTAGAGCATAGGGCCGCCGCGGACCGTGGGGGGCACAGCCAGGGCGCAGACGCCGGGAAAGGCCGAAAAGAGCCGCCTGAGTGCGCTCCTGCCCGATGTCGCTCGGTCGCCCTGCCGCCCGTCAGACGGCGAGGACGGCGACGATGCCGGCGTAGAGGGCGATGAGGAGGACGCCGTCGAAGCCGATCTTGAGCCAGCCGTGCCTCTGGCGGACGAGGAGGCCGCCGAGCAGGACTGCCGTCATGACGATCGCGCCGCTGGTGAGGAACAGTTCGTCCGGGTTCGCGGCGTGGAACAGGGACCCGCCGCGGTAGGCGGCGTCGCCGACGACCAGATTGAGCGCGTCCAGGCAGTTGCCGCCGATGACGGCGGCGATGGCCAGGGTGACGGCTCCGCGCCGGACCGCGGCGATGGACGTGACGGTCTCGGGCAGGGCGTTGACGAGGCCCATGAACACGGCCCCCACCAGGCCGGCGTTCAGACCTGTGTGCTCCACGATGCCTTCCGCCGCCCGGGCCACCGCCCAGCCACCGATCATGACGAGGCCGGCGGCCGCCGCGAACTCGGTCCACAACCGTGAGGTCCTGTGCCGGGCCGGTCCCCGGGTGTCTCCCTCCGGGAGGTCGGGAAGCGTGTCCTCGGTGCGCACCGCTCGCCACATGGGCGCACCGTGACGGTTGATGAGCCGCAGACCGCCGATGTAGAGGGCCACCATCACGGCGGACGCCGGGTGCAGCCCGAAGAAGGTGACGGGCGGGCCGAACGCGGCCATCAGCGCCGTCCCCAGCAAGCCGATGAGCAGGCAGCCGAAGAGCATGTTGGACACCGACGCCGCGGCATGCTCCAGGTTGACCCGCCGCAGGAAGGCATCGGCGACCACGAGGGCGACCGTCTGCGCCGCGATGCCGCCCACCGCGTTGCCGTACGCGAGGCCGGGCTGGTCCGCGGACGCGCTGACCCCGGTCATCACGATGCCCGAGAGGGAGGTGACCAGCCCGAAGAGAACGGCGCCGAAGAGGGCTTCGCCCCATCCGGTGCGGTCGGCGAGGGTGTCACCCAGCCCTGCGAGCCGGATACTGCACACCACGGTGACCGCCGTGGCCAGGAGGAAGGTGCCGATGCTCCAGCCGAGGGGCCACAGGTCGGTCAGCACTGCGGGCATGGAAACCCTTCGTCGGTGTGGGGCGGCCGGGGAGAACGACACGTACCACGAAACAGGAGCTTCACGCGGCAGCCCTTCTTGCGGCCCGCACCGAGCCCCACCGGGAGCGCCGAGGCGGCCCGCGGCGCCGGGAAGGGGAACGGCCCGTGCCCGGAGCGGAGCGGGCGTGACCCCTCAGCGGTCCTCCCCGGCGTCCTGCTGCCGGGGAGGAGCGGCCTCCGTGTGCTCGTGCGCGCAGGCCTCCCCGGTGTCCCAGCCGGGGAAGGGGTCCCGGGCCGGGACCGGCTCGCCGTCGGCCGTCAGACAGCTCGTCAGGGCCGCCCGCAGTTCCTCCGCCCGCAGACCGACGCCGATGAAGACCAGCTCCTGGGCGTGCGGCAGGGCGGCGTCCCGCGTCCCCGAGGGCTCGAAGCGGGCGACGGAGCCGGCCTGGGACCACAGTCCGGTCACGCCGTCGCGGCCGGCCAGGGTGAAGAAGCCCTTCGAGCGCAGGACACGCCCGTACACACCGCTGTCCAGGCCCTCGGTGACGAGGTCCCACAGCCGTCCGGGATGGAAGGACGCGGCCGACCGGAAGACGAGGGAGGAGATGCCGTACTCCTCGGTCTCCGGAACATGGTCGCCGTTGAGCTCCCGCACCCAGCCCGGCGCCTGCTGAGCGCGCTCCAGGTCGAAGCGTCCGGTCTCCAGGACGTCGCGGGCGCCGACCCGGCCGTGCACCGCGGTGACCAGACGGGCCTGCGGATTGAGCCGGGCCAGCACGCCGCGCAGCCGGCCGGCCTCGGCCTCGTCCACCAGGTCCAGCTTGTTGAGCACGATCACGTCGGCGAACTCCACCTGGTCGATCAGCAGATCGCTGACCGTGCGCTCGTCGTCCTCGTACGGAGCCAGGCCCCGCTCGGCGAGGTCGTCGCCGGTGCCCAGCTCGGTCAGGAAGTTGGCCGCGTCGACGACGGTGACCATGGTGTCCAGCCGGGCCACTTCGTCCAGGGTGGCGCCGTCGTCGCGGGCGAAGGCGAAGGTGGCGGCCACCGGCATCGGCTCGGAGATGCCGCTGGACTCGATGAGCAGGTAGTCGAAGCGGCCGTCCCGGGCGAGCCGGTCGACCTCTTCGAGCAGGTCGTCCCGGAGCGTGCAGCAGATGCAGCCGTTGGTCATCTCCACCAGCCGCTCCTCGGTGCGGGAGAGCGCCGCCTCGCCGCCGCGCACCAGGGCGGCGTCGATGTTGACCTCGCTCATGTCGTTCACGATCACCGCGACGCGCAGACCCTCGCGGTTGGTGAGGACGTGGTTGAGGAGGGTCGTCTTGCCGGCGCCGAGGAAGCCCGACAGCACGGTGACGGGGAGGCGTTGCGTGGTCGTCACCGTCGCGTCGTGAGCGGTCATGGTGGTGTCGTCCTTTCGTGCCGTCGGGGGAGATCCGCGGCGGGGTGGGGCGTGGTGGGGTGTCAGGGATGTCGGAGCGGGCCGGGACGGTGTTCCGCGACTCGTGGCGGGCGCGGCTCGGCGGGCAGCGCGGTCGCGGGCGGGGCGGTCACGGCGGTCGGCGGTCGCGGGCGGGGCGGTCACCGCGGCGGCGATTTCCGTCCGGCGCGGTCCCGGGGTCAGGACGGCTGCCACACGTGGTCGAGGGCCGGTGCGGTGAGTGCCGTCCCGGGCGGGCCCTGGGCGGTGAGGCGACCGTCGTGGAGCAGGAGGAAGGCGTCGGCCGACCGCGCGGCCCGGAGGTCGTGCGTGGCCTGGACGACCGTCACGCCCTCGGCGACCAGCTCCGACAGCAGCGCCCCGATCCCGTCCCTGGCCCGCGGGTCGAGTCCGGTGGTCGGCTCGTCCAGGAGGAGGAGGTCGGACTGCTGGGCCAGGCCCTGGGCGATCAGGGCGCGTTGCCGTTGCCCGCCCGAGAGCTCGCCCAGTTGACGGGAGGCGAGATCGCCGATGCCGAGCCGGTCCAGGACGCCGTCCACGGTGGCGTGGTCCCGTCGGGTCAGACGGCGCCAGGGGCCCCGCTCCGCCCAGCGCCCCATCTCCACCGCCTGCCGCACGGTCAGCGGCAGGGTGTCGCCGACCGCTCCGCGCTGCGGCACGAACGCGGGCCGCCTGCCGTCACGGTGGAGCGCTCCCGACGTGGGCCGGATCACACCGGCCAGGACGCCGAGCAGCGTCGACTTGCCGCTGCCGTTCGGGCCGACCAGCGCCGTCACGGCCGACTCGGGTATCGCGCCGGTGAGTTGGTGGAGCACCGGTCTGCCCGGATACCCGGCGCAGAGGCCGGTGAAGCGGACGCGAGCCGTCCGTCCCTGCGGGGGGACGGGGGAGGGGGCCGGTTTGATGAACATGATTTTCATTGTACTGTCCTTCCATGGAGTGGTTGACGGCCCCGTTCGAGGTGACGTTCGTGCAACGGGCCCTGTGGGGCGGGTTGCTGGTGTCGGCGATCTGCGCGCTCGCCGGGACCTGGGTGGTGCTCAGGGGGATGGCGTTCCTCGGGGACGCCATGTCCCACGGGCTGCTGCCGGGGGTCGCGCTGGCCGCGCTGTTCGGCAGCAACCTGCTGGTGGGAGCCGTGCTGAGCGCGGCCGTGATGACGGCGGGCGTCACCGCGCTCGGGCGGGCGCCGAGGGTGTCCCAGGACACCGGGATCGGTCTGCTCTTCGTCGGCATGCTCTCGCTCGGCGTGATCATCGTGTCGCGTTCGCAGTCCTTCGCGGTGGACCTCACCGGCTTCCTGTTCGGTGACGTCCTGGCCGTCCGGCAACAGGACCTGTACCTGCTGGCCGTGGCGCTGCTGGCGGCGCTGGTGGTCGCGGCCCTCGGCCACCGGGCCTTCCTGGCCCTGGCGTTCGATCCCCGCAAGGCGCACACCATCGGCCTGCGTCCCCGTCTCGCCCACGCCGTGCTGCTGGGGCTGCTCGGCCTGGCCATCGTCGCCTCGTTCCACATCGTGGGCACGCTGCTGGTCCTCGGGCTGCTCATCGCGCCACCCGCGGCGGCCCTGCCCTGGGTGCGCGGTGTCCGGGCGGCCATGGCGCTCGCGGCGCTCCTCGGCTCACTCGCCACGTTCGGCGGGCTGCTGCTGTCCTGGCATCTGGGCACCGCCGCCGGGGCGACCGTGTCGGCCCTCGCGGTGAGCCTGTTCTTCCTCTCCCACGTGGCGTCCGGCCTGCGACACCGCCGTGCGCGCACGGCCCCCGCCGCCCCCGTCGCTGTCCCCGCCCCCGCAAGCCGACCGAAGGAAATCTGAGGCGATCGTCTTGACCGTCCGAAGGAACGTCACACCGTGGGCCGCGGCCGTCCTGGCCCTCACCGCCCTGCTCGCCACCGGCTGCGCGGGGCAGAAGGACGCCGACGAGGCCGGGCCGGCGGCGGGTTCCGCGTCCGCCACCCCGCACGGCTACGTCGAGGGAGCCGAGGAAGCCGCCGAGCAGCAGTCCCGTCTGATCCTCAACGACCCCGGCAGCGGCGACAGCCGCGTACTCGACCTGGTCACCGGCAAGGCGCACACCACCGCCCGCACCCCGGGCGGCGTCCGGCTCGGCACGGACGGCCGGTTCGGATACCTCCACACCGCCCGCGGCACGCACGTCGTCGACAGCGGTGCCTGGACCGTGGACCACGGGGACCACGTCCACTACTACCGGGCGGCGATACGCGACGTCGGCGACGTCCCCGCGGGCCGTGACGCCGAGGTGCGCAGCGACGCCGCCGTGACCGCGGTGACCGACGGGGCGGGCCGGGCCCGGCTCCACGACCGGGCCCGGCTGGAGAAGGGCGGGGTCGGCTCCGGCCGGGCGCTCCCGGGAACCTACACCGGCGCGGTCGTCCCGTACGGCGAGCACCTGATCGCCCTCACGGGCGCGGGCGGTGACGGCGCCGCCCGGCTCGTGGTGCTCGACCGCGAGGGCAAGCCCGTCGCCTCGCCGGACGCGGAGTGCGACGAGCCCCGCGGTGACGCCGTCACCCGCCGCGGAGTGGTCCTCGGATGCTCCGGCGGAGCCCTCCTCGTGCAGGAGGAGGACGGCGCCTTCACCGCCGAGGAGATCCCCTACGGCGAGAACGTCCCCGCACAGCGGCGCGCCACCGACTTCCGGCAGCGCCCCGGCAGCGACACCCTCACCGCACGGGCCGGGAACGACGCCGTATGGGTGCTGGACGTCACCGAGCGGGCCTGGACCCACGTGGACACCGGGCCCGTCGTCGCCGCCAACACCGCCGGGGAGGGCTCCCCGCTGCTCGTCCTGGAGACCGACGGAGCGCTGCACGGCTACGACATCGCCACCGGCAGGCACCTCTCCCGCACCGAGCGCCTCCTGACCGGCGAGCAGGACACGGCCGCCGACGGCGGCGGACCCGTGGTCGAGGTCGACCGCAGCCGCGCCTACGTCAACGACCCCGAGGGCCGGCGCGTGCACGAGATCGACTACAACGACGACCTGCGCCTCGCCCGCACCCTCGACGTGGACATCGAGCCGCACCTGATGGCGGAGACCGGACGATGAGGGCCACCACCGGCACCAAGAAGCGCGCGCGAGTGGCCGCGGCACGGCTGCGCAGCCTGCTGCTGGCGCTGCTCGCCCTGGTCACGGCCGCGACCGCCACCGCCTGCGCCACCGGGGACGCGCGGCCCCGGGTCGTCGTCACCACCAACATCCTGGGCGACGTCACCCGGCAGGTCGTCGGCGACGAGGCCGACGTGACCGTCCTGATGAAGCCCAACGCCGACCCGCACTCCTTCGGACTGTCCGCGGTCCAGGCCGCCGAACTGGAACGCGCCGACCTGGTGGTCTTCAACGGGCTCGGCCTGGAGGAGAACGTACTGCGCCACGTGGAGGCCGCCCGCTCGTCCGGGGTCGCCACCCTGGAGGTCGGCAAGGCCGTCGACCCCCTGACCTTCCGGACCCACGCCGACGGCGGCCCCGAGGACGAGGCCGGGCAGCCCGACCCGCACTTCTGGACCGACCCCGACCGCATGCGCAAGGCCGCCGGTCTGATCGCCGACGCCGTGGCCGAGCACGTGGCCGGCGTCGACGACAAGGCGATCCGCGCCAACACCGCCCGCTACGACGGACAACTCGCCGGTCTCACCGACTGGATGGAGAAGTCCTTCGCCCGCATCCCCGAGGACCGGCGGGCGCTGGTGACCAACCACCACGTCTTCGGCTACCTCGCCGACCGCTTCGGCTTCCGGGTGATCGGCGCCGTCATCCCCAGCGGCACCACCCTGGCCTCACCCAGCTCGTCCGACCTGCGCTCGCTCACCCGGGCCATGGAGCAGGCCGGCGTGCGCACCGTGTTCGCCGACTCCTCCCAGCCCACCCGGCTGGCGGAGGTCCTGCGGACCGAACTGGGCGGGCAGGTCCGGGTCGTCGAGCTGTACTCCGAATCGCTGACCGCGAAGGGCGGCGGCGCCGACACCTACCTGCGGATGATGCGCGCCAACACCACCGCCATGACCGACGGACTGTCCGCCGGCTGAGACCCCGTCAGCACGCCGGGACGGCACGGCCAACCGGCGGAACCCCACCCCACCCCACCGACGCCGCCCCCGCGCGGCCCGAAAGGAACACACACAGTGAGCGAGCCGATACGCCGCAGAGCGATCACCGCAGCCGCCCTCACCCTGGCGGTGTCCACCGCCCTGACCGCCTGCGGCGGAGGGGACAGCGCCTCCTCCGACGCCGAGGCGGCGAAGCAGACACCGGCCCCGTCCGCCGCCGCGGTCGAGGACCCGCTGGTCGCCACCTTCGACGGCGGCCTGTACATCCTGGACGGCGGGAGCCTGAAGCAGGCCGGGACGATCGAGCTGCCCGGCTTCAACCGCGTCAACCCCGCCGGTGACGACGACCACGTCATCGTCTCCACCGACGACGGCTTCCGCGTGCTGAACGCCACCGGACAGACCCTCACCGACATCACCTACGAGGGTGCCAAGCCCGGCCACGTGGTCCGCCACGCCGGCAGGACGGTGCTCTTCACCGACGGCACCGGCGAGGTCAACGTCTTCGACCCGGCCGACCTGAGCACCGGCAAGAAGCCCGAGGGCCGCACCTACACCTCCGCCGAGCCGCATCACGGCGTCGCCATCGAGCTGACCAACGGCGAACTCCTCACCACCCTCGGCACCGAGGAGAAGCGCACCGGCGCCGTCGTCCTCGACAAGAACGGCAAGGAGATCGAGCGCAACGAGAACTGCCCCGGTGTCCACGGCGAAGCCGCCGCCCAGGGCGAAGCCGTCGCCGTCGGCTGCGAGGACGGCGTCCTGATCTACAAGGACGGCCGGTTCACCAAGGTCGACGCCCCCGACGACTACGGCCGCATCGGCAACCAGGCCGGCACCGACGCCTCCCCGATCCTGCTCGGCGACTACAAGACCGACCCCGACGCCGAACTCGAACGCCCCACCCGCATATCCCTCATCGACACCAGGACGGCCGAGCTGCGCCTGGTCGACCTCGGCACCAGCTACTCCTTCCGCTCGCTCGGCCGCGGACCGCACGGCGAGGCACTCGTCCTCGGCACCGACGGCGCCCTGCACGTCATCGACCCCGAGACGGGCAAGGTCACCAAGAAGATCCCCGTCGTCGGCGAGTGGCAGGAACCCCTGGACTGGCAGCAGCCCCGGCCCACCCTCTTCGTCCGCGACCACACCGCGTACGTCTCCGAACCCGGCAAGCGCAGGCTGCACGCCGTGGACATCGAGTCCGGCGAGAAGCTCGCGTCGGTGACCCTGCCGAAGGCCACCAACGAACTGTCGGGCGTCACCGCGGACCACTGAGCCGGTCCGGAGGCCGGGCGAGTGGCCCGGCCTCCGCCTAGTGGAGCCGCCCGAACAGCTCCCGCACGCGCCGGGCGTCGCGCAGCCGCTGCTCGTAGGTGGCGCCGAGGGCGAGCAGCAGCAGTCCGGCGAGTGCGGGAGGCACCCAGCGGGGGAGTGCGCCGACGACCTGGGCGATGTACGGGGCGAGTTCGTGCAGTGCCACCAGCGCGAGCACGCTCCCGCCGAGGACCAGCGGCGCCTGGAGCCGGTGCCGGGCACCCGCCAGGGTCACGGCCAGCGCCGCCGTGCCGAGCAGCAGGGGCCGCGCCCAGTGCTGGTCGCCCCACGCCGCGAGCAGGCTCGGCACCGCGGTGACGGCCAGAGCGGCTCCGTACGCCGCCCAGGACCCGACCGCCGGATCGCGGCGCCGGCGCAGGAATCCGACGACCAGCGCGGGCACGGTCACCGGCAGCGTGTAGGCCTCCGGTGTCGTGACCTCCCAGGCCGCCAGACGTACCCAGGTACCCAGCAGGAAGAGTGCGGCGGCCACCCCGCCGGCCACCGCCCGCCTTTCCGGCCGCAGCGCCGTCCCGGCGGCGACGACCCCGGCGAGCGACAGCACCAGGGCCAGCGTCGGCAGGTCGGCCACGGCGAGCACGAGGGCGAGCAGCGCCGCCGCCGCACCCGTCGCCTCCGCCGCGACGGTCGCGGACGAGCCGGCCAGGCGCGCGGCGACCAACGCCGCGGCGGCGGGCACGACCAGGACGAGCAGCGCGGTGTGCTGCGGCTGCCAGCCGGCGGACGCGCCCACCGCACAGGCCAGCGCCGTGGCGTGCACCAGGGCGGCGGGCGCCGCGAACACGACGAGCCCCCGGCGCAGGCCCGCCACGCCGAACACGACCGTCAGCGCCGTGAGCACGGCGATCGTCGCCGGCTCGGAGGCGAGCGAGCCGAGGGCGAGGCCGACGGAGGTGACCAGCGCCAGCAGCACGGCGGTCAGGGGCAGCGGGGAGGACGGCCCGGCCACCGCCCCGGCCACGTGGCGCGCCCGCTCCGCGAGGCCCAGCGCCGCCACGACCACGGCACCCTGCACCACCAGCCCCACCCCGTAAGGCAGTTCGAGCACCGCCGGGAGCACGAGCACCGTCGCCCACCCCAGGACGCACGACCCCGCGACGGCCACCCGGTGCACGCTCCGGCCGCGCCGGGCCACCGCCGACACACCCGCCAGCACGGCCAGAACGAGCGGCACGGTGGCCGCGTACGACGGCCAGGGCGCGTCCATCGACACGGCCGCCCGGGCGTCCCGCGGAGCCCCGGACCACGCCCGCCCCAGCCAGGCCGCCGGACCGAGGAGCACCCCGGCGACCAGCGGAACCGCCCACAGCACCGCGACACCCTGCACGGTCAGTGAGGCCCAGGCCAGGCCGTCGCGCACCGGCCGCGGCAGCCGCGTCCGCACGACCGCCCACAGCGCGAGCGCACAGGCCACGCACCCCGGCACGGTCCACTCGCCGGGCAGCGACGCCCGCAGCACCCCGCCCGCCCCGGTGATCGCGCACAGCCCCGAGGCGAGGGCCGCGCCCAGGGCGACGACCGGCCTCGGAGCGAACCAGGCGGCGGCCAGCGCGATCGCCGCGGCCAGGACCAGGAGCACCGCCCCGCGCACGGCGGCGCCCGGCCCGGACGCGCTCCAGCAGAGCCATCCGGCCGCCAGAACACCCACGCCGCCCGTGCCGGACGCGCCGGCCACCGCCACGACCCGCACCGCCACGGGCGTCGCCCGCAGCGCGACGGCGGTCCCGGCCGCGGCGGTCACCAGCAGCACGGCCGTGAGCGTGTGCGGACCCGCGCCCGCCGACAGCGCCCACAGGAGCAGGGGCAGGTGCGCGGTCGCCGTGGCGAGGGGCAGCGGCAGCCGCAGCGGACGGCGCACGCCCCCGCGTGCCGCGTCCTCCTGCGCCGAGGTGGACGCCGCCGACCGTCGCGCCAGGGCGCCCGTTGCCGCGCCGTACGCGGCCCACACCCCGGCCAGGACCGCCGACGCGGCGGCCGTGTACCCGAGCCCGTCCGTGCCGGTGAACACCACCTCGCGCAGCGCGTAGGCGTCGAGCACGGTCAGCGCGACGCCGAGCCCCGCCACGGCCTCGGCCGTCGAGCCCAGCCCGCGCCGCGACAGCGCGACGGGCGCGCCCAGCGCCGCCACGGTCACCGCGCCGAGCACCAGCGCCCGCCCGGCGATCCCCATATGACCCCAGCCGACCAGGGTGAACGCGATCGCGGCGATCGTCAGCAGAACGCCGCCGAGGACCAGCAGCACGTTCTGCACGCTCGGTGCCGTGGCCTCCGGCCGAGGGGCAGGGGCGCCGCCGGCGGGCCACGCCTGCGCCTCGGCCCGGGCGCGCGGCGCGGCGGGCGGCCGGCCGTGGGCCGTGTGCAGCACGTGGACCAGATGGGCACGGCGCCGCAGCAGGAACGCGCGGCGGGCGTCGAGGTGCCGCAGCTCGGTGTCGAGGAGCCGCAGCTCCTCGGCCGGGGGCGGAAGGTTCGTCATGTGCCGGAGTGTGGCCCCCGTCACCTCGCCCGGGCATGAGCACGGATACTCAGGCCCTACTCAGAATCCCGTACGACGTGCGCGGGAACACCCGCGAAGCCGCACCCGGAACACCGGGGAACCGGCACGTGGAGCACCGCGGGCGTGTGCAAGGACCGGCCCCGGAAAATGCGTTGGCGCCGGCCCGCGCGTGTGGTGGGATCGGGATCAACGGGGGCGGCTCCCTGTCGCGCATCCTTCTCACCTTCTGCCAAAAGATCCGCGCGCCCACTCTCCGCCCCCGTTCTTCCGTCCTGGATCGCCGTGGGGGTATGCGCCGTTGCTCGATGCCGAGTCCGTCCTGCTGCGCCGTCTCCAGACCGTCTACGTCGACGCCGCGCTCGCGTCCACCGGCGCGAGCGGCCCGGCGCTGCGCCGGCTGGAGGCCGAACTGCTCGGCCGCGGACATCTCCTGTCCGCCGGGCTGCACACGGCCCTCGCCGCGCTGACCCCCGAGGCCCTGGCGTCCGCGCACGCCCGCCTGGTGGGTCTGGTCGACGACCTGCTCGGCTCCGACCGCCGCCACGTGCCGCTCTTCCGCCGTTTCCCGCGCAGCGTGCCGCGGAACACCGACGCGCTGTACGTCGACCGGGTCTTCGCCTTCCTGTTGCAGCGGCCGGACCAGCCCTGCGTCCTGTGCGGTGAGGCGGGCACCGTCTTCCCCGTCTCGCCCTGCGCGCACCTGGTGTGCCGGCGCTGCTGGGACGGGACCGACTACGCCGGCTGCCCGGTCTGCCACCGCCGGACCGACGCGGACGACCCCTTCCTGCTGCCGGTCCGGGCCGTCGGCGCCGCCAAGCCACCGGTGTCCGGTCCGCTGCGCCTGCTGCGCAGGGGCGCCGACCGGGCGGCGGACGCCGCCGCCGTGGTCGACGCCCTGCTGGCCCGCCGCACCCCGCTCTCCCCGCGGGACCGCGACGACCTGCTGACGCTGCTGCCGCTCACCCCGGCCGGGCGGGGCCTGCTGCCGCGCGAGATCCCGGTACGCGAGACCAAGGCGGTGGTGCTGGCGGCGCTGACGGCCCAGGCACCGGACGGCCTGCCGGTGGAGCGGCTGCTGACCGAGCGGCTCACCACCGCGACCGACGTCCTGCGCCTGCTCGCCGCGGTCTCCGGCGCCGACGCCGGCCTGGTGGTGCGGTCCCGCTTCACGACCGTGCCCCGCCCGCTGCGCCGCACCCTGCTCGCGGTCCTGGACGGCCTGCCGACGCCGTACCTGGTCGAGGACGTGCTGCGGCACCCGGCCGCGTGGAAGCGGGCGGCGGAACTCCTGCACCCCTTCGAGCGGGCCGCCCGGCACCCCCGTGCCGCCCTCGCCTTCGCCGTGCTGCGCGGCACCCCGGTCGATCCCGGCACGGCCTTCGGCCGCGCCCTGCTGGACACGGCGGCCTCCCACCCCGACGCCGTCCGCGTCGACGGCACCCGCATCCGGCCGGCCACCTGGGCGGGCCGGCTGGAACAGGCGCTGTCCGCGCGGGACGCCGCACGGGCCGCCGCCGTCGCCGGGGAGCGCCCCGGCGAACTGGTGCGCCGCCTCGACGTGCTGCTGCGCCTGCACCCCACCGACGTCCTGGAACCGGAGCTGGAGAAGGCCCTGCGGCGCGCGCTGCCGAAGGTGGGTCCCGGCCCGCTGCTGTCCGCGCTCGGCGCACTGAGGACGCGGGCGGAGGACCGCACCGGCCGCCGCCGCGTGTTCTTCCCGCGCGGGGAGGTCACCCGGGCCCTGTCCGTTCCGGAGCGACGGCCCGCACTGCCCGCCCGCCTCCTGTCGGCGACGGCGGGCCTGCTGCGGGCGGAGGTGCTGCGCCGGTTCGCCGCCGGGCAGCCGTACGACCTGTCGGTGCTGGACGCCGGCCTCGCCGACCTCACCGTGCCGTTCACCGAACGGACGGCCGCCAAGTCGCTGGTGGCCGTGCCGCGCGGCAGCGTGCAGCCGCTGCCGGACGGCACGGTCGTGCGGCTGTTCCTGCACTGGACCGAGCCCGAGGGCAACCGCACGGACCTGGACCTGTCGGTGGCGTTCTTCGACGCCGAGTGGAAGTTCACCGGGCTGTGCGACTACACCGGGCTGGTGCACGGCGCGGACGCCGCGGTGCACTCCGGCGACCTCACCTCGGCACCGGCTCCGCTGGGCGCCACCGAGTACGTGGACCTGGACCTGGCCCGGCTGGCGGAGCGCGGGGACGCGTACGCCGTCCCGCTGGTCTTCAGCTACAACAACGTGCCCTTCGAGGAACTGCCGGACGCCTTCGCCGGTTTCATGGCCCTGCCCGCGCAAAGTCCCCGGGACGCGTCGTACGACCCCCGCACGGTCCGCCAGCGCTTCGACCTGGCGGGCGAATCCCGGGTGTGCCTGCCGATGATCGTCGACCTGGGCGGTCGCCGGAGCCTGTGGACGGACATCCATCTGCCGTCCGCCGGCGGTCACCAGAGCATCGGCTCGCACGGCGGCGCCGCGCTGGCCGACGTCGCCCGGGACCTGTGGGAGCAGTTCGGCTCGGGCACCCGGGTCACCCTGTGGGACCTCGCGGTCTGGCGGGCCGCCGTGCGGTCCCCCGAGGTGGCCGTGGTGTGCCGGGAGCCGGAGCCCGCACTGCTGCGGTACCGGCTCCGTCCGGACGAGGACGCGGACGCGTTCGCCGCGCGGGTGTCCGCCCTGGAGGACCCCGAGGAGCGCGGCACACCCGCCGACCCGGTCGCGGCGGCGTTCGAACGCGCCCCGGGGGAGCGCGTGTTCATGGCGACCGTCCACGCGAACGCGGTGCCGGAGGGGGCGACGGGCACCTGCTACCGGCTCTTCCCGGGGCCTGGTGACGGCTCCGGGGCACTGGACCGCGTGACCGCCGGCGAACTGGTGGCGGAACTCGGTGAGAACCCGCACGCGCCCGACCCCGGGGTGCGCTAGCGGGCGCCCAGTTCCCGGGCCAGGGACTGCGCCTCGTCCTGGGTGAAGCCGCCCGCGATCTGCACCCGGCCCCCGGTGACGGCCTGGGACACCGCGGGGGCGCTGATGAGGCGGTCGCCGAGGACGATGGCGATCTGGTTCCTCGGGCTGGGGTTCGGTGCGGCCCGTCCGCTGAGCTGCGCGAACCGCCGGGCGTCGTCGTCCTGGAACGTCATCTGGATCACCCAGCCCGCCGACTGCCGGTCCAGCTCCGCGCGCACTTCACGGAGCTGGCGGACGGTCATCCGGTCCCCGGCCCGGGTGGAGACGCGGTGGCAGGTGTCGAGGGACGCGGAGTAGAAGGTCGGCGGCGGCAGTTCGTCCGTGCACTCGCCCGGCGCGCTCTCCTCCACCAGGGCCAGCCGCAGGTCCTGCCGCACCGCCGCCGGTGTGCCGTCACCGTCCGGCTGGAGGGCGTACACGACCCCGCCTCCCGCGGTGAGCAGCGCCACCAGGGCCGCACCGGCCCACAGCCGGGTGCGGGACCGGGGCCGGCGGGTGGTCTCGGGACGGGGCCGCGGGGGCAGGCGGCGGGTGGCCCCGTGGCCGGCCGGGGTGCGCTCGGTGACCGCCTCCGGGTCGATCCGCCGCTGTGCCGCGTCGGCCTCCTCGGCGCGGCGCCGCCGGTGCCGCTCGATCGCGCCGGACCAGGCCGGCGGCAGCCAGTCGGAGGCGCCCCGGGCCCGGGGGCGCCCGGCGATCACGGGGCCGACCCGGGCCAGCAGGTCCTGGGGGGTGGGGCGCGCCGCGGGGTCCGGGGCGAGGCAGGGCAGGATCAGCGGCTCCAGTTCGCGCGGCAGCCCGGACAGGTCGAGATCGCCCTCGGCCGCCCGCACCAGCTGTTCGAGCGCCGTGCCCCGGCCCATGTCCCGGTACGGGCTGCGGCCCGTCGCCAGGTGGAAGAGCGTGGCGCCCAGGGAGAACACGTCGGAGGCTGTCGTCGTCGGCTCTCCGCGGGCCTGTTCGGGCGCGGCGAAGGCGATGGTGCCCAGGGCCGCCTTGGTGCGGGTGACGTCCGCGGCCTGGGAGATCCCGAAGTCGATCAGCCGGGGACCGTCCTCGGGCAGCAGCACGTTGGACGGCTTGACGTCGCGGTGGACGAGCCCAGCGGTGTGGATGCACACCAGCGCCTCGACCGTCCCGGCCGCCACCCAGTGCAGCCCGGCCGACGGCAGCGTCCCCTGCGAGGCGACCAGTTCACGCAGCGACGGGGCGGGCACGTACTCGGTGGCCATCCAGGGGACGGCGGCCTCGGCGTCCGCGTCCACGACACCGGCGGTGTACGGGCCGCGCACCCGCCGGGCGAGGGCGACCTCCCGGGCGAAGCGCCGCCGGTCCGCCTCCGGGACGGCGCCGTCGCCGCCGGCGGACAGCAGGGTCTTCACGGCGACGGTGCGGCCGCCGGGGGAGCGGGCCAGGTACACCCGGCCCATACCGCCGCTGGCCAGCTCCGCGAGCACGGTGTACGGCCCGATCCGCCCGCCGGGGCGCACGGCCCCCGTCCACTCCGCCTGCACCGTCGCTTCCCCCATCCCCCTCGGCCACGGCGGGCCGCGGCCGCGTCGACGTGCACAGCCTAGTGGGGCCGTCGGCCGCGCCGGGGGCGCGCGGCACCACCCGGCCGGACCCGGCGCGCATCCGCACCACCCGGTTCGCCTGTGACCCACATCACGACCGGTTCCTGTCAGGAATCGGGGCGCCGCCCCGCTCAAGTCACCGAAGGACAGACCGATCGACAGGAGCAGCAGATGAAGCACCGCATCGTCGTCCTCGGCGCCGGCTACGCGGGGGCCTACGTGGCCGGAAACCTGGCCCGCCGGCTGTCACCGGCCGACACCGAGATCACCGTGGTCAACGCGGAGCCGGACTTCGTGCAGCGGCTGAGGCTCAACCAGCTGGCGGCCGGCCGGGACATCGAGGCCCCGCAGCTCGCCGATGTCTTCGCGGGCACGGGGATCCGGCTGTGCGTGGCCCGGGTCACCGCCATCGAGCCCGAGCGCCGCGCGGTGGTCCTCGCCGACGCCGACGGCGGCAGCGACCTGGAGTACGACACGCTCGTGTACGCGCTCGGCAGCCACGGCGACGACCACGGTGTCCCCGGCGCGGCCGAGCACGCCTTCGACGTCGCCACCAGGCCCTCGGCGCTGCGGCTGCGTGAGCGCCTGGACGGCCTGGGCGGCACCGGGCGCGTGGTGGTCGTCGGCGACGGGCTGACCGGGATCGAGACCGCCACCGAGATCGCCGAAGCCCGGTCCGGCCTGTCCGTGGCCCTGATCGCCCGCGGCGAGCTGGGCGCCCGGCTCGGCTCGGGAGCCCGCGGCCACCTGCGCCAGGCGTGCGACCGGCTGGGCGTCACCGTCCTGGAGCACACCACCGTCGAAGCCGTCGAGGCGACGGGGGTGCGGTGCGCCGACGGCACCGCCCTGGCGTCCGACGCGACGGTGTGGACGGCCGGGTTCGCGGTCAGCCCCGTCGCCGCCGCCGGCGGACTGGAGGTCACCGACGAGGGCAGGATCGTCGTCGACCGCACCATGCGGTCGGTCTCGCATCCGGACGTCTACGCCGTCGGCGACAGCGTCCACGCCGTCGGGGACAACGGCCTGCCGCTGCCGATGTCCTGCGGCTCGGCCGGCTACACGGGCCGCCAGGCCGTCGAGGCGATCGTGGGACGCCTGACCGGAGGCACGGTCCCGCATCTCAAGCTGGTCTACCAGTACAACGCCATCAGCCTGGGGCGCCGGGACGGCATCTGGCAGGCGGTCGACGGCGAGGGACGGGCCAAGCCGAAGTACCTGGGCGGGCGAAGGGCCGCGCGGATCAAGGCGGTCATCGAAAGGGGGTCGCTGTGGGGCACCTCGCATCCGACCTTCGGCCTGCCCAAGCGCAAGCGCCGCCTCGCCCCGGCGCCGGTCCCGTCCGCGAAGACCACGGTCGCATAGCCGCATAGGGTGTTCCGCGTGGACGACTCCACCGCTGATCGCTTCGACATCAGCCGGTTCGAGGCCAGCCGCAGCAGGCTGGCCTCGCTGGCCTACCGGCTGCTGGGCTCCGCCACCGACGCCGAGGACGCCGTGCAGGACGCGTTCCTGCACTGGCAGGCCGCCGACCGGCAGCGGATCGAGGTGCCGGAGGCATGGCTGACCAAGGTCGTCACCAACCTGTGCCTGGACCGGCTCCGCTCCGCCCGGGCCCGCCGCGAGCGCACCGCCGGCGCCTGGCTGCCCGAACCACTGCTCGACGGCGATCCGATGCTGGGTCCGGCCGACACCTTCGAGCAGCGCGAATCGGTCTCCCTGGCGGTGCTGACCCTCATGGAGCGCCTGTCACCCCTCGAACGGGCCGTCTACATCCTGCGCGAGGCGTTCTCCTACGGCCACGCCGAGATCGCCGAGATCCTCGACATCACCGAGTCCGCGAGCCAGCAGCACCTGCACCGGGCCCGGCGCCGCGTGGCCGCCGGGCGCCGCCGCGGCGACGAGGTCGACCCGGCGTCGGCCCGCAGGATCGTGGAGGAGTTCCTCACCGCCGCCATGTCCGGCCGCACGGACCGGCTGGTGGCGCTGCTCACCGACGACGCGACCGCCGTCTCCGACGGCGCCGGTCTCACCGAGCGGCTGCTGTGGTTCGACACCCCGCAGCGCGTCGCCGCCGTCGCACGGGCGGGGTTCAGGCCCACGGCGGCCAAACGGCGGCTCGTCGGCGACGGCAGGCCCGCCGTCCACTACGCGGTCGTCAACGGCACCCCCGCCATCCTCACCGTGCTCGGGGACCGCGTCGTCGGCTCGGTGGCGTTCGACATCGTCCACGGCAAGATCGCGACCGTGCGCGGTATCGCCGCCCCCGAGCGGCTCGTCCGCCTGACCGAAGGCTGGCGGCGGCACGAACCTCAGGCGCCGCTGATCGCCCAGTGGTGACCGGGCGCCGCCGGTCCGTGCGCACCGTCAGCTCCGCTCGGCCTCGAAGGAGCGCAGCAGATCGGCGGCGACGCTCACCGCGATGGTCGCCGGTTCCTTGCCGGTGATGCCGGCCAGCCCGATCGGCGTCCTGATCCGGTCGACGGCCGCCTCGTCGTGACCGCCCTCGGTGGTGAGGACCTTGCGGAAGCGGGCCCACTTGGCCGCCGACCCGATCAGACCGATGGAGCCGAGATGGGCGGTGCGCAGCGCGGCGTCGCACAGGGCGGCGTCCTCGGCGTGGTCATGCGTCATGATCAGGACGTGGGTGCCCGGCGGCAGCCGGGCCAGCACCTCCTCCGGCAGCAGCGGCGTGTGGTGCACGTGCACCTGCGCCACCGCGTCGTCCAGGACGCCGAGCCGCTCCTGCGTGAGGAGGTCGGCCCGGCTGTCGACGAGGTGCAGGTCGAGATCCTGGCGGGCCAGGACGCGGGCCAGCTCCAGGCCGACGTGCCCGACGCCGAAGACCGCCACCGCCCGCACCACCGGCAGCGGTTCGAGCAGGACGGACACGGTGCCGCCGCAGCACTGCACGCCGTGCCGGTTGGTCACCTTGTCGTTCAACGCGAAGTCGATCAGCTCCGGCTCCGGCTCGGCCGCGGCGATCATCTCCCGGGCCCGGTCGACGGCCACGGCCTCGACGTTGCCGCCGCCGATCGAGCCCCACGTGGCGCTGCGGCCGACGACGAGTTTGGCTCCGGCGTCCCGTGGTGCGTGGCCGCGCACGGTCGCGACGGTCACCAGCACGCCGGGCTCCCGGCGTGCCCGCAACCGCGCGACCGCGGCGACCCACGTCATGTCAGGCACCGCTCAGCGCTTCTGCGCCGGTGCGGGCCGTACCCACGGCGACCCCGTCGCCGGGGCGGCCGTCGGGGGAGGCCCCGCCCCGGCGTGCCGCCCGGATCGCCCAGTACACCGCCTCCGGTGTCGCCGGCGAGGCCAGCTCCACGCCGACGCCGTCCGGCCCGAACGCGGCGGCGGCCTGCCGCAGCGCCTCCCGCACCGAGAACGCCAGCATCAGCGGGGGCTCACCGACCGCCTTGGAGCCGTAGACCGCGCCCTCCTCGGTGGCGTTCTCCAGGAGCGTGACGTGGAACTCCTCGGGCATCTCCGAGAAGCTCGGCAGCTTGTAGGTGCTGGCGGCCTGGGTGAGCAGCCGGCCCCGGTTCGGGCCGTCGCTGACGTCCCAGCGCAGGTCCTCCAGGGTCAGCCAGCCGGCGCCCTGCACGAAGCCGCCCTCGACCTGGCCGACGTCGATCAGGGGGGAGAGGCTGTCACCGACGTCGTGCACGATGTCCACCCGCCGGATGCGGTAGGCGCCGGTGAAGCCGTCCACCTCCACCTCGGTGGCGGCGGCGCCGTAGGCGAAGTACTTGAACGGCGAACCCCGGAACGTCTTCGCGTCCCAGTGCAGCCCCTCGGTCCGGTAGAAACCGGCCGCCGACAGCTGGACCCGCTGGAAGTAGGCGGTGCGCACCAGGTCGTCCCAGGCCAGCTCCTCGCCGCCGCCGAGGGCGCGCGCGACACCGCCGCGGATGCGCACGTCCGAGGGGTTCGCGCCGAGCCGGGTCGCGGCGACCCGCAGCAGCCGCTCGCGCAGCTGCTCGCAGGCGTTCTTGACCGCCCCGCCGTTGAGGTCCGCCCCGGAACTGGCGGCGGTGGCGGAGGTGTTGGGCACCTTGTCGGTGCGCGTGGGGGCGAGGCGGACCCGGGACAGGGGGATGCCCAGGGTGGTCGCCGCCACCTGCATCATCTTGGTGTGCAGGCCCTGGCCCATCTCGGTGCCGCCGTGGTTGATCAGGACGGAGCCGTCCTTGTAGATGAGCACCAGCGCCCCGCCCTGGTTGAAGGCGGTGAGGTTGAACGAGATGCCGAACTTGATGCCGGTCAGCGCCAGGCCCCGCTTGGTGTGCGGGTGCGCGGCGTTGAACGCGGCGATCTCCCGCTTGCGGTCGGCGATGCCGGCCCGCTCCTTGACCTGCTGCCAGACCGTGGTGATCCGCTCGGGCTGGGTGACCGGCTGCCCGTACGGAGTGGTCTGGCCCTGGCCGGGGCGGTAGAAGTTGCGCTCCCTGAGCTCCATGGGGTCCAGGCCCAGCATCGGTGCGCAGCGGCCCAGGATGTCCTCGATCACCAGCATGCCCTGCGGTCCGCCGAAGCCGCGGAAGGCGGTGTTGGAGACGGTGTGGGTGCGGGCGATGCGCCCGGCGACGCGCGCGTTGGGGATCCAGTACGTGTTGTCGATGTGGCACAGCGCCCGGGCCAGCACCGGTTCGGACAGGTCCAGGCTCCAGCCGCCGTCCGCGACGAGGGCGGCGTCCAGGGCCTGGATACGGCCGTCCGCGTCGAAGCCGATCTTCCAGGTGGCGTGGAACCCGTGCCGTTTGCCGGACATGGTCATGTCCTGCGTCCGGTTGAGCCGGAACCGCACGGGCCGGCCGGTCAGCTTGGCGCCGAGCGCGGCGATCGCCGCGAACCCGTGCGGCTGCATCTCCTTGCCGCCGAAGCCGCCGCCCATCCGCAGGCACTGCACGGTCACCTCGTGGGCGGGCACGCCGAGCACATGGGAGACGATCTCCTGGGTCTCCGAGGGGTGCTGGGTGCTGCTCTGGACGAACACCTGCCCGTTCTCGTCGACCTGGGCGAGCGCGGCGTGCGTCTCCAGGTAGAAGTGCTCCTGACCGGAGAACGTGAACTCGCCGGAGAAGACGTGCGCGGAGTCGGCGAAGCCGGCGTCGAGGTCACCGGTCTCCATCACGGGCCGGGCGCCGTGGTAGCTGCCCGCCGCGATCGCCTCCTCCAGTGTGACCAGGGAGGGCAGTTCCTCCAGGTCCACCTCGACGGCCGCGGCGCCGAGCCGGGCAGCCTCCAGGGTCTCGCCGAGCACCCAGGCGACGGCGTGGCCGTGGAACATCACCTCGTCGGGGAAGAGCGGCTCGTCGTGCTTCATACCGGCGTCGTTGACCCCCGGCACGTCGGCGCCGGTCAGCACGCGGACCACGCCGGGAACGGCCAGCGCGGGCCCGGTGCGCAGCGCGGTGACCCTCGCGTGGGCCTTCATGACCTGCACCGGCCAGGCGTGCAGCACGTCCTTGGTGCGGTGCACCAGGTCGTCGGTGTAGAGCGCGGTGCCGGTGACGTGCAGGGCCGCGCTCTCGTGCGGCAGCGGGACACCGACGACGGGGTTCTCGGGGCGTTCGGACAGATGGCTCATGACGGCACCGCCTCGGTGGTGTGCGCGTACAGCTTCAGCAGGCTCTCGCCGAGCATCGCGGAGCGGTAGTCCGCGCTGGCCCGGTGGTCGTTCATCGGGGTGCCCTCGCCCCGCAGCACCGCCGCGGCGACCTCGGCCGTCCGTGCGGTCCACGGCCTGCCCTCGAGGGCGGCCTCGGTGGTGAGCGCGCGCACGGGCGTGGCGGCCACGCCGCCGAGGCCGATGCGGGCCTTGCGGACGACGCCGTCCTCGACATCGAGGGCGAAGGCGACCGCGACGCTAGAGATGTCGTCGAAACGACGCTTGGCGATCTTGTGGAAGGCGGTGACCGGTGACAGCGGCAGCGGGATCCGCACCGCGCGGATCAGTTCGCCGGGGCGGCGCACGCTCTGCCGGTAACCGGTGAAGTACTCCGCCAGCGGCACCTCGCGTTCGCCGTCGGCGTCGGCGAGCACCAGCGACGCCTCCAGCGCGAGCAGCACCGGCGGGCTGTCGCCGATGGGGGAACCGGTGCCGAGGTTGCCGCCGAGGGTGGCGCTGTTGCGAATGAGCCGGGAGGCGAACTGCGGGAACAGCTCGGCCAGCAGCGGGATACGGCCGTCGAGGCGGCGTTCGATCTCGGTGAGGGTGAGCGCCGCGCCGATCTCGACGTGACCGGACTCGACGCGCAGCTCCCGCAGTTCGGGCAGGCGGTCGACGGCGACCACCCGATCCGCGCGCCGGGCGCGGAGGTTGACCTCGACACCCCAGTCGGTGGAGCCGGCGACGACCACCGCGTCGGGGTGCTCCCGCAGCAGCCGGAGTGTCTCGGCCAGGGTCTCCTTGCGGACGAACGCGGCGCCGTCCCGGGCGTATTCGGTGGCGGCCGGCGCGGGCGGCGCATGGTCGCGGCGCCGGGCGAGCGGGTCCTCGTCGCCGGGCTGCCCGACGGCGAACGCGGCGTCGCGGATGGGCCGGTAGCCGGTGCAGCGGCACAGGTTTCCGCTCAGCGCGTGCAGGTCGAAGCCGTTCGGGCCGTGCTCGGCGTCGCCGCCGGCCGGGTGCCTACAGCGGTCGGGCCGGTAGTACTCGGCGGCCATGCTGCACACGAATCCCGGCGTGCAGTAGCCGCACTGCGAACCGCCGCGGACGGCCATCTCCTGCTGCACCGGGTGCAGTTCGGGAGCGCCGCCGGCTTCCCCGGGGATGGCGAGGCCTTCGGAGGTGACGACCTCCTGGCCGTCGAGCGCGGCGACCGGGACCAGACAGGCGTTGACCGCGACCCAGTCGGTGGGCTTGTCCACGCCGGGCCGGGCCACCAGGACCGAGCAGGCGCCGCACTCGCCCTCGGCACAGCCCTCCTTGGTGCCGGTGAGGCCACGCTCGCGCAGGAAGTCCAGCACCGTGGTGTGGGGCGGGACCGGTGAGATCGGTGCCTGTTCCCCGTTGACCGTGATCCGCGCCGCTACCATGACGGGCCCTCACTTCCGGGCGCGGTCGGTCGATGCATCGTGTTCGCCAATGTTCAGGCAGCTTTCTGTGTTCGGAGGCGCCCCGCGAGAGACACGGGCGCGCGGGCACGCGTCGACGACGTGCCCGAAGGGTCGAAGAGAGGAAGGTCGGGGAAACCCGAGGAGTGCCGCGGAGGGCACGGCAGAACGGCGTTGTCAGCAGCCGTGCGCGATCCGACCCGGAACCCAGACGGTCAGACGGGCGAGGCGGCCGAGATCAGAGCTGGTGCACATCCGCTCGTCGCCTCCTTCCGGCGGTCGTGGGTCGGCGTCCCCGCAAAGTAGTTGCCGACGCCACACGGGTCAAGAGGCCGGCCTCGGGTTCCGGGGGCCGGGAGCCGGCCGGCCGCGGATTCCGGAGGCCGGGAGCCGGCCTCCCGGCGGGACCCGCGGACACAGAGGGACCGGTCCGCTGGGGGCCGGTCCCATGGCGCGGCGGGGGGGGGGGGGGGGGGGGGGGGGGTGAGGGGGGGGGGGGGGGGGGGGAGGGGGGGGGGGGGGGTGGGGGGGGGTGGGGGGGGGGGGGGGGAGGGATTTGGGAGGGGGGGGGGGGGTTGCGGGGGTGGGGAGGTCGGTTGCCCAGCGAGCGGCTGCGGCAGGCACGCAACGG
>NZ_JBVIGC010000029.1:0-71787 GCF_055571015.1 Streptomyces sp. NPDC031049
GGGGGGACGGCGAGGTGCTGACGAAGTTCCGGGTGGTCCGCCAGGACCACCTGGTCTGACGCGGGCCCGGCTCCCCGCACGCACACCGCCCGGGGTCAGGCCAGGCAGCAGGGCAGCCCCCCGTGGTGCTCGATCATCTCGCCGAGCGCGGTCTGGAGGGTCTCGCCGGGCAGCGGGTCCGCGGCGGGCGTGCCGTCCAGCTCGGCGTAGGCGCGGTGCAGGTTGGGCACCAGCCGTTCGGGGTCCAGCAGCGCGGCGTACGGGCCGAGGGCGGCGTCGCGGGCGGCCTGGAGCGGTGTGCGGCCGGCCCGCCGTCCGTCGGCGGCGATGCGCTGCACCAGCCGCAGATAGCCCTCGACGGCGTCGAACACCTCGGGCCCGCACACCGGCCCGTGCCCGGGTACGACGGTCCGCGCCCCGTAGGCCCGCAGCCGCTCCAGCGCCTCCAGGGAGCCGGCGATCGAGCCCATGAGGCAGAACGGGGTGACCCCGTTCATGACCAGGTCGCCGGTGAACAGCACCCGCTGCCGGGGCAGCCACACCACGGTGTCGTTGGAGGTGTGGGCGGGCCCGACGTGCTCCAGCTCGGCGCGCAGCGACCCGATGTGCAGGGTGAGGGCGTCGGTGTAGGTCAGGGTGGGCGGGGCCAGTTCGATGGTGCCCCACTCCACGTCGGGCCAGAGCCCGGTCAGGTGCAGGCCGGAGGCGATCATCTCCGTCCGGGTGCGTTCGTGGCCGATGACGACGGCCTCGGGGAACAGGTGGTTGCCGAAGACGTGGTCGCCGTGGAAGTGGGTGTTGACCACGGCTCGCGGCGCGGCCTGCGGGTTGTGGCGCAGCGCGGTGCCGCGCAGGTGGCGGGCGCGAGCCTCGGTGGCCGCGGTGTCGACGAGGGCGCTCTCGCCGCCGGAGACGATGATGCCGGCGTTGTTCAGGCACCATCCGCCCGGTGCTTGGACGTAGGCGTGGACGCCGTCGGCGATCTGCGCCGTCTCGGCGAAGGGCGCGGGCGCTGCGGTGGGGACGGTGGGGCTGGACGGCACGGCCGTTCTCCTCCCGGGTGTCGGTTGCCCCGAGTCTCACGGCGGGGCCTAGCGCCCCGGTCGAAGCCCCGGCGTGCCGGGCCCGGCCCAGGGCGGCGGCGGGGCGCCGGCCGGCGCCGCCGGCCGACCGGGCGCACCGGCGGGGCTCGAGGGCCCGTCGTGCGGTTCACGACCGCGCGGGCCGACCGTGGTCCGCACGGCAGGCCCTGGTGCGGGCCGCGGTACGAAAAGGAGTTCCCATGGCGTTCACCGGTGCCCGGCGGGCGTGGGGCGTCGTCCGCGCCCTGGGCGAGCCGCTCTGGCAGGGCCTGGTCGCCCTCGGTGCCCTCCTCGCCGCCGGCGAACTGGCCCGGGCGGACGCGGCCCGCGGCGGCGCCGGGCCCGGCGCGGGCTCCGCACGCGACGCGGCCCGTCGGCTCGACGCGGCCGACGGGCTCGACGCGGGCCGTGGGCCCGACGCGGGCCGTGGGCTCGGCGCTCCCCCGCCCGGTCATCCCGAACGGCTGCGTCCCGACCTGCCGTTGACCGCGCTGGAGCGGGCCCTGCTTCAGGAGCTGGGCCCGATGGGCTGAGGTGCGGCCGTGTCCACCGTGAACAGGTCCGTCCGCACCTCGGGCACCGAACGGCCGTAGGCGATGCGGCGGGTGATGCGCGTGCCCAGCGGGGTGCGGGTGACCAGGCGGGCCGCGTGGGAGCGCAGGACGTCCACGGCCGGGCCGCCCGCTCCGAGCAGCGCCTTGGCCTGCACCTTCTGCACCCGGGTGACCGCCTCGGCGGCGGGCCCCCGCAGCCGTTGGAAGGCGGCCAGCCGGGCGCGGGAGCAGTCGCCGGCGGCGAGCGCGTCGACCAGGACGGGGTGCAGGGCCGCGGCGTCCTGGAGGGCGAGGTTGATGCCCTGGGCGCCGAGCGGTCCGTGGGTGTGGGCGGCGTCGCCGAGCAGCACCAGCCCGTCGCGCACCCAGGTGTCGGCGTGCGCGGCGAACACGTCGAGCAGCCGCAGGTCGTCCGGGCCGCGCAGACCATCCTGGATCAGGTCGGCGAACTCGGGCAGGGCGGCGGCCAGTTCGGCGCGTACGGTCTCGATGCCCCGGGCGGCGACGGCGGGCCAGCCGCGGTGCGGCAGGGTCCAGCCGATCCTGAGCCGGTCGGGGTGGGTGTCGTGGACCAGGACGGCGCTGCCGGGCGCCCGGTGCACGGCGACCGTGCCGGTCGAGCGGCCGGGGGCGGGCAGCGAGAACCACACGACGTCCTGGTCGAAGGCCTCGGTGCGCCCGGCGCCGATGCCGGCGAGGGCGCGGGTCCTGGAGTAGCGGCCGTCGGCGCCGGCCACGACGCGGGCCCGCACGGTGACGCGGCGTCCGCCGGGGCCGCTCGCCACCACGCCGGTGCACCGCCCGCGGTCCTCGGTCAGCGCGGACAGGCGGTGGCCCGGCAGGTGGTCGAAGCCGGGCAGGGCACGACAGGCGGCGGCGAGTTCGGCCAGCAGGTGCCGCTGGGGCAGGGCGAGCAGATGGTCGTAGGGGGCGGGCAGCCGGCCGTAGTCGATGTCCAGCAGCACGCGCCCGCGGTCCAGCAGCCGGAAGCCGCTCAGGCGCCGGGCGCCGCGCGCACGCGCGGCGGCCAGCACTCCGAGCCGGTCGAGGACCTGCTGGCCACCGGGCTGGAGGACCTCCCCGTGGAAGTCCCGGCCGACGGAGGCGGGGTCCCCGGCGGACTTCTCCAGCAGCGCGACCCGTACGCCGGAGCGCAGCAGCATCAGGCTCAGCGCCAGCCCGGCGGGCCCGGCGCCGACGACGGCGACGTCCGTGTCCAGCCGATGCCCGTCCGGGCGTCGCGGGTCCGCGGTGCGGCCCGCGCGGCGGTCAGGCCGCGGCGCGGACGGCGGCCAGGGCACGGTTGACCAGGTCGAGGTAGGCGCGCGGGGTGTCGGCCTCGTCGAGGGCCTCCTCGTCGAGGGCGACACCGAAGTCGCGCTCGATGCGCCCGGTGGTCTGGAGGATGGCCAGGGAGTCGTAGCCGAGCTCGGCGAACGGCACGTCGACGACGTCGCCGTCCAGGTCGACGCCCTCCTCCTGGCCCGCGCACTCGCGCAGCAGGGCCTTCAGGTCGTCCAGTTCGAACTGTCGCATGGGTGGTCTCCGTCTCTGTACGCGCGAGCGGTCGGCCGTTCGGTGACGGCTCGAGACTCGGTCAACGGGCTGGAGGAACACTCGAATCCGCCGGGTGCCGCAGGCGGCACGGCCGCCGCCGCTCAGGCCGCGTACAGGTCGAAGGTGGAGGTGCGGCGCGGTCCGGACACCACGTCCAGCTGGGGGTCGACGGCCAGCATCGCCTGGTGCAGCCGCTGGAGCTGCGGCGAGGGCTCCACGCCCAGCTCGTCGACGAGGCGGCGGCGCAGCCGGTGGTAGACCTCGAGCGCGGCGGCCTGCCGGCCGGAGCGGTACAGCGCCACCATGGCCTGCGAGTGCAGCCCCTCGTGCTCGGGGTGCCGGGCGATCAGGTCCATCAGCTCGGCGATGACCTCGGCGTGCCGGCCGAGCCTGAGGTCGGCGTCGATACGGCGTTCCCGGGTGACGAGCCGGCTCTCCTCCAGCCGCATCGCCTCGATCTCCAGGATGGGGCCGACCCGCACGTCGACCAGGGCGGGCCCCTGCCACAGGTCGAGCGCCTTGCGGTAGGTGCGGGCGGCGCGCTCGTCCTCGCCGTCCTCGAAGCACTGCTGTGCCTCGGCGACGAGGCGCTCGTACTCGTGGACGTCGACCGCCTCGGCCGGTATCTGGAGCAGGTAGCCGCCGTGCCGGGTGGCGAGCACGCCCTTGGCGGCGCCGGGGGCGCCCGGCCCCATGGCGGTGCCCAGCCGGCGGCGCAGCTGGAGGATGTAGGTCTGGAGGGTGGTCAGGGCGCTCTGCGGGAGTTCGGTGCCCCAGATCTCCTCCATGAGGGTGGGCACGGGCATGACCCGTCCCGGGTAGAGGGCGAGCAGGGCCAGGATCTGCCGTGGCTTCCCGGCCGTCGGAACGATCGACATCCCGTTGACGTCGGCACTCAGTGGACCCAGAACACGTATCTTCATGGTTTCCTCCCCGTACCTCGACGGCTGAACTCGGCTGCCGAGCCGGTGTGCGAATCGGTGCCCGAGGCTCGTCGATATTGCGCCACGCGGGGATGCGCTGTCCTTACCCCACGACGTATGCACGAGGCGCACCGTATCCCGCCGCAACCCTGCCGACGGAAATCCTCTAGGAATCATCGAGCGGTTTTCCGGTGCCGCTTCCAAGACCGTGTCTGACGTGTCTCTGACGCATGACTGACCGCCCGGAAAGGGCGCCGGGGAGCGTCTTCCGCCCCTCGGTGCCCGCTGTTAGCTTTCCCCGGCATGGAGACCACCGAAAGCACCGGGAGCAACGACGGCCGGGCGGTGCCCGAGGGCGCGGACCCGCTGACCCGGCAGCTGCTGCGGCAGATGGTCGCCCGCAGCATGCGGCTGCCGGAGTCCGAACTCCCCGGCGACGACGAGGACCTGGTGGACCACGGCCTGGACTCGATCACCGCCATGGAGCTGATCTCCGCCTGGCACCGGCGCGGCATCGAGGTCGGATTTCCCGAGCTGATGGCGCGCCCCACGCTCGGCGACTGGTGGCTGCTGCTTTCCCGCCGCTCCGCCGCGAACGCCGCATGACCTGAACTCGAAGGGCTCCGGAAAACCGCTGGAGGCGCGCTCGCGCCCGCCGCGTATTCGACACCGACCGTCTATGGTCCGATAGCGGAGGAATTTTAGCCGCCCTTTCCGGCCAGCCGGAATCGGATCACCAGACGGAGCCATCCATGGAATTCGGCGTGAACTTCTTTCCGGTCGTCGATCCGGAGCGCAAGAGCGCGAGCACCTACTACGACGAGAGTCTGAGACTGGCCGCGCTCGCCGAGGCGCTGGGATTCGAGCACGTGCAGACGGTGGAGCACTACGGCTCGCCGTACGGCGGTTACAGCCCCGATCCGGTGGTCTTCCTCACCGCCGTGGCCGCGCGCACCAGCCGGATACGCCTGGTGACCGGCGCGGTCATCGCCGCGTTCGCGCACCCGGTGCAGATCGCCGCCCGTCTGGCGCAGCTCGACAACCTCTCCCACGGCCGGCTGGACGCCGGTTTCGGACGCGGCTTCCTGCCCGACGAGTTCGACCTGTTCGGCGTGGACATGGCCGAGAGCCGCGCCCGCTTCGACGAGGTCGTCGACGCCTGTGTCGCGCTGTGGAGCGGACGCGAGGTGCGCTTCGAGGGCGAGGTGCACCGCTTCGGCCCGGTCACCGGCTTCCCCCGCCCCTACCAGGACCCGCACCCGCCGGTGTTCGTGGCGTCGGCCACCAGTGCCGCCTCCTGTGCGCTGGCCGGTGAGCGCGGCCACCACCTCCAGGTGGTCCCGTCGGTCACCAGCCGCGAGCAGCTGACGGCGATGACGGCGGCCTACCGCGAGGCCCGCGCGGCCGCCGGCCACCAGGGCCCGGGCCGCATCCAGATCAAGTACACCTGCTACCTGGGCGAGGACCGCGCCACCGTGCTCGCCGACGCGCGCGCCGGCGAGGAGAACTACGTGCGGACGATGGCCGGCGCGGTCGCCTCCTGGGCGAGCGCGCGCTCGGAGCAGTACCCGGGCTACGAGGCGTTCGTGGAGAAGGTCCGCGCCTACGACTTCGACGCGTCCCTCGCCGGCCACAAGGTGCTGGCGGGCACGCCCGACGAGGTGGCGGCGCAGATCGAGACCATCCGCGGCTGGTACGGCGACGACCTGTGCCTGAGCCTCCAGTTCAACCCCGGCCACCTGCCCTTCGAGCGTGCCGAGCGGGCCGTGGAGCTGTTCGCCCGCGAGGTGGCCCCGGCGTTCACCGGCGGCCTCGCCGCGGCGGCGTGAGCCGGGCCCGACCTTCAGGAGAGGCGATGTACGGCATATCCGGACCATCCGAGGGACTCCGCCTGTTCGTCTTCCACCACGCGGGCGGCTCCCATCTGCTCTACCGCACCTGGCCGGGCCTGCTGCCCGCCCACTGGGACGTGCGGCTGCTGGACGCGCCCGGCAGGGGACGGCTGGCCGACGAGACGCCGCTGGACGACGCCCGCCGGCTGGCGGACTTCTTCCTGCGCCGCCTGGACGCGGACCTGACGGGCCCGTTCGCGTTCTTCGGGCACAGCATGGGCGCGCTCGTCGCCTACGAGCTGACCCGGCTGCTGCAGGCCGAGGGCCGCGAGCTGCCGGTGTGGCTGGGGCTGTCGGCCCGCGGGGCGCCCCGACCGCAGGGCGACGGCACCCGCAGGCACGAGCTGCCCGACGACGAACTGCGCATCCACCTCGCGGCGATGGGCGGCACCCCGCTGGAGGTGCTGCACGAGCCGGACCTGTGGGCGATGTTCGCCCCGGCCATCCGCAACGACCTGCGCCTGGTGGAGAACTGGCGCCCGAGCCCCGGCCTGGCGCCGCTGCCGGTGCCGCTCGCGGTGTACGGCGGACGGGGCGACGTGGTCGTGCCCGAGCACCGCCTCGCCGACTGGGAGCAGCACGCCGAGCACTTCCAGGGGCTGCACCTGTTCGACGGCGGGCACTTCTACTTCCAGCCCGACCCGGCCCCGCTGCTGGGGACGATCACCCGGCACGCCACGGCCGCGCTCCGGGAGCGGGCGGCGGTGAGGCCGTCATGAGCGGGGACCGGGGGACGGACGCCGACGTCGTCGTGGTCGGGCTGGGCGCCTGGGGTGCCGCCGCGCTGTGGCAGCTGGCCCGGCGCGGGCTGAACGCGATCGGCGTGGAACGCTACGGGCTGGCCAACACCTCCGGCTCCTCCTACGGCGAGAGCCGGATGTTCCGCACCGCCTGCCTGGAACACCCCGGCCTGGTGCCGCTGGCACAGCGCTCCCGCGAGCTGTGGCAGCAGCTGGAGACCGAGACGGGAACGCATCTGCTGGACCCCACCGGGGCGATGCTGATCGGCCCGCCCGACGGCCGCATCGTGGGCGGCGCGCTGCGCGCGGCCCGGGAGCACGATCTTCAGGTGCGGGTCCTGGACCGCGACGAGCTGCACCGGCGCTGCCCGGCCCACCAGGGCCTGGCCACCGGTGACATCGCCGTCGTGGAGCCGGAGGGCGGGCTGACGCTGCCCGAGCGGACCGTCCACGCGGCGGTCGGCGCGGCCCGCGCGGCCGGGGCGCGGGTGCTGACCGACACCCGGGTGACGGCGGTGGAGCACGCGGGCGACGGCGTCGCCGTGCACACGGCCGCGGGCCGGGTGCTGCGCGCCGCGCAGGCCGTGCTCACGGCCGGGCCGTGGCTGGACCAGCTGGTGCCGGCGCTGCCGCTGGAGGTCGTGCGGATGCCGACGACCTGGTTCACGCCCGACGAGCCGCACGAGCGGTTCGCGCTGGACCGGCTGCCGGTGTTCATGCGGGAGATCGACGGCGGGGACGTGCTGTGGGGCCACGGCACGCTGCCCGGCCGCTGCGAACTGAAGCTGGGGCTGGAGGACGGCGGCAGGCACTTCCGCGTCGTGGACCCCGAGACGCTGGACCGGTCGGTCTCGCCCGTGGACTGGGCGGTGCTGGCACGGCACCTCCAGTGGGCGGTACCGGGCGTGGGCGGCGCGCCGTCGCGTGCCCTGGCCAACGTCTACGCGCGCACGCCCGACGGCCAGTTCGTGATCGGGCGGCCGGGGCGGGACGCGCGGGTGGTGGTGGCCGGCGGCTGCTCCAGCCACGGCTTCAAGCACTCCCTGGGCGTCGGCGAGGTGGTGGCCGACCTCGTGCAGGGCAAGGAGCCGGCCGTGCCGCTGGGCTTCACCGATCCCGACCGCTTCTGAGTGACATGCGAGGAAGAGATGCAGTTCCGCATTCTCGGTCCCGTTGAGGTCCACGACGAGCGCACCGGACTCCGGATCCTCCCCACGGGCGCCAAGCAGCGCGCTCTGCTGGGCGCGCTCGTGGTGAAGTCGGGGCACATCGTGTCCGTGCACCGGCTCATCGACGAGCTGTGGGGCGAGCATCCGCCGGCCAACGCCACCAACGCCCTCCAGGCCCACGTGGCCCGGCTGCGGCGGCTGCTGCCGGTGCCGAACGCCGGCTCGGGCGAACCCCACCACGAGTGGATCGTCACCCGCTCCCTCGGCTACGTGCTGCGCATGGGCCGGGCCACCACCGACGCCGAGCGTTTCAACCGCCTGGCCGCCGAGGGCCGGGCGGCGGCCGTCACCGATCCCGGGCACGCCGCGGAAGTGCTCCGCCAGGCGCTCGCGCTGTGGCGCGGACCGGCACTGGAGGGCAGCGTGCGCGGCGACATCTGCGCGGCGGAGGCGGCCCAGCTGGAGGAGAACCGGCTGACCGCCCTGGAGGCGCTGTACGACGCCTGCCTGCGCGCCTCCCGGCACGACGAGATCACCGGCGAGCTGGAGGAACTCACCGCCGACCACCCGATGCGGGAACGTTTCTACGACCTGTTGATGGTGGCCCTGTACCGCTGCGGCCGGCAGGCGGAGGCGCTCGGCGTGTACGACCGCGCGCGCAAGCGCCTGGCGCACGAGCTGGGCGTGGAGCCCGGCCCGGTGCTGCGGGGCCGCATGGAGGCGATCCTCAACCACGACCCGTCCCTCGCGGTCCCCGGCCCCGCCGATCCGCCGCATGCCTCGGTCCACCCCATCCCGCGTCCCCCGGCCCCGAAGGCGGCACCGGCCACCGCCCACGAGGCGACGGTGGTGACCCTCACCGACGAGATAGCCCGCCTGCGACGCCACGTGGAGCGCCTCTCCCTGGAACAGCAGGCCCTGATCCGCCGCTTCGACCTGCTGTCCTCCCAGGCCGCCCCGGCACGGGCCCGCTGACGCCGGGCGCTAGGCCAGGGCGGGCGCGGTGGGGGCCGGGGTGTGGAAGGCGCGGCGGTACCACAGGAGGGGGGCCGGGGCCGGATCGCCGGTGTGGGCGTCGGTGACCGTGCCGAGGACCAGGTCGTGGTCGCCGGCCCGGACCACGTCGGCGGTGCGGCAGCGCAGCAGGACCTTGGCGCCGGGCAGGTAGGGGGTGCCGGTGCCCGGCCAGGCGGCGAAACCGGAGCCGGCGAAGCGGTCGGCGCCGTGAGTGGCGAAGCGGCGGGCCAGTTCGTCGTGTTCCGCGCCCAGGACGTTCACGGTGAACTCCTCGGCCCCGGTCAGCGCGGCGTGACAGCTCGACCGGTGGCCCACCCCCACCAGCACCATCGGCGGCTCCAGCGACACGGAGGTCACCGAGGTGGCGGTGAAGCCGCGGCGCCGGCCGGCCGGGTCGAGCGCGGTGACCACGCTGACCGGCGCGGCCAGGTGCGCCATCGCCTCCCGGAAGGCCTGCGCGTCGGCGTGGGGGGACCGGGCGGCGTCCTCGTCCTGCGGCGGGCGGTGTGTCCTCACGGTCTTCTCCTCTGCTCGGTCACTGGGATCGGCCTGCCAGGCCCGCCGGCTCCGGACGGCCGTGGTGCGGGCCGGGCAGCGGCAGCTCGTGCGGTGTGGACCGGCCCCAGGGGAACCCGTCGTGCACGAACAGCCGCCGCGCGGGGCCGGACCTGTGCGTGCCGCGTTCCACGGCCAGCGAGACCAGCACCTCGGGACGGGGCTGGAGTTCGACGAAGGTCCAGCGGTCGGCGGTGTCGTCCTCCGGCGGCCGGAAGCCCAGCACACCGCGGTCGTCGGCGAGTTCGAAGGAGAAGGAGTCGAAGGGCAGCCCGAGCCCCAGCCCGCGTGCCTTCGCGTACGCCTCCTTCAGCGTCCACAGCCGCAGCGTGGCCCGGTCCCGCTGCCGGCCGGGCGGCATCTCGGCGAGCCGGGCGCGCTCCTCGGGCGCGTAGCTCTGCACGATCCAGCCCAGGCCGCGCTCGGCGGCCCGGTCGATGCGCTCGACGTCGACACCGACGCGGCGGCCGTGGCCCACGGCGACGACGTTGTGCCCGTGGGCGTGCGACAGGTTGAAGTCGAGTTCGGGCCGTCCGCCCGGACCGTCGTCGACGGCGGCCTGGAGGAAGGGGCGGCCCCGGGAGGAGCGCCAGATGGCGGCCTCGGCCTCCGGCACCCCGGTGACCAGGCTGAGCACCCGCCGCACCAGCACGTGGGCGACGAGGTACTGGCGCCGGTCCCGCGGGAACATGAAGCGCCGGGCGACGTCGTGCTCGTGCTCGTCGAGCCAGTGCTCGGCGAGCGTCTCGGCCAGGGGCTCCTCCAGCGCCTCGTTCGAGCAGAACCACAGGTGCACGCTGCCCGGGTCCGGCCCGGCCGCGAACCCGCTCACCGGGGGCCCGCCGCGCCGACGGCCGTCCTGCGCTCGCGCCGGATCTGCCGCAGCATGCCCGTCAGTACGGTGCCGGTGCCGATCTCGGTGAACTCCGGCTCGGGGCCGTACGCGCCGTCGAGGATCGACTCGATGGTCCGGCACCAGCGCACCGGCTGGTGGATCTGCTGGAGCAGCAGGTCGCCGATCCGCTCCTGCTCGTACGGGCGGGCGGTGGCGTTGGCGACGACCGGGCAGGCGAGCGGGGCGAAGGGGGTGGCCGCGACGACCGGGTAGAGCCGCTCGGCGGCCGGGGCCATGTACCGGGAGTGGAAGGGGCCGCTGACGGCCAGGCGCCGCACCGCGCGCGCCCCCGCGTCCTCCAGGATCGGCCCGGCCTCCTCCAGGTCCTCCACCGGGCCGGCCAGCACGATCTGGCCGGGCGTGTTGAGGTTGGCGAGGTCCAGGGAGCCGAACCCGGCGCGCAGCAGCAGGAAGCGCAACTGGGTCTCGGGCAGGCCGATCACCGCGCTCATGCCGCCGCCGCCCGTGAGCGCCATCGCCTCGGCGCGGGCGGCGACCAGCCGCAGCCCGTCGGTGAAGCCGAACGCGCCGGCGGCCTGGAGGGCGTTGTACTCGCCGAGGCTGTGCCCGACGGCGAGGTCGGGCCGCTCCCCGGCGTCCTCCAGGTGGGCGCGGAGCGCGAGCGCGTTGACGGCGAACATGGCGGGCTGGGTGTAGCGGGTGTTGCCGAGCCGGCCGTCGGGGTCCTCCAGGCACAGCCGGCGCAGGCTGTAGCCGAGCACGTCACTGGCCTGCGACTCCAGCTCGGGGAAGCGGTCGAACAGCTCCCGGCCCATGCCGGCGCGCTGGGCGCCCTGGCCGGGGAACATGAAGATCCGGGTCATGGTGATCACTGCCTGTCAGACGGTGGTGGCGGACGGGTGGGCGGGGTAGGCGACGTCGGCGAGCGCACCCAGGTCGGCCGCGGTGAACAGCGTCTCCAGGGACGGTTCCCGGCCCCCGTCGGCGGTGATCCGGGCGGCGATGCGCAGCAACTGCCGGCTGGTGGCGCCGAGTGCGAACAGGTCCTGGCCGGGCGTGAGCCGCTCGACGGGCACGCCGGTCTCGGCGGCGACGATCCGCGCCAGCCGCGCGAAGCCGCCGGCGGCGCCGCCCCCGGCCTCCGCGCCGAGGCCGGCCGGAGCGGGTGTGCGGGTCGGGGCGCCGGCGAGGGTTGGGGCATGGGTGCGGGTTGGGGCATGGGTGCGGGTTGGGGCGTCGGCGCCCGGCGCGGGGACGGCGCCAGGGCCGTGACCGGTGCCGGGGCCGGTGCCGGGGCCGGCAGCGAGGCCGTGACCGGTACCGAGGCCGTATGCGGGTGTCGGGTCCGGTGTCGGGTCCCAGGCAGGAGCCGGCGTCGGGTCCGCGGCAGGGTCCGGCGTCGGGTCCGCGGCGGGGCCGAGGCCCCACACCTGGCCCAGCCGTGCCGAGAGCCCGTCGGGACGGTCCGCCGCGGGGGCGGCCGGCGCGGCGCCCTCCACGACGGAGGAGGACCGGACGGTCGTCGCGGAGTCGGCCGGGGCCGGGACCGGGGGCGGGGCCACGGTCGCGGTCGCGGTCGCGGTCGCGGTCGCGGTCGACGCCACGGTCGTGGTCGGGGACCCGGTCGCGGTCGGGGACCCGGTCCCGGTCAAGGACCCAGTCTCAGTCGGGAACCCGGTCCCGGTCGGGGAGCCGGGCGCGGTGGTGTCCGGGAGTGGGGAGCCGGGCGCGGTCGGGAGCGGGAACGAGACCCGGGTCAGGGGTGTGGGCGGCAGGGCGGCCCGGGGGGTGTCGATCCTGGGCCAGGACGCTGCGTCGCCCGCGAGCCAGGGGGCGGTCGGGGCCAGTTCCTCCCGCGGGGCGGGGGCGCCGAGTTCGGCGATGCCCGCGCCCTCCCGCCGGACGCGGCGGGCCAGCGTGCGCAGCCCGGCGACCGCCGTCGCGCGGCCGGTCACCAGCACGGCACGGGCGGGCCGGTCCGTGCGGCCCTCGCGCAGGGAGCGGGCCACCGGCCCGACCCCGAGGCCGGGGTCGCGTTCCCAGGCGTCGGCGAGGCTCTCGGCGAGCGCGGCCAGGTTCTGCGGCGTGTCCGCCGACAGCGGCAGCGCGCGCACCTCGTCGTCGTACGCGGCCGGCGCGGTGGCCGGCGGCTCCTCGACGACGAGGCTGCCGTACGAGCCGCCGCCCGCGAAGCCGTTGACCAGGACCCTCCGGGGACGGCCCGGACCGGTGCGCCAGCGGCCCGCCTGCGCCCCGGCCAGGGCCACCGGGCCCGAGGCGCGGGCGACCGCGGGGTTCACGGCGCCGGAGAGCACCGTCGGGTACACCTCGGTTCGGCGGAACTGCGCGATGACCTTGCCCAGTTGGGCGAAGACCGACGCGGCTTCCAGGTGCCCGGTGTTGGGCTTCACCGTCCCCACGGGCACCGGCTCGCCCGCCCCGGAGCCGGCCGCGTCGGGGCTGAACAGCCGCCCCAGGGCCGTGAACTCCAGGGCGTCGGCGAGGGCGGCGCCCGCCGCGGCGGCCTCCACGTAGCCGATGTCGGCGGGTGCCAGACCCGCGTCGGCGAGGGCCGCGCGCATCGTCTGTTCCTGCCGCCGCGGGTCGGGAACGCCGAACTGCCGTGTGGTGCCGGAGTGCCGGAGCGCACCGCCGCGCAGCACGGCGTGCACCGGATCGCCGTCGGCCAGCGCCCGGTCCAGCGGCTTGAGCAGCACCGCCCCGACGCCCTCGCCGACCAGCCAGCCGCTCGCCCGGTCGGTGAAGGCGCAGGAGTCGGTGTCCTCGGCGACGAGCCCCATCTCGGACAGCACGTCGAGGTGGTCGGGGTGCAGGACGAGGTTGGCTCCGGCGGCGAGCGCGGCCGTGCAGCGGCCGTCGGCGACGGCCCGGTAGGCGGCCTCGACGGCGGCGAGACCCGACACGCACCCGGTGTCGAGGAGCACGCTGGGCCCGGTCAGCCCGAACGCGTGCGAGGTGCGGTGGGCGAGGCCGCCGCGGGTGGCGTGCGTGCCCTCGTCGGGGCGTCCGCCGGCGCGGGCGGCGACCCCGTGCAGCGCGTGGTCGTGCCACATGGAGCCGACGAACACCCCGACCGGCCCCCGCTCGGCGAGCCGTGCCGGGACGACGGCGGCGTCCTCGAAGCAGCGGCGGGCCACGGACAGCAGCAGCCGTTCCTGCGGGTCGACGGCCGGCCCCTCGGCCGGGTCGATGCCGAACTCCTCCGCCTCGGTGGCCAGGACGTCGTCGAGGTATCCGCCGACGGCGGCCCCGGCGCGCCCGGCGCGGGAGCGCAGCGGAGCCCAGCGGTGCTCGGGCACGGGTCCGGTGGCGGTGCCGCCGCCGGCCAGCAGCGCGTCGAGTTCGTCCAGGGAGCGCGCGCCGGGCAGTTCGGCGGCGAACCCGACGACGGCGACGGCGACGCCGCCTGCGTCGGTGCCGGTCCGGACCCCGGCGCCGATCCGGGCCTCGGTGCCGATACCGGCGTCCGTTTCGGTGCCGGTGCCGGTCCGCAGTGCCTCCCGGCGGGCCCGGGTGTCCGCGGTGAGCGCGCCGCCCCACAGCGACAGCAGCAGCTCCTGGTCGTCGCCGACGCCGAAGTCGGCGCGTACGGCGTCGAAGTCCATCTCGCCGACCGCGCACAGGCCCAGTCCGCGCTCGGGCGCCCCGGTGAGCAGCAGGTGGGCGATGTGACCGGCCTCGATGGTGGAGAACCGGGCGGCGTTGCGCTCGCCGTAGGCCGGGGCGATGGCCGCCGGGGTGGAGACGAGGAAGACGCCGAAGGCGGACCCCTCCACGAGCGCCCGGTTGTGGAAGACGTGCAGGTCGGTGCCGTAACGGGCGTCGGGGGCGAGGGCGATCAGGGCCCGCTCGGCCGGGTGCAGGTAGTACAGGCCGGGCTCGGTGCCGGCCACGGCGCCGGGCGCGAGGTACACGTACACCTGGACCGGGTAGAAGCCGCCGCCGGACGGGTAGCGGCGCTTGGCCCGGCCGTCGAGGTCGCCCCAGGTGACGGTGGCGAGCAGGTCGAGCAGGTCCCGCACGGGTACCGGTTCGCCGGCGAAGTCCCGGAAGGACGACGCGTCGAACAGGGCGAGCGTCTCGGCGGGGCCGGCGGCGGGCACGGGCAGCCGCGGCAGCGAGGCGGGCAGCCGCCGTTCGGCGATCCTGGCCTCCTTGAACGCGGCCTTGGCCGCCGGGTCGAGGGCGATCCGGACGTCCGTCCCCGCGGTGGCCGACGGCGCGGGGACCGGGCCGCCGGGTGCCTCCGCGGCAGGGGCCGCTGCGGGGGCGAGGCTGTCCGCGACGGCACGGGGCGTCGGGCTCTGGATGAGCACGTCCACGGGGATCTGCCGGCCGGTGGCCGACTCGATCTCCTGGGCCAGCCGGATCATGCTGAACGAGGTGGCGCCCAGGTCGAACAGGTCGGCGTCCGGATCGACGTCGGGCAGGTCCAGCACGGCCGCGGCCGTACGGGCCACGTCCTCGGCGGTGAGCGTCCGTTGCGCCGGGTCCGCGACACCGGCACCGGACGCGGTCCCGGCGGGAGCCGTCCCGGCAGCGGCCCCGGCGGCACCGGGAGCGTCCCCGGCGACGGGTGCTCCGACGGCGTCCGACCCGGCGTCCGGGAGTGCGGCGGCGGTCAGCGCGGCGACCGTCGGCCTGCTGATCAGCGCGTCGACCGGCAGCGCGGTCCCGGTGAGCCGTTCGATCTCCTGGGCGATGCGGATCATGCTGAACGAGGTGGCCCCGAGGTCGAACAGGTCGGCGTCCGGGACGATGGCGTCGGCGTCGACCCCGAGCGCCTCGGCGACCGCGGCCAGGATTCCGGCGGCCGGGGCGTCGCCGGCACCCGGGGCGATCCCGGCGGACCCCTCGCCCGAAGCGTCCGACGCCCTCCCGCCGTCCGAGGCGGGCACCCCGGCACCGTCCGAGGCGGTGCCCGGGCCCGGGCCCGGGGCCGTGTCCGGCGCCGCCTCCAGGAGCCGGGCCGCCGTCTCGCGGTCCAGCTTGCCGTTGGTCGTCAGGGGCAGCCGGTCCACGAAGCGGAACCGGCTCGGGACCAGATACGCCGGCAGCACCTCGGCGAGGGCCCGGCGCAGTTCGCCGGCGCCCGGGACCGGGCCGGGCGTGCGGGCCACGCAGACCGCGGCCAGCGCCTGCTCCCCGGACGCCTCCTCGCGCACCGGGAGCACCCGGGCCTCGGCGACGGCGGGCAGCCCGGTGAGCGCGGCCTCGATCTCCTCGGGCTCGATCCGCAGTCCGCGCAGCTTGAACTGCCCGTCGATGCGCCCGAGGTAGCGGATCTCGCCGTCGTCGCCGAGCATCCCGAGGTCGCCCGTGCGGTACAGCCGCGGGGAGGGGTCCAGCTCCGGGAACGGCGACGGCACGAAACGCTCGGCGGTCAGCTCGGGGCGCCCGTGGTAGCCGAGGGCCACCTGCCGGCCGCCGATGACGATCTCGCCGGGCGTGCCGGGCTCCACCGGCCGCAGCCGCTCGTCGACGAGGTGGATGCGGGTGTGGGCGACGGGCCGCCCGATCGGCACCGTCGGCTCGTCCCAGTCGGGGCGGCACGCCCAGTGGGTGACGTCGACGGCGGCCTCGGTCGGCCCGTACAGGTTGTGCAGTCCGGGTGCGTCCGCGCCGGTGCCGTACACCTCGTAGAAGTGCCGCATGGTCGCGACGGGCAGGGCCTCGCCGCTGGCGAAGACGTACCGCAGCGCGTTGCAGCCGGCGGCCTGTGGGTGGCGCAGGAACATGCCGAGGACGGACGGCACGAAGTGGGTGACCGTCACCGACTCCTCGCGCAGCAGCCGTGCCAGGTAGGCGGGGTCGGTGTGGCCGCCGGGCCGGGCCACGACGATGGAGGCGCCGGCGAGGAGGGGCCAGAAGAACTCCCACACCGAGACGTCGAAGCCGTACGGCGTCTTCTGCGCGACCCGGTCGGCGGGGCCGAGGGGGAAGCGTTCCTGCATCCACAGCAGCCGGTTGGCCACGCCTTGCTGGGTGTTGCGGCAGCCCTTGGGCTTCCCGGTCGTGCCGGAGGTGTAGATCGTGTAGGCGGGGTCGTCGGGGGCGACGGTCACGGCGGGCGGGACGGCCGGGTACACGGCGAGCGCGCGCCGGTCCTCGGCCCTGCCGGGGCAGACCACGACGGCGCCCGCCTCGGCGGGTACGGCGGCGCGGGCCTCGTCGGCGACGACGACGCGGGCGCCGCTGTCCCGGAGCAGGTAGCGGACCCGCTCAGGCGGGTTGGCGGGGTCGACGGGGACGTAGACGGCGCCGGCGCGCACGATGCCGACGAGCGCGGTGACGAGGTCCTCGGAGCGGTCCATGTGCACGGCGACGTGGTCTCCGGGCCGGACCCCGAGGGCGTGCAGGTGGTGGGCGAGCCGGGCGGTGCGGTCGGCGAGTTCGCGGTAGGTGACGGTGCGTCCGGCGAACCGTACGGCGGGGCGTTCGTCGCGGCCGGAGAGGCCGGCCTCGACCAGCTCCAGCAGGGTCACCGGCGCCCGGTCGGCGCCCTCCGGGCCGTGGGGACGCAGGGGGCCCTCGGCAGCGTCGGCGTCCTCGGGGCCCTCGGAGGCGTCCGAGGCGTCGGAGGCGTCGGAGGCGTCGGGCCCCTGAGGGGCCTCGGAGGCATCGGGAGCATCGGCAGCGTCGGGGGCGACGTGGCCGTCGGCGAGGGCCGCCGCGTCCAGCGCGGCGTGCGGTGCCGCGACCGGCGACGGCTCGCCGCTGGCCAGGAACTCCCGCACCCGGCGGGCGTAGCGGTCGAACATCGCCTCCAGGCGGGCGGGTCCGAGCGCGCCGTCGGCGGCGTCCCACTGGCCCATCAGGTCGTCGCCGACCAGCAGCGGCACATGGTCGAGGGCGACCTGCGCGGTCTGCGACTGGCTGGTGCGCAGCCGCACCCCCCGCGGGTGCAGCGCCGGGTCGATCTCGGGGACGCGGGTGAACACCACGGGCAGCCGCAGCGCCCCGCCGGAGCGGAAGACACGGGTGCGCAGTTCGCCGAGGCCGGGGCAGCGTTCGTGGCGTTCGAGGTCGGCGCGGACCCTGGCCCACAGCTCGCGGGCGCGGCCGGCGAAGGACGCCGGCAGGGTGTCGTCGACGACGACCCAGGCGAGCCGGGTGAAGTCGGCGACCATGCCGGCGGCGCCCGGCAGGCTGCCGGGCCGGTCCCAGGAGACGACCGTCACGGTGAACGGGCCCCGGTGGCCGAACTCGGCGCGCAGTTCGTCGGTGTAGGCGGTGAGCAGCACGATGTCGGCGGGGACGCCGAGGACGGCGGCGCGCTCGGTCAGCCGCCGCCAGGAACCGAGCGGGGCCGCACGGTGCCTGCGCGCAGCGCCGGCGGCGGGGTCGGGCAGGTCCGGGCCCGGGGGCAGCGCGGCGAACTTCTGCCGCCAGGCGGCACGGGCCCGCGCGTACTCCTCGGCGCCGTCCGTCCGCCGTCCGCCGAGGGCGCGCAGGTGGGGTACGGGGTCGGCGGGCGCGGTGAGCACCGAGTCGTCGCCGTCGTGCAGGGCGAACAGCTGCCCGAACAGCAGGGCGAAGCTGCGGGCGTCGGCGAGGAGGGCGTCGAGGACGACGTGCAGCACGGCGGTGCCGTCGGGCAGCGTGCTCGCCTCCAGCGCGTACATCGGGCGGCTGCCGAGCGGGAAGGTGCCCGCCCGCAGGCGCTCGGCGACCGCGCCGAGTTCCGCCTCGGGGTCGGTGGCGGCGGTCAGGTCGTGGCGGGCGATGCGGTACGGCTCTGTGTCCGCCCGCGGGGCGACGGTGAGGGTGCCGTCCTCGTGCACGGCCGCCCGCAGCATCGGGTGATGGGCCACGAGCCGGTTCCAGCACCGCTCCAGGCGGTCCAGGTCGTGCCGTTGCAGCAGGAACTCCTGGTAGACGCGGGTCTCGGCGGCGCCGCCGAGGCCGCCCATGCGGCCGACGAGGTAGGCGGACTGCACCTCGGTGAGCGGCACGGGCCGCCCGTCGGGCTCGGGTACGGCGAGGGTCCCGTCGTCGGGCTCCGCTGCGGCGAGGGTCCCGTGGCCGGGTTCCCGTACGGCGAAGGCGCCGTCGTCGGGCTCCGGCCTGGCGGGGGAACCGTCACCGGGGGCCGGCCGGGCGAGCGGGCCGTCGAGGGCGCCGGCCCCGTCCCGCGCGAGCCGTTCCAGCGACTCCCGCAGCGCCGCGAACGCGGCCTCGGTGCGGGCGGTGTCGAGCACGGTCGGCGCGTAGTCCCAGGACAGCAGGAGGGCACCGGCCCGCTCCTGGACGCAGGCCTCCAGGTGGACGCCCGAGGTGAGGGTGGCCGAGGCGGACAGGTCGACGTGGGCGGCCCAGTTGGCGGGGTCGTCGGCGGCGGTGCCGCCGAGCGCGGTGAGGCTGCCCAGCAGGCTGGTGAAGACCATGGGGACGGCACGCCCCCGGTTGCCGCCGACGGCCCTGGCGTGCTCGCGCAGGGCGCGCACCCCGCTGACCGCCGCGTGCTCCAGGTCCTGCCACAACCGGGCGCGCACCTGGTCGAGGCGGGCGCGCAGGGTGCCGTCGGGCGGCGGGGCGACGAACACCGACGTCGAGATGAACGGGCCGGCCAGGCGGGCCACGTCGGGGTGCACGGGGCGCCGGTTGTACGTCGTGAGGACCACCGGCAGCGGATCGCGCCGGACATCGCGGCCGGTGCCCTGCACGGCGGCGGTGCACAGGGCGAGCAGCAGCGCGGTCGGGGTGGCCCGGGTCTCCTTGGCCACCGCCTTCACGCGCTCCCAGCGCCCGGCGTCCAGGCGCAGCGTCAGCCGCCGGTGCGCGGGGGTGCCCGGACCGGCGGGCCCGGTTCCGGCCGCCAGCGGCAGCGGGCGCTCCAGGTCGACACCGGCCAGCTGTTCCCGCCAGTACGCCAGGGACGCCTCGGGCACCTCGGCGGTGGCCGTGGCGGCGGCGTACTCGCGGAAGGTGATGCCGGGCGGCCGGGGCGCGGTGCCGTGGGCGTAGGCGGCGTACCACTGCTGGAGCAGCAGCGAGACGCTGGGGCCGTCGGCGATCAGCTCGTCCACGGTGAACAGCACGCGGGCCCGGCCGCCGGGCAGGTGCGCGACGCGCACGGCGAACAGCGGCCAGCGGTGCGGGTCGAAGCCGCCGAGCGCCTCCTGGCGCAGCCGGTCGAGCCCGGCCTCGGCCTCGGCCGGTGTCGCGTCCGTCAGGTCGGCGCGGACGACGGCGTAGTGCGGGACCTCCCGCAGGACCGCCTGGGTGCCGTCGGGCAGCAGACGGGCGCGCAGCATGTCGGTGGCGGCGACGACGTCGTTCCAGGCGGCCTCGGCGCGGTCGGTGTCCAGTGCGCCGGCGTCGAACTCGAGGTGGATCTGCGTTCCCGCGCCGGTACCGCCCCCGAGCGTGCGGCCGACGTAGAACGATTCCTGTACTTCGGTGAGCGCGAACGGCTCGTACCGGGCGGCGGGGTCGGTCTGCGGCATGGCTGGGATCTCCGGTTCCCTCTACAGGGCGGGCAGAGCGGACAGGTGGGCGACGAGTTCGTCGACGGTGGACTCGCTGAGCTGCTGGAGCGGCAGGGTCTCGCCGAACCGCTCCGTGATCTCGAACCGGAGGTTCATCGCGCCGATGGAGTCCACGCCCAGCTCGACGAGGGTGCGGCCGGTGTCGATGGCGCCGCCCGCACCGGGCCCGGCGGCGAGTTCGCCGATGAACTCCACGAGCCGGCGGACCCGTTCGTCGGCGCGCGCGTCCACCGGCTCCGGGGCGGGGGTGCGCACGGCCTCCGGCCCGGGGACGCGTACGGGCTCCGGAACCGGCGCGTGCGCGGGTCCGGGCGCGGGCTCGGGCGTGGGCTCGGGCGTGGTGGCAGGCGCGAGTACGGGCTCGGGTTCCGGGGTGACCTGGACCGCCGGGGCTGCCGACGCGGCCGGGGCCGTCGGGGCCGTCGGGGCCGTCGGGGCCGTCGGGGCCGTCGGGGCCGTCGGGGCCGTCGGGGCCGTCGGGGCCGTCGGCGGAGTGTGGCCGGCGCCGGTGGTGCCGGGTTCCGGGAGCCAGTGGCGGGTGCGCAGGAACGGGGTGGGCGGGAGGGGCACCACCGCGCCCGTGCCGTTGCCGGGGGCGTGGCGGTCCACCTGCCACCCGGCCGCCCACAGGTCGGCCAGCTGCTCCAGGCGGCCCGTCCGCCACAGCGTGCCGAGCAGCTCGTCGGTCTCCGGCGCCTGTTCCCGGCCGGCGTCGGCCGTGCCCGCGCGCAGCGCGCCGGCGGCGTGGCCGTCCCGGGCGAAACGGCCCAGCTCTGCGGCGAGTTCACCGGTGCCGGCCACGACGGCGGCGAGCCGGGCGGGGCCCACGGCGCGTCCGGTGCGCAGCGTCCGCGCGACCGCGGACAGGGGTGTGTCGCGGCCCGGTCCGGCGAGCCATTCGGCCAGGCGCCCGGCGTACGCGGCGAGATGGCCGGAGGTGGGCGCGGAGAGCAGGACGAGCTGCCGGCCCTCCGGTTCCGCGGCGCGGGCGCCGTCCGGTTCCTCCGGGACGTACTCCTCCAGGATCACATGGGCGTTGACCCCGCCCGCGCCGAACGAGCTGACGCCCGCCCGCCGGGGCAGCTCCCGTCCCGAGGCGTCCCGCAGCCGGGGCCAGGGCGCGGCCTCGTACTGGAGCGCGAAGCGGGAACCGGCGAGGCCGAGCCCGGGGTTGGCGGGGTCGGCGTGCAGGGTCGGTGCGAGGGTGCCGTGCCGCAGTTGCAGCAGGACCTTGGTGACGGCCGCGATGCCGGCGGCCGACTCCCCGTGTCCGATCGCGGACTTGACCGAGCCGAGCGAGCACGGCACCGCGGCGGCGGCGCCCCGCCCGTAGGTGTCGTTCAGGGCCGCGACCTCGACGGGGTCGCCCAGTTCCGTGCCGGTGCCGTGCGCCTCGATGACGTTGACGGTGGCCGGGTCCACGCCGCCGCGGCGCAGCGCCGCCCGCAGCACACGGGCCTGGGCGCGCGGGCTGGGGGCGGTGAAACCGTTGGTGCGCCCGCCGTGGGCGACGGCGGTTCCGCGGATGAGGGCGTGCACGGTGTCACCGTCCGCGAGGGCTCTCGAGAACCGCTTGACCACCAGTGCCCCGGCGCCCTCGCCCGGCCCGAACCCGGCGCCGCCGGTGCCGAAGCTGCGGCACCTGCCGTCCTCGGCGAGGAAGCCGGAGCGGCGCAGCATCCGGAACCGGGACGGGTGCAGGTACAGGTTGACGCCGCCGGCCAGCGCGGCGGCGCACTCGCCGCGGCGCAGTGCCTCCACGGCCAGGTGCAGGGCGACCAGGGAGGAGGAGCAGGCGGTGTCGACGGGCTGGCTGGGGCCGCGCAGGTCGAGCAGGTACGACAGCCGGTTGGGCGGCGACCAGTGGTGGCCGGAGGGCATGTCCCGCTCTCCGGCGGCCCAGCGTTCCGCGCCGAGCAGCGGGTAGTCGGCGGAGGTGATGCCGGCGAACACCCCGACGCTGCGGGCCTCGCCGTCGGCGGCGGTGAGCGCGTCGAGGCGGGCGCCGGTCAGTCCGGCGTCCTCCAGGGCCTCCCACGCGGTCTCCAGGAACAGCCGCTCCTGGGGGTCGATGTACGCGGCCTCGTGGGCGGACAGGCCGAAGAAGACGGGGTCGAAGGCGTCCACGCGGTCCAGGAAGTGGCCCTTGGCCTGGACGCCGCCGCTGGCGTTCCACCGGTCGGTGGGCAGGTCGCCGACGGTGTCCTTGCCGACGAGGAGGTTGTCCCAGAAGGCGTCGAGGCCGTCGGCGCCGGGGTAGCGTCCGCTGATGCCGACGACGGCGAACACGTCGTCGTCGGGATCGAGGTCGGGGTCGGGGCCGGGGGCGGAGTCGGCGGACCTGGTCACGGCGGGCCCGTCGGCCCGGGCGGGCCGGGCGGGCCGAGGGCTCGTCGCGGCCGTCGCGGTGGTGGCCGCCGGGGTCTCGCCACCGCCGGGCGTGACCGGCGGCGGGCTCAGCCGGCGCAGGTGGTCGGCGAGTTCGGCGAGGTCGCGGAGGCCGAAGAGCATCTCGGGGCCGATGGGTGCGATCCGGCCGCTCAGCTTCGAGGCGAGGGTGCGGATCATCACCGAGTCCAGGCCCAGGGCCTCCAGCGAGGTGCCGGGGCCTATGGCGGACCGGTCGTGGCCGAGGGTCTCGGCGACGGTACGGCAGACCAGGTCGAGCAGGTCGCCCGCGTCGGCGGCCCGGACCCCGGCCGCGGACTCGGTCCCGCCTGCGGACTCGGTGCCGCCTGCGGACTCCGTTTCGACCACGGACTCCGTCCCGGCCGCGGGCCCGGTCCCCACCGCGGACCCCGTCCCGACCGCGGACGCGATCCCGGCCGCGAACTCGGTCGCGGCCTGCGGTGCCGGACCGGCTTCGGGCAGGGGGCGGCCGGCGGGGGCGCCGGTGCCGTCCGCGTCCGGCGCGGGCAGCAGGTCGAGACCGGCGAGGTGCTGCCGCCAGGCGTCGGCCCGGCCGTGGAAGACGGAGACGACGTCGGGGCCGCCGGCGCCCAGCAGTCCGCGCAGCGCGGCGAGTCCGGGTCCGGCGGGCAGCGGGACCATCCCGACGCGTTCCTCGACGACCTGGCGGACCGGCTCGGGGATGGTCATGCCGGGCACGTCCCACAGCGGCCACTGCACCGACAGGGTGCGTCCGTGCCGCTCCCCCGCCGCGACCCGGGCGGCACGGCGCTCGGCGAGGCCGTCCAGCACGCCGTTGGCGTAGGCGTAGTCGGACTGGCCGATGTTGCCGGTGACGGCGGCGACGGAGGAGAAGAGCACGAAGACGTCGAGCGGGAGAGAGGCGGTGGCCTCGTCCAGGGCGGCGGCGCCGGTGGCCTTGGGGGCGAGGACGCCGGCCATGCCGTCGGCGGTCTTGCGCAGCAGGTAGGCGTCCTGGACCACACCGGCCGCGTGGAAGACGCCGTGCAGGGCGCCCTCGTGGCCGAGGATGTCGCGGACGAGGGCCTGGGCGCCGCCCGGGGCCGCCACGTCGGCGCGGACGTACCGCAGCCGGCCGGAGCCGTCCGCCGGGGGCCGGGAGGCGGCGTCGAGGTCCGCGGCGGGGGTACGTCCGCAGGTGACGACGCGGACGCCGGGGTGCCGGAGCAGGTCCCGGGTCAGGGCGAGGCCGATGCCGCCCATGCCGCCGGTGACCAGGTACACCCCGTCCGGGCGGGGTGTGAAACCGGTGGCGGGCGCGGCGGCGGGGCGCAGCACCCGGCGGGTGCGCCGGGTGCCGCGCAGATCGGCGAGATGCCCGTACTCCGCTTCGGGCGCGGCCAGTTCCGCCCGGATGTGCGATACGGCGGCGGGGCCGTCGTCGGTGACGAGCAGGGCACGGCCGGACAGGCGCGGGTTCTCCTGGCGCAGGGTCTGCACCAGGGCGCGCGCGGCGTCGGCGCGCTGCGGGTCGGCGGTGACGGCGATGAGGGTCAGCGGCTGGGTGCGGTGGGCGGCGAGGATCTGGCGCGCGGCTTCCAGGGCGGCCACGTCGTCGCCGGTCAGCCGCAGGACGAGGGCGGCGGCCGACGGCTGCGGTCCGCCGGCGGCACGGTCCGGGGCGGTGCCGCCGAGGGCGGCGGCGAGGTCGCCGTGCGCGTCGTGCACGTACAGCACGGTGTCGGTGTCGGTGTCGGTGTCAGTTCCGGTGCCGGTGCCTGTGCCTGTGCCTGTGCCTGTGCCTGTGCCGGTGTCGGGCTCGCGCCGCGGCAGCGGGCACTCCTCCCAGCCGGGCGTGTACAGCACCAGTCCGTCGAGCGCGTCCTCGCCCGGTCCGGCCTGTCCTGCGGTGGCGGCGGCTGATTGGCCCACGGTGGCGACCGGGGCGGGGGCGGCCGGGGGCACGACGTAGTGCCGGTCGGGGACGAAGGCGTAGCCGGGGGCCGGGACGCGGCGGTGCCGGGCGGGCGGGCTGACCCGGGCCCAGTCGACGGCCTGGCCGGTCACGTAGTGCCGGGCCACGTCGCGCAGAGCGGTGGGATCGCCGTCGGCGGCCCGGTCCCGGACGGTGCCGGTACCGGCGGCGGCCGGGTCGCCGGGCGGGGCGGGGGCGGGGCCGTCCGGTGCGGTGACGGTCCGCTCGTCCGGGGTGCCGGCCGCCAGCCGGTCCAGGGAGGCGAGCAGTTCGGCACGGTCGGCGGCCAGGAGCGCGGCCCGGTGGCGGTGGTGGTCGCGGGCGCAGGCCAGGGTGTGGGCGAGGTCGGCGAGGCGGACGTCCGCACCGGCGGGCGAGCGCAGCCAGCGGGCGAGTTCGGCGGCCCGGCCGGTGAGGGCCTCGGGCCGGCGGCCGGACAGCGGGACGAGCACCGCGGCGCCGGTGTCCGCGGCGGGGGACGCCGGGAGCGGCGGTGCCTCTTCCACGACGACGTAGGCGTTGGTACCGCTGAACCCGAAGGAGCTGACCGAGGCGCGGCGGGGTCGCCCGTCCGTGCCGGGCAGCCGGCGTGCCTCGGTGGCGACGGTGAACGGGCCCTCCTCGAAGGGGATGCGCGGATTGAGGGTGGTGCAGTGCAGCGAGGGCGGCACCTGGCCGGTGCGCACCACGCCGACGGCCTTGAGCAGGCCGGCCAGTCCGGCGGCGGCCGAGGTGTGGCCGACGTTGCCCTTGACCGAACCGATGGGGACGCTGCCGCGGGGCCGGGCGGCCGGGGAGAAGGCCTCGTTGAGCGCGGTGACCTCGATGGGGTCGCCGAGCGGGGTGCCGGTGCCGTGGCACTCGACGTAGTCGATGCCGGCCGGGTCGAGGCCGAAGCGGTCGAGGGTGGCGGTGATCAGCCGGGCCTGGGAGGCGGCGCTGGGTGCGGTGATGCCGTTGGTGCGGCCGTCCTGGCCGATGCCGGAGGCGCGCAGCACGGCGTGCACGGGGTCGCCGTCCGCGAGGGCCTGTGCCAGCGGCTTGAGGACGACGACGGCGCAGCCCTCGCCGGGGACGATGCCGTCGGCGGAGGCGTCGAAGGGGCGGCAGCGGCCGGTCGGGGAGAGCATGCCGGCGCGGCTCATGAACACGTGCGGCAGTTCGGTGAGGTAGAGGGTGACGCCGCCGACGAGCATCATGTCGGCCTCGCCGAGCCACAGGGCCTGGCAGGCCTGGTGCAGGGCGACCAGGGAGGACGAGCAGGCCGTGTCGACGGTGGCGGCGGGGCCCTTGAGGTCGAGGTGGTAGGCGATCCGGGCGGCGAGCAGGGAGTTGGAGTTTCCCTGCATCACCTGGGCGAGCCGGGCGTGCTCGCTCTCCCGTTCGACGAGGTCCTGGTAGTCGTTCATCATGACGCCCGCGTAGACCCCGCAGCGGGTGCCGGCGAGGGCGCCGGTGCGCTGCCCGGCGTGTTCCAGCGCGCGCCAGGCCTCCTGGAGGAACAGCCGGGCCTGCGGGTCCATGAGTTCGGCCTCGCGCGGGGGCATCCGGAAGAACTCGGCGTCGAACCGGTCGGCGTCCTCCACGAAGGCGCCCCATTTGCTGACCGACTTGCCCTCGGCCCCGGGGTCGGGGTCGTAGTGCTCGGCGATCCGCCACCGGTCGGCGGGGACCTCCGTGACGAGGTCGTCGCCGTCCAGCAGCCGCTGCCAGAAGGTGTCGGCGTCCGCGGCACCGGGGAACCGGGCGCTGTACCCGACGACCGCCACGGGCTCGGGCACGTCGGGGCGCGGCTCGCCGCCGCCCGCCCGTGCTCCGCCACGTGCACCGCCGGTCACGGCCCGCCCCCCGCGAACGGGACCGCCCGCCGCGGGCCGCTCCCCGCCCACGGAACCCCCGGCCGCGGCCCGTTCCCCGCCCACGGGACCGCGCACCGCCCCGTCCGCCGGCCGCCCGGGACTTGCCTGTCCCGCCGCCGCCAGCAGCAGCGCCGCGGCCCGTTCCCGCGACACCACGCCCGCGGGCGCCGCCCCGGCGGCGGTCCCGGCCTGCCCGGCACCGCCGGAGGCAGCCGGCTGCCCGGCCCCGGCGACAGGTCCCGCCGCGGGCGCGTCGCCGGGCGAGGCGGAGGCGGCCGGCGCGGCGGGTGCCGGCGCCGTACCCGCCGCGTCCCGGGTCCCGGGGGCGCCCGGGGTCTCCGGGCCGCCGGGGGCGGCGGCCCGGAGCAGGGCGGCGGCGGTCGCGGCGTCCAGGGCGCCGGTCTTCACGCGGGTCAGGATCTCTTTGGCGTCCATGGGTTCCATCGGTCCTCGTGCGGTCCTCGTGCGGGGGCGGGCGGCGGGTGGTCGTCAGGAGGTCAGGCCACGGGCTTCGCCGTAGTCGGCGACGATGCGCTCCAGGACCTCGGGCAGGCGGAACGAGGTGCGGTGCAGGGCGGCCTCACGGGCCACCGCCGCCCCCGTCCCGGCGAGCAGCGGCCCGGCCAGTTCCCGTTTGAGCAGCTCCAGCGAGGCCCGCGGCGCTCCGCCGACCGAGCGGGCCAGTTCCCGCGCGGTGGCGGGCACGTCGGCGTGGCGCACGACCCGCACCGGCGCGCCCCGCTCCCGCAGTTCGGCCCCCCGGTAGTTACGGGCGGTGAACAGCATCTCGCTGCCGAGCTCGCGCCCGAAGCGCAGCGGGAACAGGTGCGTGGCCCCCATCCCGGGCGTGAAGCCGTAGCGCATGAAGTTGCCCGCGTACAGGGAGCGTTCGCTGAACACGGCGAAGTCCGCGTACAGCGCGAGCACCAGGCCGCCGCCGATGGCGTGCCCCTGCACGGAGGCGATCACCGGCAGCGGGCAGCGGGCGAACACCCGGAAGAAGTCGTCGGTGTCGAAACTGCCGTTGCCGCGCGCGAAGTTGACCAGCTCGCGCTGGGTCCCGCCGGCGCAGAACAGCTCCGGGCGGCCCTCGACGAGCACGGCCCGGGTGCGCGGGTCGGCGGCGGCGGACTCGACGGAGTCGACCAGGCCCGAGGTGAGTCCGGGCGAGAAGGTGTTGCGTCCCTCGGGGTCGTCCATGGTGACGACGGCGACGGTGCCCTCCCAGGACAGCCGGACGACGGACTCGGCGGCGGGTGCGGTCATGCGGCACGCTCCGGGGCGGGTATCCGGCCCAGCAGCGGCTGGACGGCGGGGTCGGCGAGGCGGTCGAGGAAGGTGCGGCCGGCGTCCCGGCCGAGGTGGGCGTCGCGCGGGAAGAGCCGGGCCCGGTACTCCTTGAGCGCCCCGGCGGTGGACCGGTCGACGCGGCTGAGGGCCACCAGGGTGCGGCGCAGCGCCTGCGCCGGGTCGTCGGCGAGCAGGTCCGCCAGGCCCGCGGCGACGGCCGCGCCGGCGTCGAGGTCCTCGGCGAGCAGGGTGGCGGTGAACGCCCGCTGTTCGCCGGTCCTGCGGGCGACGAAGGGCAGCGCCATGGCGGGGACCAGGCCGACCAGGGCCTCGGTCAGCCGGAACCGGGCGCGGGGCCCGGCGAGCACCAGGTCGCAGGCGGCGGCCAGCCCGACGCCGCCGGCGGTGGCCCGGCCCTCGACGAGCGCGACGGTGACGACGGGGCTGCGGGTGAGCCGGTCGAGCAGGGTCCAGTACGGCAGCTCGCCCGGCGCGCCGGGTTCGGGGGCCCGCGCGGGGGCGGACAGGTCGGTGCCCGCGCAGAAGTCCTCCCCGCGGGCGGACAGCACCAGGACCCGGCAGCCGGGGTCGGCCTCGGCCGTGTCGACGGCGGCGTGCAGCCCGTCCAGCAGGTCCGGTGTGATGGCGTTGCGCCGCCCGGGCGCGTCCAGCAGGACGTGCAGCACCCCGCGCGAGCGGCTCAGCGCCACGGGGGCGGCGGGGCTGCCGGGGGCGGCCGGGGCGTCGGTCATCGGGCGGCACCTCCGTCGAGCCACACGTACTCGCGGTGGTAGTCGCGTACGGCCTCCAGGACGAGGCGGCGTCCGCCGGTGAAGCGCTCCTTGGTGATCTGCGGGAATCGGTCGAGGTCGAAGGTGAACTCCCGGTCGCCGAACTTCAGCTCGGCGGTGGCGGCGAGGAGTTCGTCGTACTCCTGCATGCTCAGCCGGTAGCGCGCGTCGAGGGCCTCGCGGATGCCCATGGCGCGCACCGCGCGCTGGGAGTCGGGGGTGACGACCACGCTGTAGAACTCGGAGGCGCAGCCGGAGCCGTAGGAGAAGACGCCGATGCGCTTCTCACGGTCGATGACGGCGTTGTCGAGGGTGGAGGCGAGGGCGAGGAAGACGGTGCCGGCGTAGATGTTGCCGACCTGCTGCGGGTACTGGATCGCGGCGCCGAGACGGGTGGTGAAGTCGTCCTCGACGGCCTGCGGCGAGATCCCCCGGCTCAGCTTGCGCAGCGCGGCCCGGTGAGCGCCCTTGACCATGCCGGGGAACGGGGTGTGCATGGCGAGCAGGTCGAAGGTGCCGACGAAGTCGGCGCCCTCCACCTTGCGCGCGTAGTCGGCGAAGGAGCCCTTGAGACAGTCGATGTACGTCAGCAGGGACAGGTCGGTGTCGCCGGCCTCCCGCTCGGGGTCGGGGCGGCAGGTGTCCATCACCTCGTAGCTGTGGAAGCCGTTGGCCCCGTGGTCGAAGGCGGCGACCACCGGCCGGTCGGAGACCAGCATGGCCATGGCCCCCGCGCCCTGGCTGGGCTCGACGTAGGTGTGCGGCACGGGCCGGGCCACGTCGCTGCTGATGACGAGCGCCTTGGCGCCCTCGAAGGGGCTGGCGGCGACGACGGCGGCGGCCATCTGAAGGGCGGCGGTGCCGCTGTAGCAGGCCTGCTTGGTCTCGAACAGGCGGCAGCTGCGCGGCAGTCCCAGGTGGTCGTGGACGTAGGTGGCCAGGGACTTGCCGAAGTCGACGCCGGACTCGGTGCCGACGATCAGCAGCTCGATGGAGGCGCGCTCCTCCTCGGTGAGGGCGTCCACGATCGGCTTGGCGGCGTTCACGGCGAAGGACACGGCGTCCTCGCAGTGCAGCGCGACGCTCTTGCGCGCCATCATCAGGTTGCCGATCCGGCTGTCGTCGAGACCGCGGGCCGCGAACAGCGTGGGGACGTCGACATAGGTCTCGCCGCAGTACGCGTTGATGGCTTCGATGCCGACCTGCTTCATGGTCTTCTCCGTAACTACAGGGCTACTTCGGGGCGGGGCGGGCGACAGACGGGACGCCGGGGCGGGCGGGAGACGGGACGCCCGGGCGGGCGGCCTGGGCGCCGGGCGGGAGGCTCAGGACGACGGAGGCGTTGATGCCGCCGAAGGCGAAGCTGTTGCTGAGCGCGGTGCGCAGGGGCAGCGGTTCGCTCACCCGCCCGGCCAGCGGCAGGCCGGCGCAGGGGTGCTCCAGGTGCGGGTTGGGGTGCACGGCCCCGGCCCGCAGCTGGGCGACGACGGCGACGGCCTCCACCAGTCCGGCCGCGGACAGGCAGTGACCGGTCAGTGCCTTGGTCGAGTTGACGCGGAGGGTGTCCCGGCCGCCGAACACCTTGTGCAGGGAGGTCGCCTCGGTCTCGTCGCCGAGGACGGAGCCGGTGCCGTGCGCGTTGACGTAGTCGACGTCCTCGGGGGCGAGGCCCGCCGCGGCCAGCGCCGCGCGCATCGCCGTCGCCTGCCCCTCGGCGTCCGGTTCGGTGCCGCGCCGGGCGTCCAGCCGCTGCCCGCACCCGGTGATCTCGGCGAGGACCGGCGCGCCGCGCTCCCGGGCGGCGGCCGGCCGCTCCAGTACGACGGCTGCGGCGCCCTCGCCGCGTACGAAGCCCTGCCGGTCGCGGTCGAAGGGGCGGCACATCCGGGCGGGTTCGGCACGGAACCGCTCGTGCGCCAGCGCCCCGGTACGGCGGAACGCCTCGGCCTCCACCGGTGACAGCTCGGCCGCCGGGGCGACGACGAGGACCCGTTCGGCCCAGCCGGCCGCGACGGTGCGGGCCGCCTGGATCAGGGCGAGGGTGCCGGCCGCGGACGCCCCGCCGACGAGCCAGCCCTCGCCGTGGATGCCGGTCAGCTCGCTGACGGTGCCGACGACGTCGGCGTCGAGGTGGGTGAGCGCGTAGGAGGCGCGCAGCCGGCCCGGTGCCCGGTCGTGGCCGAGGACGGTCTCGGCCTGGTGCGCGAGGGCGAGGTTGCCGCCCGCGACGACGAGCGCGGTGCCGTCGGCGAGCAGGTCGTGGCTGAGGCCCGCGTCGCGCACGGCGCGCAGGGCCACGCAGGCGGCGCTGCGGGCGGGCAGCGCGGCGCGGCCCGCGACCCTGCGCAGCCGGGCCGCGGCGTCCGGGTCGTCGGCCAGGTGCCGGGCGGCCCAGCCGGTGAGGGTGAACCCGTCGAGCGCGGCGACGGGCAGCGTGTCCGGTCCGTCGTCCGGGAGGGTCACCGCGCTGCGTCCGTCGAGCAGGGCGGTGGTGAAGCCGGCCAGGTCGTCGGCGAGCGGGGTGAGGACGGCGGCGGCCGTCACGGCCACGGCGCCGGGGGCGGGCGGGGTCATGCGCGGGCGCCGAGGTGTTCGCGGAACACCTCGACGAGCGACCTGAGGTTGCCCGCGCCGGTCAGCGCGGAGTTGGGCACCTTGATGCCGAGTTCCTCCTGGGCGGCGATGACGACGTCCATGCGGTCGATGGAGTTCGCTCCCAGGTCGCGCATGCTGTGGTCGAGCGTGATCTCCACGTCGGCGGCCTCGGGCAGCACGTCGATGATCTGGGCGCGCAGAACGGCGAAGATCTCTTCCTCGGTCACGGTGGGTTCCCCCCTCTTTCTCGGGTTTCTCGGGTTTCCCGGGTATCCCGGCTTCTGTGGGCGCGCCGTCAGCCGTGCTGCGGCAGCAGTTGCAGGGCCTGTTCGACGGTGAGGCGGTTGTCGCGGACGGCGGCGAGCAGCGCGTCGAGTTCGGCGGTGCTCACTCCCCCGCCGGCCGCACCGCCCGCGGCGGCCGGGGCCCCGTCGGCGGCGGGGGCGGCGGTGCCGGTGCGGGCGGCGATGTGGGCGGCCAGGGCCTCCAGGCTGGGGTGGTCGTAGAGCACGCCGGCCTTCTCCTTCAGGCCGTAGGCGTTGTTGACGAACGCCACGAACTCGGCGCCGAGGATGGAGTCCAGGCCCAGGCTGTTGAAGCTGGCGGCGGTGTCGATGTCGTGGACGTCGCAGTACAGCGTCTCGGCGAGCTGCTCACGCAGGGCGCCGAGAACGGCGGCGACACGGTCGGCGCCGGCCGGGGCGGACGCCGGGGCCGGGGCGGGCGCCGGGACCGTCGCGGGTGCCGCGGACGCCGGGAGCGGGGCCGGGGCGGCCGGGGTCGGTACGGCCTGCTCGGACACCGGCTTCACCGGCACCCCACCGCCCAGCTGCGCGGCGACGTGCCGGGCGAAGGCGGCCGGGGTCGGGTGGTCGTACAGCTCGGTGGCCTTGACGTCGGTGGCGTACCGGGCGTTGACCAGTGCCACGAACTCGACACTGAGGATGGAGTCGACGCCGAGCGTCTGGAAGGTCTGCTCGGTGTCCAGCTCGCCGGCCTCCATGTAGAGCACTCCGGCGAGTACCTCCCGCACCCCGTCGGCGACCTGCGCGGCGAGGGCGTCGGCAGGTGCTGGTGCGGGTGCGGCTGCGGTGGGAGGCGCCACCGGAGACGCGGGGACGGCGGCGGGCGGGACGGCGGCGGCCGGGGGCGTCGCCGGTGCGGGCGCCGGTACCGACGGCGCCGGCGACGCCGCCGCGCCCAGCGGCCTCAGGGAGATCTTGCGGTCAGGGGTCATGGAGGGCCTCTCCTGGGGTTCTGCCTTCGGTTGGGACGTCAGGGACGGACCGGCTCCCGGCGCCGCGGCGCCGGGAGCCGCCGCCGCGGCCTCCGTAGCCGACGCGGCCTCGGACCCCGGAGTCACAGCGGCCCTCGGAGCCACAGCGGACCCCGAAGTCGCGGCGGGCACCGGAGTCGCAACGCGCACCGGAGCAGCGGACCCCGGAGCAGCGGGCCCCGGAGTCTCAGCGCGCACCGGAGCAGCGGTGGCGGCCGGTGTCGCCTCGGGGTCGGCGGGGCCGGGCGGGCGGCCGAAGTCGCGCAGGTGGGGGCGGGACAGCCGGGGCTCGTGCGCGGCGGTGCCCAGGCCCTGCCGGTGCAGATGCTCGACCTGGAGGTCGTACCAGCAGCGGACCCGCTCGAACGGGTAGTGCGGCAGCGGCACCCGGCGCGCGTCCGGGCCCGCCCCGCACACCGCGACCCGGTCGATGCGCCCGCCGTCCAGCCACGCCGGGACGGGGTCGTCGGCCGGGACCTCGGCGCGCGGCCAGGGCCTCGGCCGGCCCTCCGCCACCGCGGCCAGCCCGGTCAGCAGCGCCTCCGGGGAGTCGGCGGCGACCGCGGCGCGGTGCTCCAGGTCGGCACGCCCGGCGGCCAGCGTGAACGCGACGTCGACGAGCGCGGGTTCCGCACCGCGTTCGCGGGCGGCCAGCAGGAAGTCCCGCAGACCGCGGGCGGACGCGGCGAGCGCGGCCGGCGTGCGCGCGGACAGGAACGCCACCACCGGCCGCCGCTCGGGGGCGGGCCTGGGCGGCAGCGGCGGCGGCCCCTCGACGACGATGTGGGCGTTGCCGCCGCCCGCGCCGAAGGAGCTGATGCCGGCCCGCAGCGGGCGTTCCGCCCCGTCCCGGGTGACCCACGGCGCCACGTCCTGCTGCACCGCGAACGGCACCCGGTCGAAGTCGATCTCGGGGTTGGCGGGGGTGGCGTGCAGCGACGGGACCAGGGTGCGGTGCCGCAGCTGGAGCAGCACCTTGGCCAGCGCCACCGCGCCCGCCGCGGACTCCAGGTGGCCGACGTTGGACTTCACCGAGCCGATGGGCAGCTCGCCCGGCCCCTTGACGCCGTCGCGGGCGAACGCGGTGGCCAGGCCGCGGATCTCGATGGGGTCGCCGAGCGCGGTGCCGGTGCCGTGCGTCTCGATGTAGTCGAGGTCGGCCGCCGTCAGCCCGGCGTCCCGCAGCGCCTTGGTGACCAGGTCGGCCTGGGCGCGGGGGTTGGGCACGGTGTAGCCGTTGGTGCGCCCGCCGTGGTTGGCGGCCGTACCGCGGATCACGGCGTGGACGTGGTCGCCGTCGCGGACGGCGTCGGCGAGCGGCTTGAGCACGAACGCGCCCACGCCCTCCCCCGGCACGTAGCCGTCGCCGCCCGCGCCGAAGCTGCGGCAGCGGCCGTCGCTGGAGGCGAACCTGCCCTGGCCCAGCATGAAGTACTTGTTGGGGTGGATGAGGACGTTCACGCCGCCCGCGATCGCCACCTTCGAACTGCCCGCGCGCAGCGACTCCACGGCCAGGTGCAGGGCGGTCAGCGCGGAGGAGCACGCGGTGTCGACGGCCGTGCTGGGCCCCTGGAAGTCGAAGAAGTACGACACCCGGTTGGCGATCGACCAGTAGGCGCTGTTGGCGAGCACGGGGTTGCCGCGCAGCCGTTCCTCGGCCTCGTGCAGCTGGTACTCGCCGTACATGGCGCCGACGAAGACGCCGACGTCCTTGCGGTGCACCGCGTCGCCGGTGGTCACCAGCCGGTCGGGGGTGTAGCCGGCGTCCTCGATGGCGGCCCAACAGGCTTCCAGGAAGAGCCGGGCCTGCGGGTCGACGGTGCTGGCCTCGCGCGGCGAGATGCTGAACAGCGGCGCGTCGAACTCCTCGACGCCGTCGACGAACCCGCCCCACTTGGTGTACGTGCGGTCCACGCGGGTCTTGTCCGGGTCGTAGAGGGCGTCGGCGTCCCAGCGGTCGCGCGGCACCTCGGTGATGCTGTCGCGGCCGGCCAGCAGGTTGGCCCACAGCTGGTCGAGCCCGTCGGCCTGCGGGAAGCGTCCGGCGACGCCGATGACGGCGACGGCACGCGGGTCGGCCGGCTCCCCCGGCACCGGCGGCCCGCTCCGGGACCCGTCCGCGGGGCCGGGGGCCGTCGGGCGGCCGGGGACGGCGGCCGGGAGGTCTCGATCGGCCGGGAGCGGCGCGGTCGCCGACGCCGGCGGCTCGGGCTCCACGGACCCGGCGGACTCCGCGGGCTCCTGACGACCGGTGCCGGCACCGGTGAGTTCCGCACAGCGCTCGGGGAACTCCTCGGCGAGGTGTTCGGCGAGTTCGGCGACCGTGCGGCACTCGAAGAGCAGGGTCTTGGACAGCCGCCCGAAGTCCGTCTCCAGCATCTCCACGACGCGGATGGCGAGCAGCGAGTCGATGCCGAGGTCGTCGAACGGCCGGTCCTCGGTGACGTCCTTCAGCGGCGTACGGGTCGCCTCGGCGACGACGGCCCGCAGCCGCTCGACGAGCGCGGCTCCGCCGCCCCCCGCCCCGGCCGCCGTCGCGGAGGCCGAACCGGAGCCGGAGACGGAGCCGGAGCCGGAGCCGGAGGTGGCGGTGGGAGCAGAGACGGCGGCGGCCTGCGCGGGCGGCTCGGTCGCGGCGTCCCGCAGCAGCGGGAACGACTCCAGCAGCCGGTCCCGCTCCCCGTACAGCACGACGGGCGCCGGGTGTCCTGCGTCACCGTCCGCCGCCAGCAGAGACTCCAGGACGGCCAGTCCGCTCTCGCCGGGCATCGGCCGCATGCCGAGTTCACCGAGGACCTGTTCGGCGTCGCCCCCGGTGCGCATGCCGCCGTCGGCCCAGTAGGGCCAGGCGACCGACAGGGAGCGCCCGTGCCGCAGGCCGGCCCGGACGCGGCGGGCGCGCAGGCCGGCCAGCGCGTCGGCGGCGGCGTTGGCGAAGGCGTAATCGGCCTGGCCGGGGCTGCCGAGCGCGCCGGACACCGACGAGTAGACGACGAAGCAGTCCAGCGGCCAGTCGGCGGTGGCCTCGTCGAGGGCGACGGCCGCGGTCAGCTTGGCGGCGATCACCTCGGCGGCGTCGGCGGTGTCCTTGCGCAGGACGTACGCGTCGCGCAGCACGCCCGCGCAGTGCAGCACGCCGTGGACGGGGCCCTCGGCGGAGAGCCGGACGGCGCGGGCCCGCACCGCCTCCGCGTCGGTCGCGTCGAGCTGGTGGTAGAAGACCGATCCGCCGGTGCGCTCGGCGCGTTCGCCGAGCCGGGCCAGTTCGGCGGCGCGCTCACCGTCGGCGGCGGAGCGCCCGGTCAGCACGACGTGGGCGGCGTACCGGTCGAGGAGGTGCCCGGCGAGCAGGGCGGCCAGGGCGCCCATCCCGTTGATCCAGTAGCGTCCGCCGCGCCGGAACGGCTCCCGGTGCGGTGCGGGCACGGGCAGCGGGCGCAGTTCGGTCGTGGTGAGCGTGCCGTCGCGTCCCGCGGTCACCAGCCGGGAGGCGGGCGCGGGGCGGCGGACGGCGTCGGCGAGGGCGGCGGGGCCCGCGCCCGGGTCCAGGGCGACGGCGGTCAGTTCGAAGCGGGGGTTCTCCCCTGCCAGGGAGCGGCCCAGCGCGGCGAGTCCGGCGCCGGTGACGGCTGCGGCGTCGTCGAGGGGGTTGTCGGGGTGGGGCACGATCACCGTGGCGCCGCGGCGGGCGAGCGGGCGCAGCAGGGCCCGCAGCAGCGCGAGCATGCGCAGCCCGGCGTCGGCGGCGCCGCGCGCGGTGGCGGTGATCGGCCAGACGACGACGGGCGGTGCGGTGCCGTCGCCGAGCCACCGGGCCAGTTCGGCTCCGGTGCGGGCGGCGGCTTCGGGGTCCCGCGGGTCGTCCAGCACGAGGCCGGCGCCCTCGACGGGAGCGTCCCCGATGACGACGACGGGCCGGGCCTGCGCGTCTCCGGCGGCTCGGTCGCGTACTCCCGTTCCGCCGGGTTCCGTGGCTCCGCCGGGTTCCGCGGTGAAGGGCACCGCGCTCGGCGCGAACAGGTGGACCCCGTCGGGCAGAGCGCGGACCTCGGCGTCCCGGGGGCGGGGCACCGGGCGCAGGGCGAGCCCGTCCAGGGTGAGCACCACGCGCCCGTCGGGGCCGGCGACCGTCACGTCGTACTTGCGCACCCGGCGCCCCTGTCCGGCCAGCGGCAGCGGGCGGATGCGGACCCAGACCTCGCGCGGGAGGTCGGCGTGCAGGGTGAGCGCCTCCACCGCGAACGGGATGAAGGTCTCGCCGCCGAGGTCCTCGCGCAGCACGCAGCCGATGACGGTCTGCAGGGCGCCGTCGAGGACGTACGGGGACAGGGTGTCGCCGTCGGCGGGCGCGTCGGGGGCCTCGACCCGGGCCAGGGCGCCCTCGTCGCCGTGGCGCAGTTCGCGCAGCACCTGGAAGGCGGGGCCGTAGGAGACGCCGTGGTCGGCGAACCAGCGGTACAGGTCGGCGGGTTCGGCCCGGTCGGGGTGGGCGGCGCGCAGCGCGGCGAGGTCGAGCGGGCCGGCCGCCTCGGGCGCGGCGGTGGTGACGCGGGCCTCGGTGTGCGGGGCGTCCGAGGCCACGGTGACGGTGCCGTCGGTGACGGTGGCGCTCAGGGTGACGGTGTCGGTGACCTCCACGGGCCGGTGGAAGGCGATGTCGGTGAGCCGGCCGGTGACGGCCCCGTCGCGCCGGGCGGCGGTCAGGGCGAGGTCGAGCTGGGCGGCGGCGGGCAGCACGGGCCGGCCGGCCACCACGTGGTCGGCGGCGAGGGGCTCGTCGGGGCGCACGGTGCGCACCAGGGCGGCGCCCCGCCGGGGCCAGCGGGTACGGGCGAAGGGGTAACCGGGCAGCCGGACACGCCGCGGAGCCCGCACCCCGGCACCGTCTCCGGCAACGGCTCCGGCACCGACTCCGGCTCCGGCTCCGGCTCCGGCATCCGACCCGGCCCCGACACCAGCACCGGCAACGGCCTCGGTGACGGTTCCGGCGACGGCTTCGGATTCGGATTCGGCCGCGGGCAGCGGGCCCTCGCCGGCCGCCCAGGCGCGGTAGCCGTCCGGGACGGCCGCGGCGTCGAACCGGCCGTCGGCGGCGAACGTGCGCAGCGCGTCGGCGAGTTCGGCGCCGGTCGTGGCGCCGAGCACGATCCGGGTCCGCCGGTGGCTGCGGCCCTCGCGCAGGGTGTGCACGACGTCCGGCAGCGGCAGCGACTCGACCGCGTCGGCGAGCGCGCCGGCCAGCTCACGCAGGGCGGGCTCGGTGTGCGCGGACAGCACGGCCCAGCGCCGCCGCCCGGCCGTACCGGTGCCGCTGCCCGGGCCGGTGCCGGTGCTCGTGCGGGCACTGCTCCCGGCGCCGGTGGGCAGCGGCACCGGCACGGCCGGTTCGGGGGCCTGTTCCAGGACGACGTGCGCGTTGGTGCCGCCGATGCCGAAGGAGCTGACGGCGGCGCGCCGGGGACCGTCGGGCACCGGCCAGCCGCCCTCGGCGGTCCCGGCGTCGGCGATGCGCAGTCCGCCCGCCCCGCCGAGGGCGCGGTTGGGCGTGTCGAAGGGGATCTGCCGGGGCACCGAGCCGTGCTCCAGGGCCAGGACTGCCTTGACGACACCGGCGATGCCCGCGGCGGTGTTGAGGTGCCCGAGCACGGACTTGACGGAGCCGACGGCGGCGGGGTGCGGACGCTCGCCGCCGTAGACGCGTTCCAGCGCGGCGAACTCGACGGGGTCGCCGAGGTGGGTGCCGGTGCCGTGGGTCTCCAGCAGGCCCACCGAGTGCGGGTCGACGCCGGCGACGGCGAGGGCCTCGCGCAGCACCGCCTCCTGCCCCTCGGGGGACGGCGCGTGGTAGTCCATCTTGCGGGCGCCGTCGTTGTTGACGGCGCTGCCGCGCAGCACGGCGCGGATCGGGTCGCCGTCGGCGACGGCGTCGGCGAGCCGGCGCAGCACCAGGGCGCCGCCGCCGTTGCCGAAGAGGGTGCCGTCGGCCCGGTCGTCGAAGGGGCGGCACTCGCCGCTCGGCGAGAGGATCATGCCGGGCGCGGCGAGATAGCCGGCCTGCGGGAAGTGCAGCGAGGCCGCGGCGACGACCGCCAGTTCGCACTCCTCGCCGAGCAGGGCCTCGGCGGCCAGGTGCAGGGCGACCAGCCCGCTGGAGCACGCGGTCTGCACGGTCATGCTCGGCCCGGTCAGGCCGAGCTTGTACGACACGCGGGTGGCGGCGAAGTCCTTGTCGGCGGAGGAGAAGCGGATCATCCCGGCGGCGTCCAGCTCGGTGATGCCGACCGGCGGCAGGGTGGGCTGCCCCACGGAGACGTAGGCGGCGGTGCGCAGCCCGGTGCGGTCGGGCGCGAACCCGGCGTCCTCCAGCGCGTGCCAGGACGTCTCCAGCAGCAGCCGCTGCTGCGGGTCGAGCCATTCGGCGTGCTGGGCGCTGTAGCCGAAGAACTCGGCGTCGAAGGCGTCGGCGTCCTCGAGCACCACCCCGGCGGGCACGAACTCCTCCCGCCGTACGGTGGCGGGGTCGTGGCCGAGGGCGACGAGTTCGGCCGGGGTGTGGCGGCGGACGCCGGTGCGGCCCTCGCGCAGCAGCTCCCACAGCCGGTCGACGGAGGTGGCGGGCCCGAACTTGCAGGCCATGCCGACGACGGCGACGGCGTTGGGGTCGAGGTCGGGGGACAGTTCGTTCATCGTTGGTCGTCTCCGAGTCGGAACGCGCGCCGCAGCTCACGGCGGGAGGGCCGGGCGGGGGCGCCGCCGGCCGGGGCGGCGGCCGGTGCGGGGGCGGGCCGGGCGCCCAGTCGGGCGGTGAGGAGTTCGGCGAGGTCGGCGACGGTGGGCCGGGCGAAGAGGTCGGCGAGTTCGAGGCCGGTTCCGGGGTAGGCCTCCTCCAGCCGCGCGAACAGCTGCCCGAGCAGCAGCGAGTTGCCACCGAGGTCGAAGAACCGCTGGTCGGCGGGTACGTCGTCGAGTTCCAGCAGTTCCCTCCACATCGTGGTGACCTCCCGTACGAGCCGCTCGTAGGTCACCGTCCCGCGTCCCGCCTGACTGCCGGTGGAGCCGACCGCCGCCCCGGCCGCAGCCCCGGCCACCGACCCGGCCGCAGCCCCGGCCACCGAGTCGACCGTCGATGCGGCCACCGAGTCGACCGCCGGCCCGGTCCCGTCGGCGAGGGCGACCGCGGCCTTGCGGTCGACCTTGCCGTTGGGGGTCAGGGGCAGCTCGGCCACGGCGGCCAGCCGGTCCGGCAGCATCCACGGCGGCAGAACGGCCGCGGCGTACTCGCGCAGCTCCCGCAGGCCGGGCGGTTCGGCGCCGGCCCGTGGCACGGCGACGGCCAGCAGCCGGGCCGAGGGCCCCTCGCCGCGGACCGCGACGAGGACCCGGGCGATCGCCGGGTGGCGGCCGAGCACCTCCTCGATCTCGCCGAGTTCCATCCGGTGGCCGCGCACCTTGACCTGGCTGTCGGCCCGGCCGAGGAAGACCAGCCGCCCCGCCTCGTCGCGGCGCACCAGGTCCCCGGTGCGGAACCAGCGTCCGCCGCCCTCCGGGGACAGCGGGTGCCCGGTGAACCGCTGGGCGGTCAGCTCCGGTTGCCGCCAGTACCCCTGGGCGACGCCGGAGCCGCCGATCCACAGCTCGCCGGGTTCGCCGGGCGCGGCCGGCCGGTCGCCGTCGACCTCGGTGAGCAGCAGCCGGGTCGCGCCGATCGGTTCGCCGAGGTGGACGGGGCCGGTGGCGGTGACCGGCGCGATGGTGGACCAGATGGTCGCCTCCGTCGGCCCGTAGACGTTCCACAGCGCGGCGGTGCGCTCGGCGAGGGCGGCGGCCAGGTTCGGCGGCAGCGCCTCGCCGCCGCACAGCGCGGTCAGCGTCCGGCGTCCCTGCCAGCCGCCCTCCACGAGCAGTTGCCAGCCCGCGGGGGTGGCCTGCATCAGGCTGATGTCCCGTTCGGTGAGCAGCCGGGCCAGGCGCCGGGCGTCGACGACGTCGGCGCGTTCGGCGACGACGACGGTCCCGCCGAGCAGCAGCGGCAGGAACAGCTCCAGGACGGAGATGTCGAAGCACACGGTGGTGACGGCGAGCAGCCGTCCCGGGTCGCGCTCGTCGACGCCGACGGTGGCGGCGATCGCCTCCAGGGTGTGCACCACGTTGCCGTGGGTGACGGCGACGCCCTTGGGCTGCCCGGTGCTGCCCGAGGTGAACATCAGGTAGGCCAGGGCGTCCGGCGACAGCGGCGCGGGGTCGTACGCCCGCGGCGAGCCCGGCGCGTCCGGCCGCTGTGAGTCGCCCGGCTGCTGCGGGTCGATGACGTGCAGGTGCTGCGGCAGCAGCCAGGTCAGTTCGCGGTCGGCCAGGGCGACGCGGCAGCCGGCCCGGTCGACGACGAGACCGAGCCGTTCGCTGGGGTAGGACTCGTCGAGGGGCACGTAGGGGCGCCCGCTCTTGAGGATGCCGAGGAGCACGGCGGGCAGCCGCGCGGTGCGGTGCATCAGGACGGCGACGGGCTCCCCGGGCCGGGCGAGACGGTCCACGCGGCCCGCGATGTCGTCGGAGAGGGCCTGGAGTCCGGCGTAGCTGAGGCTGCCGTCGCGGTCCTCGACGGCCACCGCGTCCGGGCGGCGGCGCGCGGTCGCGGCGATCCGGGCGGGCAGGGTCCCCGCGGCCGGGTCGAGCACGTCCCCGAGCGTGCCGTCCGCCGCGCGGGCGAGTTCGGCGGCCGAGCGCCGCAGGTCCTCCACGAAGCCGTCGACCTGGTCGGGTCCGAGCACGGCGGTGCGGTGGTTGGCGAGCACCTCCAGGCCGTGGCCGGTGTCGGTGACCTCGAGGCCGAGGTCGAAGTGACCGCGCTGCCCGCGCCGGTGGACCGGCTCCCACCCGGGTCCGACCGTCCCGTCGGCCCCGTCCGTCCCGTCGGTGCCGTCGTGCTCGGCGGCGTCCCGCTCCCAGTTCTGGTAGGCGAGGGTGACGGTGGGCACGGCGTCCGGGCCGCCGGCCTCCCGGCACAGCTCGGCCAGCCGCGGGTAGGGCACCGCGGACCGGCCGAGCGCGGCACGCACCTCCTGGTGCAGCTCGCGCAGCCAGTCGCGGACGGGCCGGCCGGTGTCGAGATCGACGCGCAGCGGCACGGTGGTGACGAAGCATCCGACGCTGTGGTCCTCCTGGCCTCCGCCGCGCCCGTAGACGGGCACGGCCACCAGGAAGGAGCGGTGGCCGCTCGTCCGGGACAGGGCGGCGGCGAACGCGCCGAGCAGCGCGGTGAACCCCGGCACGCCCGCGTCCTCGGCGATCCGGGCGAGGGTGTGCGACAGGGCCGCGGGCAGCCGGTACTCGCGGTGGCCTCCGGCGGCCCCCGCCCGTTCACCGCCGCCGGGGAACAGCACGCCCGCGGCCCGCCCGTCGGCCAGCCGCTCGGCGAAGCGCCGCTCGGCCTCGGCCCGCCCGGACGCGTCGCCCTCGGCGTGCCGCAGCTCCCGGCGCAGCGCGGCGTCGAACGGTGCGGCGGGCGGCAGCTCGCGCCCCGCGTACAGGGCGGCGAGGTCACGGCCGAGCAGGTCGGCGGAGCGTCCGTCGACGACCATGTGGTGCGTGGTCAGCTGGAGCACCGGGGCGCCGCCGTCCTCGGGCTCCCACAGCACCGCCCGCAGCAACGGTTCGGCAGAGGTGCGCAGCCGGCGGTCCGCCTCCTCGCGGACGGCGTCGTCGAGGGCGGTGTCCGCGACGGTACGGGTCTGAAGCGCGGGCGCCTCGGGTGCGGGCACCAGCGCGGGGCGGCCGTCGAGCGGGCGCACGCGGCAGGCGAGCACCGGGTGCCGCCGCACCAGGGCGGCGACCGCCGCGGACAGCGCGGCGCGGTCCGTGCCGGCGGGCAGCCGCCAGGCCAGGGACACGTTGTACGGCGCCTCGGGTGCCGCGGCCTGGTCGGCGGCCCACATCCCGACGAGCCGCTCGGGCAGCACGGCACCGGCGAAGGGCTCCTGCGTCCCGGGCGCGGGGTCCTCCACGGCCCCGGAGACGACCGGACCGGCCCCCCGGCCGACGGACGGGCCGACGACCGGCGGGGCGGCGGACGAGCGGGCCGCGGGGGCGGCGGACGGCTCCGCCCCGCCGGGTGCGGGCGGCGGCTCGGGGGCGGCGCCCGCCAGGGCCGCCAGCCGCGGCCCGTGGTCGCGTTCCAGACGGGCCGTCAGGTCCCGCAGGCTGGAGCTGTCGAGCAGCACCGACAGGGGCACCCGCCCCAGGTCGTCCTCCAGGATCCGGCTCAGCCGCATCGACGCGATGGAGTCGATCCCGTACGAGTCGAGCGCGGCGTCCGGATCGATCGACCCGGCGGGCACACCGGTGGTCTGCGCGACCTTCCGCGCCACCCAGCCCAGCGCGTCCCCCGAGTCCGGGACCCCCGGGCTGCCGGAGGCACGGGCCGGGGTGCCGGAGGCACCGGCCGGGCTGCCGGAGGCACCGGCCGGGCTGCCGGAGGCACCGGCGGGGGTGTCGGGGGCACCGGCCGGGCTGCCGGAGGCACCGGCGGGGGTGTCGGGGGCACCGGCCGGGCTGCCGGAGGCACCGGCCGGGCTGCCGGAGGCACCGGCGGGGGTGTCGGGGGCACCGGCCGGTGAGCCTGCCGCGCCGCGTGCGCCCGACGGGGCGGGCGGCGCGCCGGGCGAGCCGGTGGCCCGCTCCCAGACGGCCGTGTCCCCCGCGACCAGCGCCGTGTACGCCGTCTCCGGGCCCCGGGCCACGGCCAGGCGCGGCCACAGTGCCCGCACCGCCTCGCGGGTGGTGACGGGACGCAGGCCGTAGGTCTGGGCGAGGTAGTCCAGGGCGTGCGGCTCGAGGGTCATGCCGGCGTCGGACAGGACCGGCCAGCCTGCCGACAGGGTGCGTCCGGTGCGCAGTCCGTGTTCGGCCCAGCGGGCGCGTCGCCGGGCGAACCCGTCCAGGAAGCCGTTGGCGAAGGCGTAGTCGGACTGCCCCTGGTTGCCGACCAGGGCGGCCAGCGAGGAGCACAGCAGGAAGAAGTCCAGCGGGTGCCCGGCGAGCGCCGCGTCGAGGTGGAGCGCGCCGAGCACCTTGCCCCGGCACACCTGAGCCACGTCCTGGGCGCTCTTGCCGCGCAGGAAGCCGTCGCGCAGCACGCCGGCGGTGTGCACGACACCGCGCAGCCGGATGCCGGCGCCGTCCAGCCAGTCGGCGAGCGCGGCGACCTGTGCGGGGTCGGCGACGTCGCAGCGCCGGTAGTGCACGGCGGCGCCGTCTCCGGCCGCGCGGCGCAGTTCCTGAAGCGCGTCCTCGGCGGCGGCCGAGCGGCCGACGAGGACGAGGGTGGCCGTCGGCCGGCGGCGCAGGATGTCGGCGGCGATGTGGCGGCCCAGCCCGCCGAGCCCGCCGGTGATCAGGTAGCTCCCGCCGTCGGTGAGGAGCGCCCCGGCGTCGCCGGAGCCGGCCTCGTCCGCGGCCTCGGCGTACAGCACGGCGGCGTGGCGCCCGTCGGGGCCGAGCCGCACCCAGTCCGCGTCGTCCCGGTGGGCCTCGGCGAGCAGTTCGGCGGCGGTGACCCGGTCGGCGTCCACCCCGGCCAGGCGCACGGTGAAGCGTCCGGTCTCGCCCGCGACGGTGCGGACCAGGCTGTGCAGGGCGTGGTCGGTGGGCGCGGGCTCGGGGTCGGCTCCCGGGCAGGACGTCACGAGCAGCACCCGGGCGCCGTCCAGGGCGCGGCTGCGGACGAGGGCCCGCAGTACGCCGAAGACGGTGCCGAGGGTGTCCTCGGCGAACGGTGTCCAGCGCCGCGCCGTCTCCTGGAGGGTCAGCGGCTCGGTGCCGAGCACCGGGTGGCCGGTGCCGGTCAGGTCGACGAGGACGGCGGCCGGGGTGCCGGTGGCGGCGGCGGTGTCGGTGAGCGCGGTCTCGTCGGCGGCCCGCGCGGGCGGCAGGACCGCGGCGGCGCCGGTCCGCAGGCGTGCGGCGACCGCGCCGTCCCCGATCACCCACAGCGGCCCGTGCGGCGCGCCGGGGTCGGGGTCGCCCACGGTGGCCGGCCGCCAGCCGAGCCGGTATCCGTGCACGCCGGCGGCGTCGGCGGGGTCCCCCTCACCCGTTCCGTGCGTGCCGGGGTGTCCGGCCCCGGTGGCGCGGACCGCGCCGGTGCCGTCGGCGGGCTCGTCGACGCGGACGCGGAAGCCTTCCGCGAGGGCGACGACCGTGCCGCCGGCCGGGTCGATCAGCCGCAGGTCGAAGACGTGGACCCGGGCCCGTTCGTCGTGCCGGACCCGACGTGCGTGCACGTAGATCCGGCCGGTGACGGGTGCGTGGACGCTCAGCCGGTCGACGGCGAGCGGACGCAGCCGCCGTCGGGGCGTGCCGGGGCCGTCGGCGAGCAGCAGCCGCGCGGCCGTCTGGCAGGCGCCGTCGAACAGGGCCGGGTGGAGCACATGCCGTCCGTCGGGGTCCTCGCCCTCGGGCAGCCGGAGTTCCGCGGTGACCTCCTCGCCGTGCACGACGGCCCGCCGCACGGTGCGGTAGAGGGGCCCGTAGGCGAAGCCGTGGGCGGCGAACGCCTCGTAGAAGGGGCCGGGTCCGCCGTCGCCGAGGTGGGCGTCGAGGTCGTCGGGCCGGTAGACGAGCAGCGGCCGTACGGGTCCGGACGGGCTCGCGGCCGGCTCGGTGCGGCCCTGGGCGACCACGGTGTCGCCGACGACGGTGCTGAAGCGCCTCGCCCCCCGCTCGTCGGGCTCGCCGAGTTCGGTGCGGACCTCCATGGGCAGCCCGGCGGCCGGCCGCGGCCAGAGCAGGTCGTGGATGACGGTGCGGTACGGGTTCTCGTCGGCGCTGAGCAGGGCCTCGTGCACGAGTTCGGGGTGGAACGCCCCGGGCAGCAGCGGCTGTCCGTCCACGACGTGGTCGGCGACCCAGCGGGAGGCGGCGCCGAGCCGGGCGGTCACCGTGCGCGAGGCGGGGGTGTGCACGGTGTCGGTGAGCGGCATGGGGGAGGTGGTGGCGTCCGGCGGTGCGCACCGCTCACGGGCGAACGGCGTCACCGGCAGCGGCACCCGCCGCCCGGCGGCGGGCGCGGGGCGGTCGCCGTCGGCGACCCAGGCGCGGGCGGCCGGATCGGCGCCGTCCTGCCCGGCGTCGGTGACCAGGGCCGGGTGGGCGGTGCCGTCGGCGAGGGCGAGCAGCGCGGCGCGCAGTTCGGCGACGTCGCGGGCGACGACGGCGGCCCGGTGCGCGAACCGGTCCCGGCCGGTGTGCAGGGTGTAGGCGATGTCCGCGAGGGCGAAGCCGTCGGCGACCCGGGCGAGGTTCCGGGCGACGGTGCGCAGCCGGTCCGGGTCGGGTGCGGAGAGCGGCACCAGCACGGGGCCCGGCGTGGGCGTCACACCCCGGTACGGCGCGGCGCCCGCGGGGTCCGCGGTGCCGGCCGGCTCCTCCAGGTACTCCTCCAGCACCACATGGGCGTTGGCACCGCCCGCCCCGAAGGAGCTGACGGCCGCCCGGCGCGGCCCGTCCGGCACCGTCCACGGCTCGGCGGAGGTCTGGACGCGCAGCGCGGTGCCCTCCAGGCCCAGCTTGGGGTTGGGGCGCTCGGCGTGCAGCGTCGGCACCAGGCGCCGGTGCCGCAACTGGAGGACGGCCTTGGTGAGTCCGGCGATGCCGGCGGCGGCCTCACCGTGCCCGATGTTGGACTTCACCGAGCCGACGCGCACCGGGCCGACGCTGCCCGCTTCCTCGAAGGCGAGGGCGAGGGCGCGCAGTTCGACCGGGTCGCCGAGTTCGGTGCCGGTGCCGTGCGCCTCCACGTATCCGACGGTCCACGGCTCGGCTCCGGCGCGCCGCAGGGTCGCCTCGATCAGCGCGGCCTGGGCGCGCGGGTTGGGCACGGTGTAGCCGCCCGTGCCGCCGCCGTGGTTGAGGCCGGTGGCGCGGATGACGGCGTGCACGGTGTCGCCGTCGGCGCGTGCCCGGTCCAGCCGCTTGAGGACGACCGCGCCCGCGCCCTCGCCGGGCACGAAGCCGTCGCCGCCGGCGCCGAAGGCCCGGGTGCGGTCGCCCCGCGAGGGCATGCCGAGCGCGCAGAGGCCGGCGAAGCGGTCGGGGTGCAGATAGAGGTTGACGCCGCCGGCCAGGGCGAGGTCGGCCTCGTCGTCCAGCAGTGCCCGGCAGGCCAGGTGCAGCGCGGTCAGCGACGAGGAGCACATGGTGTCGACGGTGAGGCTGGGGCCGCTCAGGTCGAAGGCGTGCGAGACCCGGTTGGCGACCGAGGCGGCGGCCGTGACCGCGTACTCGGGGTTGTCGGCGCCCGCCGCACGGGCGTCGCGCTGGGCGAGCAGATGGCTGTTGGCCGTGACGCCGGCGAACACGCCGACCCGCGGCCCGCCGTGGCTGCCGGCCAGGGTGTGCCGGGCGTATCCGGCGGTCTCGAAGGCCTCCCGCGCGACCTCGAGGAAGAGTCGTTCCTGCGGGTCCATGAGCGCGGCGTCGCGCGGGGCGATCCGGAACATGGCCGGTTCGAAGGCGTCGATGCCGTCGAGGAAGCAGCCCCAGCGGGCGTAGCCGCCGCCGCGGGTGCGTGCGGTGCGCCAGTCCCAGCGCTCGGCGGGCACCTCGCGCACGGGGGTGCGTCCCGAGGCGAGCAGGTCCCAGAAGGCGTCGAGGTCCGCGGCGCCGGGGTAGCGGCCGGCCAGTCCGACGACGGCGACGGCACCGGCGTCCGCGGCCGGGGCGGCCACCGGACGCCAGGCCCGCGGCGGGGCGGCGGTCACGGCGGCGCGCGGCGCGGGTGCCGGGACGACGGCGGCGGCGGAGTCCGGGGCGGGTTCGGTGGCGGTGGCCGCTACCGGGGTGGTCGTGGTGCCCGGGGCGGGTTCGGTGGCGCCGGCCGACGGTGCTTGCGCCGTGGCCGGTACGTCGAGGAGGGCCGCGCCGCTGCGCGCGCCGGTGCCCGCACCGCTCACCGGCGCGGCGCCGGCCGGGAGCCGGCCCAGGTGCCGGGCGAGCGCACGGGGGGTCGGATGCTCGAAGGGCAGGGTGGCGGGCACGTCCGCGGCGGGGAACAGCGCGCGCAGCCGCTCGCAGAACTCCTCGTGCAGCAGCGAGTCCACGCCCAGCTCGGGGAAGGCGGTGTCCGCGTCGAGCGCGGCCGGGTCCTGCGCGGTCAGTTCGGCGACGAGCCGCACGAGCCGCGGCACGAGGTCCTCACCGTCGCCGCCGGGCCCGGCGGGAGGCCCGGCCTGCTGCCCGGTCCGCGGCCCGGCGTCCTGCCCGGCGGGAGGCCCGCCCGGGACGGACCGGGCGGCGAGCATGCGGGCGAGGTCGTCCACCGTGCGGTGCTCGAACAGGGCGGTCGGCCCCACGGGCCCGTAGCGGCGGGCGAGTTCCTCGACGAACTCCATGTTCAGCAGCGAGTCGATGCCCAGTTCCTGCCACGGCACCCAGCCGGGCACCTCGGCCGTGGGGTCGCCGAGCAGTTCCCGGACGAGGCCGCGCAGTTCACCGGCGACGGCCCCGGCGTCGGGCAGTGCGGCGCGGACGCCGTCGTCGTCCGGGCCCGTGCTGGAGGGCGCGTCCGGCACACACGTCAGCAGGGCCACGCAGCCCGGTGCCTCGCGCAGCAGGTCCGTCGCGTGCAGCCGCCAGCCGCGGGCGTCGAGGAGCGCACGCCAGCGGCCGATGTCGAGCAGCGGCCCGTGCGGCAGGCGCCACTGCTCGTCGACGTACCGCCACCAGCCGTCGGTCAGGCCGAAGGTGAGGGTGTAGACGGCGGCCGGCACGACCATCTCCACGAGCACCAGCCGGCCGCCGGGTGCGAGCAGCTGCCGTATGTGGTCCAGGGTGCGGGCCAGGTCGCGGGTGGCGTGCAGCACGTTGCTGGCGACGACGAGGTCGGCCGAGCCGTCCGCGAAGCCCTGGGCGGCCGGGTTCTTCTCGATGTCCAGCAGCCGGGGCGCGATCCGGTCGCCGAAGCGCCGCCGCCCGTGCTGGAGGAAGGCCGGGGAGACGTCCGTGTAGACGTAGGAGAAGCCGGTGACACCGCGGGCGTCGAGCGCGGCGAGGGCGGAGGCGGTGGTGCCGCCCACGCCGGCGCCGATCTCCAGGATGCGGGCGCCGGGCCCGGTGCGGGCCGCGGCGTCGGCGAGGGACTCGGCGGCGGCGCGGTTCACCGGGTCGAAGAGCTGGTTGCCGCTGTAGACGGCGCTGACCGCGCCGAGGTCGCCGCCGGGGAACAGCACGGCGGCGGGCGGCGTCTCCCCGCGCAGCACCGGCCCGTAGGCCTCCAGCGTCCGGTCCAGGAGGGCGACGTGGCCGTGCAGGTCGGGGTGGTCGGCGAGCAGCCCCTCGCGGGCGGCGGCGAGTTCGCCGGTGGTGGGCACCGGCCGCCCGTCGCGGTGGTGCTCGGCGAGGAGTTCGCGGACGGCGGCCAGCAGCCGCCGGTGCTCGGGGACGGCGCCGAGCAGCCGGGCGGCGCTCTCGGCGTCGGCGCCGGGGCGGGCGGCGAGGGCGGGCGGGAAGCCCAGCTCGCTCATGCGGTGGGCCAGCGTCGCGCGGGCGTAGCGGTCGAGCCGGTGCGCGGCGTCGTCGGGGCCGGCCGTCGCGGCGGGCCGTGCGGTGAGCGGGCGCAGGGGCTCGGGGTCGCCCGCGACGGCGACGGTGTGCGGATGGTTGCCGGACATGCCCGCTTCCAAGGCGGCCACACCCCTTTCCGGTGCGAAGTCGGTGAGGCCGGGGTACTCCCGCCGGACGTGGCCCGCGTACCGCCGGGCCAGTCCGGTGGCACGCCACAGCCCCCAGTCGAAGACCCGGACGGCGGGTCCCGTCGCCGTCTCCGTCGCCGTGGCGTAGTGCCCGAGCCAGGCGTTGGCCGCCGCGTAGTTCAGGCCGCCGACGCTGCCGAACAGCCCGGCGACGGAGGAGAACAGCACGAGCGCGGCGGGCCTGCCGGACGCCGCGGCGGAGTCGGCGAGCGCCCGGCGCAGGTGCGTCACGGCGGTGACCTTGGTCGCCAGCACCCGGTCGAGGTCGGCGTCGGTCAGCTCCTCCAGCCGGGCGGCGCTGACCGAGCCGACGCTGTGCACGGCGCCGTCCAGACGCCCGTACAGCTCCCGGCACTCGGCGAGGACGCGGGTCACGGCGGCCGGGTCGGTGACGTCGGCGCTGCGGTACCGCGCCCGGCCGCCCAGCGCGGCGAGTTCGCCGAGCAGGGCGCGGGTGGCGTCGTCGGCGGGTGAGCGGCCGACCAGCAGCAGCCCGGCGCGGTAGCGGCCGGCGAGGTGGCGGGCGACCTCGGCGCCGATGCCGCCGGCCCCGCCGAACAGCACGTAGCCGCCGCCGTGCGCGAAGCCGGTTCCGTCCGCCGCGGGGGGCGGGGCGGGCAGTTCGGTGTAGACCTGGCGGTGGCGCAGTCCGTCGCGCAGGGCGATCGACGGGACGGCGGGCCCGGCGGGTTCGGCGAGCGCGGCGGCCAGGTCCGCGGGCCCGGCGGCGGGGCCGAGGTCGACGGCGGCGGCCGACAGCGCGGCGCACTCGCGGGGCAGGGTGCGCAGCGCGCCGAGCAGCGCACCCTGGAGGGCGGCGCCCGGTGCGGGGGTGCCGCCGCCGGGGGCGGCGAGCGCGGTGGTGACCAGGGTGACGGTGGCGGGGCGGGTCCGTGCGGCCAGTTCCCGGCCGACCGCCAGCAGGGTCCGCAGCCAGCCGCGCAGGGCCGCGACACCGGTGGCGTCGTCGTCCCAGGCCGAGCCGTCGACGAGCAGCGCGACGCGTACGGGCCCGGTCAGGCCGTCCAGCCGGGCGGCGAACTCCCGCTGGTCCAGGCCGTCCGGGCCCAGCGGGCAGCGCACGGCACCGGCCGGCGCCGCCGCGGCGAGGCGGGCGCTGTCCCGGTCGTGCACCAGGACGACGGGCCCCTCTCCCCCGTCGTGTCCGGCCGTTTCCGGCAGCCATTCGGGCACGAGCACCCGGACGCCGCCGCCCTCGACCGCGCCGCCGCCCTGCGGTTCCGGTACGGCGACCGCTTCCCCGCCGGCACGGAACCCCTGCGCCTCGCCCGACCCCGCCCCGGCCGTCGTCCTCCCGGCCGACGCTTCCCCGGCCGTGGCCATCCCGGCCGTGGCCATCCCGGCCGACGCCACCCCGGCCGTGGCCATCCCGGCCGATGTCGTCCCGGCCGACGCCCGGTCGCCGGATCGGAAGCCGGGCCCGACGCCGTACACGGGGACGCTGCCCCGCGCGCCGGGGTCGGCGGCCCACGCCGTCGACGGAGCGTCGGCCACGGGGGCGGCGGGGGCGGCCGGCGGGTGCAGGCGCAGCCCGTTCACGGTCAGGACGACCGTGCCGTCGGGCGCGGTGGCCTCCAGGTCGACGACGGTGTGAGAGGTTCCGCCGCCGACCCGGTGCACGGTCAGCAGCGCCTCCTCGGGCACCTGCCCCGTCCACTCGATGCGGTCCAGGGCCGCGGCGACGCGGGGCCCGGTGCCCTCCAGCAGCGCGCAGGAGGTTTGCAGGGCCGCGTCCAGCCAGGCGATCCGGCGGGTGTGCGGTTCCTCGGCGAGCGGAGCGACGATGCGTGCGGTCACCCGCCCGCCCGTACGGTGGACATCGCGCAGCACGCGGTAGACGGGCCCGGTCTCGATGCCGAGCCGGGCCAGGACGGCGGGGAGGTCGACGGTCTCGGTGCGGCCGGCGCCCAGGTCGACGGGGCGCGGCGGCTGGGCGGGCCGGGTGGCCGCGGCGGCACGGGCGCGGACCCCGCCGTCCTGCGCCACGGCGAGTATCCGCCCGTTCTCCTGGACCCGCCGCAGCCGTACGCCGCCGCCCTGCGCCACCGGCACCGGCGCGAGGAACCGCACGCCGCCGAGCGAGACCGGCCCGCCGTCGGCGAGCACCTCGACCAGGGCCGCCCCGGGGAGCACCGCGGTGCCGCCGACCCGGTGCGCGGCGAGCGGGTCGGTGCCCCGCACGGTGAGCACGGGCTCGCCCGCGTCCGAGGGCGGGGCTCCGGGCAGCCAGTACGGCCGCCCCTCGAAGGGGTACGGCACCAGCGGCACCCGGCGGGGCAGGCTGCCGCCGGGCCACAGCTCGGCCCAGTCGGCCGTGGACAGGGTGCCGCCCGCCAGCCAGTCGGCGAGGCGCGGGTCGGCGGGTGCGGGAACGTTCCGCCCGTCGGCGAGGTCCCGGGCGCGGGCGGCGAGTTCGTCCGTGTCGCGTACGACGAGCAGGGCGCGGTGGGCCAGTGCGCGCCGCCCCGACTGGAGCGTCCAGGCCAGCGCGTCCAGGGCGGGCGCCCGGCCGGACTCGACGAGGTCGGCGAGAGCGGTGGCGAGACGGGCGAGCGCGCCGGGCGTCGCCGCGGACAGCGGCACGGCGAGGGGCCCGCCGGCCCAGCCGGCGCCGTCGCGCGCGGCCGGCGTGCCCTGCGTGCCCGCCGTGCCCGGCGTGCCCGGTGCGTCGGGCAGCGCGGGTGCCTCCTCCAGGACGACGTGGGCGTTGCTGCCGCCGAACCCGAACGCGCTGACCGCCGCCCGGCGCGGTGCGCCGCCCTCCGTCGCCGGCCACGGCACCGGCCGCTCGGCGACGGCCAGGGGCGTCCCGTCGAGGGCGATGTGCGGGTTGAGCCGGCTGAAGCCGGGGGTGCCGGGGATCAGCCCGTACCGCAGCGCCTGCACCGCCTTGACCACGCCGGCCAGGCCGGACGCGCCTTCCAGGTGACCGATGTTGGCCTTCGCGGAGCCGACCCAGATCCGTCCCTCGGGTCCCGCGCCGCGGGCGGGCATGCCCTGCGGGTCGTCGGCGAGCACCTCGCGGAAGGCGTCCAGCTCGATGGGGTCGCCGAGCGGGGTGCCGGTGCCGTGGGCCTCCAGATAGCCCAGGTCGGCGGCGCGCAGCCCGGCCCGGTCGAGCGCGGTGCGGATCAGGCCGCTCTGCGCCCGCGGGTTGGGCGCGGTGAGCGCGGCGGCGCGTCCGCCGTGATTGACGGCACCGGCGCGGACCACGGCGAGTACGGGGTCGCCGTCCGCGACGGCCCGGCGCAGCGGCTTCAGCACCAGCCAGCCGGCGCCCTCTCCCCGGACGAAGCCGTCGGCGCCCTCGTCGAAGACCCGCAGCTCGCCCTGCGGCGACAGCATGCCCGCCTTGCGGTAGGCGCGGGCGTTGAAGCCGTTGCTGAGCACGTTGGCGGCGCCGGCGAGGGCGACCTCGCAGTCCCCGCGGCGCAGCGCGGCCTCGGCGAGGGCGAGCGCGGTCAGGGCACCCGAGCAGGCGGTGTCGACGGTCATGCTGGGGCCGGTGAAGTCGTACAGGTGGGAGATCCGGTTGGCGAGGAAGGCGGGGAAGGTGCCCGTCGTCGCGTAGCCGTCGGCGGCGGTGCCGCGGGCGACGAGCTGCTCGCGGTAGTCGTAGCTGCACGCGGACGCGTACACGCCGACGGGGCGCCCGGCCAGCTCGTCGGGGTTGAGTCCGGCGTGCTCCAGGGCGTGCCAGCTCAGTTCCAGCAGCGCCCGCTGCTGCGGGTCCATGGACGCCGCCTGACGGGGGGTCACCTCGAAGAAGTCGGCGTCGAACAGGTCGACGCGGTCGAGCAGTGCGGCCCGGAACCCCTCGGGCACGTCACCCGCGAGCCGCCCGTCCGGGACGTCCGTGATCAGGCACCGCCCCTCGGCGAGCAGTTCCCAGAACGCCTCGGCGTCGCCGGCCCCCGGGACACGGCACGCCATGCCGATGACGGCGACGACGTCCTCGTCCCACCCTGGGCCGCGTTCCTGGCCGCGGCCCCGCTCCTGGCCTCCGCCCTGCTGCCCTCCGCTGTGTCCCTGGGCGCGGCCCTGCTCGTGCCCCCGCTCCCGCCGCACGGCGGGTCCGGCCTGCGTCGGGGCGGGCGTGTCCGGCGCCGCCTCGGCGGTGCCACCGGCCGCCTCCTCCACGTCGGGAAGCTGTGCGGCCAGCGCCCGCAGCGTCGGGTGCCGCCAGACGGCCGTGGCGGGCAGCTCGGCGCCGAAGGCCGCACGGGCCTCGCGGATCAGCCGCAGGGCGCGCGCGGAGTCCAGGCCCTGTTCGCCGAGGGGCCGGTCGGGATCGACGTCGTGCCCGAGGATGCCGGCGGCGATGCCGGCGAGCCGGTCCAGCACGGCCTCGCGGCTGCCCGAGGGGCGCGTCGTCCCGCCGCCCTCGGTACCACCGTCGGCGGTCCCGGGCGCCGGCTCCCGTCCCGCCCCGGCCAGCGCCTCCGCCACGGCGTCGAGAAAGGCGGCGGCTTCCTGGCCGTTGAGCAGGGTGTGGTCGAAGGCGAGCACCATCCGCCTGACGGGCGTGCCCGCCGTGTCCTCGACCGCGCCGAGGAAGAGGGTGGCGGCGGCGGGCGGCACCACGACGGGCACGGCGAGCGTGGGGCCCCGGTCACCGAGGTGGGAGAGGATGAGGGTGACGCTGCCGTCGGCCTGCGAGATCCCGGCCAGGGCCCGCTCGACGGCGTCGGCGTACCGCTCGTCGAAACCGGCCGCGTCCAGGGTGTCGGCCGCGCGCACCACGGCGACGGTGAGGTCCCCGTCGGACGTGGCGCAGGCGATGCCGAGGTCGACGTGCTCGTACCGGCGCAGGGTGCGCTCGGTCAGCCGCCGGGAGCGCAGCCGGGGCGCACCGGCCGCGGTGCGCGCGGCGGCGTGGGCGAACGCCTGGAAGACGGTGGAGAACCCCGAGCCCTGGTGGACCCGCAGCGCCCCCTGGAGCACGTCCTCGGCGACGACGCGGGAGACCACGGCGGGCACGACCTGTTCCCGCGACGCCCGCAGCGCCCGGTTCAGCTCGACCTGCCGCGACGACTGCTCGACGTCCACGAAACCGCCCCCGGCGCCGGCCCCGGCGTCCGGCGCCCCGCCCACCGACACCTCCGAATCCGAGCCCGAGCCCGAGCCGGAGCCCGAGCCGGAGCCCGAGCCCGAGCCGGAGCCCGAGCCCGAGCCGGAGCCGGAGCCCGAGCCCGAGCCGGAGCCCGTGCCGGAACCCGCGCCCACCTCCTGACGCTCAGCGCGCCCGACCGACTCGCCGCGCCCGACCGACTCGCCCCGCTCCGCCCGGTACCGCTCCAGATCCGCCGGCATGAGGCTGGTGCCGGCCGCCGGGATGGACGGCAGGAGTGCCTCGGCGATGCCGAGCCGCCGGGCGTGCGCGCGGGTGCGCGGCGGTATGCGCCGGGTCCCGGCGGGCGTCCGCCCCGGCACCCCGCGGACGGAGGCGCCGACAGCCCCGCCGCCCCGCCGCTGCCCGTCCGGCGCCGCCTCCCCCGCCGACTCGCCCCCGACGCCCCGCTCGTCCTGCCCGTCCCCGCGCTCCAGCCCGTCACGGCGCTCCAGCGGGCCGCCGTCGGCCGCCGGCGCCTCGACGGCGGGCACCACCCGGGCCACCTCCGCCCCGATCGGCACGACGTCGCCCTCCGCCACCAGCCACGCGTCCAGCACACCGGCGACGGGGGACTCGATCTCGACCGCCGCCTTGTCGTGCTCCATCTCGTAGACGACCTCGTCCTTGGCGACCGGGTCGCCGGGCCGCTTCAGGAGCCGGACGATGCGCACCTCGACGATCCCCTCACCGAGGCGCGGCACGGACAGCACGGACTGCGTGGGCATCTGCGGTTCCTTCGTCATGCGGGCCTTCACAGCAGTACGGAGCGGACGGCCGCCACCACGTCGTCCACGGCGGGCAGCACCGCCCGCTCCAGGTCGGGGTGGAAGGGCACGTGCACGTCCTCGCGGGTGACCAGCCGGGGCGGGGCCAGCAGGGCGTAGAACTCCTCGTCGCGGGAGAGGAGTTCGGTGACGAGACCGGCGCCGAAGCTGCTGGTGCGGTTGTCCTCCTGGACGACGACGAGCCGCCCGGTGCGGCGCAGCGAGGCGGCGACGGTCTCGCGGTCGAGCGGGACGAGCCAGCGCAGGTCGACGACGTCGCTCTCGACGCCCTCGGCGGCGAGCACCGAGGCGGCCTCCAGGGCGAGTTCGGTGCCGTTGCCCCAGGTGACGACGGTGACGTCGGTGCCGGTGCGCAGCGTCCGGGCGCCGCGCGCGGGCCAGGTCCGCTCGGCGGGTTCGCGGCGCCGGCGCATGAGGTGCTTGGGCAGCAGGACGAGGGTGGGGTCGTCGGCGGTGAACGAGTCGAGGAACGCGGCCTCGGTGTCCTCGGGCGTGGAGGGGACGACGACGCGCAGTCCGGGCAGGTGGGTGAAGAGGCTCTCGTTGCTCTGGCTGTGCCAGATGCCGCCGCCGGGGAGGTAGCCGCCCCAGGGCGCGTAGATGACGACGGGGCAGGTCCAGGCGGAGGCGGTGCGCCAGCGCAGGGTGGTCAGCTGGGCGGCGATCTGGTTCCAGGCGGGTCCGGCGAAGTCGACGAACTGGAGCTCGACGACGGGCCGCAGCCCGGCGGCGGCGAGGCCGACGGCGGCGCCGACGATGGTGGCCTCGGCCAGGGGCGAGTTGGTCATGCGCTCGCCGGCTATCTCGCCGAGGCCCTTGGTGAAGCCGAAGACGCCGCCCTTGGGGTCCTCGATGTCCTCGCCGAACAGGACGAGGCCGGGGTGGCGTTCGAGTCCGGTGGCCAGCGCCCGGTTGACGGCGGCGACCATGGTGCCGCCGCAGGGCCGGGTCGTGGCGGTCCCGGCCTGCTCGGCGGCGGGGGCGAAGAGGTGCTCGGCGACGGCCTTCGGGTCGGCGGAGGGCTCGGCCGCGACGCGGTCGTAGACCTCCTCCGTCTCGCGGGCGAGCCGCGCCCGGGTCCGGCTCAGCCAGTCCTCGTCGACGGCGTCCTCGTCCAGCAGCCGCCGGGCGAAGACCTCGACGGGGTCGCGCATCGCGGCGATGTCCTCGGCGCTGCGGTAGACGCGGTGATCGTCGGAGGAGGTGTGCGAGTCGAGCCGGTCCAGCCGGCACCACAGGACGACCGGCCCGCCGCCCCCGCGCAGCGTGCCGACGGCGGACTCGGCGGCGGCGTACACGGCGTCGGGGTCGGAGCCGTCCACGGTGCGGGTGTGTTCCTCGGGGAGCAGCCCGAGGGCGTGGGGTGACATGTCGGCGGTGGGCGTGGAGATGCCGTAGCCGTTGTCGGAGACCAGGAAAAGGACCGGCAGGGCCCGCTCCACCGCGAAGGCGAGTGCCTCGAAGAATTCTCCCTGCCGGGCGGAGGCGTCCCCGATCGAGCAGACGACGATGCTCTGTTCTTCCTTCAGCCGTGCGGCCCAGGCGGCGCCGACCGCCGGAAGGCATTGGCTGCCGGTGGGGCTCGCGATGGAGAACACGTTTCCGGCGCGGTGACTGAAATGGGCGCTCATGTTGCGGCCCGCCGAATGCGAGGCGGCCTTGGCCATGAGGTCCCGGGCCTGGGCCTCGGGGTCCATTCCGCGGGCGAGCATCAGCGTGCGGTCGCGGTAGTGGGGGAAGATCAGGTCCTCGGGTTCGAGCAGCTCGCACAGGGCGGCGAGCGCCTCGTGCCCGGCCGAGGAGATGTGGAACCATGCCTCGCCCTGGCGCAGCACGATGCCCGATCTGCGGTCGCACTCACGGGAGAGCAGCATCAGTTCGAGGAACTCGGTCCGCCGTTCGGCAGGTATCCCCGATATCCGGGATTCCTTCGTCCGATTCGTCACGTACGAATCCTGCCGCGCGGCGACCTGGAGGACATCGCCCGCAATGGCCAATTCCACGGCCGGTGTTTCCTGGCTCTCAGGAGGGAGTTCGCCCCGCGGGCCTACGGAGAAATGACCACCCGCCGCCTCGGGCGCCCCTCCTCGGACGGACCGGGAAAACGCGAAAAGGGGACCGCTCCCCGGGAACGACCGGGCCCGCGGCCGGAGCCGGGATCGTCCCGGCTCCGGCCGCGGGCCGTTTCCCGGTGGTGAGCGGGGCCGCGCGGTGCACGCCGTCGGGCGGGCGCGGGGTGGCGCCCGCCCGGGCCTCGGCCGGGATCACCCACCCGGGCCGGCGCCGGACCACCCCCGCCGCGCCCGCCCCGCCTCGGCCGGGGTCACCCCGCCGCGCCGCCGCCGGACCACCCGGCCGCGCCTGCGCCGGATCACCCCACCCGTGCCACGGCCGCCTGGCCGGCGGCCTCGGGGCCGCGGACGGCGGCGGCCTCCGGCTGGGCCATCAGGACCGAGCGCTGGAGCCGGCTGAGCGCGGCGGACGGCTCCAGTCCCAGTTCGCGCACGAGCGTGGTGCGCAGCCGCTGGTACACGCTGAGCGCCTCACCGCGCCGGCCGGAGCGGTGCAGGGCGACCATGAACTGGCCGTGCAGACTCTCGTGCAGCCGGTGTTTGTTGACCAGGACGGTCAGCTCCGACAGCAGCTCCCGGTGGCGGCCGAGCCGCAGATCGGCCTCGATGCGCTGGTCCAGCGCGCACAGCCGGGACTCCTCGAGGCGCTTGACCTCGAGCCCGATACGGCCGCCGGCGGTGACGTCGGCGAGCGCGGAGCCGGTCCACAGCGACAGGGCCTCGCGCAGCCGCCGCGCGGCGGTGGCGTAGTCGTCGGCGTCCATGGCCCGGTATCCGGCCCCGGCCTGCCGCTCGAACTCCCGGAAGTCGACCCGGCCGCCGCGGGTGTCCAGGCGGTAGCCGCCGGGGAGGGTGACCAGGATGTCCTTGGCCGTGACGCCGTGCTCACCGGCCTTCGCCAGCGCCTCGCCGATGAGCTCCCGCAGCTGGAGCACATACGTCTGAAGGGTGGTGCGCGCGCTGCGCGGCGGTTCGTCGTCCCACAGCTCCTCGATCAGGGAGGAGACCTGGACCACCCGGTCGGCGTGCAGGGCGAGCAGAGCCAGCACCTGGCGCGGCTTCGGGGCCGTCGGTGTGATCGAGATGCCGTGCTCGCGCGCCGACAGCGCGCCCAGTACTTCGATGTCCACTGCCTTCTCCCCCATCGATTCCATGCCGGTTGCGTGCAGGTCCATGCCGCGAGGGCCACCGCTGGGGCGCCTCATGGGCGGCCGACGGCGCTGACTCGAATACGATTAAAAAAACAGCACAGTCGGTTTGTCAATGGGAGAGGGGGTACGCTCGGCCACATGAGTCGGCGAGCGCACCCCGAACCGCGTCAGTCGCCCCGGAGCGGCACCGAGTTGCGGACCGCGACCAGCATGCCGTCGTTGCAGGTGGGACGGGACTCGGCCGTGCTCCAGCGCCCGGTACCGCCGAACAGCCGCGGCACCGACTCGAGTTGGTAGTGGCCGTGCTCGAGCAGCAGCACCCCGCCCGGGGCGAGCAGCCGGCTCGCCGTCCGCTCCATCGCCCGGATCATCGCCAGACCGCCCTCACCTGCCCAAAGAGCGAGCGGGGGGTCGTAGTTGAGGACTTCCGGAGTGCTGGTGCGCAGGCCGATCGGGATGTACGGCGGATTGGTCACGATCAGGTCGACGGTGCCGTCGAACTCCGGGAAGGCCTCGCACGCGTCCCCCTGGACGATGCGCGCACCGGTGCCGCGCGCGTTGCGTTCGGCAGCTCGCGCGGCGACCTGCGACAACTCCACTCCGTACACCCGCGCCTGGGGTACGCGACGCGCGATCGTCACCGCCATGGTGCCCGGACCCGCACACAGATCCACCACCAAAGGGGACGTTTCGCCCCTCGAAAGCAGACCGTGCAGTTTGTTTATTGCCTCGTCAACGATCTCCCGCGTCTCGGGCTTGGGCACGAACACCCCGGGCGCGAGTTCGAACCGGTGCCCCATGAACCAGGCGTGCCCGACGATGAGTTCGGCCGGTTCACGCGCCTCCCGCCGCCTGACGTACTCCTCGAAGACCGGCGGCACCGCGGCGGCCGGCGCCCCGTCGAGCGCCTCCGGTGCGACCCGGCAGGCGTGCGCCGCCAGCAGCCGGGCGTCGGCCCGCGCGGCGCCCTCCTCGATCCCCGCGGCGACGAGGCGGCGTACGGCCTCCTCCAGCGCGGCTCCCACCGTCCGGGCGCCCGTGCCGGCCTGCCGCGCGCCCGCGGCGGTCACGACGCCCTCCGCTCCGGGCCGCCGCCGGCGATCCACTCGTCCTCCAGGCGGCAGGTCTCCGCGATCACCACGTCGTACAGGCGGTGCAGGAACGCCGGGTCGATGCCGTGCTGCCGGCCGAACCGGGCGGCCCGGTCCTTCACGGTCGCGATGCGCTGCGGCTGCATCATCGGCACCCCGTGGACGCGCTTGTACTCGCCGATGCGCAGGCAGATCTCCAGCCGTTCGCGCACCGTTTCGAGCAGCACGGCGTCCACCGCGTCCAGTTGCTCGCGCAGGGCGGGCAGTTCGTCTCGGCTCTTCGAGGACATGTCGGCTCCTTCCAAGCGGCGACAGGGACTCCACGACGACCGGCAGTCGGTCGGAACGAGAAGCAGTTGGTGACAACGACAAGCAGTTCGCAGGACGAAGGGACCGCCACAGCCATGGCTGACGCACACGCACCGAGCACGCCCTCGCCCTCGGGTCGGGCCCCGGAATCGGCCCGAGCCCCGAAACCGGTCCTGGACCCGAACCCGGCGCGGGACCCGAACCCGGCGCGGGACCCGAACCCGGCCCGGGGACCGAAACCGGCCCCGGACCCGAAACCGGCCCAAGACCCAAAGGTGGCCCGGGACCGGGAACCGGCCGCGGACCCGTCGGCCCCGCCCTTCGCCCGCTGTGTCGTGGCCGGCGCCCGCGGCGGCGTGGGCGGCATGTTCACCGGCCTGCTGCTGCGCTCGGGCGCCGAGGTGACCCGGGTCGACCTCACGGCCGCCCAGGAGGGCGGGCCCGGACCGATGGACGTCACGGACGACATCCGCGCGCCGGGCCCCGTCACCGCACGGGCGGTCGCGGACGCCGACCTGGTCCTGCTGGCGGTGCCGGAGCAGGTGGCGCTCGACGCGGTGGCACCGCTGGCCGGGCTGATGCGGCCCGGCGCGCTGCTCGCCGACACCCTGTCGGTCAAGAGCCGGATGGCGGACCGGCTGCGGGTGGCCGCGCCGCACGTGCAGGCGGTGGGCGTCAACCCGATGTTCGCGCCGTCGCTGGCGCTGCCCGGACGGCCGGTCGCCGCGGTCCCGGTCACCGACGGCCCCGCGGCGCGCGCGTTCCTGGAGCTGATCGCCGGATGGGGCGGCAGGGTGGTGGAGCTGGAGCCCGGCGAGCACGACACGCTGACGGCCGTCCAGCAGGCCGCCACCCACGCGGCGGTGCTGTCCTTCGGGCTGGCCCTCGCCGAACTGCGGCCCGACATGACCGCCCTGCGCGCCTCCGCGCCGCCGCCGCACCGCACCCTGCTGATGCTGCTGGCGCGGATCGCCTCCGGCTCCCCCGAGGTCTACTGGGACGTCCAGGCGGGCAACCCGCACGCCGACGCCGCCCGCCGGGCGCTGGGCCGCGGCCTGGAACGCATCGGCCGCGCCGTCGCCGACGGGGACGAGGCGGCCTTCGAGACGCTGGTGGAGGAGGTGCGCACCGCCCTCGGCGATCCGCACCGGGAGGAACTCGCGCAAGGCTGCGCGGACCTGTTCACGGCCCTGCCCTGACCACCGGCACCCGGCACCGCCCGCACGCAGACCACCGGCGCCCCGGCCGCTCCCGCGCGGGCCGGCCCGCAGCCCCCCGCCCGGCCTCACCGCGCGCTGCCCGACGTCACCGCACGCTGCCTGCCAGCAGGGCGCGGTCCCCGGCGGCGGGGGCCAGGGCGCGGGCCTGGCGCAGCGCACGCAGCGTCGTGCGGGCCTTGAGCAGCATCTCCCGGACCTCCTCGTCCGGGTCGGACAGGGCGACGACCGCGCCGCCCACCCCGATCGTGGCGGCGTCGGCGGTGGCGACGACGGTGCGGATGACGATGCTGAGGTCCACCGCCCCGCTCAGCGCGAAGTAGCCGAGGGCACCGGAGTAGACGCCGCGCGGCCCGGCCTCCAGCCGGTCGATGAACTGCATGGTGCGCACCTTGGGGGCGCCGGTCATCGACCCCCCGGGGAACGCGGCCCGCACGGCCGCGGGCCGGGACACCCCGGGTGCGAGCCTGGCCCGTACGGTGCTGACCAGCTGGTGCACGGTGGCGTAGGACTCCACCTCGAACAGGCCGGGGACGTGCACGCTGCCGATCTCGCTGACCTGCCCGAGGTCGTTGCGGACGAGGTCGACGATCATCAGGTTCTCGGAGCGGTCCTTCTCGGCGGCGGCCAGGGCGCCGGCGATGGCCGCGTCCTCGGCCGGGGTCGCCCCCCGTGGCCGGGTGCCCTTGATCGGCTTGGACTCGGCGGTGCCGGCCGCGTCGATGCGCACGAACCGCTCCGGGGAGGAGCTGAGCACGGCCCCCGAGGGCAGGTCCAGGTAGGCGGCGTACGGGGCGGGGCTGATGGCGCGCAGCGCCCGGTAGGCGACGAGCGGGTCGGTCCGGCCGGGCACCCGCAGCATGTTGGTCAGGCACACCTCGTAGGTCTCGCCGTCGCCGATGAGCCGCTGGCAGGTGCGCACCAGTTCCCGGTACTCGGCGACGTCGTGCCGGTACTCCACCTCCAGCGGCGGCAGTTCGTCGTCGGGGAGCAGCGTGAACGGCGGGCGCGGGGCGGTGGCGGCCAGAGTGGCCGCGGCCCGGCCGAGCCACTCCTCGGCGTCGCGGGCGGTCTCCGGGCGGCCGGCGCTGCTGAGGGCGAGCAGCCAGGCGCGGTGCCCGGCGTGGTCGACGGCGAGCATCCGGTCGGCGAACACGAAGGCGCCGTCGGGCAGTTCGGCGCTGTGGGCGAGGTCGCCGCCGCAGTCGGCCTTCGTCTCGTAGCCGAGGTAGCCGACGTAGCCGAGGTTGAACTCGAAGGGCAGACCGGTCGCGGGGGTGCGGCGGGCCGCCAGTTCCTCCTCCAGGTACGCGAAGAGGGTGCCGGACCTGCGGCGCAGGGGCACGCCGTGCCGGTCGGTGACGGTGACGAGGCGCTCGGCCACGTCGTAGCCGACGATCTCGCCGAGCGGCCCGGCGGGGGCGCCGAGGAAGCTGAACCGCGACAGGCCCTCCTCGACGCGGCTGCTGTCCAGCCAGAACCGCCCCGCGGTGCCGTCGAAGAGCGCGTCGAACGCGGCGTCGGTGTCGGGTACGGCCCCCAGCTGCCGTACGTGCAGCCGCAGCTCGCCGGCCCCGTCGCCGTGCCGTCCGGCCGGGCCGGCGGGGTCCGGTGCGGGCGGGACGGGCGGCGCGGCGGGCACCTCGACGCCGAACGGCGCCTCGCCCCGGGCCCGCAGCGTCAGGTCGCGGAAGTTGGCCAGCATGCGGCGGCCGTACTCGCTGCTGATGGACTCCGGGTGGAACTGCACGCCCCAGCGGGGCAGCTCCCGGTGGCGTACGGCCATCAGCAGTCCGTCGGCGGTGTGCGCGGTCGGCTCCAGCCGGGCGGGCAGTTCGTGGACCAGCAGCGAGTGGTAGCGGACCACGCGGTAGGGCGAGGGGATGCCCGCGAACAGTTCGCGGCCGTCGTGCAGGATCTCGCTGGTGCGGCCGTGCACCGGTTCCGGCGCGTGACCGACGCTGCCGCCGCCGAGCAGGCACAGCGCCTGGTGGCCCAGGCACACCCCGAGCAGCGGCAGGTCCCACTCCTCGATGACGCGGCGGCTCAGTCCGAGGTCCTTGGGGACGGCCGGGTCTCCGGGGCCGGGCGAGACGACCACGTTGTCGAAGTCGTCGGGCGACAGGGCGGCCCACCCCTCGTGGTCGTCGTGCCGGAGCACGACGGGGGCGGTCGCGTTCACCTCGGCCAGCATCTGGAAGAGGTTGTAGGTGAACGAGTCGTAGTTGTCGATCAGCAGGGTTCGCACGGTGCGCATGACCGCTCCCTCGGTTCAGCCGCGCCGAACGGTCAGCGGCAGGTTCCGCACGCCGAACAGTCCGTCTCGGTGGTAGCGCAGGTGCGCGCCGGGCGTGATCCGCACCTCGGCGAACCGGTCCAGGAGCGCCTCCAGCGCGATCCGGCCCTCCAGACGGGCGAGCGGCGCGCCCAGGCAGTAGTGGATGCCGTGGCCGAAGGCGGTCTGCTGGTTCTTCGGTCCACGGTCGGGGCGGAAGGTCTCCGGGTCGTCGAAGACCCGCTCGTCGTGGTTGGCGGAGACGATGGAGGGGACGACCATCCGCCCGGCGGGGATGGCGACGCCGGCCACCTCGGTGTCCCGGGTGGTCACCCGGGCCATGACGGTGATCGGCGGGCGCAGCCGCATCACCTCCTCGATCACCGCGGGGATCACGGTCCGGTCGGCCCGCACCTTCTCCCACAGCCCCGGGTTCTCCTCCAGGCACAGCACGACGTTGCCCAGGAGCATGGAGGTGGAGACGTGGCCGGCCATCAGCAGCAGCCCGCCGAACTCCACGATCTGCCGGTCGGTCAGCTTCTCGCCCTCGACCTCCGCTGCGACGAGCTTGGAGATCAGGTCGTCGCCGGGGCGGCGCCTGCGGTCCTCGACGTGCCCGAGCAGGTACTCGTGCATCGCCTTCAGCGGTTCCTTGACGAGCGTGTCGTACTCCTCGCCCGCGTCGTCGCCGAACTGGAGGTCCGAGGGGTCCTGGATCTGCATCGACAGCATCCGGTCCGACCAGGTGCGGAACAGCGTGCGGTCCTCGGCGGGCACGCCGAGCAGCTCGGCGATGACGATCACCGGCAGCGGGTAGGCGAAGTCGGAGACCAGGTCGAAGGTGTCCCCCTCGACACCGTCGAGGAGCCGCCCGGCCACCTCGGTCACCCGCGGTTCGAGGTCGGCGACCGTGCGCGGGGTGAACGCCTGGCTGACCAGGCGGCGCAGCGTGCGGTGCAGCGGCGGGTCGATGACCGACAGGATCTCCTCGGTCAGCGCCTCGGAGTCGGGCCGCAGCCGGTGCAGCTCGGAGGAGAAGACGGCCGGGTCGGAGGACACGGCGAGCACGTCGGCGTGCCGGAAGACGTGGAACACCCCGTACTCGTCCTGGTGGACGGGGTGTCGGTCGCGCATGGTCCGCAGCCATGAGAAGAGGGCGCGCCCACCGTCCTCGACGGTGGGCCGGGGGGCCGGCGAGTTCTGGGTCGCCATCAAGGTCTCCTTCACGGGTGTTTCCGGGCCGGTGCGGTACCGGGTGGGGGGTCCGGACGTCCGGTCACAGGGACGCCGCGGCGGGCGCCGGCTGCAAGGCGTAGGGGTCGAGGGCGTCGGCCGGGTGGTGCTCGATGCTCAGCCGCGATCCCAGTCCGTGCTCCGCGGCCACCTCGAGGAACACCTCCATGGCGAGGGCGTCCTCCAGTGCGAAGCCGGTGGAGTCGAACACCGTCGGCCCCTCCCGGTGGGCCGCGGCCCGCTCGGGGTCGGCGACCAGCTCGGCCAGGCCCGTCACCGGGTCGGCGGGGCCGAGCCGCTGGCACTCGCCCTCGCGGCGGGCCTGCTCGGGGTGGTCGGCGACGGTGAAGGCCCCGCGCAGCCAGGTCGGCGGCAGCTCGGTCTTGCCCACCAGGTCCGCCCCGACGGCGTTGACGTGCAGGTGCTCGCGGTGGGCGGTGTCGGGCAGCACGGGGCCGGCGCCCACGGCGACGGACGTGGCGGTGGAGACGATGTCGGCGTCGGCGGCGATCCGGGTGGGGTCGGCCACCTCCACGGGGACGCCGGTGAACGCGGCACGGCGCGCGAAGCTCTCCAGGTGGGCCGGGTCGGTGTCCCACACCAGGGCCCGCTCCAGGGGGAACACCAGCGACAGGGCGTGCAGCTGGGTGACGGCCTGCGCGCCGGCGCCGACCAGGCCGAGGGTGCGGCTGTCGGGCCGGGCCAGCAGCCGGCTGGCGACGGCGGAGGCGGCACCGGTGCGCACGGCGGTGAGCAGCACGCCGTCCATCAGGGCGGTGAGGGCGCCGGTGGTGTCGTCGTAGCGGGCGACCGTGCCGATGATCGTCGGCAGGGAGAACCGTGCGGGGTTGCCGGGGCTGTAGGCGACGGTCTTGATGGTGATGCTGTCGCCCGGGTCGCGGTGCGGCATCCACTCCAGGATGCCGGGCACCGGCTCGCTGCGTTCGAAGCCGCCGCGCAGCGGCGACAGTTCGCGCCGCCCGTGCCCGATGTCCGCGAGGCCCTCGGTGAGCCGGTCGACGACCCGTTCCATCAGCGCGTCCCGCCCGACGAGTTCCATCACCGCCGCCACGTCCCGGCGGTCCAGGATCCAGGTCTCCATTCGGGCACTCCCTCGCACGAGCCGCTTGTCGTCGGGGCCCGGCCGGGCCCTGACGGCATCCTGTCCGGCCGGGCTGACGCAGGGCTGATCGACGCCTGACGGGCGGCCGGCCCGCGGCGGTGCCACATCAGCGGCGTGTCAACGGCCCTGGGAACACTGGGCCGGGACGCGAGCAGAGGGAAGGAACAACGATGCTGGACGGATGCGTTCCCTGGCCCGACGAGGTGTCCGCGCGGTATCGCGAGGCCGGGTACTGGCGCGGTGAGACGCTCGGCCGACTGCTGCGGCGGTGGGCCGAGGCGTACGGCGACCGCACGGCCCTGGTCGACGCCGGCGGCACGCGCCGCATCGGCTACCGCGAGCTGGACGAGTGGTGCGACCGGCTCGCCGCCGGGTTCGCCGCCCACGGCCTCGGCCCCGGCGACCGGGTCCTGGTGCAGCTGCCCAACACCCCGGACTTCGTCGCGGTCTGCTTCGCGCTGTTCCGCCTCGGCGCGCTGCCCGTGTTCTGTCTGCCGGCCTACCGCCACAACGAGCTGCGGCACCTGGTGGAGCTGTCGGGCGCCACCGCCTGCGTCGTCCCCGACACCCACAACGGCTTCGACCACCGCGACCTGGTCCGGGACGTGCGCGAACAGTTCCCCCGGATCGCCCAGGTGTTCGTGGCGGGTGAGCCCGCGCACGGCTTCACGGCCCTCGCCGACGTGCCCGCCGACCCGGTCGAGCTGCCCGAGCCGGACGCCGCCGACGTGGCGTTCTTCCTGCTGTCGGGCGGGACGACCGCGCTGCCGAAGCTGATCCCGCGCACCCACGACGACTACGCGTACCAGACGCGGATCACCGCCGAGATCTGCGGCCTGGACGAGGACACCGTGTATCTGGCGGTGCTGCCGGTGGAGTTCAACTTCCCCTGGGGCTGTCCCGGCATCATCGGCACGCTCGCCGCCGGCGGCCGGGTGGTCTTCGCCGAGACCCCGCAGCCGCTGCACTGCTTCCCGCTGATCGAGCGGGAGCGGGTGACGTTCAGCTCGGTGATCCCCACCATCGTGCACCTGTGGCTGGCGGCGGCCGAGGAGGGCCACGGTCACGACCTGAGCAGCCTGGACGTCCTCCAGGTGGGCAGCGCCAAGCTCCACCCGGAGGTCGCCGAACGCATCGGGCCCACGCTCGGCGTGCGCCTCCAGCAGGTCTTCGGGATGGCCGAGGGCCTGCTCACCTTCACCCGCTACGACGACGACCCCGAGACGGTGCTGACCACGCAGGGCCGGCCGGTCTCCCCCGCCGACGAGATCCGCGTGGTCGGCCCCGACGACCGGGAGGTGGCCCCCGGCGAGACGGGTGAGCTGCTCACCCGCGGCCCGTACACGCTGCGCGGCTACTACCGGGCGCCGGAGCACAACGCGCGTGCCTTCACCGCCGACGGCTTCTACCGCAGCGGCGACCTGGTGCGCCGCACCCCCACCGGGGAGATCGTGGTCGAGGGCCGGGTCAAGGACGTCGTCGTCCGCGGCGGCGACAAGGTGTCCGCCACGGAGGTCGAGGGGCATCTGACCGCGCACCCGGACGTGCAGCAGGCGGCCGTCGTGCCGATGCCCGATCCGGTCCTCGGCGAGAAGATCTGCGCCTGCGTCATCGCCGCGCCGGGCCGCCCCGCGCCGAGGCTTCCGGTGCTCCGCGCCCATCTGCGCTCACGCGGACTGGCCGCCTACAAGCTTCCCGACCGCGTCGAAGTGGTCGGCTCGTTCCCGCTGACGGGACTGAACAAGGTCGACAAGAAGGCCCTGGCGGCCCGTGTCGCCGAGCGGCTCGCCGGTGCGGCGGCCCCGGACCGGGGAGCCGCATGAGCACCCTGACCGCGAAGAACGGCCAGTACGCCGTGCCGTTCGCCCGCCGTGGCTCCGTCGTCGGCGCGGCCGATCTGGCCGCGCTCACCGAACTCGTCGGCTCCGAGGGCCCGTTGACGTCGGGTGTGTGGCGGGACCGGTTCGAGGAACGGTTCCGCCGCTGGTGCGGGGCGCGGCACGCGCTCAGCACCACCAGCGGCACGGTCGCCCTGGAGCTGGCGATCCGGCTGCTCGACCTGGCGCCCGGCGACGAGGTGATCGCCACCCCGCAGACCTTCCAGGCGACGGTGCAGCCGCTGCTCGACCACGACGTGCGGGTCCGCTTCTGCGACATCGACCCCGACACCCTGAACCTCGACCCGGACGCCCTGGCCGCCCTGGTCACCGACCGCACCCGGGCGGTGCTGCTGGTCCACTACGGCGGCAACCCCGCCGACATGGACCGCATCATGGCCGTCACCCGGCCGCGTGGCATCACGGTCGTCGAGGACAGCGCCCACGCCATCGGCGCCCTGTACCGGGGCCGCCGCCCGGGCGCGCTGGCCGACATCGGCTGCTTCAGCTTCCACTCCACCAAGAACCTCACCACGCTCGGCGAGGGCGGGATGATCACCTTGTCCCGTGACGACTGGGCCGAGCGCGTGGGCCGGATCCGCGACAACGAGGTCGACGGCGTCTACGTGCCGCGCACCGGCGGAGCGGACCGGCCGGCGCTGCTGCCGTGGATGAAGTTCGCCGACGGCGTCTACCGGCACACCGCCGTCGGCATCCGCGGCGCCGGCACCAACGCCACCATGTCGGAGGCCGCGGCGGCCGTGGGCCTGGTGCAGATGGACTCCCTGGACCGGTTCGTCGAGCGCCGCACCCGGATCGCGGCGCTCCTGGACGAGGCGGTGTCCGCCTTCCCCGGGGTGCGCCTGCACCGCGCGGCACCCGACAGCCGCCACGCCTACCACCTGTACACGTTCTTCCTCACCGGCGGCCGGGAGGTGCGCGAGCGATTCGTCCGCGCCCTGGACCGCCTGGGTGTGGAGGTCCAGCTGCGCTACTTCCCGCTGCACCTCTCCCCCGAGTGGCGGCTGCGCGGCCACCGCCGCGGGGAGTGTCCGCGCGCGGAGCACATCTGGTTCGAGGAGCACATGAACCTGCCCTGCCACCCCGGGCTGACCGACGCACAGGTCGACCACATGGTCACCGCCGTGCGCCGGGCCCTGCGGGAGGCCTACGACGAACTGGCCACCGTGCCCGCGTGACCGCCCCTGCTCCGGAAAGGCAGACGCATGCCGTTCATCGACGTGAAGATCTACGACCGCCGGCTCACCGAGGACACCGAGCGGGCCCTGATCGAGGGTCTGACCCGGGCCGTGGTGGACGTCCTCGGCGAGGACGCCCGCGAGCAGACCTGGGTCGCCCTGACGGGCGTCGCCCCGCAGCGCTGGGGCATCGGCGGCGTACCGGGCCAGTAGCACCGCCCCGCCAGGCCGTACGGGCGGTGGCCGTCACCGGGTGACGGCCACCGCCCGCCGCGTACGCGGAAGGGCGCGGGTCCGCCTAGGCGGGCCGCCCCGCACCGGCCTCCGCGCCGGCACCGGCCGCGTCGGCCTGGTCCCGGGCCTCCGCCCGGTCGGCGCGGGCCAGCAGCATCGCCGCCAGCAGTCCGCCGACGAACACAGCTCCGGCACCGATGAGCTGGCTGGTGCTCACCGCGTCCGCGAAGGCGTCGTTCACGTCGGCGACCAGCCGCGGGGTGTCCGCGTCCCGCAGGGCCTCGGCCAGGGAGCCGGACGCGCCGATCGTCTCGGGCAGCAGCTGGGCGAAGCGCGCGCCGAGCACGGCACCCAGGATCGCCACGCCGAGGCCGCCGCCGAACTCGGTCAGCGTGCCCTGGACGCCCGCGCCGACGCCCGCCTTCGCCGGCGGGATCGACGACATGATCGCCGTCGCCATGGCGGGCATGGCCAGCGCGATGCCGCAGCCCATCAGCAGCAGCCCGCCGAACATGCCGCCGTAGCCGGCCCGGTCCTCGGAACCGAGCACGGCCACCGCGGTCAGACCGGCCGCGAGCAGCGTCATCCCGACCGCGATACTGCGCGCCGCGCCCAGCTTCACCAGCAGTTTGGCGCCGATCCCGGCGAAGTTGAGACAGACGATGGTCAGGGCCAGCGGCGCCGTGCGCAGACCGGCCTGGAGTGCGTCGTAGCCGAGGACGAGCTGGAGGTGCTGGGTCAGCAGGAACAGCGAACCGGCCATGCCGAAGGCGACGAGCAGTCCGCCCGCGATGGCGCCGTTGAAGCGCCGGTTGCGGAAGAAGGACATGTCCAGCATCGGGTAGGGCACGCGCAGTTCCCAGCGGACGAAGGCGAACAGCGCGAGCAGGCCGACCACCGCGGGCAGCAGCACGTCGAACGAGGTCCAGCCGTGCTCGGGCCCGGAGATGATGGCGTACACCACGCCGACCATGCCCAGCGTGGACAGCACCGCGCCGACGAGGTCGGGCCGGTCACCCTCGGGGTTCTTCGTCTCGGGGATCAGCACGGACACGGCGGCCAGGCCGATCAGCGCGACGGGGATGTTGATGAGGAAGATCGAGCCCCACCAGAAGTGGTCGAGCAGGAAGCCGCCGAGCAGCGGGCCGGCGGCGAAGCCGAGCGAACTGACCGCTCCCCACAGGGCGATGGCCTTCGGCCGCTCCTCGTCGTCGAAGATCTGCATGATGACGGCGAGGGTCGTGGTGGCCAGCAGCGCGCCGCCGATGCCCATGCCGGCGCGGGCGGCGATGAGTTGTCCGGAGCTCTGGGCGAAGGCGGCCGCGGTGGAGCCGATCCCGAACAGGACCAGGCCCGTCATCAGCATCAGCTTGCGGCCGTAGCGGTCGGCGACGCTGCCCGCGGTGAGCAGCAGGCCGGACTGGACCAGGGCGTAGGCGTTGATCATCCACTGGACGTCGGCCGTGGTGGCGCCCAGGTCCTCGGTGAGCACCGGGATCGCGACGTTGAGGACGGTGTTGTCGAGCAGGACGACCAGCTGCGCGAGGCAGATCACCCCGAGGATGACCCAGCGCCGCGGATCTCGCTCGGTGGGGGGCACTGACGGCTGGGTGCGTTGCAAGAGATGTCTCCTGGGGGGGTAGGGGGCCCGCTGGTCTCCGGAAGAGCACGCCACCGGCCGGGCCCCGGGCTGGTTGGTGTGGTTACGGGGCCGTGCCGCCCCGGTCCTTGCCCGAGGCTCCCGCCGCCCGGACGGGCCCGGTCGCCTGGTCCGGCCGGGCCCCGTCCGCCTCGGGGGCGCGGGAGGAGGGGACGAGGGTGCGGCTGCCGGCCGCGACGACGTCGCCGAGCACGGAGGCGGCGGCAAGTCGCGGCAGCAGCAGCTGCCAGAACCTGGTGATCGTGCGCTCCGAGAGCCACTGCGGGTCCTGCGTGCCCAGCACTTCGAAGCCCGTGGTCGCCGCCACCACGGAGGCCGCCACCGCTTCCGGGCTGACCGCGTTGAGCACGCCCTCGCCGTCGGCGCGCTTCAGTGTCGCCTCGACCCACTGGTGCCACTGCTGGTACAGGTCCCGGCTGCCCTCGCGGACCTGGTCGCGGCTCAGTTCGAAGCCGGCGCGCAGCACCACGTCGCCGGTGAGCCGGCGCGCCAGGTCGTGCGAGGCGTTCACCAGCAGTTGCAGAGCGTTGCCGGTGGTGCCCTCGTGGACGGTGACGAGGTGGTCGAGCCGTTCCGCCGCGGCGTCCTCCACCGAGTCGGCCAGTGCGGCCTTGCTCGCGAAGTGGAAGTGGAGCGCTCCGTTGCTCACTCCGGCCAGCGAGCTGATCGCACTGAGCGAGGCCACGCTGAAGCCGTCACGGTCGAAGACCGTGGCGGCCGACTTGATCAGCGCCTCGCGGGTCCGCAGCGCTCGTTCCTGTTTGACCATTCAGGGTGCTCCGTTATTGCGGCGGGTTGCCGTGTTTGCGGGAAGGCAGGTCGGCGTGCTTGGTGCGGAGCATCGCCAGGGACTTGACGAGCACCTCGCGGGTCTCGGCGGGGTCGATGACGTCGTCGACGAGGCCGCGTTCGGCCGCGTAGTACGGGTGCATCAGCTCCGCCTTGTACTCCTTGACCATCTTCTGCCGCATCGCCTCGGGGTCCTCGGCCTCGGCGATCCGGCGGCGGAAGATGACGTTGGCGGCGCCCTCCGCTCCCATCACGGCGATCTCGTTCGTCGGCCAGGCGTACGTCAGGTCCGCGCCGATGGACTGGGAGTCCATGACGATGTAGGCGCCGCCGTAGGCCTTGCGCAGGATCAGCGAGATGCGGGGGACGGTGGCGTTGCAGTACGCGTACAGCAGCTTCGCGCCGTGCCGGATGATCCCGCCGTGCTCCTGGTCCACACCCGGCAAGAACCCCGGAACGTCCAGGAAGGTGACGATCGGGATGTTGAACGCGTCGCACATCTGGACAAACCGAGCGGCCTTTTCCGAGGCCTCGATGTCGAGGACGCCGGCCAGGGTCTGCGGCTGGTTGGCGACGATGCCGACCACACGCCCGTCGAGGCGGGCCAGCGCGCAGATGATGTTCCGCGCCCAGCGCTCGTGGACCTCGAGGTACTCGCCGTCGTCGACGACCTCCTCGATGACCCTGGCCATGTCGTAGGGCCGGTTGCCGTCCGCCGGGACCAGGTCCAGCAGCACGTCGGAACGGCGGCTCTGCGGGTCCGTGCAGGGAACGGCGGGCGGAAACTCCCGGTTGTTCTGCGGGAGGAGGGAGAGCAGGTAGCGGACCTCGGCGAGGCAGGTCTCCTCGTCGTCGTAGGCGAAGTGACACACACCGGAGG
>NZ_JBVIGC010000030.1:0-69198 GCF_055571015.1 Streptomyces sp. NPDC031049
ACGGACCTTGTCCCGAAGAAACCCCCCCCCGTCACCCCGGGGAAAACACCGACCCCCCCCCCCCCCCCCCCCCCCCCCCCCCCCCACGGCCCACCCCAGCCGGAACTACCGCATCACAGGAGCCGGGACCCTCCTCCACGTCCACCAACCCACCCCTCTGACACGCCATACACGTCAGACCCAGACTGGCCCCGCCGCGAGACACACAAGCCAACACACCGCACGACATCACTCCAGGAACTGACGTCCACGCGATACAGACACATCCCGAAGCCCTCAACCGCTACAGACCCGGCACCAGGACCACCCACACTCCAGAAACACCCTTCAGCCCCACATCGGTGCCCTGCCTTCAGCAAACACCCAACCCACCGGCCACCACCAGGCACAACCCGACACTGAAAACAAAACACCAACCACTTAAAACCAAAAACCAAAAACCAGCCTGTTCCACGGTGGTGGGGTGCTGGCATTCGCATTCGCACCTGCGCTCTGCGGCGAGGTTGATGAGGGCCAGGTGGTGGTCCTTCACCGGGATGCCGCCGGGGTGCCGGGTGATGGGGCGGGGCTTGCCGTCGCCGTTGCGGCCCCGGAGATGGCTCCAGAACCGGAGGCCCTGCCAGCCGCACAGGCGGCATTCCAGCTTCCAGGGCTGATCTGCCCGGGGTAGCCCTCCAAAGGCTTCCAGCCGAGCTGGGCGAGCCGGGACATGGCTTCGGCGGCCCGCACCAGGTTGGCCAGGGTGAAGCGCAGGTCGGTATGCGTAAGGTGACTGCTTCCGCTGCCAGGCGTGCCCTTATTCCTGGCGGACGCCCGTCGCGAGGGTGCCCTCGATGATGTCGCGCAGCTGGGTGCGGGCGGTGATGCCCAGCTTGGGGAAGCTGCGGTAGAGGTGTGAGCTGACCGTGCGCGGGGAGAGGAAGAGCATCTCGCCGATCTCGCGGTTGGTCAGCCCTCGGGCGGCGAGATGGATGATCTGCTGCTGTTGCGGGGAGAGTTCGGCGAGCGCGTCGGGGGCCGTGTCCGTGACGCCGAGGCCGGCGGCCCACGATTCGGCCCGGGCCCGCTCGATCCAAGGATGCGCGCCCAGGCGCCGGAAGATCTCCAGGGCCTCGGTGAGCGGCCCACGCGCCTCTGCGATGCGCCGACGCCGTCGCAGCCACTGGGCGAAGTCCAGCAGGGCCTGGGCACGTTCGAAGGGCCAGTGCTCAAGGGCCGGGTCGGCCAGGGCCGCCTGGAAGTGCGGCTCGGCGTCCTCGGGGTCCGCCAGCAGGCCTCGGGCCCGGCTGATCAACGCGCGCAGGCGTGGTGAGGCGTCGTCCGCGAGCGCGCGTGCGGAACGCTCGACGATCGCTGTGGCCTCCTCGCGCCGACCACTGCGCACAGCGGCGGCGGCCAGATCCGCGAGGGCCGGGTAGGAGGCGTGGTAATGCACGGGGGCGCCGTCTGCCGTGAAGACCATGCGGAGTTGGTCGTAGGCTGTCTCGTACGCGCCTTCCGCGGCTGCCGCGGCGCCGAGCGCACGACGGGCATAGACGCAGACCGAGCGGCTTTCCAGCGGATCGGTCAGGGCGAGCGCCTCATCGGCCCGGGCACGGGCCGATGAGGCGTGCCCCTGGTAGGCCAGCACGGTGGCATCCACCGTGGCCGCGCAGGCCACGGCGTGGTCGAGGCCGGTCACCCTGCCGACCGCGGTGGTGCGGGCGCAGGCCTCACGGGCCTGGTCCCACCTTCCTCGTTCCACATAGGCCCACGCGACCGCGCCGCCCAGCCCCTCCGGCAGCGGTCCCCGCAGCTCCCAGCGGTCGAAGGCCTCGTCGAAGGCGCGGACGGCCCGCGGGGTCTCGTCCAGGAGCCATGCCATGATCCCGACGGTGGTGAGCTGCTCCGGCCTGGCTTCCGCCTCGGCGGCCAACTGCGGAAGCAGCGAGACAAGATGGGCCCGGCCGTGGAAGGGGTCCGACACGGCCCTCACCCAGGTGCGCAAGCCTGCGGGTGCGGCGTCCTCGGGGAGGCGCTCCAGGATGTTCTGGATGCGGTGGCGCTGGGTGTCCTCTCCGGAGTAGAAGCGGACCACGGCGGCGCCGGCCAGGAGGTCCAGCGCTGCGGCGGGCTGGGAGGCCGCCAACTCCTCGGCGGTGTCGGTCAGCCGGGAGAAAACCGTGGTGTGGCGCACGGTCAGGGTCGCCAGTCGCCCGGCCTGCACCGCGGCGGAGGCCAGCAGCGACGCGTCATCCGTGCGTGTGCGTGCGGTAGCGGCCAGTTCCTCGACCCAGGCGAGGTCACCGGTGAACACGGCCGCTGAAGCGGCTTCGACCAGAAGCCGGGCGCTGTCCTCACGCCGCGGTGCGAGTTCCGCGGCACGCTGCAGGGCCTTGGCCGCCGCCGCATGGCCGCCGCGCCGACGGGCCCGGGCGGCGGTCCGCTCCAGCTCCGCCGACACGGCCGCGTCCGGGCCCGGGCAGGCAGCGGCCAGATGCCAGGCACGCCGGTCCGGTTCGTTTCGCAGCATCTCGGCAAGCGCGTGGTGAGCCTCGCGCCGGGCACCCAGGGAGGCGGCGTGATACACGGCGGAGCGGACCAGCGGGTGGCGGAAGCGGACGTCTCGGCCGGTCCGCCTGACCAGGACGGCCTGCTCGGCGGGCAGCCAGGTCTCGTCCTCGGCGTCCGGAAGCCCGGCCGAGACGGCGATCGCGGTGTCGACGCTGTCCATGGCGGCCAGGAGCAGCAGGGCCCGCGTCGTGGCGGCGGGGAGACCGTTCAGACGGGCGGCGAAGACTTGCTCCAAGTGATCGGTGAGCGGGAGTGGACCTGCCGACGGCATCCCCGTGGCGGCGTCGTGTGCGGTGGCTGCCCTCGTCAGTTCCACCAGTGCCAGCGGGTTGCCGCCGGCCTGGTCGAGGATGTGCGTCCTGGTGCGGCCAGCGGGGCTCTTCGGCTGCAGGTCGAGGAGCCGATTGGCCGCAGCGCTGTCGAGCGGCCCCAGGGTGAGTGTCGGCGCGTGACGGTCGAATCCCGGGAGGTGATCGCCGCCACGGACCGCGATCAGCATCGTGACCGGTTCCCCTTTCAGCCTTCGGGCGACGAAGGACAGTGCGTCCAGGGAAGCACGGTCGAACCATTGCGCATCGTCCAGCACCACGAGCGTGGGACGCCGGCCGCCCAGGGCTGACAGCAGATTCAGGACGGCGACCCCGAGCAGCATGAGATCGGGTGCGCGCGAATGCCCGGGCGTGGACGGCGCCACACCGAAGGCGTCCTGTATCGCAGCGCGCTGCCTCTCCGGCAGCGCGTCCACCGCGGCCGGCACCGGCCGCAGCAACTGATGCAGGGCGGAGAACGCCAGGCTCGCCTCCGACTCGCTGCCCTCGGCCCGCAGTACGCGAGCACCGCCGGCTTCAGCGCGACGCACCGCACGGTCCAGCAGCGCGCTCTTCCCCGTGCCCATGTCACCGACCAGCATCACCACCGGGTTTGCCGACGGCGAGTCCACCGCATGAAACAGGCGTGCCAGCTCCGCGTCCCGGCCGACGAACGGCTCACTCGGATCCGGCTCTGGTCCCATGACCGCACCGCGGTCGCCTGCGTGCTCGTCCACGGAGTCTCCAGGAACTGTGGCTCTTCGAACGGGAGCCGCCTTGCCTTGCTCCATCCAGGCTACAAGCGGCCGCGCCCCGTGCCCGGGCTGTGGGCACAGGTGCAGTCACGTTACGGATACCCCGTGCCCGAGTCTGCTCGTACGGTTCCAGGAAAGCCCCCGAATTCCCAAGGACGCCTCATGGAACAAATCAAGTTGGGCAGCGTCACCATCACCCGGATATGGGAATACTTCGGCTCCGTCGAAATGACGCCCGACACCTTCTTCCCGGAAAGCTCGAAGGAAGTGTGGGACGACAGCGATTCATGGCTGACCCCGCATTTCCTGGATTCTGACACCAATATCGTCAATTCCGCGATCCAGACCTGGCTGCTGCGCAGCGAGGGCAAGACCATCCTCGTCGACACCGGCGTGGGAAACCACAAGGACCGCCCGTACGCGCCGGTCTGGAACCGCCTCGAAACAGGTTTCCTGGCCAATCTCGCCCGGGCCGGCGTCGAGCCCGAGGACGTGGACATCGTGGTCAACACGCATCTCCACATCGATCACGTCGGCTGGAACACCTACCTGAACGGCCGGCAGTGGGTGCCCACCTTCCCCAACGCCACCTATCTGATGCCGAAGGACGACTTCGACTTCTGGAATCCCGAGAACGGCCACAAGCCGCTGCTCGGCCGCGGCAACCAGAACGTCTTCGAGGACAGCGTGGCCCCGGTGCACCAGGCCGGCCAGACGCTGCTGTGGGAAGACAGCCACCAGATCGACGCCGGCCTGCGCCTGGACACGGCTCCCGGACACACCCCCGGCTCCTCCGTACTGACCCTCACCTCCGGGACGGACCGCGCGGTGTTCGTCGGCGACATGCTGCACAACCCCGTGCAGATCCTCGAGCCGGACGCCAACAGCTGCTTCTGCGAGGACCCCGCGGGCGCCCGCGCCACCCGCCGCAAGGTGCTGGGCTGGGCGGCCGACAACAACGCACTCGTGATCCCCGCGCACCTTGGCGGCCACGGCGCCGCCGAAGTCGTGCGTGACGGCAGCAGGTTCGCCATCAAGGGCTGGGCTCCCTTCACCCCGTACACCGAGCAGGGCTGAGGCCCGCAGAAAGGCCTGATCGTGAATCATCACCCCCAGCCCGTCGTGACCACGGCGCAGGGAGCCGTCCGCGGCCTGCGCGAGGACGGCACCGCCGTCTTCCTGAACATCCCGTACGCCTCCCCTCCCCGCGGCGCCAGCCGGTTCGCGCCGCCCCAGCCGCACGAGCCGTGGGACGGCATACGGGATGCCACCGTGCCGGGGCCCAACGCGCCCCAGTCCGAGCGCAAGCTCGGCAGCGTGGACATGTCCCCTTACTTCGGCACCGGTTGGAGCCGCGGGGAGGACTACCTCACCGTCAACGTCTTCACGCCCGCCGCCGGCGGCGGCCTGCCCGTCATGGTGTTCGTCCACGGCGGTGGATTCGTCGCCGGATCGACGCGGTCCGCGCTGTACGACGGCTCCGCCTTCGCCCGCGACGGCGTCGTCCTCGTCACCCTCAACTACCGGCTCGGCGTCGCCGGGTTCCTCGACATCCCCGGTGCGACCGCCAACCGCGGCTTGCTCGACGTCGTCGCCGCGCTGCGCTGGGTGCGGGAGAACATCGCCGCCTTCGGCGGTGACCCGCACAACGTCACCCTCTTCGGCCAGTCGGCCGGGGCCACCATCGTCGGCGGCGTCCTGGCCACCCTGGAGGCCACGGGCCTCTTCCGCCGGGCGATCGTCCAAAGCGGCAGCGGCCTGGGGGCGTTCACCACCGAACAGGCCGCCCGCGTCACCCGGGCAGCGGCCGAGGCCCTGGGCATCGAGCCCCATGTCGACGCCTTCGCGGACATCTCCGACGACCGCCTGGTCGAGGCCGCCTCCCGGCTCGCGGGCATCGACCTGCAAACCGACACGCACCACGATCCGCTGATCGGACTCAGCCCCTTCAGTCTGGTCCTCGACACGCAGCCCGCCGAATCCGTCGCCGCCGGCCTGAGCGCCGATGTCGACCTGCTCATCGGGACCAACGCCGAGGAGGGGAACCTCTACCTGGTCCCCGTGGACAAGTACGCCGTCTCGACCGCCGCGGACGTCGACGACACGGCGGCACGCTCGCACCCGAGGGCGGGGCAGCTCATCGAGACGTACCGCAAGGCCCGCCCCGAGGCGTCCTTCGGCGAGCTGCGCTCCGCCATCATGGGCGACGCGCTGTTCGGCGCGGGCAGCTGGGCACTGGCCGGCGCACATGCCGCCCACCCCGAGTCCGCCACGCACGCCTACGAGTTCGCCTGGCGCTCCCACGCCCTTGACGGACAGCTCGGCGCCACCCATGCCATGGAGCTGCCTTTCGTCTTCGATCTCGCGCACCTCCCCCAGCTACAGGGCCCGGCCGCCCTGCTCGGCCCCGACAAGCCCCCCGCGGATCTCGCCGCCCGCATGCATCAGACCTGGGTTCGGTTCGCCGGGACCGGCAACCCCGGCTGGGACCCGTACGACATCGAGCGCCGGGCCACCATGCGCATCGACGCCGAGTGGACCCAGGTCGACGACCCTCGCGGCCAGGAACGACAGGCCTGGAACTGACCCTCTCACGCGTCCGTACGCACTCCCTTCGAGGAAGACCATGACCAGAACTGTCATCACCACCGAGAACGCCCCCTGCCTGCCAACCCCGCTGTCCCAAGGCATCCGCAAGGGCCCCGTCCTGCAGCCAGGCGATGTGAGCGCGGCCATGGACGTGTGTGCGGGCCTCTTGAACGCCGAAGTCCCGGCCCAGGCGGATGCGGCCGCCCTCTGTGTCCGGCGCACGGTCGACGACCTGGGGCCGGCCGAACTGTGGGAGCTGGCTCGCGGCGCCGCCGTGACCCGAGGCGATCTCATGCGGGGCGCTGCCGCGACGCTGGCGGAGGGACGCCCGGTCAACGGAGACCTTCTGGACGAACTCGCCGCGCACATCCTCGCGGAGGAGGTCACCGAACGGTCCCCGTGCCAGTGGGGCCGGCAGCTCGCCGATGCGGTACGTGCCGCGTTGTACCGGAGTCTGGCCGACCTCGCGGATGCCCTTCTGGAGGTGTCGCAGTCGACTCCGACACCGCTGGACTGGACGGTCGACGACACCCACGGGGGTTTGCCACGGCAGTGGTCGGCGGGGTGGCATACGGCGTTCTGGCCCAGCGGACGGGGAGCGCGGCCTCGGCCGCAGAGCCCGTCCGGCATGACACCTCGCCCTCTGCCACTCACACCGCCTGGCAGTGGCCGATCGCGAGCGGGCCACCCGCCCCCGCCTCCCACGGCTGTGGGCCCTTCCCGTCGGCGCTCGCGGCACGGCACGCCGCCGAGTGCGCAATCACGCAATCACGGCACTCGCCGCCGGGAGATGTGACCTGTGAGTAGCCTCATCCGACCTGAGCACTTGGGCACTTCATCGCACTGATGACTCGCAGGTCACTCGAAGGGGCCCGCACCGGCTGGTCGAAGGATCCCTGAATCCGTCCCGGCACCTACGTTGCCGGTCGCCATGATGTGTGCGTTCCAGACAAGGCCTAGGTTCAACCAGACCGCTGCGGTCGACCGCGCGTGATGACGTCGGGTTCTGCCCGAAGGTGTGCCGGGGACACGTGCCTCAGCCATGGTCCCGCACCGCTGCGAGGCACTGGTCGTAGAGGTCTGCCAGGTCGATCCGTCCGTCATGTCCGGCCCAGAGTTCGGTTGCCGTGTCGATGCAGGCGAAGACCGTCGCGACGATCGCTTTGGCCTGCGTGTCGGGAGCCGGGCGGCCGGGGCCGTTGCCCAGCCGCGCCCGGATGACGGGGACGAGTTCGGCCTGCCAGCGCAGTCGCTTCTCGATGTAGCGGGAGTGCAGCGAGGGGGTGTCGAAGATGAGGCGGGACAGTTCCAGCGCACGCTCGGGGGGGTGGTTGGCGGTCAGAATGACCTCGAATCCGGCGCGCAGGGCATCCCAGGCGGACATCTCGGCCGGTTGCTGCTCGACGGTCCGTTTCAGCAGCTCGCCCAGCGCCTCCTGGTCGCCGCAGACCAGGTCCTCCTTGGTTCCGAAGTAGCGGAAGAGGGAGCGCTGCGAGATCCCCGCTTCGCGCGCGATCTGCGCGATCGTCGTCTGCTCGTAGCCCTGCTCGGCGAACAGGCGTACCGCCGTGTCCAGGATCGCCTGGACGGCAACCTGCCGCGAACGCTCCCACAAGGTCGTCATGGGCATCAGGGTACCCCTCTGGACAGCGACCGCCTACTTGGCATTAACTGCCAGGAAGGCAGCGACTGAAAGAAGGACGACCATGCCAGCCGTCGACTACCACGGACACACCACCCTCATCACCGGGGCCAGCGCGGGCCTCGGCGCCGAGTTCGCCCGCCAGCTCGCCGCTCGCGGCTCCGGCCTGGTGCTGGTCGCCCGCCGCAGGGACCGCCTGGAGAAGCTGGCCACCGAACTGCGCGAACAGCATCGGATCCAGGTGCACGTGGTGGAGATGGACCTGGCCACGGAACACCCCGGGCAGGAGCTGGCCGCGCAGGTGGCCGAGCTCGGCGTGCACGTCACGAGCCTGATCAACAACGCCGGGTTCGCCACCTTCGGCCCCTTCCACCGGGCGGACCCGGACCGGCTGCGCCGGGAGATCGCGGTCGACGTGACCGCGGTCGCCGACATCAGCCGTGCCTTCATCGGCCAACTGCGTACCGCGGGCCGCGGGGTACTGGTCAACGTGGCGAGCATGGCCGCCTACCAGCCCAACCCGCGCATGGCGCTCTACGGGGCGACCAAGGCGTTCGTGCTCAGCCTCACCGAGGCTCTGTGGGAAGAGTCACGCGGCTCCGGTCTGCGGGTGCTGGCCCTGTCCCCCGGCGCGACCCGGACCGAGTTCTTCGACGTCGTGGGCACCCCACAGGCCGCCGGAGGGACCAGGCTCGCCTCGCCCGTCGACGTCGTCCGCACCGCGCTGGCCGCCCTGGACCGCAGGAACCCGCCGCCCAGCGTCATAGCAGGCCGCATGAACCGGGTGATGGCCTTCCTCGCCCGACGCCTGGCCACCCGGCGCCAGGTCATCCGGGCCGTCGGCCGGCTCACCGCCGAGGGGGCATGACGATGGACGGAAAGGCCGTAGTGACTCCCGAACTCATGCCGGCCGTGTCCGTCCCTGTGGCGTTGCCGTTCCGAGGGCGAGACGCGCCGGTCGGGCGGGGGGGGGGGGACAAGACCGTGACGGGGCTTCCGGACCAGGCGCCTGTAAGGACAGATACCCTCGTCCGGCCATATGCACGGCGGCCCTGCCGACGAGCCCACAAATCTCAGACAGGGCAGTCGACGAAGTCAGTAAGTAAGTAAGTAAGTGAATCAGGCTCACTAGTCCCGTATCAGGCAACATTCGCCCTTCAGTCGACGGCGCGGGGGATGTTGTGATCCTGGGGCTGCTGGTCGCGCTGCGATGTACGGAGGCCGTGGTCAGATCCCAGGTCCGTAACCGGGGTCCGGCTGCCGGCGGGGGGTCCACCACTCGGTGAGCCCCCACACCGCGAGCGCGAGCGTGGCCAAGGCTACGAGTGCCGCGACCCAGGGGCGGTGCACCCATCTGGTGGCCAACGCCCAGGCGAAGAGCGGAACCAGTGCGCCGCCGAGCACGATGAGCGGCAGATCGACGAAGAGTACGCTCAGATCGCGGGCATGGCCCTCGAATCCTCCGTCGATACTGACCGCGGCGCGCGGTGCCCAGACAAGCGGCGCGGCTGTCGCACCGAGGCCGGCGAGTAGGCATCCGGCGCCGCCCTCAGTCTTCGGGGTCATACCCGTGGCCCGTTCCGCGGTTCTCTCGCCCATGCCCGTGAAAGACGCGGCGGCGTGGTGCGCGGTTCCGACAGCGCGGCCGCGTGTCGTAACAGCGAACGTTCGGCCGGTTGTGATGTGACGCGCCGTCCGGGTGCTGTACCAGGTGGCAGGGGGCGGCCACTCTGTGCTGATGGCGATACGCGTGCAGGTCCGGGAGATCGACGATGCCGAGGGCCAGCGGTCACTGCGGATCATCCGCAGGAGCACTGGATCGGTGGTGACCTGGCGGCGGGCCCAGATGGCACTGCTGTCCGCGCAGGGCATGCCGGTGGCGAAGATCGCCGGGGTGACCTTCACCAGCGCCGACCGGATTCGCGATGCGATCCACAAGTTCAACGCTGACGGCTTCGACTCGCTCTACCCGAAATACAAGGGCGGTCGGCCGAAGACGTTCACCCTGCCCGAGGGCCGCGAGATCAAGAAGATCGCCGTCCAAACCCAACGATCACGACCTGCCGTTCTCCACCTGGAGTCTGTCCAAGCTGGCGGATCCTGAGCCGCCCGGAGCCCCTCACCGGGACCGAACAGCTCCAGCTCAAGACTGTCCGCACGAACTGTCCCGAGCTCGACGCCCTCACTCGGCATGTCCGCTCCTTCGCGGTCATGCTCACCCAGCGCCAAGGTGAGCACCTGCCAGCGTGGCTCGACGCCGTCCGGCACAACGACCTGCCCAGCCTCCACACCCTCGCCGCTGGCATCGACCGCGATCTCGACGCCGTCACCGCCGGACTCACTCTGCCCTGGAGCTCGGGCGCGGTCGAAGGGCATGTCAACCGGATCACAATGCTCAAGCGCCAGATGTTCGGCCGAGCTGACTTCCGCTCCTACGCAAGCGAATCCAGCTCGCCTGATGCTGTCCACCAATGGGTCGTCCAGACTGAGGCCGCTGCCCTACCCAGATCAGATCGCGGGGCGCCGGAGCACGTCGGTGGGCTCCCAGTCGCTCTTCCAGAAGGCTTCAAGCCCGTGCTCGTTGATGAACTGCCGCTCGACCTCGTGGATGGGGTACATCCCTTGGATGTTGATCACGTCGTGGCCCTCGCGTCCCCCAATGCCGACGTCGATGCCCGGGCAGTCGTCTCTGTCGAGGACCAGCGGCGCGAACACACAGAATGCCGTCATCTCTGACTCGGGCACGATGCGCTCACCGAAGTCGATCCTGCTGCCGTAACTGAATGGGCAGGTTCCGCGGAGTTGCTCGGCGAGGAAGCCCACCGCGTGGGCCCAGATCACGTTGGTCGAGTTCACACTGCGGCAGAGTTCCGGCGAGCCGTGCTGCCGATCGGGATGTTCTGCCAGCGACAAGCCGTAGGTGAACGCCGTGAGAAGCCCGTCCGGCAGGTTGCCGTACACGATCTCCGTCACGCCCCGCAGCCCCTGCTTGGTCGACTCGACAGGGAAGAAACGGGGCTCCCTTCCTCCGGAAAGCCGATCAAGATGGGCGAGGTACTTCTCAACGCGACTGGCCCTGTGTCCAGCCTGCACGACCGCTTTTCCGGTGCACGCCATTGATGGGGCCAGCACATCCAAGTTATTGACATGTACTCATCCATGTTCCTAGGGTCTGAGGCGGCGTGTTCGGGGGACGTCAGCACACGCATGCTCGTCGAGGCCGGATCCGCCGGCGCCGTCTCCCCGTGAAATGGGGGGAACGGTGACGGGTTCCTTAAGACACTTACGCACTGGCCTGTTGATGGTCTCATCGGCTCTGCTCGTTGGCGCTCTGCTGCCTGGCTCCGCGGTGGCGGCCGAAGCGGACCCCGCTGAGGAGACCGTGGGGGTCGTGCGTTTCCTGACCGGGCCGGACCATCTGACGGCCGACGGCAAACCGGCGCCCGAACTGGTCGCTGGGAACGTCGACGAGGAAAAGCGGATACCGCGGGAGAAGCTTCCGACGTCTGGGCCGGACACCCAGGCCACGGTCACAACGGCGGACGAGGCACGCGCAATAGCCCGTGAGGAAGGCGCACGGTACGTCGTGCCGAGCGAGAAGTTCGCTGAGCCGACCGGGGACTTCGAGGCGCTCTACGACGACATCACCGTCCAGGAGTGCCGGGAACGCAGTGACCTGTCCGGCCGACCACAGGGCTGGATCAAGAACCACTTCGCCTACTGCCAGATAGGCGTCATCGCGGCTGCTCAGTATCGCTGCACATGGATCTTCTGTCGCCAGATCGGATCCTTCTCCGCCCGCGTGACCCACATCGGCACCGGCTACCAGGGCCTGCGGGAGATCGACTGGCACGTCTACGTGGACGAGATCGTTGCGACCGGCACGAGCAGCGGGGCGATGCTGACCGTCCGGGCCGAGTGTGCCGGTTCCCCCTCCGCAGACGCCTGCTTCTCGCAGCCCCCCTTCGACCGGGTCACCCAGAACGTTCAGCAGTGGCGCCGGTATGAGGACGGTGTGCTGTACTTCACCTCCCCCGCGCAACCGGCCTCCCCCGCCCTCGGCGAGCAGGTCAAGCACGGGACGTTCCAGTTCAAGTACGACTTCAGGGCCGCCGGACGGACCTATACCTCCGACGGCCCGGAGACCAGCGCCCGTTTCGACTCCGCCTGGTACCTCCCCAACAGCACCGGCTCGATCTTCGACCGCGTCGACCCGTACCTGCGCTACAGTCTGAGCGACCCGGACGTCGACGAGACCGCCCAGCACATCTACGACGCCCAGAACCACGCGGATACACGGACGTACCCGCAGGTCAACTACACCAAGACCATTCCGGGTGGCTCGGCGGCCGATCCACTGCACCGCCTGTTCCACAACGGCACACGGCGCGATCAGAACCGTGCCGCGGCGATCAGGGTCTGCCGGGCCCAGTGGCCGAACTATTCGGACAATGGGCAGGATTGTGATGAATACCCGTTCGCGACCACCTATGAAGGATCCGCACGCGACCAGTACCAGGCGAACGAGCCGTACGGCCGTTTCTCCGCCCGAGCCCTCAGCTCAGCTGACAATCAGGAGGCCGGTTCACGTCTCGGCGCCTGGTACGGTGCCGACCGCATTCTCGACGGCGATGCGTTCTACGTCGACATAGCGTCGTGATCCCCGGTCCGGGGCGGGCGCGCCCGCCCCGGACCCCCGGGTACTGCTGTACGGAGGAGCCCCATGGGCCTGGACGCGCCCGGATGGTCGGGAATCGTGCACGGCGACTGGACGAATCTCCCCAGGATCAGGGCCCTCCTGGACGCCGGCGCCGAGGTCGACGGCACCGTCTGGGGCGACCGTCGGCCGCTGCATGTCGCGGCTGAGGAGGGCTCCCCGGAGGTGGTCGCGGAATTGGCCCGACGTGTGGCCGACGTCGACTCCGAGGAGCGGGGACGCAGCGCGTTGTGGTCCGCTGTCTATCACGGCCGCTCGGACAACGCGCGGACCCTGCTCGCCGCCGGTGCGGACCCGTGGCGGCCGATGATGGCGGGCTGGTCGCCTGGGCGGCTGAGCCTGGCGGGGCCAGAGCCGGACCTGTTCCCGCTTCCGGCAGGCGAGGGCGGATTGACGGACGACGAGCGCGCTCTGGCCGCCGAAGCTCCCCGGCTCGCCGAGATCTTCGCCGGTCACTGCTTCGAGGGGCTCGGCCTGGCGTGTGTCGCGGGCATCAGTGCCACGGAGGCAGTGCGCCGGCTGGATGCCACGCCGTTCGCCGTCACAGGGGCGGACCCTTCCCACGAGCCCCCCTTGCGCGGCCAGGAGGGGGCTCATGGGGAGATCATCGGCGCCACCGACGTACCGGGCGGCTGCATCCTGACCCAGCCCTGGGGCTACACCCCTCAGATGCCCGGTGTGCTGGCGGTGCTGTCATCGGGAACCGTCGCCCATGGCCTGTACGCCAACCCGAAGAGCGGTGATCAGGGCCGGATCTTCCGCGACGGTTCCGCCGAGGGCTCGGACCTGCACCCTGGCGGTGATCCTCGCCCCGACGCCACGTCCCGCGAGATCCTCGTCGGCTACCTCACACGAGGGAACGCCATCGCCTTCTGCTGCGCCTACGCGGGTGTGCGCCCACCCGACATCCGCGCGGTCACCGGGCCGCCCGACATCTGGCTCGCGCTGCCCGAGCGCAGCTGGCGGCACTGACGACAGGGAGCAGGAGAAAATTGGGGCCCATCAGCTGGGGTTGCCGGCGAGTATGTGTCCATACCTGTAACTGATCGTTTCAGACTGAGTCGAGCTGCGGGCCTTGTGCTCGATGATCTTGGTCGGCAGGGTGTCTGGGGTGCGTGCTGTTCTTGTCCCTGACGAGCTGTGGGAGCGGGAGGCCCCGCCTTTGCCGCCCGCTCCCGAGAGGCGCCGCCGCTATCCCGGGCGGCAGCGTGTTCCTGACCGAGTGGCCCTCGCCGGCGTCATGTACGTGCAACGGGCGGGTGTCGCGTGGCGTGATGTTCCCGCCGAGACGGTGGGCTGCTCGGGGGTGACGGCCTGGCGCCGGCTGCGGGACTGGACCGAGGCCGGTGTGTGGCCGCGCCTGCACGCTGCCCTGCTGACCGGGCTGCGCCGCGCCGGTCTGCTGGACCTGGACGACTGCTCCAGGGTCTGCGGGGACGTCCCCGCCGCAAGCCCCGGCGCCTGTACGCCGACCGGGGCTACGACTTCGACAGGTACCGCCGCCTAAAGGTCGTCCCGTAACCGGTGGGGTAATTGGTGCGTTGGCTGGGCATGGGTGGGGGGATCTCAGCGGGTGATCCGAAGTGGATCGAGCCGTTCTCCGGGCCGGCCGAGGTGCAGTTCGCCAGGCTGGTGGCTCTGGTGCGGCGTCGTGGTGGTGATGTTCAGCGGGGCCGGCCCTGGCGGCTGCCACTGGCCGACCGGGTGTTGCTGGTGGCCGCGTACTGGCGGACAAACCTCACGCTGCGGCAGGTGGCGCCGCTGTTCGGAGTCTCGAAGTCTGCGGCTGATCGCATCCTCGATCACCTCATGCCCCTGCTGGCCATCTCGCCGGCCCGTCGGCCGCGCAAGGACACCGTCTACATCGTCGACGGCACCTTGGTGCCCACGCGCCACCGCAACGTCGCCGCGTCCAGCAAGAACTACCGGTACTCGACGAACCTGCAGGTCGTCATCGACGCCAACAGCCGCCTGGTCGTGGCGATCGGCCTTCCGCTGCCCGGCAGCCACCACGACTGCCGGGCATTCACGGAGTCCGGTGTCGGCAGGGTCCGCCGTGGCGCCCCGACCATCGCCGACGGCGGCTACCAGGGAACCGGGCTCCTCGTCCCACACCGCAAACGGCGAGGCCAGAGGCGTCTCAGTCAGCAGCAGGAGGCGGAGAACACCGTCCATTGCCGAGCCCGGGCCCGGGTGGGAACATGTTCTCTCCCGGCTGAAGAACTGGAAGATCCTGCGGGACTGCCGGGTCAAGGACAACGGCGTTCACCAGGCCATGCTCGGCATCGCCCGCCTGCACAACCTCGCATTGGCCGGTTGAGCGGTCTTGGCGGCGGCGCCGTGCTCATCTCAGCGTCAAGTGCACCAGGTCGATCTCCTCGTCACGAGCCCGGGCGAAGCACCGGCTCTTCCCCGTGACGGTGAAGCCGCACTTTTGCAGCACACGGATGGAGCCGGCATTGTCAGCGGCGGCGTCGGCATGGAGCGGCCGGACGGGCTCCAGCTCAATCAGCTCGGCAAGGGCCGCGGTGGCAATGCCCTGTCCCCAATGAGCTCGCCCAATGACATACGTGACCTCACGCTCCTGCGGCGGTCCGAAAACAGCGGCGTGCCCTGCTACAACGCCGTCAGCAAGAACCGTCCGCAAGATCACGGACGAGTCCGAGCGAACCTTCGCCCAGTGCCGGTCGAAGTGGCCACGATCGTAGTGATACTTCCTGGTCACAGCTGCCATCTGCTGCAACTGGGGATCCGTCAACTGCTGCCAGAAGATCGGCAGGTCGCTGTCGTCAAGCTCGCGCAGGGATATATCCATGGGCGCTGTCTCAGCCTCCACAAGATCGGTACCCAGATGGCTGGCTCAGCCTAGACCCAGCTCAGAGTTACGGGACAACCTTTAGTGTGGAAGCGCGGCATCAAGGCGATGATCGCCCGATTCGGCGTCGCCCACGGTTCCGGACTGGGCGAGGCGCGCTGGGTCGTCGAGCGCGCCTTCGCCTGGCTGCACCAGTTCAAACAGTTCCGCACCCGCCACGAGCGACGCGCCGATCTCCACCACGGCCTGCTCGAACTGGCCTGCGGCCTCATATGCCTGCGTCGCCTGCGAAGTGGACATCGACCTCGGTACCGTTGTCGCTGACGAAGCGGCACCCTGCCCCGTGGACCTTGTAGGAGTGGGCGCCGACCTGCCCGCTCCGGCTGATCCGGCACGAATGGACCAGGCCGAGGACATCCGCGATTCGCTCAGCGAGGGCATCGCCGCCCTCATGGCCTCCCTCATGGCCTCGTCACTCGCCCTCAGAGCGTCGACGAAACCAAGCACGAGCCCCCGTGCGTCCCCAACCCGTTCCATACGGCGTCATCCCCCTGAGCCCGCGGTTGAAGGGATTGCTCCATGGGCCACCAGCGCCTCCGCAGGACGGCATTCTGAAACGATCGGTTATAGCAAGCATCCGGCAGCAGGCTCACCCTCACGGCTTTCGTCGTGGTCACGTGCACCTTGGTCGGAGCACATGATCAGACGAAGGTCACCCCAGCGTCCGGCGAACGCCCACCTGGACTACCGAGTTCGATACGCCGTTCGAAGTCAGTCAGGCAGCGCCACGGTGAGATCCACCTCGATCAGCTGTCCGGAAAAGCCCAGCTGGGCAACGCCCAAGAGCGTACTGGCGGTGGTGAACGCCGGCCCCAGGGCAGACTCGGTGAGCCGACGCCATGCGGCTCCGAGAACGTCTCTCTCGTCGCTCCGCACATAGATCACTGACCGCACCACGTGTTGCGGCTGGGCACTCGCCGCGGCCAGGGCGGCGAGCGCATTCGCGACCACCTGGTCGACCTGCGTCTCGAGGGAACCGGCACCGACGAGGTCACCGTTTCGATCAAGCGGGCACTGTCCCGCCAGGTAGGCCGTACGCCCTGCCGCTACCACCGTGATGTGGTGGTAGCCGGGCGTCTCATGCAGCTGCTCGGGGTTGATACGGGTGATCTTCTCAGTCATGCCCGCGAGTCTGCCTGGCGTGGTGCCGGCACGCACCGCAATTTCCCCCACCGGCAAGCACTCCGCAGCAACCCGAGGTCGCGCGCAGCGCACGGTCAGGCGGTGCGCAGCACCCCGGAAACGCCCCCGGCTGCGGCAGCCAGGCCCCTGCCGGAAGAAGCCGTCCGGGCGGGACTGCGTCCGCACAACCCTCTTCACCACGCCAGAAACAGCGTGGCCCGGTCGGCGCTCGGCGGACAGCCCGAGTCCACATCAGCGGAACAGGAGGACCCGCCGCGGCCTATCCCCCGCAGGACGGCCAACCCCGACCTCACCTGTCGCATCGCTGCGCTGAGCGGGCGGAATTGCTGGTCTGTTACCGGCCTCGGTAGGCACCTTGGCCGAAACTCTCTGACCTGGAGCTTCTTCATAAAGCCCGAGGTCAGCGACCGCTCTGTTCCGGCCAGGTTCGAACCCGCCTTACCGACTGCCAGAGAATGCTCACTGGTTGTTCTCGCCGGTCATCACGGGGAAGCACTGGATGCAGAAATTGCCTCAGAGTCGGTGGTGAGCACGAAGGCGTCTGCGTACACGGCCCCACGGAACGCACACTGGACCCGTCCTGCACGCGTGGTCCCCCAGCCCGCGGCAACCACCCCCGCTGTGAAGGACGCTCCCCGATGAACACACCGGGCAGAGGCATGCCCTGCTCCAGCACCACCGCCACCACTCCCCGGCCTCACACCGACTCGCCCTCGCCACCCAGCGGGCCGGGCGCCTGCTGTGCTGGAGCCCGGCGGCCGGCACGACCACCGCCACCACCGACCTGCTCCTCGCACTTCGAGCACCGGAGACCACAGACGTGGTGCCGTTCTCGGTCCTGCTCAACGCGATCGTGCTGCGCCAGAAGCTGTCACTCGCGGCCTGATCGCGACGCGTGTCGGCCCGCCGTCCCGGGCCGCTCCACGGCCTCTCGATCCGGGGGCACCGACGGGTACCGCGACACCCGGTGACTGTCGCTCCCCCGGCACACACACAAAACAGGCCAAGCTCCTGCAACTCAGGGCGTTTTCGTGGCCGTTCCGGGCACTCGCAGCGAGAGTCGCCCACGGTAGTCGGTCCGGTTTCTCCGGGCGATCGCGATGGAGAGGGAGTTCATGCGGAGCAGCGCAACGAAGACGGGCGCCATGGTGACGAGCGTTGTCCTGGGGAGCGTCGTGCTGGCGGGCTGCGGTGACGGGAGCGAGCCGGAAGGCGGCGAGCCCGCCGCCTCGGCGAGCGCGAGCGGTGGTGACGGCGCCCGGCAGCAGGGTACGGCCGCCGTGCGCAGCGCCTACGACAAGACCGCCGAGGCCGAGACGGCGAAGATGACGATCGAGGTGCAGGCCGGCGCCAAGGGCGAGTCGGTCACGACCGAGGGCCGGGGCGCCGTCGACCTGGCCGACGGCGACAGTACGATGACCATCGACGCCGAGGGCAAGAGCATAGAGCAGCGCGTGGTCGACAACGTCCTCTACCAGAAGGTCCCCGGCCAGAAGACCCCCGGTGACAAGCCCTGGATCCAGATCGATCTGGAGAAGGTCGCCGAGCGGCAGGGCGTGAACCCGGAGGGGATCGGCGACCCGGCCCAGGCCGCCGCCTATGCCAAGGCGATCACGGACAAGGACGTCTCCGAGGTCGGCACCGAAAAGATCGACGGGGTCGACACCACCCACTACAAGGTCTCTGTCGACGTCGCGAAGCTGCCCGGCGGCAAGCAGTTGAGCGACAAGGTCGGCCCGACTCTGCCCATGCAGATCTGGCTCGACGACGACGGCCGCATCCGCCGTCAGCAGGTCGACATGACGGTCCAGGCCCCGGCCTCCGGCCGGCCCGACGGCAGTGCCTCGCCCCAGCAGGTCGAGGTCAGCACGCTGATGCAGTACTCCGACTTCGGCACGGAGGTCGACGTCGAGGCGCCGCCGGCCGGGAAGGTCGCCGACATGACCGACCAGGTGCAGCAGGGCGGGGCCGAGCGGAGCTGAGCAGCCAGCCCGTCCTTCCGCAAGTGACGGGATGTCAGCTGCTGGCCGTGTGCGTCGAGGCCGCGTCGCGCAGCGCCTTCAGGCCCGCCTCGACCAGGGGCTGGCCGGCGCTGCCGCGCCGTACGGCGGTCAGCAGCTGACGTACGGGGGTCGGGTCGCCGAGCAGGGGGACCCGCATGACCGGGTGCTGGGGCAGCGGCACGATCCTCGGTATGAGGCAGACGCCGAGCCCTTCGGCGACGAGTGCGGAGACCGCGTACCACTCCTTGACCTGGTGCACGACACGAGGGGTGAAGCCGGCGGCTGCGCACGCCGCTGTCACCAGGGGGTGGGTGTCGTTGTTGGGTCGCTTTACGATCCATGCTTGATCGGCCGCTTCTCGGAGGTGGACTCCCTCGGGCCGGGCGAGTCGGTGGCTCTCGGCGACCAGCAGGTCCTGGCGGTCGGTCATCAGCGGTGTCTGCTCGAAGCGGGCGTCGGTGACGGGTGGCGCGTCCGGGCCGGGCAGGACCAGGGCGATGTCCGCCTGGTCGGCGACGAGCAGCCGGTAGCACTCGGTGCTCTCTTCCTCGATGATCAGTGGCTCCACCAGCGGGTGGGTCTTGCGCAGTGTGGTGGCGGCCGGGGCTGCGAGCGTGGCCAGCGCGGAGGACACCCCGCACAGCCGCAGTGTGCCCCGGAGGTCCGCGCTCTGCCGGGCGAGTTCCGCCTGGGCCGCCTCCCACTGGAGCCGCAATGTGTCGGCGTGCCGGAGCACGATGTGTGCGGCCGGTGTCAGTCGCACTCCCCGCCCGTCCGGTCGCAGCAGTTCCACTCCGAGATCACGGGCGAGCAGGCGCAACTGCTGGGAGACGGCCGAGGGGGTCAGGTGCAGCGCGGTGGCGGTCGCGGTCACCGTGCCGTGCTCGGCGAGAGTCCGCAGGACGTGCAGCCGGTGGTCGATCATGCAGGCCAGCCTAAACAATTCACTGCAGAATTCTTTGCTGGACGTGGACGCTCGCGGCGCCAAGCCTGGAGCCATGACGAAGCTTCCCGCTCCCGCGCTGATGCTGGGCAGCGTGCTGAGCATCCAGTTCGGGCAGGCCATCGGCAAACAGCTCGCCGGCACGGTGGGTGTGGCGGGAGTGGTGGCCCTGCGTCTCGGGCTGGCCGCGGTGCTCCTGCTGGTGCTGTACCGGCCCTCGCTGCCGCGTAGCCGTGCGGACGCGGGGCTGGTCCTCGGCTTCGGTACGGCCATCGCGGGGATGAACCTGATCTATCCCGCGCTGGTTCTGCTGCCTCTGGGACTGGCCAGCGCTCTGCAGTTGCTCGGGCCGATCACCCTTGCGCTGCTCACCTCACGCCGTCCTCGCGACGCGGGATGCGCCGTCCTGGCGGGAGGAGGCGTGTGGCTCTTCTACGCTCCGCACGGCGCCCACTTTCCGCTCGGCGGCGTACTGCTCGCTCTGGCGTCGGGGGCCTGTATGGCCGCCTACCTGCTGCTGAGCAAGAGCGCGGGAGGCAGAAGCACGGGAGGGGGCGCACTGGCGCTGGCGTTGGCCTGGGCAGCGGTGCTCACGGTGCCGCTGGGCGTGGTGGAGCAGGGAACGCATCTGCTGGCCCCCGGGGTGCTGGTGACCGGGGCGGTGGTGGCGGTGCTCTCGGCCGTGCTTCCGTACTCGCTGGAGCTGGCGGCCCTGCGGCGCCTGCCGGCCCGGACGGTGGGTGTGCTGGTCAGTCTCGAGCCGGCAAGTGCTGGCCTCGCGGGGGTGCTGGTTCTCGACGAGCATCTGCGAACGGTGCAGTGGGCGGCCCTGGCGTGCGTGGGCGCGGCGAGCGCCGGGGCGGTGGTCCGGCAGAGCGCCGGTCCCGTCCCCGCGCCCGCTGTCGTCACCGGCCACGGGCGGCGGGAGCGGCCCGGTCCGCCGTGCCGGTCACGGCGCTAGGCAGTGGGGCGGGTGACCACGCTGATGTTGAACGGGTGGTCGCCCAGACCGCCCGCGATGCGCATGAAGAGAAGGGCGAAGTGCTCCTGGCCCCGTGCGGTGGTGGTGCCGCCGATGTCCAGTTTGGACGAGGGGGCCAGCCGAGGTCGGTGAGGAGCCGGCGGGTGGTCCGTTCGGCCTCGGCGTCATCGCCGGAGAGGAAGACAGTGCTCGGGCCGGTCGGACGGTCCGGGGCGGTCATCACGGTGGAGTCCATGGTGCACAGCGACTTGACCACGGGGGTGCGGGGGAAGGCTTCCTGAATCTGTTCTGCCCAGGCTGCTGCTGGGGTGCGAGAGTTCGGTGAAGTCGTCGCACAGGCCGACCCCGACGTCGATCAGCAGGGTGCCGGCCAGGCCCCAGCTCTCACACCCCCGGCCTCCCCACCGAAGACATGAGCTCGTCCGCCTCGCGCTCCAGGGCACCGATCCGCTCAGCGCGCTTCAGGGCACCCTGGAGCAGGTCCACCCCGACCACCGCAGCCGCTACGCCACCGTCCTCGCGCCCGACCGGCACCCCGATGAGGCCACCGAGTTCAACGGTGCCGTGTGGCCTGGCCTGGGCTCCGCCGTCTGGGCCGTGCCCACCACCGGCTGCTTCGAGGATGCGATCCGCGCAGCGATCGACCTCGGCGGTGACACGGACACCGTCGCCGCGGTGACCGGCGGCCTGGCGGGGGCGTACTACGGGCTGGATGCCGTTCCCGCCCGGTGGGCCCGCCCGCTCCATGTCCCTCTGCCCGGCTTCGACGGGCGGACGCTGTGCCGGACGGATTTGCTTCACTTCACCTTGCGCACCGCCTCAGTGAGGGCTGCTGACGAGACAGGTGGGGCCGTCCTCGGTGACGGGGCCGCGGGGCTGGGAGTGCCCCGGGAGGGGGAAGGGGGAAGCGGCGGGTCCGGTGCTCGAACGGCTTCTCCGGCAGGCGGCCGGCCTGCTGCGGCGCCTGGGGGGGTGCGCGCAGCCGGATGGGAGGAGCGTGGTCACCTCCGGCGTTGCCCGGTGACCTTCGAGGCCGGAAGGCGGCCGGCCCTGGAGGTGCCCTGGAGTGTGTCGCCGTCGACCGTCACGTCGAAGGCCAGGTTGAGTCGCAGGGGCTTGGTGATGGCCTGTTTCCAGGTGAGCCGGTCTCCGTCCAGGGTGACGTCGTCCAGTGGGACCTCTTCGCCGGCTCCGTGGGCGGTTCCGGTCAGGATGCCGTTGTGCCGGTGCAGTTCGATCACGGCTTGCATCGTGCCGATGGGGGTGGCGAGGGACAGGTGCCAGGTGCCTTCAACGGGCATGCGGATCTTCTTTCCGGCCGGGTGTCAGGAGGAGCGGGAAGGGAGGGAAGGGGGGGAAGGGTGTGCGGGGGCGGGGGGCGCGAGCGTTGCGTGGCGTGTCGTCAGAGGGTGGCGGGGGCCGGTCCCTGGGCGCGCCAGACGGTGCCGCGCCGCTCGTGGGCGAACAGTTCCTCAACGGCGTGCGCGACACGAGGGCCGATCTCGCGTTCCAGCAGGTACAGGCCCAGGTCCAGTCCGGAGGTGACGCCGGCGCCGGTGATCAGGTCGCCGTCGTCGACGACTCGGGCGCGGACCGCGTGGGCACCGGTGGCGTCCAGCAGATCCATGCCCAGGTGGTGGGTGGTGGCGTGACGCCCCTCCAGCAGGCCGGCCATGGCCAGGACCAGCGAGCCGCCGCAGACGGCGGCGACCGTCACGTCCGGGTCGTTCATCGCCTGCTGCAGCAGGGCGGGCAGCCCGGTGGTCAGCGTGCGCCCCAGCAGCACGGCGACGACCTCGTCCTGCGGCCCCTCGCCGGGGTCCGCGTCGGTTTCCGGGAGCCGGCCGGGCTCACCGACGCGGCCGGCGGCGCCGGGTACCAGGACCATGTCCGCCCGCTCCGGGTCCAGGGCGGCCGAGGCGCGCAGGGTCAGCCCTCGGGTGCCGCTGGTCACCTCGCGGGGGCCTTCCGCGGAGACCAGCTCCACGGTCACCGCGCCGCCGGATGCCCTGCCGCCGGCGTCCAGCACCTCGTAGGGGGCGACGACGTCGAGCGGGTCGAAGCCGTCGAACAGGACAACCTGGATGTGCATGGCACCTTCCCTCGGGTCGCTTTTTCCGGGCGGATCGCAGTCAACCCGGTCCCGCCGCGATCTCCCAGTGGCAGGAGTGACACTCTTCGACGGGAAAACGCCACCCGTCTTTCTGCCGGGCCGGAGGTGCTGTGACATGGGGTTGTCCGGGTAGTGGTGCTCGTCCGCCGGGCAGAGGGAAGGGGTAGGTTCTCGCCATGCACACCGTCGCTGTTCTCGCGCTGGACCGGGTGATCCCGTTCGACCTGTCCACCCCGATCGAAGTCTTCACCCGGACCCGCATGCCCGACGGGCGGCCCGGCTACCAGGTCCGGGTGTGTGCCGAACACGACGAGACCGACGCGGGTGCCTTCACCCTGCGCGCCCCCTGGGGTCTGGACGGTCTGGAGGACGCGGATACAGTCATCGTGCCGGGCGTCGCCGATCCCACCGCCCCGCTCTCCGGCCCCGTGCGCGACGCGCTGCGGGCCGCCGCCGCAGCGGGAACACGGATCGCCTCCCTGTGCGTGGGGACCTTCCCCCTGGCCGCCACCGGGCTTCTCGACCACCTGCGGGTCACCACCCACTGGCGTGCGGCCCCGCTCCTGGCCACCACCCATCCGGACATCGACGTCGACGCCGACGTCCTCTACGTCGACAACGGCCAGTTCCTCACCTCGGCCGGCGCCGCTGCCGGCCTGGACCTGTGCCTGCACATGATCCGCCGGGACTACGGATCAGCGGTCGCCGCCGACGCCGCCCGGCTGTCCGTGATGCCCCTGGAACGGGAAGGCGGACAGGCACAGTTCATCAGCCACGACCACGCCCCGACACCGCAGGGCTCGGACTTCGAGGACCTGCTCACCTGGCTGCGCGACAACCTCAGTCGCGACCTCACCCTCACCGACATCGCCGCCCACGCCGGGACCAGCACCCGGACCCTCATCCGCCGCTTCCGCGACCACACCGGCACCACCCCCCTGCAATGGCTTCACCGCGCCCGCATCCGCCAGGCGCAACACCTGCTGGAAACCACCGAGCACACCATCGAACGCATCGCCACCCGCGTCGGCTTCGCCTCACCCACCACCTTCCGCGACCGCTTCAAACGCACCACCGGCATCACCCCTCACGCCCACCGACGCGCATTCAGGTGACCCTGCACCACAGCCCAGCCAACCCCACGCGGTCTGAGACGCGCTCGATCCGGAGCACGCTCTCACAGCCGCAGGCTCCCCGGACGAGCCACACGCACCGTCAACCGTCACGGCGGAACGACTCGCCGACGAGGCCGGAGCCCTCACCCCTGCAGGAGAGGCAGACCGCGGACTCGGCAGAAGAGGCACTCCCCGCGAACTCGCCGGCGGCCCACCGAAAGCAGTGAAGGACCAGGCGACCACCAAGGATGACCCGGCCCGCTCCCAGTCCGCGATGACCCGGCCGCCCCCAGTCCGCGCGGCCCAGCCACCCCCAACACGGGCGCTGTCACCACCCAGCAGCTCCTGCCCGCTCGTCGGCCTCTCAGTCGCGGCATGAGAATCTCTGGGCGTGGGCGGCAGCCCTCGCAGACTCGATGCCCCCCTGGTCTGCTTCGACGTACAGGAACACTGGCTCTGATCCCAGCGGATCGGCCTGCGCGTGATCCCGATCCGGGTCGCCTCGCCGTCGTCCTCCCCCACACACACATCACCGCCAGCGCGGATGGGTCACAGAAACGGAATGGGTGAGCCGCGGGCCGCAGGAAGTGGGGCACGCACCGTATGCCGCCCTCACCGACGAGGTGGACCGGCGTCAGGCAACCGGACAACTCTCACCGCTGAGAGCCGCGCAGGCCCTTCACACAGCACTCGCCGAAGCGGCCAGAGGGCTCAGGAGGCTGGACGCCAGACCGTCCGTGCCGGTTCACGTGTTCGTCGCCGAGCTGATCTCCGGTTCCGGCAGGCCGCACCCCGTCGATGCGACCTTGCCCCCACTCGACCCGGCGCTCCCCGAGCCCCGCCGTGGTCCCGAAAAGGTACAGCAGCGCAAGAGGCCGGCCGGCGACCGCGGGCTGCGCAGGAGGCGCCGGGCCTGCCGGCCGGCGCGGGACTGACGGTGGACAAGAACACGCTCGAGATCGCCACGCTGCCGCTCATACGTCATGGTGAGGTCACGCCGGAGCGTCTGCGGCGGGCGGTCAGGGCCTTCGAGGAGACCTACGAGGCACGCGGGCGGAGCTTCAGGGAATCGAGCGGGCTGACGCCCTGGCCGAGAGCGGAGACACTGGTCCGAGTGCTCTTCGGGCCGCGCCCGAAAGCTTACGGGGAGTGAATGGGGGTGGAACACCTCGAAGAACGCGCCCCCTCCCCCACCCCCACCAGTAGACGGTTGCTCGCCTCCAGGCCGGGCGCCCAGCGGTGGGCGACCGCGTCGGCGGACCGCACCAGCGGACACCGGTTGCGGGACAGCCCTCAGGGCGCCGGCTTGAGAAGGGCCCACTCGTGCCCATGGAACGCGCGGGCGGCGGCCGCTGCGCGACTCCCCCGCTCCGGGCCGCGCGTCCAAGTCACGGGAGACGGAACAGGCCCTCACCGTCCTCGTCGCCGGCGGCGACCACCGCCCCGTCCGCCAGGACACAGACCCGGTCGCAGTAGCGCAGCGCGAGGTCCAGGTCGTGGACGGCCAGGACCGTGGTGACGCCCAGTTCCCGTACGGTGCGCAGGGCCTCCAACTGGTGGCGAATGTCGAGGTGGTTGAGGGGTCCGTCCAGTACCAGGACCCGGGGTTGCCGGGTGAGGGCGCCGGCGAGCAGGACGCGTTGGCGTTCACCGCCGGACAGGGTGCCGATGTCACGGTCGGCCAACTCCGAGGCACCGACCCGGCGCAACGCCTCGTCGGCGATCCGGTGGTCGTGGGCGGAGGGGCTCTCCCAGGCGCGCAGACGCGCCATGCGGCCGAGCAGGACGACGCGGCGTACGCGCAGACCCGAGACCGGCTCGGACTCCTGCGGGAGGGCGGCGGTGTACCGGGCGGAGGCGGCGGCGTCGATGCCCAGCAGGTCGGCTCCCCCGACGAGGACGGTGCCGGTGTCCGGGGCGAGGGTCCGGTACAGGCAGCGCAGCAGGGTGCTCTTGCCCGCGCCGTTCGGGCCGACGACGCCCAGCACTTGCCCCGCGTCCACGCGCAGGTCGACGCCGCGCAGGACGGGGACGCCGGACAGGCGCGCGCTCAGCCCGCCGATCAGCAGCTCGGCAGCGGCATGGTCGCCCGTACCCGCAAACGCGTACACCCTGTCCGAGCCTGCCCGGGCGTTCTCGGCTGCGGTCACAGGGCCCCACCCCCGCCCGATCCCGTCGTCGCCGCATTGCCACGCCTGACCAGCAGCCACAGGAAGACCGGGCCGCCGCACAACGCGGTGACGACGCCGACGGGCAGCTCGGCCGGGGCGATGACCATGCGGGCGGCGACGTCGGCCCACAGCAGGAACACCGCGCCGAGCAGCGCGGCGACCGGCAGCACCCGCGCGTTCTCGGATGTCCGCAGCAGCGGCCGGGTGAACAGCGCCATCACCAGCCCGACGAAGCCGATCGCCCGCTCACCGCCACCAGCGCGCCCGTCAGCAGCGCGGTGACCACGAACAGTTCGGTACGCAGCCGGGACGGGCGCAGCCCCAGGCTGCTGGCGGCCTGCTCCCCGAGCAGCAGCGCGTCGGGCGGTACCCGGAACGAGCCCAGCACGATGCCCGCGGCCGCGCCGGCAACCAGGAGCACCACCAGCAGCGGCACCAGGCTGCGCGTCAGGATTCTCTCCGCGGGCCCGGCTGCGGCCCTCTGGTCCGTCGGTGTCTCGGCCGTTTCGGTTCGCGTCACGGCTGGGGGTGGAGCTCGTCGGCGATCTGGTGGGCCACCTCCGGGTTGCGGGGGCTCAGGGCGCCCAGGCCCGTCAGGCCCGCGACCAGGAACCGGTTCTCCTTCACGGCGGTCACGTCCCGCAGGACCGGGTCGGAGCGCAGTTGCTTGATTTTGGCATCGGCAGTGGCCTGGGCGGTGAAGTAGTCGACCACGAGGATCACGTCGGGGTCGCGGCGGACCACTTCGTCCCAACTGGTCTCTGCCCAGTCGGACGTGAGGTCGGAAAGGACGCTGCGTCCGCCGCCCGTCGTGACGAGCGTGTCGGCCAGCCCCTGTCCGCCGGCCACGGTGGGGGCGGTCTGTCCGGAGTCGAAGATGAGCACGTCCACCGGCTTGAAGCCCCTTCACCTGCCGTTTCACCGCGTCGAGTTGCTTGTCGAGGCGGGCATTGAGCTGTTCGGCGGCCTTCGGCTCCCCGAACAGGTGGCCCAGGGCGGTGACGGTGCCGGTGAGCGAGTCCAGGGTGAGTTCCTGTCGTTGGCCTCGCTGACCGTCGGCCCGAAACCACCGATCAGCACATCGGGCCCCAGCCCGATAAGGGACTCCTTCGACGGGTACGCCTTCTGCGACAGCACCGGAGGTGCACCTCGTTGTTCCGGCAGCGAGGAGCCGATCAGCCGGTCGCCCAGCCCCATGGCCGGCACCAGCTCCGTGGCCTGCTGGTTGAGCGTCACCACGCGGGAAGCGGGCTGCTCCAGTTCGCATCCGCTCGCCGCAACGCTCCAGACGTACGGCGGAGGAGCCGCCAGTCTCCCCGGCACTGCCGCCGGTATCTGTTCCCACCCCGCAGGTGGCCAGAGCGGCAATCCCTACTACGACCGACAGCAAGCGTCCACCCGGAGAACCAGCCACTCAAGCTCGTTGTTGCAAAGATCTTGCAGTAACTAATTCCTTGCAGAAGTTCGGGGTGTGGGCCAGAGTGACGGCAGGGCCCCACACGGGGGACCTCCGCAGGGGAAAGGAGGTGCACCATGCAGTACTCGAACGAGGAACTGTCTGAGGTCTTCGAGGTCGAGGAGACCGAAACGACGGAGACCGTGGTGAGCGTGGCCCACCACACCTGATCGGCACTGCCGAGATGAACAAGGGTGCGGGGCGGCCGTCCCGCCCGATGTCGTCCGTCCTGCGGACGCCGTCCCGCACCCCCTCATGCTCCGGAACCACGGGGGGAGTCGAGTGGCGCTCACGGACGGGGCCCTGAACATCCGGGCGAAGGGATACCGACGCGGCACGCACCGCGCCGTACCCCCCGAAGAGACCTGGCAGCGCATCCGCCCGCAGCTCGCACGGTACGGCGTGACACGCGTCGCCGACGTGACCGGGCTCGACGACATCGGCATCCCCGTCTTCCAGGCCGTACGCCCGGCCTCGCGCACCGTGTCCCTCTCCCAGGGCAAGGGCCTCACTCCCGCCGCCGCACGGGTGTCCGCCGCGATGGAAGCCATCGAGCTGTGGCACGCCGAGAACCCCCCGCCCGCCTCGGCCACCACAACCGCGCGACGACTCGACCTGTCGTACGAGCTGACCGACCTCGACCTCGCCGAGGGCTCCCTGCTCCACGCGGACCTGCCGCTGCCCTGGCTGGACGGCGAGGGGCTGCTGAGCGGTGACCCGATTCCGCTGCCCGAGCCTGCCGTCCGCCTCGACCACACCTACCGCGCCGAGTGGACACCGCCATTGTTCCGCACCACCAGCAACGGCCTCGCCTCCGGCAACACCGTCGCCGAGGCGACCGCCCACGCGCTCGCCGAGCTCTGCGAACGCGACGCGCTCGCCCGCCTGCGCGCCCGGCCCCGCACCGACTGGTACCGACTCGACCTCGGTTCCGTCGACGACCCGGACAGCCGGTCTCTCCTCGACCGGTACGCGGCAGCCCAGGTGTCCGTGGACGTCGTGGTCGCCGACCGCGAGCCCGCCTGCTTCGAGGCACGCATCCGCTCCGAGGCCCACGCCGTCACCTACACCGGCGCCGGCTGCCACCTCGACCCGGCCATCGCCCTCCTGCGCGCCCTGACCGAAGCCGCACAGAGCCGCCTCACCGCCATCGCCGGAGCCCGCGACGACCTCCCGCCGGTGCTCTACCGGGCGGTCGGCGAGCGCCCCCGGACCAAGGAAGACCTCGGCACCCGGACAGCCACGTGGTGGGGGCCACCGGCCGATGCGAACGACAGCGACTTCGAAGCCGACATCCACACCCTCGCCGGCTCCATCGCCACCCGCACCGGTACCGAACCGATCCGCGTCGTCCTGCCCAGCCCGACCGGCATCCCCGTGGTCAAGGTGATCGCCCCCGGCCTGGCCTTCGACGACCGAACCGACGTCAGCGCAGGCGCCGGGCGGCCCCGACCGAACGGGGATGCGCAATGAGCCGGGTCGGCGCGATCAACCGGGGGCCGCGATGAGCCGGGCCGGTGCGGCCGGCACGACACACGTGTACGCCGGTCCCTCATTGGACACCGAGGCCGTCCACGCCCTGCTGCCGGACGCGGTCGTCCATCCGCCCGTCCGGCACGGCGACCTGACGGGCAGTCCGGTCGGTGCGGGAGACCGGGTGGTCATACTGGACGGCCAGTTCTTCCAGTCCGCGTCCGTACGGCACAAGGAAATCTGTGAGGTCATCGCCCGCGGCGCCGCCGTGTACGGGGCGGCGAGTATGGGTGCGCTGCGGGCGGCCGAACTCGGGCCGTACGGCATGACCGGCAGCGGCATCGTCCACCGCCTGTACGCCACCGGGCTGATCGAACGCGACGACGAGGTGGCGCTCGTGCACACCGAGCCCGACGCCGGATCCCGCGCGCTGACCGTCGCCCTGGTCTCCGTCCGCGTCGCGCTGCACCGTCTGGTCCGTCGCCGGGTCATCGGCCCCGACGACGAAGCACGGTTGCTGACAGCCGCAGAAGAACTGCCCTTCACCGCTCGCACCTGGCGCGCCCTCCTGCATCAGGTCGACGGAGTGTCCCGCACGACGGCCGAGGCGATCCGCGATCTCGCCGAAGGCCCTGCACAGACCTGGGACATCAAGACCCAGGACGCCCGGTCCCTGCTCGCCCGCCTGGCCCGAGAGCCCATGTGGCCGGTCCCGTCTCCCGCCGTGCGCGTACCGACGACCGTGCACATGGAGAACTGGCGGCGTACCGCCGATGCAGACAGCCGCACCCTCCTCACGGCCGCGCAGATCTACGCCGACGACTACCCCGAGCTGCACCACCGGACGGTGCTCCAACTCCTCACCGGCAAGCACGAGGACGACCTGGACCGGCTGGAGCGGTACGGCATCGATCGCGCCCGGCAGCGGGGACTGCTGTCCGCCGCCGGACTCCGACACTGGCTCGGCGGCGAGGAGCCGGCCGCCGCCCACGACCAGCACGCGATCGCCCGCGCACTCGTGCGCAGCTACCGCTGGTCCTGCGGCGCGACCCCGCTCCCCGCCCTGGCCGACGCGGTCCGCGTGACCCCGGGCGCGGCCCGCCTGCGCGAGCTGATCACCGAGGCCGAGCAGCTCAACACCCAGCTGGCGGCCCGGGGTTACCCACTCCGTCGCGTCTCGCGGGCGGCCCTGCACCGGCACTGCCTGCGCCGCTGGAACACCACCGCGCTCGTCCCCGCCCTCTACGACCGGGGCTTCACCGACCTCGACGACCTCGACAGCCGGGCCGTGCCCTTCGCGGCGCACCTGGGCCTGGCCGATCCACCCCGCCTGCGGCTGCTGGACCGCTGAAACACCGCCACGAACAGGAGTATGGGCCATGGTGCTGGAACGCCTCGTCGGCGACACCGACGAGCTACGCGAAGCCTGGGAGACGACGCCCCTGCACTCCCGCCACCTGGGCGACTTCGACGACGTCTTCGGGCTGCCCCTCGCCGAGGACCTCGTCGTCAACCGCGGCCTGCGCATCCCCTACCTCCGGCTCCTGCGCGACGGCGGCTACGTCCCCGCCGCCCGCTTCACCCACCGCACCGGAACCGGCGCGGGCCAGGCCGACGGCGTCGCCGACCCGCACGCCGTCCTGCGTGAAATGGAACGCGGGGCCACCGTCGTCCTGCGCGGCCTGGTGCGCTACTGCCCCGAAGTCGCCGACTTCTGCCGGCGGCTCTCGACCGAACTCGGATTTCCCGTCTCCGCCGGCGCCTACCTCACCCCCGCGAACTCACGCGGCGCAGGACCGCACTACGACCCCATGTCGGTCCTGGTCCGCCAGGTCCACGGCATCAAGCACTGGCGGCTGCAAGCACCACCGGTGCAATGGCCGCGCGCGCTGCCGGCACCCGGAGAGCGCTACGACACCCCGGTGATCGGCGAACTCGACCTGTACCCCGGCGACTCCCTCTACATCCCGCGCGGAGTCGTCCACGACGCGTGGACCACCGACAGCGAATCCGTCCACATCACCTTCAGCGGCGACACCCCACCCATGTGGGCCGATGTCCTGCACGACCTCGTCGACCAGGCCGCCGCCTTGGACCCCGCCCTGCGCGAGACCTTCCCCTGGCGGTTCGGCGACACCCCCGAGACCGTCGCCGCCCAGGCCAAGCACCGCCTCGCCGCGCTGCGCGCCTTCCTCGGCACCGTCGACACCGACCAACTGGCAGCCGCCGTCATCGACCGCCACGCCACGCCCCCCGCCCCGGCACCCCGAGGAGGCCTCGCCACCGCCCTCACCGCGGGCACCCGCATCACGGAGCCGCCCCAGTGACATCCGCCGCCGGCCGCGACACCCGCTTCACACGCCTCCTCGCCGCCGCCACCCTCTCCAACCTCGGCGACGGCATCCGCGTGGTCGCGCTGCCCCTGCTCGCCGCGGCCACCACCCGCGACCCCTTCGCGGTCAGCGCCCTGACGGCCTGCATCTTCCTGCCCTGGTTCCTCTTCGGCCTGCCGATCGGCTCCCTCGTCGACCGCAGCCGCCCCGAGACCTTCATGGCCTGGGCGAACACCGCCCGCACCCTGCTCCTGGCCGCACTGGCCCTCGCCCTGCTGGCCGACGTCCGGTCCATGCTCCTGCTCTACGCCATGGCGTTCCTCCTGGGCATCGGCGAGGCCGCCTACGACAACGCCGCCCAGACCCTCGTGCCCCGCGTGGTCGCCGACGAGAAGCTGGAGCAGGCCAACAGCGCCCTGGTCACCGCCGAACGCGTCGGCCAGGACCTCGCCGGCCCGGCCCTCGGCGGCCTCCTCTTCGCCGTCTCACCGGCCCTGCCCTTCGGCCTGAACGCCGCCGCGATGCTCCTCGGCGTCCTCCTGCTCACCCGCATCCGCACCCAGGCACCACCCGCCAGACCACACGGACCCATCGTCCGCACCGTCGTCTCCGACGCGGCCGCCGGCATGCGCTGGCTCTGGCAGGCCCACTTCGTCCGCACCATCGTCCTCACCGGCGCAGCCCTCACCTTCTTCACGATGGCCTGGGAAGCCACCCTGGTCCTGCTCGCCCGAGGCCCCATGGGCGTCTCGGAGACCGGCTACGGCATCATGCTCGCCGTCGGCGCGATCGGCGGCGTCGCCGGCTCCCTCGCCACCCCCGTCCTCGTACGCCGCTTCGACCGCCGGGCCCTCCAGATCACCGCGATCGCCGCCACCGCCGCGTTCGACCTCGCTCTCGCGGCCTACCCGCACCCGGCCCTGGCCGCCCTCGCCTGGGGCGGCACCGGCGCCGCCTTCGCCGTCTGGAACGTCCTGTCCGTCACCCTGCGCCAGCGTCTCGTCCCCACCGAACTCCTGGGCCGCGTCAACAGCGCCAACCGCACCTTCTCCATGGCCGCCGTACCACTCGGCGCCCTGACCGGAGGCGTGGTCGCCGACACACTCGGTCTGCGCGCACCCCTGTGGATGGCCGGGATCGCCCTGACCGCCGTGGCGCTGACCTATGCGGTGCTCAGCCGCAACCACACAGCCACATACACGGCCCTCACTCCCGGCAACGACGAGCGCAAGATGACGGAACCGCAGTGAGCGACACCGGCAATACGGGTCACCGCCGGCGAGATGGTGTGACGGCTCTGTCTGCCCCGTTCCGGCACCTGGCCTCCTCTGCTCGCCGCGAGGAACAGCTCGGCCGTCAGCGCTCCTTCCCGCGGCGGCACCACCTGCGTCTGGCGTGTGTCGGCCGGCTTCTGCGCCGCCACGTGGTCCTCGCGCAATTGGTCGGCCAGGTCGATGCGCTGGGTGGGTGGCAGCAGGCCGGCGTGCCGGCCGGCCCGTGCGGCCGCTGGTGCTGTGACCGGGAGTCTCCGCCGGGTTGTCGGGTGGAGTCAGCGCGGGTTCTGGAGGAAGTCGAGGAGAGCGGCTGTGAGCTCGGCGGGCGCGTCTTCTTGGACGAGGTGGCCCGCACCGGCGATCGGTTCGAGTCGCGCGCCCGGGATGCGGGCGGCGAGCTCCCGTCCTTTCGCCAGGGGGATCCAGGTGTCGTCCTGGCCCCAGCACACCAGCGTCGGGATGCCGATCTCGCCGTACCGGTCCTGCACCTCGTCGGTGTAGATCTGGTCGGCCTGGGCGATCTGACGGTAGAAGGCCGCCTGGCCGGGGTCGCCGAGCCAGGGCCGGACGAGCCGGTCGAGGACTGCCGGGTGCAGGCCGGGGCTGCTGGCCGAAGCCACGTACTCGCGCACCAGGGCGTGGTGCAGTGCGGGCGGCAGCTGCTCGAAGACCTCGGAGTGCTCACCGACAAGCCGGAAGAACGGTGACCCCCACGGCGCCAGCGCGACGGGGTCGACCAGAGCGAGCGCGCGATAGCGGGCGCCGTGCAGCAGATGCGCCCGCAAGGAGACGGCACCGCCGAAATCGTGGGCGACCACCAGAGGTTCCTCCAGGCCCCAGTGCGCCAGAAGCTCGGCGAAGACTCTGCCCTGGGCAGCCAGGGAGACATTTTGGCCGGCGGACATCTCCGATGCCCCGTAGCCGGGCATGTCCCATACGAACACCTGGTGACGGCGGGCGAGTGAGCGGGCGACAGCCCGCCAGACATACGAGGAGAAGGGTGTGCCGTGCAGGAGCACGACCGGATCCTGGCCGGGTTGTCCCAGGCTGCCCCAGCGAACGTCGCCCGACGTGCTGCGGAATGTCTCTGCCAGCTTCCATTGACTCACGGGTGCGGTTCCTCTCGGCTGTACTTCCGGCCCAAGCGGGGTGACCGGACGGGGTTCGGGCCGGGCGGCCTGGTCACAAGGGGGTAGCGCCGTGCCCGAACACTGCGTTCACCTTAGGCCTGCTCACGCGGCGGTGGTCGTGAGCGGTCTGCCGCCCCACGCGAGCGGCATGACCAGGACGGGCGATCTGCACGAACTGCACCGCCCTTGTGGCGGAACCGACCGCGTGATCACCCGATGCCCCCGCTCCTGCCGGCCACTGCCGCTCGTCGAAGCTTCACCATCACCCGCGCATCGGCGGTCGCCCCCATGGGTTCGCCTGCCCTCCCGCGCGTGGTCGTGCTTTCCACAGGCCGGAACCCAGACGAACTCAGCGGTCTATCGTTGCGGTCATGGTCCCCCAGTCTTCGATGGAACCCGCCACCTTCCACGCGGCACTCCGCGACCAGTTCGAGGCCTTCCTCGATGAGCACCGGTCCGCGCTGCACGACAGTCTGAACGGGCTGACCGAAGAGCAGGCACGCCGGTCGCTGGTCACCTCCAAGACCACGCTGCTCGGCCTGGTCAAGCACGCCACGTTCGTCGAGAAGGTCTGGTTCGACGAGGCAATAACCTGCCGGTCCCGTACCGAGATCGGCATTCCCGACACGCCCGACGAGTCGTTCGACCTCCACGACGACGACTCCATCGCCTCGGTCCAGCAGGCCTACCAGCAGGCTTGCGCGGCGTCCCGACAGGCCACGGCACAGCTGACGCTGGACGACCTCGTACGGGGCAACCGCCGGGGCCCACTGCCACTGCGCTGGGTCTACCTCCACACGCTGCGCGAACTGGCCCAGCACTGCGGCCACGCCGACATTCTCCGCGAACAAATTCTCAGCGGCGCGTCATCTCGCCGGCCGCGAAGAGCCTGACCACCGGTGAGGTGCAGGCCCACGTGGCCGACCGAGGTGTATGGCGCCGAGGTCTCCCGTCAGGCCATCTCCACCACCACCGGCAAGGTCCTCGACCGCATGGCCGACGGGACTGGGACGAGATCGCCCCTCTTCAAGCCCGTCTGCACGGCGCCGACCGAGGAGGCCGCACTCGAGCGGTTCGCCCCCCTTCCTGCGGCTCGGCACCGGGATCCACCGCATCATCTGCATCGCGCATACGATCGAGTCTGTGACCTCCTGGACGCGGCAGGCTCACTCACCGTCGGGCGGCTTGCTCGATTTCTCGTGTGGCGGCGTCGATGTCCTGCTCGGTGGAGAAGCGGCCGAGGCTGAGCCGGAATGCGCCGAGTGCCCGGTGGTGGTCGATGCCCATGGCCGTCAGGACGTCGGGGGACTTGTGGCTGCCGGAGTGGCAGGCGGAGGCCGTGGATGCGGCGAGTCCGGTGGCTGCCTGCAGCCCTGCACTGCACGGACTCGTCCGGCAGCCACTGGGCTTCGCCCCGCTGTCCCGGGCCTCGGCCAGCGGCACACGACGTGGTCGACGTCGGTCCTGGTCACCTCCTGCCCGTCGTACCAGGAGAACCACAGGCCTCCTGACAGTGTGAAGCGGTCCGACACCGCCGGCGCCTCGAAGGCCTCAGTGAGCAAGACCTCCGCGCGGGTGTTGCAGCGGTCGCGGTCGGCGTCTACCCAATCCGACCCCGACTCGGGGTGGCCGGCGTCGGTGACCTGATGCCAGCACTCATCTCGCCATATGAGTGCTTCAAAGTGAAGAGCGCGGACAGAGACCGGAACGGGGACACAGCCTCCGCTGTGCGATACCTGGAGAAGCACGTCAGGTGTGCAACGGGCGCCCGGGGGCGCAGGCTACTGGCCGTGGAAGGCCGTGACCTCTTCGAGTGCAGCCCGCTCGGTCATGACGTGGTTCACCGGCGCGGCCTCGTCGGCGTAACCGAAGGAGATGCCCACGAGCAGTCGCCCTCCGGTGACTGCGAGTTCGGCGCGGACCGTGTCGGCGTAGAAGCTCAGCAGTCCCTGTGGGCAGCTCGCCACGCCGTACGCGGTCATCGCCAGGAGCAGCGTCTGCATGTAGGCGCCGACGTCCGCGGCCAGCCGGGGCCCGCCGTCCCCGGTGACGAACAGGAACGCGGCGTGCGGCGCGCCGTAGAAGCGCAGGCTCTGTGCGTCGTAGGCCGCCCGCGCCTGGTGGTCGTCGGGGCCGATGCCCAGTGCTCCGTACAGGTGGGCGCCGAACGCCGCCCGGCGCGTCTGGTGCGCCTGTGTGTACATGTCCTCGGAATACGGGAAGTCGGCCGAGGTGCGGTGCGCGGCGTGGGCCTCCTGCAAGGCGTCCGCCAGGCGCTCACGCGCGGTGCCGCTCACCACCTCCACCCGCCACGGCTGCGCGTTGGAGTTGGACGGCGCGGTGCCGGCCAGCGAGAAGATCGCGCGCATCGTGTCCTCGGGCACGGCGTCCGGACGGAACGCGCGGGTCGCGTGGCGGCCGCGTATCAGCTTCTCCGCGCAGCCGCTCAGCTCGGTGGGGACCGGCAGGCTCATGGAACACTCCTCGACAGAACACGATGTAAACGGAACCGTTTACCTTGCAGGTACGGCGTAAACGTAGCAGGCGCCGCCCGTCGAAGTAAACGCAGGCGTACACTTGGCCTGTGAGTGCGACGACTACGGCCTCCCCGGGGCGCGGGCGTGGCGGACGGGAGCGCATCCTGGCCGCCGCCGCCCGGCTGTTCGCGGTCCAGGGGATCAACGCGACCGGCATGGAGCAGGTCGCGGAGGCAGCACCGGTGTCCAAGCGGACGCTCTACGCGCATTTCCGGACCAAGAACGACCTGGTGATCGCCCACCTCGAGGACCTCGCCTCGTCGGGGGCGACCCTGGAGAGTGTGCTGACCCGCGAGGACATCCCACCGCGCGAGCGGATCCTCGGGCTGTTCGACCAGCCCGCGCCGGACGCGGAACCGGTGCGCGGCTGCCCGTTCATCGATGCCGCGGCGGAGTTCCCCGACCCGGACAGCGCCGTCCACTCCTACGCCCGCGAGCAGAAACTGCGGATGACGGGACTGGTCACCGCGCTGGTGACGGAGTTGGGCTGCCGCGAGCCGGCCGCACTCGCCGAACAGCTCGTCACCCTCGCGGACGGGGCGGCCAGCCGGGCCATGGTGCTGGGCGAACCGGACTACGGCCGGCACGCACGGACTGCAGCGGAGACCCTCCTCGCACACGCCCTCGCGGAGTGACCCAACGGCCACTGCCGCTACGCGGCCGAATGGGCCGCCACCGAACTCCGCTGGGACCTACCACGGACACCACCGAACAGGCCACCCGCGACCACCTCGCCCGACCCTGCCCCGAGCACCCTCGCCCACCAGCCCGGACGACCGCGCCGCGTCGGTCCCACAGCCGCCGGACGGCGGAGACGGGCCACGCAGAGGCCGTCGATCTTGCGCGTTCGGCCACGACTCGTCGGCCCAGCTCGCCAGCACCGTGTCGTCATGCCGGTCGATGAGAGTGACTTGGATATCACTTGGAGCCGTACGGTCCGATCCAGAAGCCGCACTTGCTCCGGGCTACCGTCTCGCTCCCCCGCACACCCTGCTGAACGGTCCGGCCGCCGGCGGACAGGGTGCGGACAGGGTGAGGTGGTTACGCTGACGACCGACGGGGCTCAACGCGCCGGCCTTCCGCTTCATTGCAGAGCCGAACGGCCGACCCGACTCGGCTACCGCCAATAGGAGGTGGCCGACGACCTGCAGAGCATCGGGGCGGCATGGCATCCGCCATGCCGCCCCAGCTAATGATCCAGGCACTCGATCAGGCAATCAGGCGATGCCGCCAACCCGGCCACCCCGTGGCCACGAGGACGATGAGCGCCAAGCTGGCCACGGCGACCAGCGCATAGCAAACGCCCAGCGCGAGCTTCCGGTTTCGTCCAGCCGGTGGGGCCTTCCCCGGTCTTCGCAGAGCCAGAAGGAAGCCACCGAGGGCACGCACCGCACAGCACAGGGCAGTGAGGGCGGTGGAAGTGGTCATCGACACGACTCCGTTTGTGTTAGCCGCTGTTAGCGCCAGGGATTCCAGGAAACTCAGTACCGCGGCCCGGAGAACAGTCGACGGCCCAGCGCATCGGCCCGCCCCTCGGGACGGAGTTCCGCCAACACCTCGTCGACCGCCTCACCAGCGCCCGGTCCCAGGCCGTGGGCGAGCGCGACGAGGATCAAGGGACGAAGGCCTACTTGGCGTGATCCGCGCGGTACGGCGCAGCGATCCCGCACCGCTTCCTGCCACCGCCCGCTCCCGAGCCCCCGACCGCAGCCGCCGCACTCCGGTCCCGGGCGGGTCCGGCATCCGAGACAGCGAACGTGATCCAGCTGACGTTTAGCGGGTCGAGGCTCCAGCGCCCCAACGGCCGTGCCCGTCAGGACAGTTGCTGCCTGAGACGACGTCTCTAAACGACCTTCACTTCTCTTGATCACCTCCCCTAAGGTCACACGCTGGGTGCGCGCATTCGCGCACTTGTACGACTCAGTCCGTAAGGAAGGACACGGGACTTCATGCATCCAGCCACGCGACCAACTGCGGCCGGGCGAAGACGGCGGGGGCACCTCGCGGCCGCCTCCGCGCTGCTCCTGATCGCCGAGGCCGGCGTCCTCGCCGTGAGTCAGACAGCCGCAGTCGCCCGGACAGCCGCACCGGCCCAGCCCTCCGATGCCGACATCCTCAAGGCCGACTTGGCATGGGCTGCCAAGCACGCCAAGGGCTCGAAGGCGTGGGCGATCCTTGAAGCGAAGCGCACAGGGGAGAAGGTGGTGGCGTACGACGAGACGACCGCCACCTCCTACACCGTCGCCAACCCCGACGGAACCTTGACCACTGAACTGACCTCCGGACCTGAACGGGTCTGGCGCGGCGGCAAGTGGCGCAAGGTCGACGCCACCCTCACCACCGGTCCGGACGGAAGCTTAAAAGCCAAGGAACACCCGAACGGGCTGCGCCTGGCAGGCAAGGGCGGCACCCCGCCGCGCTCCCTGCGCGCCGCGCAGGACGCCGCCCCCAGGGACCTGGTCACACTCGGCGAGGGCGACCAGTCGGTGACCCTCCAGTGGAGGGGCGGCCTGCCCAAGCCGGAGCTGGACGGCACCACCGCCCGTTACCGGGAGGCGGTGCCCGGCGCGGACGTCATCGTGGAGGCGACCCGGACCGGCTTCGAGCAGTTCGTGGAGATCAGCAAGCGGCCAAGTGGCGGCGCCTACTCCTACACGCTGCCGGTCAAGGCCAAGGGCCTCACCGCGAAGGCGAACAAGGACGGCTCGGTCACCTTCCGCGATACCGAGACCGGCACGGTGCGGGCCACGATGCCCGCTCCGGTCATGTGGGACGCCACGGTCGACAAGCGATCAGGCGAGCACACCCGAAAAGCCCGCGTCGGCATGAAGGTGGTCAACAAGGGCGCGGGCCGCGTCGACCTGGAGATCACCCCCAGCGCGAAGTTCCTCGCCGATCCGAAGACGAAGTACCCCGTCATGGTCGACCCGTCGACCTCCGCCCTGGCCTCGACGTTCGACACCTACGTGCAGCGCGGTGAGACCGTCGACCTGTCCACGGACACCGAACTCGACTTCGGTAATCCCGGCACCACCAACGCGGACGGCACCACCCGCGTCGCCCGCTCCTTCATCCACTGGAACACCACGCCGATCCAGGACGCGTTGATCATCGACACGAACCTGGCGCTGTGGAACTTCCATTCGGGCAACACCGACTGCAGCGCGCAGAGCTGGACCATCTGGGACACCACCGCCGCGTCGACGTCGTCCCGGTGGACGTCCCAGCCGACATGGAACCAGCAGTACCACTCATCGACCCAGACCCGTGGCAACCCGGGCTGCACCGGTACACAGCCGGACGGGTGGATCAACGCGGACGTCGACACCCTCGTACAGACGTGGGCCGCAGCGAAAGCCACCCGCGGCTACATGGGGCTGCGTGCCGCCACCGATGACGTGCGGGCGTGGAAGCGGGTGAATTCCGCGAACAACACGGCGAATCAGCCGAAGCTCACCGTGAACTACAACTACCGGCCTTCGGACGGCACCAACCGGCAGGCCGGAGCGCCGTTCAAGTCCTACGCCGGGGTGTGGGCGGTGAACACCACCACCCCGACCCTGCGGGACACCTTCACCGACCCGGACGGCGACAAGGTCAACGGCACCTTTCAGGTCTACGACGCCGCGACCAACACCCCGATCACCACGCCGCTCGGTGAGGGCCTGATCGTCTCCGACTTCGTCGACCAGGGAACCCCTGCCAGCGTGGTCGTACCGGCTGGCCAGCTCAAGGACGGCCGCACCTACAAGTTCCGCACCAACGCCTACGACGGCACCCACTACAACACCTCGTGGTCGCCGTGGGCCCAGTTCGTCGTCGACACCACCGCGCCCGGGGAGCCGTCCCCGGTGACCTCCACCACGTACCCGGAAGGCAGCTACGGCGGCGGCGCCGGACAATCCGGAACCTGGACGGCCACCACCGTCAGCGACGCCAACCGGCTCCAGTACCGCGTGGACGGCGAGGATCCCGACCCCGACGCGGGCGCGGGCGGCAGCGGCACATGGCAGACGGTCAACACCACCTCGACGACATCCGGCACGACCGGCTCCTTCGCGGTGACGCCCACCACCGACGGCGCCCACCACGTCGAGACCCGGGCCGTCGACCGCGCCGACAACGTCGGCACCACCAACCAGTACGGGTTCCTCGCGGGCACCGCGCCGACGACCCGAGCCCACAAGGTCGACATCACCCTGAACAAGCCGGACCCGACCGCGGCCGACCCGGCCGACTGGAACAACCCCTATCCGGCGTTCGGCTGGAACGGCTGGAACACCGTCACCAGCTCCGGCACCGTCCGGCAGAACGCGCCCGCCCTGCTCTCCCCCGAGCAGCGGACGACCAGGGCCGGCGACGCCACCATCACCGTCACACCGCTGAAGAAGCGCACCGCCAGGGCAGCCGAGGCGATCAAGGAAGAGAAGGCCCACGAGCGGAAGGCCGCTACCAAGAAGAGCGGCACTCGGACGGTCACCCCGATGGCGGCCGCCGGGTACACCGGCCCCATCCTTGACAGTTCCTGGTGCGACACGACCCTCACCGCCCAGAAGTCCTACATCCGCCGCAGCGAGGCGTGCCTGCTGTTCTCCTGGGGCGTCGAGGGCAACAACGGCACGAAGGACTATCGCCAGGACTTCGAGCTGATGTGGCAGTTCAAGCTCGATCCCAAGGGCAACACGATCAAGCATTGGCTCCAGATGACGCCGCTGCCCAGCTCGATCACGGACCAGTGGCCGGCGTCCCCCGGTGCCCTGTCGTTCAACATCCTGGCATCGTGTATCAACGGCGGCTGCGCGGACAACGACACGGGCTTCGACTGGGAGACGGACCGCACCCCCACATGGACGTCCGGTGCGGACACCCACATCGCCCAGGGCAACGCCGAAACCACGTGGGACGGCAGCGTGGCCAACGCCTCCGGCTCCAAGGACAAGGACCTGTCCCGGGAGATCCCGCAGATCGTTCAGGGAATCTTCAGTACGGACACTCCGAAAATGGTGGTGACGGACAATCACGGCACCTCTCCGGACGCCATCTCCGCGCGCTGCGACAAGGTGTACGGGACCGGCGGCTGCGTCATCAAGGACTACAGCCCCGGCTACTCGATGAACTCCAAGAAGTACCCGGCCGCCGCGGCCCACGCCTGGCTGATCCAGAACAAGCTGGCACCGGAGTACTTCGGCCAGACGCCGGTCACCCCGCTGCACTACATGCCGCCCAAGGCCCGCAACACGGCCGGCGCCACCGGGACCGGGCGCAGCGAGACCGCCAACCGCTACCGGGTGTGCCGCGGCGCCACGGCGAACAGGATGGTCTACCACCCGAAGACAGCGCTGCACCCCGCGCTTTCCTCCTCCAACGGCGACATCCGTTCCTGTGACGAGTACACGTTCAACTCGACGTATGAGTCAGCGGGCATGCCGACGGCCGAAGGGGGCCTGAACCCCAAGCCGGTATCAGACGCGCTGCAAGGGCGCGAGTGCGTGCAGACCTACGAGACCGAGCCGACCGCCGGAACGTACAAGCTGTACGACGACGAGCGGTTCGCCGCCCCGACATGGGACGAGACGTGCGGCCGGTCGTCGATGTCCCGCAACGTCAACTCCGGGTCCATGTCCCATTGGGGGACTTTCGCGTCCACGTTCCGGATGCTCGACAAGGACAGCTACTGGGTCGACATCGCAGGCTTCCAGGACTGCGACGCGACAGCCGATGTGATCACGTGCGCGCAGCGGCCGTAGCCGCCTGCTCCACCTGAACACCACAGGGCTCCCGGACCGGACCCGGTCCGGGAGCCCCGCACCTGGGCCGGTCAACCGACGACCGGCTGCCAGCCGTCCTCCTCGGGCATGACGTCCTCCTCGTACCAGCCGAGCCCGTCACCCGTCGGCGACAGGTGGGGCCGCAGCCCCAGAACACGCGTAGGACGCCCTTCGGTCAGGGCTGCGACAGCGTCTTCCAGCCACTCGGCCAGACCCATCCCCTGCGGGCTCAGCTCCTGCGCGTCCGCCCACGTCCCCAGCACACCGGTTGCCGGATCGAGATACGTGCCGGACAGCATCGCGTCGTTGGCACTCGCCGTCACCGGCACATACGGCACCCGCCTGCCGGCCATGATCTCCAGCGGCCCGCCATGCACACCGATCACGTGTTTCAGCGGAAGCCACGCCTGACCGGTGGGCATGAAGTCGACCGCGTTCGCCTGCCGGTGCCACGGGTCGTCGTCCCCACGGGGCGTGAGGGGCTGCTCGCCGAACTCCTCCAGATCGACGCCGCGCACCCCGTCATGGACCCGGTACAAAGCCCGCAGCTCCGGCGGGAACCGGACCCCGATGGCCTGTTCGGCCTCGTCGATCTGCGCATCCGCGGCGCCCGGCCGCAGCAGGCCGTACGACACCGGCGCATGCTCGCACAACCACGCTGCGAAAAGTTCCCACGCCCGCTCGATTCGCTGCAGCCCTGAACGGTCACTCATCGTCCCTCCGAAACGGAACACAGGGAGCTGACAGCCTCGGCCTTGAACTCGCCATCGCCGGGCCGTGCTTCCGCGACGGCGTCACTCGTTGCTTCCTTGGGCGGGAGACAGGACGGTGCCGGGGACACCGGTTCGATCCGCTCAGCGACCCGACCCGGGTCCACGGACGGCTCGCGCATGCTGGCGTCAAGCATTTCGGTTGCCACGGCCCCGATACCGGCGACCACCGCGGCGAACGCCACGAGCCAACGCCGCGCCCGCCTCAGCCGAGGCCGCCCCAGGGCATCGTCGTCGGTCACGCCGGTATCCTCCCCGTCGGGTCACCCCCTACACCGTACAAGCGCCGGGCGGAGCGTTCGGCCATGGGCGAAAAAGACCGCGCCCGGACCCTCATGGACGCCGTGCTGGACGGCTGCGCTCCGGGTGCGGACAGGAAGCGCAGGCGACCGAGGCGCGCACGGTGGCATCTTCGCGGCCGGCTCGCCAGCGTGAGACATGCCCCTGGACGGCTGCCGCTCGAACCGGTAGGAGGTGCTCGAAGCGCTGGTGTGTCAGTGAGGGGCCGCTGTCGTCCAGAACGCACCGCGAGGGCGGTGAGCCGAGCTGAGAGGCGGAGCGATGAGGACGGTGTACGACGGTGAGCTGCGGGTGGCGTACTCGCAGTTCTACGTGGAGAGCCGCACCGACTGCGCCGGAGTGGAGGAGACGCGCACGGGGCAGCGCAACGGTCTTTGCCGCGCCGCAGTTCCCGGCCATATTTTCCTGACCACCGGCCTGCACACCGGCCCGGTGTGGCTGACCGTCGAGGTGCACGAGCAGCGGCCGCCGCTGGACGATGCCTGGGAGGAGGCCGTGGAGGCTCCGTTCCGGCCCATGTCGCCCACGGCGACCGTGCTGCCCTGGGGCAACGGGCCTCTGTGCCGGATCGATCTGCCGGAACCCTCCTACCGGGTCCGCTACTGCGGGCGCGGCATGGACGAGGCGGGAGAGCGGGAGCTGGAGGTCCTCGAAACCGGCATTGCGGTCGATCGATACCTGCTCCAGTTCTGGCCCGCCCCTCCCATGCCGGACGAGATCCTGAAACAGTCCTCACGCCAAGCTGCGCACTGGCACGAGGTGGCCAGGAGGCTGCCGCCGCCCCCATCCCTCGAAGAGCGGGCCGAGGCCGCGCGACGTGAGCGGGAGCGCCAGGAGCGGGAGGCCCGCATCCGGCAGGAGGAGCGGGAGCTGCGGGAGTGGGGAGGTCGGTTGCCCAGCGAGCGGCTGCGGCAGGCACGCAACGGCGTTCACGCTCTGCGGCCCCTCGATCCCGCTCTCGTCCACGCCATCGACGATGCTGGTCCGGATACCCAGCGGGCGCTCGCCCGCTGGGTCGCCCGCCGCGCGTACGCCGAGGCCGGCCTCGACAAGGTCGGCTGGATCGCACCCGCGCTCGCCGCGCTGGATGCAGGCGCTCCGCTGCCGGCTCCGTTCGATGGGGACGGCGACCCCCACACCCGCGACGGTGCCTGGGACCGCTTCTACGCCGATCCAGACATCCCCCACACCCTGGTGGACAGCACGGACGGCAGCCGGAACAACGTTCTCCAGCAGGCGATGGCACTCCCCGCACTGCGCTCCGCCGCCCAGCCCGACCCGCTGCAGGCCGCCCTCGATGCCCTGTCCGACGCGGTGGCCACCTTCGGCAGCGGATACCTCCGCATCCTCACCGAGGTCCGGCGCGAGTTCAGACTGCCCGGCTGAAGGCGACTGCGCCGTACAGCCAAGTAGGGACAGCCGCTGTGCCTCATCGGCGACTCCGGCACCGGCAAGGCGCGCATGCTCATCGCACTGGGCACCGAGGCCGCGTTGAACGTCTACCGGATCCGCTTCACCCCCGCGACGACGCTGGTGAACGAGCTGGGCGACGCCGCCGACGAGAAGCAGTTGAACAAGACCATCGCCCGCCGACGAAGACGTCCAGGTCCTTGGCGAGCTGTTCAACAGTGTGCTGCACCAGGGGTCGGTGTACCCGGCGACCGTGGCGGCCGTGCCGTTCCTCGCGCACGCAGCCGTGCACGCCGTCCACGGACGAGGGCATGTGCTCGTGCTGTTGACGGGCGCGGGAGGTCATGGCCCCGAGTCACAGCCCGGGGACGAGGAGGAGGGGTGCGCGCAGGTCGGGGCCGAAGTGCCGGGGCTGCTGCATCTGCCCGGCGACGACGACCCGCAAGTGCGCCGCCACGCGGTGCGCGTCGCCCGCCGCGCGACCGGGGAGACCTACCGGCGGCGGTGCGCGAGCTGACCACCGCGTACGAGAGGGACCCGGCCGCCGCCGTCCGCGCGGAGGCGCTGACCGTCCTCACCCGGCTCGACCCCGATCCGCGGTCCGCGCACCGGCGCCTGCACGACGCTCTCACGGATCCCGTCGCCGCCGTCCGTGCGGTCGCCGCTCTGACGCTGTTGGAGCAAGCACGCGCCCCCTACCCAGCTGACCTGGTCGAGATACTGGCCGCCGCCGGAGGCAACAGCGAGTTCGCCGTCGACCCACTCGAATTCTTCCCCGGGGTCGGGGACACCGACCCCCGCGTCGCCGACGTGCTGGCCGAGGACGCGGACGGCGCCGCGGCGGTGGCCCGCAGCTGGATCGCACAGGGCGACATCGAAGGCCGCGGCTCGCGCCGCGCCACGGAGCTGTCGACCACATGGCGCGACCGCGAGAACGACACCATCGCCCTGCTCACCGCCGCCCTGCCGCACGCGAAGACGCCCTGGGATCTGTCCCGGCTGCTCAACGCCATCATCAGCTGGCTGCCAGGCGCCACCCACCCCGATGCCGCGCTCGGCGACAACCTCCTCCCGCACGCGCTCACCGGCACCTCCACGGCCAAGCAGGCCCAACTGGCCCTCGGCCGCCTCGGCGACGAACGTCTTCTCACTGTCGTGCCCGACCCGGACCCCACTGCACTGGCCGCACTCGCCGCTCGCACCCACCGCCTCGACCACCAGCGGCTCGCGCTCCGCCACCCCGCCGCCTGCCCGGGCGAACTTCTGGCCACCCCAGCCCCCGATACCGCCCGCACCCTCTTGCCCGACCTCAAGGACCTGCTGCGCAACCGCCCCACCCCGATGCTCGGGTGGCGGTTCGGCGACTGGGGCATCCACGACACAGAGCTGCTCGGCCTGCTGGAGAAGACCGCCCGCAGCGACGACGAACTCGCCACGGCCGCGGCGGTCACCGCTGCTCGCCTCGGCGCCGACCCGGACCCTGCGCTGCGCCTGCTGGAACGCCGCCTCGGTGACAACGGGTGGTGTCTGGAGGAGGCAGGCCGCCTGGGCCCGGTAGCCGCACCACTGCTACCCCTGATCGAGGGCTACCTCGCTGACAGCTACGAATGGATGCGGATGCGCGCCGCCGAAGCCTACTGGCGTATCACCGATGACGCTTCCAAGGCAGTTCCGGTCCTGACCGCGCCCGCCGGGCCCCTCCCCGTAGGAGTACGCGCCCTTCGGACGCTCCTGTTGATCGGACCGCCCTTCCCATCTCATCTGCAGCCACACCTACGGCACTGGTCGACCGCTGAACGGCGCGTGGTGTCCTCCTACGGCCTCATCTCCCCGGGTACCGAACTGCGCCCCTTGGACGACCAACTCCGGGACACAGCACAGCAGATGCTCACGTGACAGGAGGCGCAGCAGCGGCGACAGCGGAGTCGGCCCGCCTGGCGGGCGGCAGCCGGGCTGCGCGTCTGGTTCCTGGGCAGCGGGCCGACACGATTGGACCGGCGTGGACGAGGCTGGCTCGGCAGCGGCGTCACCATGTGGTGGAGTCATCCCGATGCCGACACCAGCCGCGACTGGATCACCGCCAGTGGCCTCATGGTCGAGCACGGCACGGAGAATTCGTCCCGGAGGGGGACGGCGGCCATGTGCTGTTCTGGGCGACGACCTCGCTGATCAGGCCGCCACATCAGTTCCGCTTGAGTGGACCGAGGAGAGGCCGCTGCCAAGGCCGGGGCAGTCCAGGCCGCTCTCGAGGCGATGCGGAAGCGAGGCGAGATCGCCCCCGAGCACGTCCGCCCCGTCCTGGAGGGCATCGCTGCGCCACGGCGGGTCGTCGTCAGCGTCCGAACCGTGGGGACGTCCGCGACCACCCCGGCTGACGGAGGCAGCTCCTTCGGCATGTACGTCGGTGAATCCGCCTGTGTCACAGGAGCCGTGAGCGCGACGCGTGTGTGGGTCGACGTCAGCGGACACTATCCGGAAACCGGCTGCGTCGAGCCCCCTGCCGCCCATTGAGGGTGCAATGGGCGACCTCGGCACCGGGAGGGGCGGTGCGCACCAGCGCAGGCCGGCCACCGCCCTCCGCGAGTCCGCCGCGCGTACGCCGTCGTCTTCGCCCGTCTCCCGTACGAGACCCAGGACAGCGGGAAGGAGTGCAAGGGTGCCTGCGGCATGTGGGCGGACTCCGCGGTGAAGTCGACGGGATGGCCGTACCGGGCGTGTGGGTACTTCCTGCCGTGCACCGCCCTGCCGTGCCTCAGGCCTCGTGAGTGGCCGCGATGCCGTCGGTGCGGGGAAGTGGCAGTCGGTCCCCGACGTCCTGCGTACTACGGTGCTACGGGTGCGCGGACCTCACTACGGATGATCGCCGTCTCGGCCGCGAAGGCCTCGAGGTCGAACTCGGCAGGATCCTCGGTGAGTTCCACGGTCCGGGTCACGTACACAACGGCGGATCCGTCCGCCCACGAACAACCCGGTGCCCACGATGTGCCGTACTCGTCGGCGAACTGAACGATCCGGCAGGAGACGGGGTCCGGTGAGCCCTCGGGGGTGATCGTGCGAGGCCCGACGATCACAGTGGTGCGCTTGTCCGGGAGGCGGCGATCGAGGATCCTCAGCAACTCGTCACGTGCCGTGGCCGGGCTCAGCACGGTTCCCTGCACACCCGTCACCGACAGTACGGGCCCCGACGTCTCCGACTTCCGGTCGGCGGGCTGATACGCGGCGAACGCGGAGGTGCCGTTCTCGATCTGCCCGGAAAGCATCGCCGCGATGCCCTGATCGGGCGCGGAGTGATCGGACTCCGTGAAGGTGCCGTTCAGCACCGCCTGCGGCATTTCCAGCCGGTATGGCCCTGACGAGAGACCGTCCGGTCCCGGTCCTGTCGTCGACGGGCTTGCGCTCGCTCCGCCGTCACCACCGCCGCCGCAGCCAGCCAGCACACAAGTGGCGGCTACCGCAGCCAGCACCGACCTGAAATGTCGTTTCATGTCTCTCCCCACCACGGACAGTCCGGCTCGATCACTCTGCCATGGGAGGTCACCGACTGGGGCGGCCGCCAGTCGCGACGGCGCCATGGCCTGCTCGCCTTCGAGGGCGTCGGAGCGATCGCCGCACGGGGCTCCGCGTGCCGCACGGTCAGTTCGGGACGACGTCCCGAACTGACCGTGCGGGTCCGCGCCGACCTCGCGCAGCAACTGCCCGGCCGTGACGGCCCTGTCGAAGGACGGGCCGCGCAGGGCGTTGACCGCCCTCTTCGAACCGTTGCCGCACACACGGTCGTCGAGGAAGGAGGCGAGGGTGTACTCGGCCCGCACGCGTCGGCCGAGTACCGCCTCGCTCATCGCGAGACCGCCGCCGTCGGCCTCGAAGTCCCGGCAGTACGGACGGCTGTTGGTCATCTCGCTTCCGTGGCTCGATGGGGCCCGACGCCGTGAGTCGTGCCGTCGGCGATGGCCCGGAGCTTGTCGGGGTTGGCGACGTTGTGGATGGTGGTGATACGGCCATCGGCGTCGAAGTCGAAGGTGACCGTGGCGATCGCGCGTCCCGGTCGGCCCGGCCCGCTGAGCGCGCGGAACACCATGCCCGGGCCGCCGTTGATCTCGATGAGTTCGGCGTGCATGTCGGCGGGCTCGATGCCCTGGTAGGTGACGGTGCCGATGGCCGCGAACCAGGCAGCCACCGTCTGGGCGCCCGCAACCGGACGCAGGGCCTGTCGTACCTTGCCGCCGCCGTCGGTCCACAGAGTGACGTCCGGGGACAGCAGCTCCATCAGGGCGTTGACGTCACCGCCGGTCGCGGCGGCGAAGAACCGTTCGGTGACCTCGCGCTGCCGTGAGCGGTCCGCGGTGAAACGCGGCCGCCGGGCTCGTACGTGCTCGCGTGCGCGGTGTGCCGCCTGCCGGACCGCGGGCTCGGAACGCTCCACCGCCTCGGCGATCTCGGCATGGCTGAAGTCGAAGACCTCCTTCAGCACGAACACCGCGCGCTCGAGCGGGCTCAGCGTCTCCAGCACCACCAGCATCGCCATCGACACCGACTCGGCGTCGATGACGGTGTCGGCGGTGTCGCCACTGGTGAGGATGGGCTCCGGGAGCCAGGGGCCCACGTAGGTCTCGCGCTTGTGCCGGGTGGAGCGCAGCCGTGCCAGGGCCAGGTTCGACACGATCCGCGTCAGGTACGCCTTGGGGTCGGCCACCTGCGAGCGGTCGGCGGCCGACCACTTGATCCAGGCGTCCTGGACGGCGTCCTCGGCGTCGACCGCGGTGCCGAGAAAACGGTAGGCCACCGAGAACAGCAGGTTGCGGTGCTCGTGGAACACCTGCTGGCCGGGGTCGGGGTGGGGATGTGTCACCGGGCGCCCCGCATCCGGGTGAAGTGACCGCCACGCGGCCAGAACGCGCCCGAGGCGGGCATCTTCCTCATACGGCCGAAGGTCGGCCAGGGCGCGGCGCTCACCTTCTCCTTGTACCAGGCAGCGCTACGGCCCGTCAGGTGAATCTTCCGGGGGCTGTCGTCGGGGCGGGTGAACTGCACGATCGCGTCGTGCCGGCCCAGGCTGACCGGCGTGTGGTAGTAGCCGAAGCGGAACGGCTCGGGTTGCCGGCCCTTCAGCGTGCGGACGATCGACACCGCCGCGTGCACACCGGTCGGCATCCCTCCCTGGCAGGTGCCGTGCATGACGCCGTAGCCCTGGCGGACCGCGGCCGCGTCGCCGACGGCGTACACATCGGGGTGCGACACCGAGCGCAGCGCGGTGTCGGTGACGATCCGGCCGCGCTCGTCGACGGCCAGACCGGCGGCAGCCGCAAGCGGTGACACCCTCGTGCCCCCCGTCCACAGGACGGCGTCGGCGGCGACGCTCTCCCCGCTCGCCAGCTCGACCGCGCCTTGCAGCACCTTCACCACCTCGGCCCCGCCGCGCACCGCCACGCCCAGCCGGTCGAGGGCCGACCGCAGGTACGCCTTGGCCTTCGGGGAGAGGGCCGCACCGGGCTCGGCCCGGCCCAGCAGTACGACGTTCAGCTCCGGGCGTCGCTCGGCGATCTCCGCCGCCGCCTCCACGCCGGTCAGTCCGGTGCCGGCGATCACGATCGTGCCGCTGCCGAGGCGCGCCAGCCGATCGGCCAGCGCCTCGGCGTCCGCGGGGCCGTCCAGGGTGTACGCGTGCTCCTCGGCGCCCGGTACCGCCGCCGTGTCGGCCACGCTGCCCAGTCCGTACACGAGCGTGTCGTAGTGCAGGACCCGGTCGTCGTCGACCCGCACGGTTTTCGCGTCCGCGTCGACCGCCGTCACCCAGCCGCGCACGAACCGCGCACCCGTGCCTTGAAGCAGCTCCGGGATCTTCAGCTCGGCGAGCTGCTGTCCGGTCGCGGTCATGTGCAGCCGCAGCCGCTCGGTGAACCGGTCCTGGGCGTTCACCAAGGTCACCTGGACGTCCTCGCGCCGCTCGGTCCGAGCCGCGAGCTGGATGGCCGCGGACATGCCCGCGTACCCCGCTCCCAGAACCAGAGCACGGTGTGCGGTCGCCCTGCCGGCTTCGTGCTGTGCGCTCATCGTTCCGCCTCTCTCCGTTTGCTGATGACCACTGGATGCAGGCAGCTCCCCCGTCCGTGACGTGAGATCTATGTGATGCGCATCACAGTCGATGTGGCGTCGCCCCGCAGGACGCGATGCGGGGGCGGCCTGCGCAAAGGCCACCCGGAGAGGGAAAACGCAACTTCGACAGGGCTCGCGGAGGCAGCTACCTTCACCTGGTCTTCGGTGACCGCCCACGGTCACACGGGAGTTCCTCCAGGCCTGCCCACCGGCAACGGGCCGAGCCGGGCACGTTCCTACGCGTCCTCCCCCTCGTTCGTGCCCCACCGAGCCGGGTCCACGCCAGGCACCTCCGACCAAGGAGAGACACATGCCCCGTCTTGCTCTGTACACATTCGGCGTCCTGAAGTCGCCCCTCGCCGATCCCTCACCTCTCACGCGCGAGTTCTACGACATCGGTGAGGCCGTCTACCGGAAGATCGGTCAGCACCCCGGGTACCTCGCTCGCGCCGAACCGGCGGACGGTGACCGGGGCGTGCTCTTCGAGGCGGATTGGGGTGCCTGGGGCGAGTTCACCGTACCGACTTGGTACGACAAGGGCCGCACGGCGGACACCACCGCCCTGGCCGCGACCCTCTCGCTCTGGACCGACCTGCGCCCCGCCTTCGACACCGTCCACACCGGTCTGCACCGTGCGGCACTGAACAGGCGTTACGACTGGTTCGAGAGGACGGGACACCCGAGTCACGTACTGTGGTGGGTATGTGACGGTGCGGTACCAACCTGGCAGGACGGGGTCTCCAGGCTGGAACACCTCCACGACCACGGCTCCGCGCCGCACGCCTTCACGTTCCACCGCCCGTTCGCCCCGGCGGGAACCTCAGGTCCTGCCGCGCGGGAAGTGGACGGTGAGTACTCCGTGAGCGGGCAGAACCGTGGCCAGGTCGTCCGGTCCGTCGCGCAGCGTGGTGCCGAGGAAGGCAAGTGAGGCGTCGGCGGTGATGCGCGGTCCATCGGTGCGGCCCAGTGATCCGACGACCGACTCCACCGGGGGCATGTAGAGCGGCGCGTCCGTGAACGTCAGGTGTGCCGCGCCTGGGACGGTGAGCCGGTAGCTCGTCGCGGTGCTCAGGGAGAGCACATGTGTGAGGCGGGGGATGTAGTCGGGGTCGACGTCCCGGTGGATGTCCTGGGTGAGCGCCAGGACCGGTTGCGGGAAGGGCTTCGCGTCGGGGTCGTGCGGAAAGCCGTCCAGGTCGATGACGGCGTCGAACCGGCGGTCCTGGCGAGCCGCTTGCAGCGCGGCGCCTCCCCCGAGGGAGTGGCCGGTGACGGCCACGCGGCCGGTGTCCATGCGTCCGCCCACGGGCCCCGGGGCCTCGCCTCGCGCGACGCGGTCCAGCCGAGTGAGGACGAAGCTGAGGTCGGCGGCCCGGACCGCTGTCCAACCGGCCGCCAGCTTCTCGTCCCGGTCGGCGTCGCCCGTGGCGGTGACCTTCGTACGGATGGTCCGGCCGTCGGCGAGAACGGCGGCGGAGTCGTAGGGGTGGTCGAGGGCCGCGACGACATAGCCGTGGCTCGCCAGCTCCTGCGCCCACGCCGTGTTCTGGGTGCGTACGCCGCCCAGCCCCGGGGAGAACAGCACGACCGGGAAGCGTCCGCCTCCGTCTGCCACCGGCGCGTCGACCACCGCGTGGGTACGGGCACGGGGCAGGCCGTCGAGCAGGAAGCGGGGTATGCCGGCGTAGTCGGCGAGGGCATCGGAGACGATGGCCGCCTCCTCCTCCGTGCGGCCGAGGTACACGGCGCGTCGCGCGTCCGCCGGGCTCTTGCGCGCCGGGTACCACAACTGGACCACGACGGTGCGCCGGTCGTCGGCATCGGGTGTGGCGTTCTCCGGCCGGCCGGCGTCGGTCCACTCCACCACGGTGGTGCCCACGGCGAAGGAACCGGACGGTGCGGGGAACGCGGGCGTGGGAAAGGCCCAGGCCGCGGCCGGGCCGACGGCGATCAGGCTCAGGCAGGTCAGCGACGCCGGCAGGGCCGGCCACCATCGAGCCCTGCGCGGCGGCCGGCCACTGCGCGCTCGCAGTTCGGCCGCGACGGCGAACGGCATGACCAGTGCGGCGGCCGTCAGGACGGGAATCATCTGCCAGCGCAGCGAACCCAACGCCAGTGCCGTGCCGGACAACAGCACCACCGCCCCGGCGCCGGACGCGCCTGGCCGGCGCATTCGCCCGGGAAGCCGGCGGGCGGCCACCAGCACGACGGCACCTGCCACAACGACGGTTTCCAGGAGGGACATGTGCAGCCCCGGCAGTGTCTCGGTCACCCGGTCATGCTGGCCGCGTGGCCGTCCTGCCCGCATCGAGCCCAGGTCGTGACCGGGTGCGACCCGAGGCTGACGTGACCGTCATCCCAAGGCCGTACGGAAGCGCTCGTGCAGGTCACCGAGACGGTCGGCCGACTCGTCGGCGAAGACCGACCGCGGATACGTGACACCGGGTGAGGCCCACCCCGTCATCGGTGTCTCAGCGCTCCGCCCGTGACGGTGCCGACGTCCGGGGCCCGTTGGCGCGGCGGGCGCCGTCCGCACGGCGGAACGGGGGTCCTGCGCGACCGGCATGATCGGCATACTGGCCACTCTTCATCACCAACCGCACCGCAGGAGGAAGCATGGCCGCCAGTTTCAGAACCGTCTTCGAAGTCGGCGCGGAGCACCTCGAACAGGCCCGGGCCCTCGACCGGCTGTTCCAGGACGCAATCGCTCCGGCGACCGTCAACTTCGACTTCGGGCACATCCGGGAGGCGGCCGCCGCCGTTCCCGGCAGTGAGATCGTGCGGATGGTGCGCGGCTGGAGGCTCCAGGAGCACGCCCCCGTCATGGTCATGGTGTTGTCGGTGAAGGAGGCGGTGCGGCAGGCCCTGCCTGAGGAGCTGGCCGAGGCCGGCTTCTGGGAGCCCGTGGAGCAGGAACTGATCCGCGCCTTCACCGGGCTCACCGCGCAGGAGGGCACGCCGGGGCTGTCGTTCTACGAGGAGGGCGCGGACCGTACCGGTTACTACCGGGACCTGTTCTTCGCCGTGCAGGACGCGGAGACCGGCGAGCACCTGTACGCGATCGCCTGCTGCATCGACGTGACCCTCGGCGTGGGCAAGAACCAGGCCGGCGCCCTGGACGTCGCAGACGTGGTGCCGTTCTCCATCCTGCTCAACGCGATCGTGCTCCGCCAGGAGCTGTCACTCGTGGCCTGACCACGACACGTGTCGGCCCGCCGTCCCGGGCCGTGGCAGCCGGAGGCGTCGCCCAGAACTCTCCCAGAGCCTTCATGACCGCCGGCGGAGGACACCGCCGCTGCGGTCTCATCGTGAGTCCGGCGAGGGCGGCGGCCCCCACGGCGTCTCCAAGGCCGCCCGCAGGACGCCGACCGTCTCATGGCCGATGCGCTCGGCGAGCTGCTCCTCCAGCCGTTCGAGGACGATGCCGGCCTGCCGGTGCGCGCGTTCTCCTTCCTGGGTACGCCGGATCAACCGCTGCCGGGCGGACGCGGGGTGCGGGACCTGTTCGAGCAGGCCGGCGGCGACCAGGCCGTGCACGGCCTGGTGCGCGGTCTGCCGGGTGACACCCATGCGCCGGGCCAGCTCGGACACCGTGGTGCCCTGGTCGTCCAGCACGGCGAAGAGCTGGGCCTGCGTCGCGGAGACCGGTGCGGCTCCGCCGGCTTCCATGGCGGTCGCCAGCCCTTCTTCGAACCAGCGCCGGGCCTCGCCGAGAAGCTGGGGGAGATTGCGGCGGGTGGACTGCATCTGTTCCTCACGACGGGGCGGGGCTCGTGCCGAGCGCTTGATTTCGACAGACTCTCATGTCAGGGTGCCTGACATTGACGCCAGTGTCGACCCGAGGAGACGGCATGACCATCGAGTACGCGACCCGCTACCGGCAGGCGTCGCGGATCCCCCCGGAGCCCGGCAAGCCGTACTTCATCGAGAAGGGCGAAGGGGACCGCGCCCACCTGTTCGGCGATCTGATCACCGTCTACGCCGGCGGTGAGCAGACCGAGAACACCTTCAACTTCTTCACCGTCGAAGGCCCCAAGGGCGACATCATCCCGGCCCACCTGCACACCGACACGCACGAGGTCTTCTACATCACCCAGGGGGCCGTCCGGCTGTTCGTCGAGGACACCGAGGGCAATCAGCAGGAGAAGCTGCTCACCCCCGGCGACTTCGGCTTCGTGCCCAAGAACTGCCGGCACGCCTACCGCATGGAGCGCCACCACAGCCAGGTCGTCGGCGTCGCCGCCGGCCCGGGGGGCACCTTCGAGCGGTTCTTCGAGAACCTCGGCGCGCCCGCGGAGCGACTCGGCCTGCCACACCAGCCCGTCGTACCGGCCCCCCACAAGTTCGCCAGCGTCCCCGAGCAGTACGACGTGCGCTTCCTGCCCGACCACCAATGGCGGACCCGATGACGGCGACCGGGCCCTCGCTCCGGGAACTGATCGCCGCACCCCACCCCGACCACGCTCCGCTGCCGCCCGCCGCCCCGAGCGAGCCCGGCGTGCACGAGCTGCGCGGCGTGCCTTACGCCGAGGTCGAGGGCGGCCGTCCCCTGGAGCTCGATCTCTGGCTGCCCGGGGCACCCCGGACGGGCCCTCTTCCGCTGGTGCTGTTCGTGCACGGCGGCGCCTGGCGGCGAGGCCGGCGCGACGACATGGGGATGCGCATCCGCCATTGGTCTCCCCGGCCCTTCGCACGCATCGCGGCGGCGGGCTTCGCCGTCGCCTGCGCCGACTACCGGCTCAGCGGCGAGGCCGCCTTCCCCGCTCCCCTCCACGATCTGCGCGCCTCCTTGCGCTGGCTCACCCTGCGCTCCGCCGAACTCGGCGTCGACACCGGCAGGACGATCGTGTGGGGCGAGTCCGCCGGCGGACATCTCGCCTCGCTCCTCGCCCTGACCCACGCCGAACCACCACTGACCGGGGCCGTGATCTGGTACGGGCCGAGCGACCTCACCACCGCACGGGGCCGCTTCACTCCCGAGGACCCCGCCACCCCCGAGGCGCTGATGCTCGGCGCGGCACCGGCCGCCGTCCCGGAGCGTGCCCGTGCGGCCAGCCCGCTCACCCACGTCCACGCCGACGCGCCACCGTTCCTTCTGGTCCACGGAGACGAAGACACGATGGTGGACTGCTCACACAGCCGGTCCCTCGCGTCGGCGCTGGAGAGCGCAGGGGCGCCGGTGGAGCTGCGGACGGTACGGCACGCCGAGCACGGCTGGCACGGGCTGCCCGACGACCAGGTGGAGGGGCTCTTCACCCACTCCCTGGAGTTCGCCCGTCGCCTCGTGGCCTGACGGACGCCCCTCGGCCCGGGTGCCCCGCTCCCGGGCCTGCGGCCTCAGCGGTCGTCCAACTCGTCGACGAGCGCGAAGCCGTCCGCGATCCAGGCCAGCTCGGTGCGGGCGCGGGCGATGAGGCCGTCGTAGGCGTACACCTTGTAGCGCACCGCGAGCTCGGCCTCGCGCTCGGTCAGCTTGGACAGGCGGGCCGCCAGAGTGGGGTGGGTGCGGTCGACGAGTGCGGCCCGGGTGCCTTCCAGCAGGCTCAACTGCTCCTCCCAGTACGCCTGCTGTTGCCGGAGTTGCTCACGCACCGACGCCGGCTCGGCGAAGTCGAAGTAGGCCGCCTTCAGATACGCGGGGTCGCGCTGCCGCTGAGGAGTCATCGGGGACGCCATCCACTCGCGGAAGTCGGCGAGGCCGGCGTCGGTGACGTGGTACTCCTTCTTGGTCCCCTTCTTGCCCCAGGGCACCTCGGCCGAGGTGAGCAGTCCGTCGCGCTCCATCCGGTTGAGCTCGGGATAGATCTGCGAGTCCGGGGCGTGCCACACATGGGCGACCGAGCGGCTGAAGCTCTTCGAGATGTCGTACCCGGTCATCGGACGACCGGTGAGCAGCGCGATCAGCGCGTAACGCAGCGACATGGCATCCCCCCTCCGGATTTCCAGGCTACCGACTATTGCCCTCTCACTATATCCATAGTTAGTTTGTGGCCCGCGCAACAGATACCTCTCTCCATAGGGAGTTTGTATGCCCCGGACCGCCCCTCTTCCCCCGGACACCGCGCCACCGGCCAGTGCTGCCGCGAAGATCTTCAACTACCCCCGCAACGCCTGGTACGTCGCCGCCTGGGACCACGAGGTCACCGGCAAGCAGCCGCTGGCCCGTACGGTCGCCGGTGTACCGCTGGCGTTGTGGCGCAACGGCGAGGGCCGCGCGATCGCTCTCGCGGACGCCTGCTGGCACCGGCTCGCGCCGCTGTCGAAGGGCAGGATCCTGGGCGACGAGCTGCAGTGCCCGTACCACGGCCTGCGCTACAACGCGACCGGCCGCTGCACCGGGATGCCCGCGCAGGAGACCATCAACCCCAGCGCGGTGGTCCCCTCCTACCCCGTCGTCGAGCGCTACCGGTACGTCTGGGTCTGGGTCGGCGACCCGGACCTGGCCGATCCGTCCACGGTGCCCGACATGCACCAGATGGACGACCCCGCCTGGGCCGGCGACGGGGAGACGATCCACGCCGACTGCAACTACCAGCTCATCCTCGACAACCTCATGGACCTCACCCACGAGGAGTTCGTGCACTCCTCGAGCATCGGCCAGGAGGAGCTGTCCGAGGCCGAGTTCGACGTGACCCATGACGGCAACACGGTGACCGTCACCCGGTGGATGCGCGACATCGACGCCCCGCCGTTCTGGCTGAAGAACATGCGGGACAAGTTCCCCGGCTTCTCCGGCAAGGTCGACCGCTGGCAGATCATCACGTTCCAGGCGCCGGGCACGATCCGGATCGACGTCGGTGTGGCGAAGGCCGGTACCGGTGCGCCCGAAGGGGACCGCAGCCAGGGGGTCAACGGGTACGTGATGAACACGATCACCCCCGAGACCGACCGGACCTCCCACTACTTCTGGGCGTTCATGCGGAACTACCGCCTGGACAGCCAGACCATCACCACCCAACTGCGCCAGGCGGTGCACGGGGTCTTCGGCGAGGACGAGGAGATGCTCGGCGCCCAGCAGCGCGCCATCGACGCCAACCCGGGGCACGAGTTCTACAGCCTCAACATCGACGCCGGTGGGATGTGGGTGCGCCGGATCCTCGAGCGCATGCTCGCGGCCGAGGGACGCCCCTCCGCCGCGCCGGCCGCCGGTCGGGGGGCCTGAGATGGCGGTGCAGACACAGACCCGCCGGCAGCGCGCCCGGGTGGTCGAGGTCTCCGACGTCGCCGAGGGTGTCCGCCGCATCGTCCTGGCCCCCGAGCAGCCCGAGCACGCCGCGCCCGGCACGCACATCGACGTCGAGACCGACGCCGGGGACGGCGTCCGCCGGGTGCGCTCCTACTCCGTGGTGCGCTCCGAGGACGGGGGCCGCCGGCTGACGCTCGGCGTGCGGCTCTCCCCCACCTCGTCGGGTGGCTCGGCGGCGATGCACCGGCTGCGGGCCGGGGACGAACTGACCGTCACCGGGCCGGTGCAGAACTTCCCGCTCGCGGTCGGCGCCGCCCGCTATGTGCTCGTCGCCGGCGGTATCGGCGTCACCGCGCTGGTCGCCATGGCCTCCGCGCTGCGCCGGCGCGACGCCGACTACCAGCTGGTGCTCGTCGGCCGCAGCCGAGCCACCATGGCCTACGTCGACGATCTGGTCGCCGAGCACGGCGACCGCGTCCGCGTCCACGTCGACGACGAAGGCACCTCGCTGGCGGTGGACGACCTCGTCGCCGGGATCGCCCGGACACCCGCCGCCGCGGGCACCGAGCTGTACATGTGCGGCCCGATCGGGCTCATGGACGCCATCTCGCGCAGCTGGGCCGGGCACGGCCTGCCGGCGACCAACCTGCGCTTCGAGACCTTCGGTTCCAGCGGCCGGTACCCGGCCGAGGAGTTCCTGGTCCGCCTCCCCGACCTCGGCCGGGAGATCACCGTGGCACCCGACACCTCGATCCTCGACGCCCTCGAGGCGGCCGGGGTCGACACGCTCTCGGACTGCCGCAAGGGCGAGTGCGGGCTGTGCCTGGCGAAGGTGGTCGGTGCCACCGGCACCATCGACCACCGCGACGTCTTCCTGAGCGAGTCCCAGAAGGAACGCGCGAACAGGCTGTGCCTGTGCGTCTCCCGGGCGGTCGCCTCCGGCAGCGGCCCGGACGGCCCCGCCTCCCTGTCTCTCCGCCTCACCTGAGCCGGTGCACCAACGGGTCCGCACGGACCCCTCACCACCAGGACACCCATGATCACCGCACGCATCTCGCAGGCACCGATGAGCGGCTACCAATGGCTGATCGTCGCCCTGTGCACCTTCATGAACTGCCTCGACGGCTTCGACGTCATGGCCGTCGCCTTCACGGGGCCGTCGGTCACCGAGGAATTCGCGCTCAGCGGCTCGGAGTTCGGCCTGCTGGTCTCGGCCGGCCTGATCGGGATGGCGATCGGCTCGATGCTGCTCGCCCCCTTCGCCGACGTCATCGGCCGGCGTCCGCTGATCCTGATCAGCCTCGCCCTCGGCACGGTCGGCATGTTCGGCGCGGCCACGGCGTCGTCGGCGACCGTGATGGGCGTCTTCCGCCTCGTCACCGGCATCGGTGTCGGCGGCATTCTGGCCAGCACCAATGTGATCGCCAGCGAGTTCTCCAACGCCAGGAACCGCGGTCTGGCCATCGGCATCTACACCGCCGGGTACGGGATCGGCGCCACCGCGGCGAGCCTGGTCGCCAAGGCCACCGTGGGAGGCGACTGGCGGATCGTCTTCCACATCGGTGGTGTCGGGACCCTGATCGCCCTGATCGTGATCGCCCTGGTCCTGCCCGAGTCGGTCGCCTTCCTCGAGCAGCGCCGTCCGAGCGGCGCGCTGGAGCGGATCAACCGGACACTGGCCCGGATGCGGATGGGGGCCGTCACCGAGACCGACCTCGACCGGGCGGCCGCCACGCGGGCGGGCACCGAACGGGCCGGCTCGGGATGGCTCAGGCAGCTGCTGGCCCCGACGCTCCTGCTCTGGCTCGTCTTCATCACCATCATGTTCGGCTTCTACTTCGTCAACAGCTGGACCCCGACGCTCCTGGTGGAGGAGGGTCTCTCCGAGAGCGCGGCGGTGACCGCCGGGATGGCGATCTCGATCGGCGGCACGGTCGGCTCGGTCCTCTACGGCGTCGCCGCCCGGGTGCGTGCGCCGCGGGTGGTGCTGGTCGGGTTCTCCCTGCTCTCCGCCGCCATGATGATCGTCTTCATCGTGAGCACCTCGGCTCTGTGGCTGGGGTTCGGCGTCGGCGTCGTCGTCGGGGCTCTGATCAACGGCTGCATCGCCGGCGCGTACACCGTCGGTCCGCCGCTCTACCCGGCCAACGTCCGCAGTGTCGGCATGGGCTGGGCGCTGGGGATGGGCCGCATCGGCGCCATCCTGTCCCCGACCATCGCCGGAATGCTCAAGGACGCCGGTGCCTCCGCGACGCAGCTCTACGTCGGTGCCGCCCTGGTGGTCGCCGTCTGCGCGCTCGTCCTGGTGGCCCTGCGCCGGTACGACCCCGAGTCCCGTCCCACCGTGAAGGAGGCGCTCGCCGCCTGACGCACCGACCGCGAGTCCCTCGCCCGGGTCCGCAGGCCGTCCGTTCGGTCCCGGCGCAGGCGCCGGCCCTGCCGTTCACCGGTGCGGTCGTCCGGACGGTGGCCCCGGGGCGCTTCCCGGGGCCACCGTCGTGGGACATCGGTGACGGTGTGGTGGTTCAGCGGTCGCGCAGGGCGGCGAGGGCGGTGTCGAGGTCGGCCGTGCGCGAGAACGCGCTGGAGCAGAGGGCCGGAGACCTTCCCGGCGAGGTGTTTGCCGTCCCAGGCGCCCAGGCTCGCGGTCGCGGTGAACGCCGCGGTCAGCACCGGCGAAGGCAGGCAGGCGGTCGCCGCTCCGGCGAGCGCCGCGTGCGGAAGACCGGCGGTGGCGAACGCCGCTGCGGCCCTGAACCGCGCATGACCGCCCCCCCCCGCCGCCAGCCGCTGCGCGATCTGCTCGGCGTCGGCAGGCTCCGCGGGGTGAGGTCCACGAGCGCGGGGCCGGCGGCGGTGGCCGGGCCCAGGTGCGCGTAGTGGGCGGGCACGTCGTCGATCGGGGGGCGGTCGGTGGCCGAGAGCGGCCGGTCCGTGGACGTCCCTGCGGGAAAACCTGGTCGGCCCGGGGACGGCGCGTATTACAGTCGGCGGGCAGTCGCCGCCGGCAGGCGGGGCCCGTGCGGGAGCCGTGAGCCCCCACCCGTCGGTCACCCATGCGAGCCGTCAGTGAGGTGGTAGCCCATGAGCATCGTCGACCTTGCCGCGCTCGGCGAGTCCTTCACGCGTGACCCGTACCCGGTGTACGCCCGGTTACGGGCCCAGGGCCCCGTGCACCGCATCCGCATGCCGGAGGGGAACGCCGAGGCCTGGCTCGTCGTCGGCCACGAGGCCGGGCGCGCCGTGCTCACCGACCCGACGCTCTCGAAGGACTGGGCCAAGGCCTCCCCCTCGCTTCCGCTCGGCTCCATCTCCTCGGGTCCTCATATGCTCAGGGCCGACCCGCCGGACCACACGCGGCTGCGCAAGCTGGTCGCCCGGGAGTTCACCAGCCGCCGGGTGGAGGAACTCGCCCCGAGCATCCAGAAGACCACGGACACGCTCCTGGAGCGGATGCTCAGCGCGCCCGAGGGGCGTGCCGACCTCGTCGAGGCCCTGTCCTTCCCGCTGCCCATCTCGGTCATCTGCGAACTCCTCGGCGTTCCGGACCTCGACCGCGCCGCGTTCCGGACGTGGTCGAACGACGCTCTCGGCGCCACCGACCCCGAGGCCCGCACGGCCGCCGCGACGTCCATGGCGCGGTATCTGGCGGAGCTGCTGGCGAGCAAGCGGCAGCAGCCCGGCGACGACCTCATGAGCGCACTGATCCACGGTTCGGACGGCGGCGGCGACCGGCTGTCCGCCGACGAACTGCGCGGCATGGCCTGGCTGCTGCTGGTGGCGGGCCACGAGACCACCGTGAACCTCATCTCCAACGGTGTCCTCGCCCTGCTCACCCATCCCGAGCAACTGGCCGCCCTGCGCGCCGACCTCACCCTCATCGACTCCGCCGTCGAGGAGATGCTCCGCTACGACGGTCCCGTGGAGACCCCGACGTACCGGTTCACCACCGAGCCGCTGACGATCGGCGACACGGTCGTCCCCGGGGGCGGCGAGCTCGTCCTCGTGGCCCTCGCCGACGCCGACCGCGATCCGGCCCGCTTTCCCCGTCCCGACCGCTTCGACATCACCCGTGACGCCCGCGGCCACCTGGCGTTCGGCCACGGGATCCACTACTGCCTGGGGGCGCCGCTGGCCCGCCTGGAGGCACGCATCGCCATCAGAACGCTGCTGGAGCGCTGCGAGAACCTGGCCCTGGACATCCACCCGGCGGCGATCACCTGGCGTCCGGGGCTGATGATCCGCGGCCCCCAGAGCCTGCCCGTGCGGTTCGCCCCGTAACCGGCGGGCGGACGCCCGCGGCCGCCGGCGACGGTGCGATGCCGCGCGTGCCGGCTCCTCGTCCGGTCGTGTCCGCCCGCGGCGGCCGGTCCTCCTCCGGGGATCAGATGGGGTTGCCGGGGGTCACCGTGAACGGCGCGGGCCCGGTCAGCAGGTCCGGCCGACTGAGCAGGAACGACGGGGCGGTCACGAGACGCGGCCGGGCCCGCGTTCCCGCAGGACCTCGGCGTACACGTCCGCCGTCGCGGCCGCCGCCGTGTCCCAGCCGAAGGAGCGAGCGTGCCGGGTCGCGGCCTCGCCCATCCGGGTGGAGCGTGCGGGTTCGTCGGCGAACCGGGCCAACGCGTCCGCGTAGTCCGCCGGATCGTGCCCCGGTAGGAGAACGCCGCTCACCCCGTCCCGCACCGCCACCGGCAAGCCGCCGACCCCGGCGGCGATCACGGGGGTGCCGCAGGCCTGTGCCTCGACGGCCACCAGGCCGAAGGACTCGCTGTGGGAGGGCACGACCAGGACGGACGCGGCCCGGTACCAGTCGACGAGCCGGTGCTGACCGACCGGCGGCTGCAACAGCACGACGTCGCAGATGCCGAGCCCGGCCGACAGCTTGTGCAGTCCGTCCGGCGTGGCCTGACCGCTGCCGCTGGGCCCGCCCACGACCGGCACCACGATCCGCTCCCGCAGCCACGGCCGCTCCGCCAGCAGCCGAGCCGCCGCGCGCAACAGGATGTCCGGCGCCTTCAGCGGCTGTATACGGCCCACGAACAAGGGGATCAGCGCGTCCTGCGGAAGGCCGAGGCGGGATCGTGCCGCGGCCCGTCCCGCCGCGACGCCCCGGGGGCCCGGCCGGAAGCGGTCCAGGTCGACGCCGGGGTGGACGACGGCGATCCGGCCCGCGTCGGCGTCGTAGTGGTGACGGAGTTCCTCCGCCTCCTTCTCGGTGCTGGCCATCAACCGGTCCGCGGCCCGGACGATCCGGCTCTCGCCGAGGACGCGGGCCGCCGGCTCGGGGGTGTCGCCCTCGGCGAGGCCTGCGTTCTTGACCTTGGCCATGGTGTGCATGGCGTGGACGAGGGGGATGTCCCAGTGTTCGGCGGTGCGGCTGCCGACGAGGCCGGAGAGCCAGTAGTGGGAGTGAAGGAGGTCGTAGTGGCCCCGCTGGTGGCCGGCCAGGACCTGCGTGACACCGTGTGCGAACGCGCCCAGCCGGGCCGGGAGGTCCTCCTTGGCCAGTCCCTCGCAGGGACCGGCGGCCACGTGCCGGACCAGGACGCCGGGCGCGAGCTCGGCGCTGGGCGGGAGCGCGGCGGAGGAGGCCCGGGTGAAGATCTCCACCTCGATGCCGATGGCGGCGAGGCGCTTCGCCAGTTCCACGATGTAGACGTTCATGCCGCCGGCGTCGCCGGTTCCGGGCTGGTGCAGCGGTGAGGTGTGCACGCTGAGCATGGCCACGCGGCGGGGGCGGCCGTGAGCGCCCGGTGGTCCCGGTCGGGGCGGGCCGGGGAGGGTGCCGGCGGTCGCGGGGCTGCGCAGTTCTTCGAGGCGGATCACGGACTCGCTCACCTCACCCGGTCTGTGTCCGGGTCACCGGCGTCCAGGTGGAGACGCTCCTCGCCCGCGTACACGTTCATGGACCCGCCGCGCAGGAAGCCGACGAGAGTGAGCCCGGTCTCCGCCGCCAGGTCCACGGCGAGGGAGGACGGCGCCGAGACCGCCGCGAGCAGCGGGATGCCCGCCATGACGGCCTTCTGCGCCAGCTCGAAGGAGGCCCGGCCGGACACGAGCAGGATGGTCCGGGACAGCGGCAGTGCGCCGTCGCGCAGTGCGCGGCCGATCAGCTTGTCGACGGCGTTGTGCCTGCCGACGTCCTCCCGCAGGTCCAGCAGTTCGCCCTCGGGCGAGAACAGCCCCGCGGCGTGCAGCCCGCCGGTTCGGTCGAACACCCGTTGCGCGGCGCGCAGCCGGCCGGGCAGGGCGGCCAGCAGTCCGGGGGTGACACGGACCGAGGGCGTGTCGGCGATCGGCCACCGCGCCGTGGTCCGTACGGCGTCCAGGCTCGCCTTCCCGCACAGGCCGCACGACGACGTGGTGTACACGTTCCGCTCGAGCGTGATGTCGGGCAGCGGCATGCCGGGGGCGAGGTGCACGTCGACCACGTTGTAGGTGTTCGCGCCGTCCTGTGCGGCCCCGGCACAGTAGACGATGTTCGCCACGTCGTCCGCCCGGCTGACGACGCCCTCGCTCACCAGGAAGCCGGCGGCGAGCGCGAAGTCGTCCCCGGGCGTGCGCATGGTGATGGCCAGCGGCTTGCCGCCGAGCCGGATCTCCAGCGGCTCCTCCGCGACGAGCGTGTCCGGACGCGTGCTGACCGCGCCGTCCCGCACGCGGACGACACGCCGTCGCTCGGTGATCCGTCCCATGCCTCACTCCTGGTTCCGTCCGTGGCCCGTGTGCTCCGCGCCGAGATGTCGTTCCGCGCGGCCCACGCGAGCGGTTCGGGTGCTTCGCCGTCGTTCGTTCCGGGCATCGGCGCGGCGTCGGCCCGTGCGTCTCCTCAGCACTCGATGACGTTGACGGCGAGGCCGCCGCGGGCGGTCTCCTTGTACTTGACCTTCATGTCGGCGCCGGTCTCCTTCATGGTCTTGATGACCTTGTCGAGGGAGACGTGGTGGCGGCCGTCGCCGCGCAGCGCCATCCGGGCCGCGGTGACGGCCTTGACCGCGGCCATGCCGTTGCGTTCGATGCAGGGGATCTGGACCAGGCCGCCGACCGGGTCGCAGGTGAGCCCGAGGTTGTGTTCCATGCCGATCTCGGCCGCGTTCTCGACCTGCTCCGGGGTGCCGCCGAGCACTTCGGCGAGACCACCGGCGGCCATCGAGCAGGCCGAGCCGACCTCGCCCTGGCAGCCGACCTCGGCGCCGGAGATGGAGGCGTTCTCCTTGAAGAGCAGGCCGATGGCGCCCGCCGTGAGGAGGAAGCGGACGATGCCGTCCTCGTCGGCACCCGGCACGAAGTCGAGGTAGTAGTGCAGGACGGCGGGGATGATGCCCGCCGCGCCGTTGGTGGGGGCGGTGACGACCCGGCCGCCGGCGGCGTTCTCCTCGTTCACGGCCATGGCGTAGAGGGTCACCCACTCCATGGCGCGACGCGCCGGGTCGCCCTCGCTGCGCAGCGCCCTGCCGGCTGCCGCGGCCCGGCGACGGACCTTCAGGCCGCCGGGGAGAATGCCCTCCCGGCCGAGTCCGCGGGCGACACTGGCCGCCATGACCCGCCAGATCTCCAGCAGGCCGGCGCGGACCTCGCTTTCGGTGCGCCAGGCCTTCTCGTTCTCCAGCATCAGCGCGGAGACCGAAAGACCGGTCTCCTTAGTCAGGCGCAGCAGTTCGTCGCCGGTGCTGAACGGGTGGGCCGGCACCGTGGTGTCGGGTGTGATGCGGTCCGCGCCGACCGCGTCCTCGTCCACCACGAATCCGCCGCCGACGGAGTAGTACGTCTTCTCCAGCAGCGGGACACCGTCCGCGTCGTACGCGAAGAGGATCATGCCGTTGGCGTGGTAGGGCAGCGATCGCCTGCGGTGCAGGACCAGCTGGGTCGTGCCGTCGAAGTCGATCTCGTGGGCCGGGCCGATCTCCGCGCCGAGGAGGCGGATGCGGCCGGTGGCGCGGACGCGCTCGACGTCCAGGTCGGCCTGGGCGACGTCGACCGTGTGCGGCTCGTGGCCTTCCAGGCCGAGCAGCACCGCCTTGGGGGTGCCGTGGCCGTGACCGGTGGCGCCGAGGGAGCCGAACAGCTCCGCCCTCACCGCGGCGGTCTGGGCCAGCAGGCCGTCCTGCTTGAGCCGGGAGACGAACATCCTGGCGGCGCGCATCGGGCCGACGGTGTGTGAACTGGACGGGCCGATGCCTATGGAGAACAGGTCGAAGACGCTGATTGCCACGCCATGCTCCGTGGGGTCAAAGGGGCGTGCCGGGCGACTGCGGCACGCCCCTGCGGGAGGGGGTCGGTTACAGCCCGGGGTAGAGCGGGTGCTTGCCGGCCAGCGCCTGGACCCGGGCCCCCAAGGCGTCGGCGTGGGCCGTCTCGAAGGGGACGGGTGCCGTGAGCGTCTCGGCGATCACGTCCGCGACCTCGGTGAAGTCCTCGGCCGTGAAGCCGCGGGTGGCCAGGGCGGGCGTGCCGATCCGCAGGCCGGAGGTCACCATCGGCGGGCGCGGGTCGTCGGGGACGGCGTTGCGGTTGACCGTGATGCCGACCTCGTGGAGCCGGTCCTCGGCCTGCCGGCCGTCCAGCGCGGAGTGGCGCAGGTCGACCAGGATCAGGTGCACGTCCGTGCCGCCCGAGAGCACCCTCACCCCGGCCGCACGCGCATCCGGCGCGGTCAGCCGCTCGGCGAGGATCCTGGCGCCCTCCACCGTACGGCGCTGCCGCTCCTTGAACTCCTCGGACGCGGCGACCTGGAAGGAGACCGCCTTGGCTGCGATCACGTGCTCCAGCGGACCGCCCTGGAAGCCGGGGAAGACGGAGGAGTTGAGCTTCTTGGCGAAGGTCTGCTTGGCCAGGATGATGCCGCCGCGCGGACCGCCGAGCGTCTTGTGCGTCGTGGACGTCACCACGTCGGCGTGCGGCACCGGGTTCGGGTGCAGGCCCGCCGCGACCAGACCGGCGAAGTGCGCCATGTCCACCCACAGGTACGCGTCCACCTCGTCGGCGATGCGCCGGAACTCGGCGAAGTCCAGCTGCCGCGGGTAGGCCGACCAGCCGGCGATGATCACCTTGGGGCGGTGCTCCTTGGCGAGACGCTCCACCTCCGCCATGTCGATCAGACCGGACTCGGGGTCGACGTGGTACGGGACCACGTCGAACTGCTTGCCCGAGAAATTGATCTTCATGCCGTGGGTGAGGTGACCGCCGTGGGCGAGGTCCAGGCCGAGGAGGGTGTCGCCGGGCTGGGCGAGGGCGAACAGGGCTGCCTGGTTGGCCGAGGCGCCGGAGTGGGGCTGGACGTTGGCGTACTCCGCGCCGAACAGCTCCCTGACCCGGTCGACGGCGATCTGTTCGACCACGTCGACGTGCTCGCAGCCGCCGTAGTAGCGGCGGCCGGGGTAGCCCTCGGCGTACTTGTTGGTCAGGACCGAACCCTGTGCCTGCAACACCGCGACCGGTGCGAAGTTCTCGGAGGCGATCATCTCGAGAGTGGACCGCTGGCGCCCGAGCTCCGCGTCGACCGCGGCGGCGACCTCGGGGTCGAGTTGGTGCAGGGGCTGGTGGAACAGGGTCATCGGCAGTCTCCTTGGGTGTGGGCGCAGTGGGCGGCGTAGGCGTCGGGGCTCAGCGCGCCGGCGATGTTCTCGACCCGCAGGCGGAACAGCCAGCCGTCGGTGTAGGGGGCGGCGCTGACCACGCCGGGGTCGTCGGCCAGCGCGGGGTTGACTTCCAGGACCCGGCCCGAGGCGGGGGCGTACAGACCGCTGACGGCGGTCCGTGAGGCGATCCGGCCGCAGCTCTCTCCCGCCTCGACCCAGGCGCCGGCCGCGGGCAGCCGGAGGTCGACCACGTCGCCGAGGGCCCGGGCCGCGAACGCGGTGATGCCGACCGTGGCGTTGCCCTCGTCCACGACCAGCCATTCGTGGTCCCAGGTGTAGCGCAGGTGCCGCGGAATGCCCGCGGTGGTCCGCCCTGCGGTCCCCGGGGAGGGTCCGGGCCCGGACGTCATGACACGACGGCCGCGGCGGCGGGGACGAGGGTCCGGCGGAGCCGGTTGAAGAACTTCGGCTGGTTGAGGGAGAGCACGGCGACGGGGGCGCCCTCGCGCCGGTAGACGGCCGTGAAGGTGCGGCTGTCGATGTCGCCCTCGACGACCTCGGGCTCGGCTCCGGGGGCGACGTGCCCGGCGACCTGGATGCGGGCCCGGTACTGGTCCGACCAGAAGTACGGCGGGGTGAGCGGGGCGGGGGCCGGCACACCGGTCAGGAGGGTGCGGGCGGCGGTCTTCGCCTGCTCGGTGGCGCTGCTCCAGTGCTCGATGCGCGTGTGGCGTCCGGTGAACGGGTGGGGGCAGCGGGCGACATCGCCGACGGCGACCACGCCCGGGACGCCGGTCGAGCAACCGGAGTCGCACACCACCCCGTCGTCCACGCGCACGCCGGAGCCGGCGAGCCAGTCGGTGTTGGGCCGCACGCCCACGCCGACCACGACGATGTCGGCGGGAAGCACCCGCCCGTCGGCGAGACGTACGCCGGTGACCCGGCTCTCGCCGATCAGTTCCGCGACGCTGGTTCCGCACAGCAGCCGAACGCCGTGATCGCCGTGCAGCGAGGAGACGACCAGCCCCATCTCCCGGCCGAGCTGGCGCTCCAGGGGAACGGGCAGTGCCTCGACGACGGTGACATGGAGTCCGAGCCGGTGTGCGGTGGAGGCGACCTCGGCGCCGATGAACCCGGCGCCGATGACGACGACCCGGGGCAGGCCGTCGAGCAGTTCGGCGCGCAGGGAACGGGCGTCGTCCAGCGTGCGCAGGGTGTGAACGCCCGCCGGCCCGTCGGCGCCGGGGAGGGCGCGGGCGCTGGCGCCGGTCGCGACGACGACGCCGTCGGTGCGCACCCGGCGTCCCCCGGTCAGGGTGACGGTGCGGGCGACCGGGTCGAGTCGCAGGGCACGCTCGCCGAGCAACCACTGCACGTCCAGGGCCTCGTACTCGTCGGCGTCACCGAGCGCGAGCCCCTCGGCGCCGATGTCGCCCATGAGGAAGTCCTTGGACAGCGGGGGGCGGTCGTAGGGGGTGTGGCGCTCCTCCCCCACGACGACTATTTCGCCGTCATAGCCCTCTGCGCGCAGCGCGCGGACCGTGCTCAGGCCTGCCAGCGACGCTCCGACGACGGTGATGCTCCTCATGCCGGCTCCAGACGGGAGAGTGTCTCGTATAACACAACTACAGGCGCTATGCGCAACATGCTTTCGGCGCGACGGCGCGATGTCAAGACAGGCGCCGTCCAACAATTTCGGACAGTGCGGCGCGTTGCCTGATAGGCAACGCGCACACAGGCCCCCATGGCCCGCCCACCTGCCGGAGGGGCCGCGACGGCAGGCGGGCGGGCCGTCCTGGGACGGGCCGGGTCAGTGCGTGGGGCCCGCTTCGAGCTTGCTCTGCAACCAGGTGTGGAACTCGCCGATGTGGTGCTCGCTCGGCACCAGCACCCCGCCCTTGGCGTAGGTACGGGAGCTCATCCCGGGCTGGGTGCGCTCGCAGGCGTCGAAGTCCTGCTGATTGACCCGGTGGAAGAG
>NZ_JBVIGC010000031.1:0-61987 GCF_055571015.1 Streptomyces sp. NPDC031049
AACCTCGTCCTCCCGAGCGGGAGAGACGGGGTATCAACATATCTGGCGTTGACTTTTGGCACGCTGTTGAGTTCTCAAGGAACGGACGCTTCCTTTGTACTCACCCGAGAGAGTCTCTCGCGGCTTTCCTCCGGGCGCTTCCCTTCGGTGTTTCCGACTCTATCAGATCTTTGCGATCCGATTTCCTCGGTGCTTTCCAGGTTTCCGCTCTCGCGGTTTCCTTTCCGGCGGTTCCGACTTTATCAGAGATTCTGAGTCGGAATTTCCCGCCCCTGCCGGGCCGTCGCGACCCCATGAGGTGGTCGGGTGCCCGTCCGAGCGGAGTTGCAAACGTACTGGAGCGGGGCGCCCGGATGCAAATCGAGGCGCCCCGCCCCTTGTTGGCGCGGACGGCGAGCCGACGGGCCGTCAGACCTCCACGACCACAGGCAGGATCATCGGCCTGCGCCGGTAGGTGTCGGAGACCCACTTGCCCAGGGTGCGACGCACCAGCTGCTGGAGCTGGTGGGGTTCGACGACACCGTCCTGCGCGGAACGCTCCAGCGCTTCGGTGATCCTGGGGATCACGTCGCCGAACGCCGAGTCGTCGATGCCCGAGCCGCGGGCCTGGATGTGCGGGCCGCCGGTGATCTTCCCGGTGGAGGAGTCGATGACCACGAAGACCGAGATGATGCCCTCGTCGCCGAGGATCTTGCGGTCCTTCAGGGCCGGCTCGCCCACGTCACCGACCGAGAGGCCGTCGACGTAGACGTATCCGGCCTGGACCTTGCCGGAGATCTTGGCCTTGCCCTCGATGAGGTCGACCGCCACTCCGTCCTCGGCGATGACGATGCGGTCGTGCGGGACGCCGGTCATGGCGCCCAGCTCCGCGTTGGCGCGCAGGTGGCGCCATTCGCCGTGGACCGGCATCAGGTTCTTCGGGCGGCAGATGTTGTAGAAGTACAGCAGCTCGCCCGCGGACGCGTGGCCCGAGACGTGGACCTTGGCGTTGCCCTTGTGGACGACGTTGGCGCCCCAGCGGGTCAGTCCGTTGATCACGCGGTAGACCGCGTTCTCGTTGCCGGGGATCAGGGACGAGGCCAGGATCACCGTGTCGCCCTCGACGATGCGGATCTGGTGGTCCCGGTTGGCCATGCGGGACAGCGCCGCCATCGGTTCGCCCTGGGAGCCCGTGCAGACGAGCACCACCTCGCTGTCCGGGAGGTCGTCCAGCGTCTTGACGTCGACCACCAGGCCCGGCGGGACCTTCAGATAGCCGAGGTCTCTGGCGATGCCCATGTTGCGGACCATGGAGCGGCCGACGAAGGCGACTCTGCGGCCGTACTCGTGCGCCGCGTCCAGGATCTGCTGGATGCGGTGGACGTGGCTGGCGAAGCTCGCCACGATGATCCGCTTGCGGGCGCCGGCGAAGACCTGGCGGAGCACGTTGGAGATGTCGCGCTCGTGCGGGGTGAAGCCCGGGACCTCGGCGTTCGTGGAGTCCGACAGCAGGAGGTCGATGCCCTCCTCGCTGAGCCGGGCGAACGCGTGCAGGTCCGTGAGGCGGCTGTCCAGCGGCAGCTGGTCCATCTTGAAGTCGCCGGTGTGGACCACCATGCCCGCGGGGGTGCGGACGGCGACGGCCAGGGCGTCCGGGATGGAGTGGTTGACGGCGATGAACTCGCAGTCGAAGGGGCCGATGCGCTCGCGCTGTCCCTCCGCCACCTCCAGGGTGTACGGGCGGATGCGGTGTTCCTGGAGCTTGGCCTCGATGAGGGCCAGGGTGAGCTTGGAGCCGATCAGCGGGATGTCCGGCTTCTCGCGCAGGAGGAACGGGACGCCGCCGATGTGGTCCTCGTGACCGTGGGTGAGGACGATGCCCTCGATGTCGTCGAGGCGGTCCCGGATGGACGAGAAGTCCGGCAGGATCAGGTCGATTCCGGGCTGCTCCTCCTCGGGGAAGAGCACTCCGCAGTCGACGATCAGCAGGCGGCCGCCGTACTCGAAGACCGTCATGTTGCGGCCGATCTCGCCGAGGCCGCCGAGCGGCGTGACCCGCAGGCCGCCTTCGGGGAGCGGCGGCGGCGGGGCCAGTTCGGGATGCGGATGACTCAAAAGACTCTCCTCACCACGCGCGCCACGTACCGGTGTGGCACGTGGCGCGCGTGACGTTCGTGCAGAAGCAATTGTCGTGTGGGGGTGCAGGCACCGGTGGCCTGCCTATTCAGTTGTGAAGTCGTGAAGCGCGGTCGCCCGGGCGGGTGCGCTCCCTCGAAGTCCGATGTCAGAGCTGTACCCCGCCGGCGGCAAGATCGATCTTCAGCTGTTCGGTTTCCTCCGGCGTCAGCTCGACCATCGGAGGGCGCAGCGGTCCGCCGGGCAGGTTCTGGAGGGCGAGCGCGGCCTTGGTGGTCATGACGCCCTGCGTGCGGAACATGCCGGTGAAGACCGGGAGCAGCTTCTGGTGGATCTCCAGGGCCTTGTGCACGTCGCCGGCGACGTAGGCGTCGACCATGGCCCGCAGCTCCGGGGTGACGACGTGGCCGACGACGGAGACGAAGCCGACCGCGCCCACCGAGAGGAGGGGGAGGTTCAGCATGTCGTCGCCGGAGTACCAGGCGAGGCCGGAGTGTGCGATGCCCCAGCTGGCGCGGCCGAGGTCGCCCTTGGCGTCCTTGTTGGCCACGATCCGCGGGTGCTCGGCCAGACGGACGATGGTCTCCGTGTTGATCGGGACGCCGCTGCGGCCGGGGATGTCGTAGAGCATGACGGGCAGCCCGGTGGCGTCGGCGATGGCCTTGAAGTGCCGGTACAGACCCTCCTGCGGGGGCTTGTTGTAGTACGGGGTGACCACGAGGAGGCCGTGGGCGCCGGTGCGCTCGGCGGCCCGGGCCAGCTCGATGCTGTGGTGCGTGTCGTTGGTGCCGACGCCGGCGACGACGTGGGCACGGTCGCCGACTGCCTCCAGGACGGCTCGTACGAGGTCCGCTTTCTCCGCGTCACTGGTGGTGGGGGACTCGCCGGTGGTGCCGTTGATGATCAGGCCGTCGTTGCCTGCGTCCACCAGGTGGGCGGCGAGCCGCTGCGCGCCGTCGAGGTCGAGTGCGCCGTCCGCCGTGAAGGGCGTGACCATGGCGGTGAGGACCCGCCCGAAGGGGGTCTGCGGAGTGGAGGTCGGAGCCATGGGTTACACGCTACTCGTTGCTCGGTCCGGGGTCTGCCCTCGGGGGAGGCGGCGCGGGCGGCGGAGGCGGAGCCCGGCACTGCCTGCTCGGGGGTTCAAGCAGTGCCGGGTCCGTGTGATCAGGCTAGATGAACTTCACAAAACGCCGCAATACGGACACCGCGTGAGGCTGATGCGTACATGTGTGCCTGTGGGGAGGGCCGGACGGTGCGTTACGGGGCCACGCGTCCGTTGGCGTTGAACGCCGCGTAGGTCAGCGGCATCAGCCGGGCCCACTCGGCCTCCATCCTCTCGCCGACCATCTCGATCTCCCGCTGCGGGAAGGAGGGGACCTTGGCCAGCTCGTGCTGGGTGCGCAGGCCGAGGAAGTGCATCAGCGAGCGGGCGTTGCAGGTGGCGTACATGGACGAGTACAGGCCGACGGGGAGCACCGCGCGGGCGACCTCGCGGGCGACGCCGGCGGCGAGCATCTCGCGGTAGGTCGCGTACGCCTGCTGGTAGGAGTCCTGCATCGCGCGGCCGACCAGCTCCTGCTGGGCCTCGGTGCCCTCGACGAACCGGTACTTGCCGGGGCGGCCCTCCTGGACCAGCTTGCGGGAGGCGTCGGGGACGTAGAAGACGGGCTGGAGCTCCCGGTAGCGACCGCTCTCCTCGTTGTACGACCAACCCACCCGGTGCCGCATGAACTCGCGGAAGACGAAGATCGGGGCGCTGACGAAGAAGGTCATCGAGTTGTGCTCGAACGGGCTGCCGTGCCGGTCCCGCATGAGGTAGTTGATCAGGCCCTTGGAGCGCTCCGGGTCCTTGTTCAGCTCGTCCAGGGACTGCTCGCCGATGGTCGAGACGCGGGCGGCGAACAGCACGTCGGCGTCGGAGGCGGTGTGCTTGACCAGCTCGACGGTGACGTCGCTGCGCAGTTCGATCTTGAAGTCTGCTTCGGGCGTATCGGACACGGTGTGGTGGGCCTTCCCATCTCGTCGCTTGCGGACGCCACTCTACGGCCCGCCGAACGGGGCGATCGGTGCCGTGGCGCGATGAAGTCGGCGAAACGGGGCACCTTCGGTGGTGTTCGTTCGTCTGTATCCATGACACATCTTCCGCTCTGTCCCCGGAAGGAGACGCACCCCGATGTACCGCCGGCGTGAGCCCGTCCCGTTCGCCTTCGTCGCCGACGCCGACAGGTTCCGCAGCAATGTCACTCCCCCGCCGCGGGAGCGGGCGACCTTCGGCCAGATAGCCGGGCGCTGGCTCCTGGGCGTGACCATCGTCGCCGGGCTCGTGGGCTCCCTGGTCATCGGGATGCCCGCCCTGTCACTCGACCACCCCGCACCGCAGACCCAGCAGTCACAGGCGTCCGACGGGCGCTGAGCCGTGACGGCGCCGGCCCGTACCCGGGCCTGACTCCATCCGGGCCCCCGAGGGTGGTGACCGGTGACACAGGTGGATAACCTCACCGGGCACAGCCCACGCCCGGACAGAGTGAGGTTCCGCCGTGCCCCTGCCCTTCCTGACGGCCGACCGCGCCTTCGACGCGGCCGACGACGTCGCGCTGCCCCACGACGACCAGGACCGCTGGCGCCGGCCGTACCGCCCCGGTCCGTGGCGGGTGGGGACCGCGGCGGTGATGCTGCTGCTCGCGTCCTACGTGCTGTTCGCGGCGGTCATCATCGCGGCGGCGGGCACGCTGTCCGGCGCCGGTGCCGTCTTCGGCATCGCCGCCGTCGTCATCGCCTGTGCCCTGCGGCTGCTGCGCATGGGCGTGTGGGTGAGCGCGCACGGCCTGCGCCACGTCGGATTCTTCACCACCCGCACCCTGCCCTGGGGCCAGGTCGACCAGGTGCGGACGGTGCAGCAGCCGGTGCGCTGGCTGGGGCTGCCGCGCACGGTGCAGGGGCAGGCGCTGACCCTCGTACGCCGGGGGCAGGGTGCCGATGCGCTGCCGCCGCTGCTGACCACGCACAACGCGGACTTCCTGGCCCGCGAGGAGGCCTTCGACCGGGCGGCGGACTCGGTGGAGGCGTGGGCCGCGGAGTACCGGCGCGGCTGAGCACGTCCCCGAGACGCCGGTGGCCCTGCCGCGGATGCGGCAGGGCCACCGGCGTCTCGGGGGCCTGCCGGGGTGCGGCGCGGGCCCGTCGGCTCAGGCGGCCTCGGCGTGCTTGCCGCCGTCGGTGGGCTCGCCGCCGTCGGTGGGCTCGCGCCTGTCGGCGGTGCCGTCGTGGAGGGCGATCGCCCGCTGCATCGCCTTGCGGGCGCGCGGGGTGTCACGGGCGTCGTGGTAGGCCACGGCGAGACGGAACCAGCTGCGCCAGTCCTCCGGCGCCGCCTCCGTTTCGGCCTTGCGCCGGGCGAAGACCTCGTCGGCGGAGTCCCGGTCGATACGGCCGCTCGGCGTGCGCCGCAGCTCGTCGACGGGCAGCCCGCCCTCGGCGTCCAGCTCGGCGGCGAGCTGGTTGGCCTTGCGGACGAACTGGGTGTTCTTCCACAGGAACCACATGCCGATCACCGGCAGGACCAGCACCGCTACGCCGAACGTCACGGTCAGGGGCGTACCGGTCTCGATGAGCAGCACGCCGCGGCTGCCGACCAGGACGAAGTAGACGACCAGGACGGCGGCCGTGACGGCGTAGGAGATCTTCGCGCGCATGGTGTCGAACCTCGTGTCAGCCCAGGTCCAGGAAGTGTTCCAGACCGAAGGTCAGACCCGGGGCGGTCACCACACGGCGGACGCCCAGCAGGATGCCCGGCATGAAGCTGCTGTGGTGCAGCGAGTCGTGCCGGACGGTGAGGGTCTCGCCCTCGCCGCCGAGCAGGACCTCCTGGTGGGCGAGGAGACCGCGCAGCCGGACCGCGTGCACCGGTACCCCGTCGACGTCCGCGCCGCGGGCGCCGTCCAGGGCGGTGGCCGTGGCGTCCGGCGCCGGGGCGCTGCCGGCCTTGCGGCGGGCCTCGGCGATGAGCTGGGCGGTGCGCGTGGCGGTGCCGGAGGGCGCGTCGACCTTGTTCGGGTGGTGCAGCTCGACGACCTCGACGGACTCGAAGTACGGGGCGGCGATCTGCGCGAACTTCATGGTCAGCACCGCGCCGATGGAGAAGTTGGGCGCGATGAGCACGCCCGTCTCCGGGGAGTCGGCGAGCCGGCCCTTCAGCCGCGTGAGGCGCTCGTCGGTCCAGCCCGTCGTACCGACGACGGCGTGGATGCCGTGGCGTACGCAGTAGTCGAGGTTGTCCATGACCGAGTCGGGGGTGGTCAGCTCGACCGCGACCTGGGCGCCGGCGTCGGCCAGTGTCTCCAGCTTGTCGCCCCGGCCGAGGGCGGCGACCAGTTCCATGTCCTCGGCGGCCTCGACCGCCCGTACCGCCTCGGACCCGATCCGGCCCTTGGCACCGAGGACCGCCACGCGCAGCTTGCTCATGTCTGTTGCTTCCTTACGGCTGACTTACGCTGACTTACGGCTGGAGGGGGTCATGCCACGGCGTCGTGCAACCGCGAGGCCTGCTTGTCCCTGAGCGGGCCGATGACCGACAGGGAGGGCCGCCGGCCCAGGACGTCGCGGGCGACCGCGCGGACGTCGTCGGGCGTCACCGACGCTATCCGGGACAGCATCTCGTCGACGGACATCTGCTCGCCCCAGCACAGCTCGCTCTTGCCGATGCGGTTCATCAGCGCTCCGGTGTCCTCCAGGCCGAGGACCGTGGAGCCCTTGAGCTGGCCGATGGCGCGGGCGATCTCGTCGTCGGACAGGCCGTGCTCGGCGACGTGGTCGAGTTCGTCGCGGCAGATCTTCAGCACGTCGTGCACCTGGGAGGGCCGGCAACCCGCGTACACGCCGAACAGCCCGCAGTCGGCGAAGCCGGAGGTGTAGGAGTACACGCTGTAGGCCAGGCCGCGCTTCTCGCGGACCTCCTGGAACAGGCGGGAGGACATGCCGCCGCCGAGGGCGGTGTTGAGGACGCCCATGGCCCAGCGGCGGTCGTCGGTGCGGGCCAGGCCCGGCATGCCGAGGATGACGTGGGCCTGCTCGGTCTTGCGGCCGATCAGCTCGACGCGGCCGGCGGTGCGCAGGGTCCGCCGGCCACCGCGCGGGGCGACGGGCACGGCGGTGGCGTCCTTGAGGGCTCCGGCCTTCTCGAAGGCGGCGCGGACCTGGCGCACGACCTTGTTGTGGTCGACGTTGCCGGCCGCGGCCACGACCAGGTGGGTCGGGTCGTAGTGCTTCTTGTAGAAGCGGCGGATGCGGTCGGCGGTGAGGGCGTTGACCGTGTCGACGGTGCCGAGGACCGGGCGGCCGAGCGGGTTGTCGCCGAACATCGTGTGCGCGAACAGGTCGTGCACGCAGTCGCCCGGGTCGTCCTCGGTCATGGCGATCTCCTCGAGGATGGCGCCGCGCTCGACGTCGACGTCCTCCTCCAGGATCAGGGAGCCGGTCAGCATGTCGCAGACGACGTCGATGGCCAGCGGCAGGTCGGCGTCGAGCACACGCGCGTAGTAGCACGTGTACTCCTTGGCCGTGAACGCGTTCATCTCGCCGCCGACCGCGTCGATCGCGGCGGAGATGTCCAGGGCGCTGCGCCGGGAGGTGCCCTTGAAGAGCAGGTGCTCCAGGTAGTGCGTGGCGCCGTTGAGCGACGGGGTCTCGTCGCGGGAGCCGACGTGCGCCCAGATGCCGAAGGTCGCGGAGCGGACCGAGGGCAGGGTCTCGGTGACGACGCGCAGGCCGCCCGGGAGGGTGGTCTTGCGGACCGTGCCGATGCCGTTCTCGCCCTTGATCAGGGTTTGGGTACGGGCGACGGCCCGCGCCTCCGAGGAGGTGCGGGCCGTCGCCTGGGAGCTACGGGACGTCACTGGTCGGCGTCGTCCTTCTTCTCTTCGGTGTCCTCTTCGCCCTCGATCACGGGGATCAGGGAGAGCTTGCCGCGGGAGTCGATCTCGGCGATCTCGACCTGGACCTTCTGGCCCACGCCGAGGACGTCCTCGACGTTCTCCACGCGCTTGCCGCCGGCCAGCTTGCGGATCTGCGAGATGTGCAGCAGGCCGTCCTTGCCCGGGAGCAGGGAGACGAACGCGCCGAAGGTGGTCGTCTTCACGACCGTACCGAGGTAGCGCTCGCCGACCTCGGGCATCGTCGGGTTGGCGATGCCGTTGATCGTGGCGCGGGCGGCCTCGGCGGAGGGGCCGTCGGCGGCGCCGATGTAGATCGTGCCGTCGTCCTCGATGGTGATCTCGGCGCCCGTGTCCTCCTGGATCTGGTTGATCATCTTGCCCTTGGGGCCGATAACCTCACCGATCTTGTCGACCGGGATCTTGACGGTGATGATCCGCGGGGCGTGCGGGGACATCTCGTCGGGCCGGTCGATGGCCTCCATCATCACGTCGAGGATGTGCAGGCGGGCGTCGCGGGCCTGCTTGAGGGCCGCGGCCAGGACGGAGGCCGGGATCCCGTCCAGCTTGGTGTCGAGCTGGAGGGCGGTGACGAACTCCTTGGTGCCGGCGACCTTGAAGTCCATGTCGCCGAAGGCGTCCTCCGCACCGAGGATGTCGGTGAGGGTGACGTAGTGGGTCTCGCCCTCGATCTCCTGGGAGATCAGGCCCATGGCGATGCCGGCGACCGGGGCCTTCAGCGGCACACCGGCGTTCAGCAGCGACATGGTGGAGGCGCAGACCGAGCCCATGGACGTCGAGCCGTTGGAGCCGAGGGCCTCGGACACCTGACGGATCGCGTACGGGAACTCCTCGCGCGTCGGCAGCACCGGCACGAGCGCACGCTCGGCGAGGGCACCGTGGCCGATCTCGCGGCGCTTCGGGGAGCCGACGCGGCCGGTCTCACCGGTGGAGTACGGCGGGAAGTTGTAGTTGTGCATGTAGCGCTTGCGGGTCACCGGGGAGAGGGTGTCCAGCTGCTGCTCCATGCGGAGCATGTTCAGCGTGGTGACGCCCAGGATCTGGGTCTCGCCGCGCTCGAACAGGGCGGAACCGTGCACCCGCGGGATGGCCTCGACCTCGGCGGCCAGGGTGCGGATGTCGGTGACACCGCGGCCGTCGATGCGCTTCTTCTCCTTGATGACGCGCTCACGGACCAGGGTCTTGGTCAGCGAGCGGTACGCGGCGGAGATCTCCTTCTCGCGGCCCTCGAACTCCGGCAGGAGCTTCTCGGCGGCGAGCGCCTTCACGCGGTCCAGCTCGGCCTCGCGCTCCTGCTTGCCGGCGATGGTGAGCGCCTGGGCGAGCTCCGGCTTGACGGCGGCGGTGAGCGCCTCGAGCACGTCGTCCTGGTAGTCCAGGAAGATCGGGAACTCGCCGGTCGGCTTGGCGGCCTTGGACGCCAGGTCCGACTGGGCCTTGCAGAGCACCTTGATGAAGGGCTTCGCGGCCTCAAGACCGGCGGCGACGATCTCCTCGGTGGGCGCCTCGGCGCCGCCCTCGACCAGCTTGACGGTCTGCTCGGTGGCCTCGGCCTCGACCATCATGATCGCGACGTCGCCGTCCTCCAGGACGCGGCCCGCGACGACCATGTCGAAGACGGCGTCCTCGAGCTCGGTGTGCGTCGGGAAGGCCACCCACTGGCCGCGGATCAGCGCGACGCGGACGCCGCCGATCGGGCCGGAGAAGGGAAGACCGGCCAGCTGCGTGGACGCGGAGGCGGCGTTGATCGCCACGACGTCGTACAGGTGGTCGGGGTTGAGCGCCATGACCGTGCAGACGACCTGGATCTCGTTGCGCAGGCCCTTCTTGAAGGACGGGCGCAGCGGGCGGTCGATCAGGCGGCAGGTCAGGATCGCGTCCTCGGAGGGGCGGCCCTCGCGGCGGAAGAAGCTGCCGGGGATCTTGCCGGCGGCGTACATCCGCTCCTCGACGTCCACCGTCAGCGGGAAGAAGTCGAGCTGGTCCTTGGGCTGCTTGGAGGCGGTGGTGGCCGACAGCACCATGGTGTCGTCGTCCAGGTACGCCACGGCGGAACCGGCGGCCTGCCTGGCCAGGCGGCCCGCCTCGAAGCGGATGGTGCGGGTACCGAAAGCGCCGTTGTCGATGACGGCCTCGGCGTAGTGGGTCTCGTTCTCCACTAGCGTTCTTCTCCGTTACTTGTCGTCTTTCGTCCCTCCACGCCCGTGTGGCGGGGGGACGGTGCGGAGAAGCGCTCCGTCCGGTGCGGGCCGGTCTTCGATCGAAGCACCCGGGGCTCTTGCCCGGGGGCCACTACCGAGGACCGGCGGCGGCGAGGTGCGCTTCCCCTCTTCTTCTGGCTCGTCTCGTACTACTCGCGAGTTGTACGGGTTGTGCGGGTCGTACGTCTTGTGCGGTTCGTTCGTTGTGTCGTACGGGGACGCGCCGGGCGTGCCTTCGTACGACGTACGCGGTGCGTCGCGCCTTGTACGTTGTGCTACCACACTACAAAGCCGCGGTGTCACCGCGCACGTACAGCAAAGGGAGCGGCCCCCGAACGATGGGAACCGCTCCCTTCACGGCGTCTTACTTGGCACCCGCCGCGCCACGGCGGATGCCGAGGCGGTCGACCAGCGTACGGAAGCGCTGGATGTCCTTCTTGGCGAGGTACTGCAGCAGGCGACGACGCTGACCGACCAGGATCAGCAGACCACGACGGGAGTGGTGGTCGTGCTTGTGGGTCTTGAGGTGCTCCGTCAGGTCGGAGATCCGGCGGGACAGCAGGGCGACCTGGACCTCGGGGGAGCCGGTGTCACCCTCCTTGGTACCGAACTCGGCCATGATCTGCTTCTTCGTAGCGGCGTCGAGCGACACGCGTACTCCTCATTGGTCTGTGAATGGCCACCGAGTGCCCCCGGTCTGCTTCTCGGGGGATCTTCCGTGACTCGGAAGGCGGGGATCCGCTGGGCGCGGCCTCCAGAGCGCCAGGGGCTGCTCCGGGGGTGCGTACACAAACGGCCGTCACCCACAGTACCAGCCACCGGCGGCCGTCCCGCGCGGGCCCCCGGAACCGGCCGGCCACAGCGGCCGCGGCCACTAGGGTGAACGGATCACAGACAGTGCCCGGTGCGGCACGGGCGGGAAGGGGTCGCTGCGCGATGGCCGAAGTGAACAAGGACGTCAACGCCCGCGGGGAGCGGGAGGAGGACGTCAGGGCCCGCAAGGAGCGGGAGCGGGACGAGCTGTACGCCCTGGACATCTCCGGCGTCGAGTGGCACAGCGCGCCGGGTACCGAGGAGCACGAGGAGCGGGTGGAGATCGCCTACCTGCCCGGCGGCGCCGTGGCCATGCGGTCGTCCCTCGACCCGGACACCGTGCTGCGCTACACGGAGGCGGAGTGGCGGGCGTTCGTGCTGGGGGCTCGGGACGGGGAGTTCGACCTGGAGCCGACGGTGGGGGGTGAGGGGGGCGGGGCCGGGTGAGAGGGGGCGGGCGGCGGGGGCCGAGGACGGTCACGGCTGTTCCGCCCTGCCGCCGCCGACGCCCAGCACCAGGTACGTCCACTGCTTGTCGGTGCCGCTGGGTCCGGTCGCGGCCCTGGCGCCGAAGAAGAGGCGCCCGTCCTGGACGAGGATGTCGTTGGAGTCCGGCGTCGTGAGCAGTTCCGCCTCGACGGGCAGGGCGAAGTAGAAGTACGGGGTCTGCCGGCCCGTGGCGGGGTCCAGGGCGACCAGCGCGTTCGGTGTGATGCGGTCGTCGCTCAGCCGCAGCGCGAGGAGCTGGTCGCCGCTCATCCGCAGCGGATAGAGGAGCGAGCCCGGCCCCGAGTCGAACTTCGTCGTGGTGTTGCCGGTGGCCAGGTCGAAGCCGATGGCCCAGTTGGAGATCTGCTTCCCCTTCTGGTCCTTGCTGCGCAGGAAGGCCTGGCCGGCGCCGACGGCGATGGTCGGGCAGTAGTCGATGACGGTGTAGTCGCCGTAGAAGCACTCGCCGACGTAGGTCCCGTCGCCCAGCCGCACCGTCGCGCGGTTCTTTCCCTTGTCGTCGAGGGAGATCAGCTCGGTGATCTCGGTCTCCCCGCCGGCGACGGCGACGACGGGCGGGTCGGTGGACGGCACGCTGAGGTCGCGGATGCCCTTGGGCGCCTCGTACGACCACAGGGTGCGGCCGGTGTCCGGGTCGACCTTGCGCAGGGTGTAGCTGACCAGCTGCCAGTACTCGGCGGTGGGGTTGTCGTCGGCGCTCCAGCACTTCTCGCGGACCAGGAGGGCGCGACCGCCGGCGGCGCCCATGTCCTGGCAGCGGCCGGCGACCGTGGTGCTCCACCGCTTCTCGCCGCGGTCCATGCCGTAGGCGACGGTGCCGCCGCCCCAGGTCACGGTGACCGTCCCGGACGTCAGGGTCACGCTCGGCCGGTCCTGGACGCCGGCGTCCTCGGGCGCCCCCTGCGCCGGGCCCGCCGCGGAGGCCGGGAAACGGTGCTCCCAGATCTTGCGGCCCTCGTCGAGGTCGACGAAGGCGACGTGGTTGCAGAGCGAGTCCTCTTCGTCGTTGTTGCGGAAGAGGACGGGGGTGCGGTTCTCGACGGTGACATGGCGGGTGTAGCCGCAGATCCAGCCGCCGAGCCGGTGCCGCCAGGCCTCGTCGCCGATGTCGGCGTCGGTGCCGATGCGGTAGCCGGCGAGGGTGCGCTTGATGCCCTTGGCCAGGATCTTGTCGGTGGCCCACATGCCCGGCATCTCGTTGTGTTCGCCGGGGACCATGTCGTCCACGGAGAAGCGGAAGGCCATCTCGCCGGTGGTGCTGGCGGGACGTTTCTCGACCGTTTCGCGGACGTCCAGGCGGCCCGGGGCATCGGCCCGCCGGGGTTTGCCGGAGTCCTGCCCTCCCGCGCTCGGGCCGCCCCACAGCAGCCATCCGCCCGTGCCCAGCGCTCCCACCAGGACGAGCGCGACCAGCCCCAGGAGCGCCCGACGGCCTCGTCCCCGGCGCCCCGGTGGGGCGGGCGGGGCCGGCGGGGGGCTCTGGGGCGGCTGCATGGCGGGGGGGCGGACCGAAGCTCACGCGGATCGCTTTCTGCCGGAACGTCGTCGGAGGCGCACGGTGTCGGAGGCGCACGGTGCCGGCGCGACGATCACGTGTCGCGCCGGGGGCTCGTCGGCCGGCCCGTCATCCCGTCATCGACCGCACGGACGCGTAGACGTCGAAGACGGCGAGCGCCAGCGGGACCAGGGTCAGCAGGACGAAGGCCTCGGCGATCTCCAGGAAGCGGCCCCAGAAGGGGGTGAGGCCGCTGCGTGAGGCCATCAGGCCGATGGAGGTGATCAGCGCCGCCGCCACCGCGATGGCCGCGACGAGCCAGATCGTACGGAGGTCCAGATCGCCGCGGTCCCCCGCCAGCGCGTCGCGGACCGCGGCGTTCGGCGGGTTGAGCGCCAGGCCGAGGCCCAGCGCGATCAGGGAGCCGAGTCCGGCGGCCAGCACGGTGGCGACCTGGGCGGTGTAACGGAACAGCTGGGCGCGCATCAGCAGGGCGATCGCGGTGGCCAGGGCCAGCAGCTGGGCCCAGAGGCCGTCGGCGAAGCTGAGGACGAGGGCGGAGCCCACGGCGAGCAGCGAGCAGCCGCCGACCAGGCCGACGAGCAGTTCGTGCCCGCGGCGGGCCTGGGCCTCGATGCGTTCGGCGTCCACCGGTTCCTGCGGCTCGGGGTCGCTGCCGTAGGCGCTGCGCGGGGCGGTGTCCGGCGCCTCGAAGCCGATGGGCAGACGGGCGAAGCGCATGGACATGCCCGGCAGGAAGGCGAGGGCGCCGATGGCCACGGGCGCGCACAGGGCGGCGATCTCGGCCGGGGTCCAGTGCAGCATGAGCGCCAGGAAGGTGATGAGCAGGGCGAGACCGGACGCGGTCGTGCAGGCGACGAACTGGCCGTCGCCGCGCGGGGAGCACAGGGTGAGGATCACCGAGGCCACCAGCACGGACGCGCAGGCGAGCAGGAACTGGAGCTTGCCGATGCCCTGGCCCTCGGAGAGCGACAACAGGCCGGAGCCGGCCACGCCGACGTTGGGGAGGGCGCCGAGCCCCAGGGCGATGGCGGCGCCCCGGTCGTCGTAGACACGGGCGCGGACGCAGCCGAGGACGACGAGGACCACACCGGCGATGCCCGCGAGGATGCCGGGCAGGCTGTGCATGTCGTGCCGTGGGTCGGCGTTCCAGGCGACGAACGCGAGCAGGGCGGGCAGCACTCCGCCGCCGATCAGGCCGGCGGCGCGGGTGAGGTCGCCGCTCCACAGGGAGCGGTCCCGGGTCACCGCGGAGGCGACCGCCTCGGAGACGTCGTCGAACACGGCCGGCGGCAGCGACTCCGAGAACGGGCGGAGGGTGAGGAGTTCACCGTCGAGAATGCGCTGGGCCGCGAAGGACCGGGAGCTGTCCAGGACGGTTCCGTCCCGACGGACGAGGTGGTAGCCGACCGGCGCGCCCTCGGCGGCGGTCTGCCGGGAGAGCCGGAGGATCTCCGGGTAGAGGTCGGCGACCGGGACGTCGTCGGGGAGCGCCACGTCGATCCGGCTGTCCGGCGCGACGATGGTGACACGGCAGAACCCGAGCCCCGTCGCCGCCCCGGCAGGGGCTGCCTGGCCCGGTCCGCCCGTTCCGGTGGCCGCCGTGGAGGCCGTCATGCTCACCTGCTGCTCCCCCTCAGTGCTGCTTGCGTCACTACTGCTGGTGTCACTACTGCTCGAGCCACTACTGCCCGTGTCACTGCCGTCGGCGTCGGTGCCGCCGGCGTCAGTGCCGCTCGTGTGTCCGCGATGTGAAAGTCCTGCGCCGCTTTCCCGGCGTCCGCCACGGGACCGGTCGGTGCGGGGCGGACGAGGGGCCGCGCGGCCGGGCCCGGCGTCCGCGCACCGCGCCACAACGTACGGAATGCCCGCATCCGTCCGTCCAGTTCCCGTGTGCTCACGCGAACATCCGGCACCCTACCGCCCGCCCGCATGTGGTGGGATCAGTAGGATCGCGCGGCGGCCCTCGTCCGCCTGACACGGGGTGGCGGACGGCAAATCCGGCGGGCCGGCAAGGGGATTGGTGAAGTGTGAGCCAGATCGTCGTCAAGCGTCCGCCTCGGGCGCTGCCGCCAGCGGTGCCCACGGGCAAGGTGGCCGTCCAGCCACCGCCCGAACTGCCGCGGAATCAGCACGAGAGCGTGCTGATGCAGCTGCTGCCGACGCTCGGCATGGGCGGCTCGGTCGTCTTCTTCTTCACCAGCGGACAGCCCTTCATGCGCATCATGGGCATGGTGATGATCGCGTCGACGATCGCCATGTCGATCGCGATGGTGGTCCGCTTCCGCCGCGGCTCCCAGGGCCAGCTCGCCGACCTGCGCCGCGACTATCTGAGCTATCTGTCGCAGACCCGCCGGACCACCCTGGAGACGGCGAAGGCGCAGCGTGACGCCCAGTACTACCTGCACCCCTCCCCCGAGCAGCTGTGGGCGCTGGTCGCCGAGGGCAGCCGGGTGTGGGAACGGCGGCCCGGCGACGAGGACTTCGCGCAGGTGCGGATCGGCCTCGGCCCGCAGCCCCTGGCCACCCCCCTGGTCGCTCCGGAGACCGCCCCGGTCGATCAGCTGGAGCCGCTCACGGCGGGTGCGATGCAGCGGTTCGTCGCGGTCCACAGCACCCTGGACGACCTGCCGATGGCGGTCTCCCTGCGCGCCTTCTACCACGTCACCCTCGGCGGTGAACCCCAGTCCGTACGGTCCTCCGCGCGCGCGTTGACCGGCTCGCTCGCCTCGCTGCACTCCCCCGAGGACCTGATCGTCGCCGTCGCGGCGAGCCGGGAGGCGCTGCCGCACTGGGAGTGGGCCAAGTGGCTGCCGCACGTGCAGGTGTCCGGTGCCGCGGACGGCGCCGGCTCGCGCCGGCTGATCAGCGGCGACCCCCGGGAGATCGAGGACCTGCTGGCCTCGCGGCTGTCCGGGCGGCCCCGCTTCCACCCCAACGCAGCTCCCCTGCCCGAGACCCCGCACATCGTCGTCGTCCTCGACGGCGTGTCCCTGCCGCCGGAGTCCATGCTGGCGAGCCCCGAAGGCCTCCAGGGCGTGACGCTCGTGGAGGTCGGCGAGGGCGAGCCGACCGGGGTCCGCGGTGACCTCTCCGTCGTCGTACGGCCACACGCGGTGCGCCTGGAGTCGGCGCACGGCGCCGTCTACGAGGGGACGCCCGACGCCCTGTCGTACGAGTCCGCCGAGGCGCTGGCCCGGCAGCTGGCGCCGCTGCGCATGGCCTCGGGCGGCGACGACGACGAACCGCTGCTGGCGAACCTGGAGTTCACGGACCTGCTGAACCTCGGCGACGCCGCCTCTATCGACACCCGGCGCACCTGGCGGCCCCGGTCGCAGGCGGAGCGGCTGCGGGTGCCGATCGGCGTCGGCGAGGACGGCCGCCCGGTGATGCTCGACATCAAGGAGGCGGCGCAGGAGGGCATGGGCCCGCACGGCCTGTGCGTGGGCGCCACGGGTTCCGGCAAGTCCGAGCTGCTGCGCACGCTGGTGCTGGGCCTGGCCGTCACCCACTCCTCCGAGACGCTGAACTTCGTGCTCGCGGACTTCAAGGGCGGTGCCACCTTCGCCGGTATGGCGCAGATGCCGCACGTCGCGGCCGTGATCACCAACCTGGCCGACGACCTCACCCTCGTCGACCGCATGGGCGACTCCATCCGCGGCGAGCTCAACCGCCGCCAGGAGATGCTGCGGGACGCGGGCAACTACGCCAACATCCACGACTACGAGAAGGCGCGCGCGGCGGGTGCCCCGCTCCAGCCCATCCCGTCGCTGCTGCTGGTCATCGACGAGTTCAGCGAGCTGCTGACGGCGAAGCCTGACTTCATCGACATGTTCGTGCAGATCGGCCGCATCGGCCGGTCGCTGGGCGTGCACCTGCTGCTGGCCTCGCAGCGGCTGGAGGAGGGCCGGCTGCGCGGCCTGGAGACCTATCTGTCGTACCGCATCGGTCTGCGCACGTTCTCGGCCGCCGAGTCGCGCGCGGCGCTGGGTGTGCCGGACGCGTACGAGCTGCCGAACGTGCCCGGGTCCGGCTTCCTGAAGTTCGGCACCGACGAGATGGTCCGCTTCAAGGCGGCGTACGTCTCCGGCGTCTACCGGTCCGGTTCCCAGCGGAACGCGTCGGCGGGCGGCCCGCTGCCGGTGGACCGGCGGCCGGTGCTGTTCACCGCGGCGGAGGTGCCGGTGCGGTACGCGCCGGTGCCGCGGCAGGGCACGAACGCGGCGGACGGCGCCGGCGACGTGGACGACGCGCTGGCGGACACCGTGCTGGACGTGGTGGTGCGCCGGCTGGAGGCGCAGGGGCCGGCCGCCCACCAGGTGTGGCTGCCGCCGCTGGACAGCCCGCCGTCGCTGGACGGGCTGCTGCCGGGTCTGACGGCCGTGGAGGGCCGGGGCCTGACCCAGCCCGGCTACGAGGGGGCCGGGCGGCTCGTGGTGCCCGTCGGCATCGTCGACAAGCCGTTCGAGCAGCGCCGTGACCCGCTGTGGGTGGACTTCTCCGGCGCGGCCGGCCACATGCAGATCCTCGGTGGTCCGCAGTCCGGCAAGTCGACGCTGCTGCGCTCGCTGATCTGTTCCTTCGCGCTCACCCACACGCCCCACGAGGTGCAGTTCTACGGGCTGGACTTCGGCGGTGGCGGCATGTCCGCGGTGGCCGGGCTGCCGCACGTCGGCGGTATCGCCTCCCGGCTGGACCCGGAGAAGGTGCGGCGCACGGTGGCGGAGGTCTACGGCGTCCTGGCCCGCCGTGAGGAATACTTCCGCGCTTCGGGCATCTCCTCCATCGCCGAGTTCCGCACCCGCCGCGCGCGGGGCGAGATCTCGGTCACCGACCAGCCGTGGGGCGACGTCTTCCTGGTCGTCGACGGCTGGGCCAACTTCCGTACCGAGTACGAGGCACTCGATCCGGTGATTCTCGACATCGCCGCCCGGGGCCTCGGCTACGGCATCCACCTGGTCCTGTCGGCGTCCCGTTCGATGGAGGTGCGCTCGGCGCTCAAGGACAGCCTGCTGAACCGGCTGGAGCTGCGGCTCGGCGACACGATGGACTCCGAGCTGGACCGCAAGGTGGCCGCCAACGTGCCCACCGGGGTGCCCGGCCGGGGTCAGTCGCCGCAGAAGCTGCACTTCATGGCGGCGGTGCCGCGCATCGACGGCCTGACCTCCGACACGGACCTGGCGGACGCCACGGCGGCGCTGGCGGCCGAGGTGTCCCGGCACTGGCAGGCGCCGGGGGCGCCGGAGGTCCGGCTGCTGCCGCGCGAGTTCCCCGCGGAGCAACTGCCCGCGGGGAACCGCTTCCCGCGCCGCGGTGTCGCGTTCGCGCTGGACGAGGACAACCTGGAGCCCGTCTTCGTCGACTTCGACCAGGACCCGTTCTTCCTCGTCTTCGGCGAGAGCGAGTCCGGCAAGTCGAACCTGCTGCGGCTGCTGATCAAGCAGCTGACGACGCGCTACTCGGGTGACGAGTGCAAGCTGTTCGTCGTGGACAACCGGCGTTCGCTGCTGGGTGTCACCCCGGACTCGCACCTCGCCGAGTACATCCCGATGTCCAACGCCATGGAGCACCACATGGTGGCCCTGGCCGACCTGATGAAGCGCCGCACGCCGACCGCCGACGTCACCCCGCAGCAGCTGCGGGACCGCAGCTGGTGGCAGGGGCCGACGGTGTACGTGGTCATCGACGACTTCGACCTGGTCGCGACGTCCAGCGGCAATCCGCTGAGCGGGCTGACGGAACTGCTGCCGTTCGCCCGCGACGTGGGCGTGCGCTTCATCCTCGCCCGCTCCACCGCCGGCGCGAGCCGCGCCTCCTACGAGGCGTTCATGCAGCGCATCAAGGAGCTGGGCGCCCAGGGCGTGGTCCTGGCGGGCGACCCGGCCGAGGGCGACGTCCTGGGCGGCGTCCGTCCCCGGCCGATGCCTCCGGGGCGCGGCGTGTTCGTGTCGCGGCGGCGGGGGCGGCCGCTGGTGCAGACGGGGTTGGTGGCGGAGGAGGGGCTCTGATGGCCGGGGTCGGTGTCGTACTGGTCCTGCTCGCCCTGTGGCTCGGCGGCATGGGGCTGGCCGATCAGAAGGCTCTGTGGTGGCGCTTCCAGGCCCGGCGCTTCAGCGATCCGGAAGCCCATGAGCCGTCCGAGTCGGGCTATCGCGCAAGGCGCGCGGTGCTGCTCCTCCTTGCGGGCACGATGGCGGCTATCGCCGTGTGGTGGTTCACGAGCATCGACTACTTCGAATCGGGCGGCATCAGGGATTGACATCCGAAGGGGCTCGTGACGCCACCGTGCGTCGGTACGGCGGACGGGTCCCGTTTCCGTCCGCCGTGGCTTTCACCAGGACCAAACCCAAGTAGATGCCGCGCCGCACGGGAGCAGCCGGTGGACACAATGGACCCAGCGCCGCTGCCTTTCCTCTTCCTCGGCTGTCTCTTCGCCCTGAACTTCAAGGGGCTGGCCGACCGGGCACAGCAGCTGGCGGCTCGCCGTATGCCGATGATCGGCTCCTCGGTCACATTCCGGGTCATGGGCTGGGTGCGGATTTTCATGGGCGGTTCCGTGTTCGCGCTGGACATGCTGAGCTGAGCAGAACGTTCCGGTTCAGGCACTTTGCTGCGATGAGTCCGCCTGGACACAGGGAGGCCTCCGGGCACTGGGCCTAGAGGCCGGCACCGGAGATCGCGTTGTTACCCTGTCGAGGGCACGCCAATCGAACCGGACGACGGGGGCCATGGAGTCATGACGGAGTCTGTCCCAGGGCAGTACGACGGTGGGGTGAGTCAACCGGTCGGAATGCGATTGAATCAGTATCCGGCCGATCCGGGAGGCTCCCCGGGACCGGTCGGGGGCGGCCAAAAGGACCTCGCATCCACCCCCGCACAGAAGAAGGCCGCGGCCAAGGCCCTCCAGGACCACATCGAGCCCGACACCCGTAAGGCGGGCGATTGGGCGGACGAGAAGACCAACAGCGCGGTCAAGGCATTCGCGGCGAAGGACGGTGACGGCTGGGTCACCTCGACGGCGCTGAAGAAGGCTCACAAGACCTGGGGCGAGCAGGTACAGAACCTGATGAATCGCCTGGCATCCGAGAAGGAAGCTCTGCGCAGCACCAACATCCTCTTCCAGAACACCGACTTCGGCGTGGGACTGGGAGTGCGCAAGTCGTCCAACCTCGACGCCTACTGAGTCGCCGCCCACTTCCGCCAACGATCGTTCACGTCAACGCGCTCAACGGGGACCCATGCCGACGTACCACGAGATCATGACGACCGACCTGTCCGCGCTCACCACGGCGGCCGACGGCTGGGACGACATGGCCAAGGAGTTCGAGAAGCAGGAGAAGGCTTACAAGCGGGATGTGCACGGCATATCCATGGGCCAGTCCTGGCTCGGACTGAGTGCGGACGCCGCCAACCGGCGCTTCGACATCACCCTCAAGGAATATCAGAACGCCCAGACCGAGGCGAAGGCCATCGCCTCCCTTCTCCGTGATGCGCACACCCAGTTCGTCGACCTGCGGGGCAAGCTCAGGACTGCCCGCCAAGAAGCCATCGAAGCCGGGATGAAGGTGTCCGACCAAGGCGTTGTTGTCTACGACACCGAACGACTCAGCGAGGGCAGCCGCGCCGCCTACCGTCACGATCCTGACTTCCAGGAGAGCGTCCGGAAGAGCGTCCGGTCCTGGCAGGACCGCATCGACCGGCTTGTCAAGGATGTGACCGACGCGGACAAGGGCGTGGAGATCGCCTTCAACGCCGTCGTCATCGATTCCGACGCCACCGACGGGACACTCAATGGCTTCAACGGCCAGGCGAAAGGCGACATCGAGAAGTACGAGGCAGAGAACGCCAAGGACATCGCGACACGCCTTGCGGGCGGCGAGAAGATCCCGGCGGCTCAGCTCGCCGAACTCGACCGCGCCTTCCGCGACAACTCGGGCAACAAGGCGTTCAGCCAGACCTTCTTGAACAGCCTTGGCGTCGACGGAACGATCCGGCTCACCAATCGCCTGAACGACCTGGCCTACTTCGACGCCAAGGGCGAGAAGAAGGCGTTTCTTGGAATTCAGAAGGGTCTGGCGGAAACGCTCGCAACGGCCACCAGGGTGCCGACGTTCGGGACGGATGGGCGGCCGCTTCCACCTGGGTCCAAGGACACACAGCTCAAACTCGGCACCAAGGAGTACGCCAAAGCCTTCCAGAACTGGAAGGTCACGAGCGACGCAGCCTTCTACAACAAGTGGTTCGAGCAGCTGGAGTCGGCCGGGGCCAAGGAGTACGCCCTCAAGACCGCGGACCTCCACAGCATCACCATCGGGGGTGACGGCGCACGTGGCTATCAGAGCATCGTTACCCTGATGCAGCACGGCGGCAACTACAGCGGCGCCTTTCTTCATGAAATGGCCGACCAGATCCGCAGCGTGGAAGACCCGAAGCTCGGCGGTGACCCGGACGCCTGGGACATGGATCACAAGTTCGACTCGTCGGCGCCGGGCAAGACCGACGGATGGTTCGCCAACGACCCGCTGGACGGCCTGCTCGGCGTCATGAGCAAGCATCCGGATGCGGCGACAGCATACTTCGACCCGGCCCATCAGGCAGGGAAGGACAGGCTCCACTACCTCCAGGTGGACCGCGACTGGAATCTCGTCAACGAATACCAGACGAGTATGAAGGACGGCGTTTCGGTCTACCGCCGCGACATCCAGGACGCCGACAGCTTCTCCGGCTTCGGCGCAGCTCTGGAGGCCGCGATGACCGGCTACGCCCCTGGAACCACTCCCCCGTCGGACAGTTACTCACAGCATTCGCCCGCAGAGACCAGGATTTTCGAAGAAATGGTGAGGTCCTACGGGGATGCGGGCATCAAGGATCAGGGCAACGCGATCCCCCAAAACATGCGTCAGAACTTCGCCAACGCCATTGCGTACTACCCCAGCGACGTGTACCAGATCCTTGGAAAGGATGCCGACTTCTCCGGCTCCGAACTTTCCACTGAGCCCAACGACCTCGACATCAAAGACACATCGCTGATCAGGTTCATTCGCGAGGTGTCCGCAGACGGTGGCGCCTACAGGACTGTTCACGATTCACAAGTGTCTTTCGCCGCCGCTCAGATCGGCGATTTGACCAAGGACGACCTGTTGGCCCCGCCGACCGAAAACACAAACCAAACCGACAAGGCCAATGGCGTCTACAGGGAAGCCGGACATGTCATGGGCAGCCTCGATCAAGTTCGGGCGGATGTCTTGATCGACCAGCGCGACAGCGAAATCGGAACAAACAACTGGAACAAGACTTACAAGTACCACGTCTACGGCGCCGCAGTCACCGGTTTCCCGGTGATCGGCGACAGTGTGCAGCGGCTGATCGACATCGGGACGGGCAAGCAGGCGGAGGATCTCAACAACGAGGTCACCAACCGAACCAGAGAACAACTGATCAACCACTACGAAGATCACGGTTATCCCCGCCTGCGGAACATGATCCATCAACAGGCCATGGACGTCGGGGTCACGGAAGAGCAGATCACGGCGACCGGAGGAAGGATGTCCGATCTGACGGCGACGGCCAGGGGCGCCTACGGTGACGGCCTTCTCGGAGCCAAGGGATCCACGGGGGAGCAGGGCTGATGAACGACGCACCCGGAAGCACTCGACGGCTCCGTCGAGCGCCTCTTGTGACCTCGGCAGCGGCCATCGCCGCTCTTGTCGTTGGTGGCAGCGCCTTCTTCTTGTCGAGAGACGACTCGCCTGATCCTGGTGAAGGCCTCTGCTGGTCTCTCATCTCGCCGGCCGAGGAGCAGAAGGCGCGGCCGCTCGAGGAGTGCGGTGACGAGCTGGAGACGGCCATGACCGGGCGCCCTGCGGGGCAGGCTGCTCCGCAGAGGGCCTCCAGGCACTCCGCAGAGCAGGTGAGAACGACAGAGCGCGTCATCAGCACCTACGCGGGGCGCGAATCACCCGGCGTACCGGAAGAAATTCGCCAGAACCTGGCGAACGCACTCACTCACTACTCGTTCGACGTGTCCGAAATTCTTCGCACAGACGTAGATTTTTCGAGCCCCAGTTTTTCCACGGCTCCAAACGACCTGGACGTGTCGTCCGAAACCCTGAAGGACTTCCTTGTCGAACTGGCGACGGACCCTGACGCTTTCGCCACCGTCTACGCATCTCAGCGCAACCACATCGTCCAGCAAATCGGCACGCTCACGCGCACCGACTTCACGAGCGCCCCCTCAGGCGACACGGACAGGCCCCTTGGAGTGATGCGAGAATCCGGGCGGGCCGCAGGGATACTGGCCAGTATTGCCGTGGAGACCTCTTCCGGAGATGCCGAGAAGTATGGATGGCCCAGCCTGAGAAGCACCATCAGCAGCCAAGCACAAAAGGTGGGAGCGCATGACGGGCGTCGCCTCGAGGTTTTGTACCGCGAAGCTAAGGAATCCTTTAATGACTGGTCTTGAGGCGCCTTACGAGTTGCGTCACATGCCGTGAGCGGTTTGGTTGCAGCGCCCCCTACTTCAGAAGGACCAGACGGCAGCGAGGGGTGACACGGCGCAACTCCACCCAGGATGCCCGGTCAGACCCGCTGAGGCCATCCTCTCCCACACACCATCTCCGGCATCCCCGCTGGCCAGGAGAGCTCGGAATCCCTGGAACCATCGCACCACACAGAACAGGGTGGGCACCTCCCGCGCATGCCCACCCTGTCGTCGTTCGTGTTGGCTCGGGGACGCCCTACATGAAGTAGCTGGCGCCCTTCAGGTCGCCGCCGCGGTAGTCACCGCCGGCGAGGCCGACGCGCTTGCTGATGCTGACGAGGGCCTGGTGGATGCCGGAGGCGTGGCGGTCCCACTCCTTGGACTTCTTGGTGAACTCCTCGTACGCTTCACCGCCCCAGCCCGCGGCTGCGTCCAGCACGGCCTTCTTCAGGGCCTCGAGGTCCTCCTCGAGCTTCTTGGCCTGGTCGCCGAGTTCGGTCGCGAGCGCGTCCATCGTGCCGTACTTGACGGCGAGTTCGTCGTAGTGCGGAGTGGGCATGTCTTCCTCGTTTCTCTGAGGGCCGGCGGGTGGTGGTCGGTGGCTCGGGTCAGTACTTGCTGAGCGCCGAGGTCTTGCCGCCCAGGTCTTCCACCGAGATCTGGGCGATGTCGGCCTCGATCTGGTCCTCGAGCTTGCGCTTGTCGGTCTTGTTCATCTGGATGCCCTCGAGGAACTCGTCCAGCATCCGGCCGATCGCGGCCATGTGGGAGTTGATCTCGGTCTGCTTCTTGTCGAAGGCGAGGGCGCCCTGGCCGGTCCAGCTCTTCTCGATCATGTCGATCGTGCCCTGGAGCCTGGCGAGCGAGGCCCTGATCGAGTCGTAGCGGTCGATGACGTTGGTCTGGAGCTTCTGTACCTGGGCCTCGTAAAGCTTGCGGCCGTCAGTCATGTCGGCAAGTCCCTTCGTGAGAACGGTGAGTTGCTGCTGTGTGTCACCGCGTGGTGGTAGGGGTCGGTTCCGATGGGGGTGTCTCTATGCGCCTCGCCGTGAGCGGACCACCGCGAAGGCGCCGCCACCGATCACCAGGACGGCCGCCACGGTGCCCAGGGTCACCCAGAGCGTGGTGTTGCCGGAGGCGTCCGCCTCGGAGCCCGTCGCGGAGGCCTGGCCGTCCGACGTGTCGTTCGAGGGCTTGGGGTCCGGTGAGGTGGAGGCGCTGACCGGCTCCCCGGATTCGTCCAGGACGCCTGCGGCGTTCTCCTTGGCGAGGGGGTCGGTGTTCGGCGGGCCGGGCTTGAAGTCGCTGTTCTCCAGGACCTTGCGGGGGCGGATCAGGCCGTAGCCGAGGTAGGTGCTCGGGTTGTCCTTGGCCCAGTCGCGGCCGGCGGTGTCGATGAGGCTGCCGAGCACCTGGTTGGCGGTCCAGTCGGGGTGGGCGGACCAGATGAGGGCGGCGGAGGCGGAGGTGAGGGCGGTGGCGGAACTCGTGCCTCCCCCGTGGTCGCAGTACGAACGGAAGTTCTCGTCACACCAGACAGGCATGTTCGTGCCCGGGGCCGCAAGGTCGACGTAGTTGCCGTGCTCTGAGAACTTCGCGGCCTTTCCGGCCTTGTCCGTGGCGGCTACGCCGACGACATAGGGATACGCCGCGGGGTACCCCAGTGGGCTGCCCTCCTCGGCATCGTTTCCCGTCGCGGCAAACATCAGCTTCCCCTTGGAATGGGCGTACTTGATTGCCGCCAACTGGTCCGGGTCCTCGGCGTCGACACCGAAAGACATGCTCATGATCTTCACGTCGCTGTCAGCCACGGCTCGGATCACGCGTGCGACGTCAGGGGCGTTCTCCACCATGGTGGGGTGGTTCGGACCGGTCAGTGCAATCCGATAGGGAACGATCTTCGCTCCCGGAGCCAGTCCCTTGAGACCACCGCCCGAGCCAGTGCCGGCAATCAGCTCTGCCATGGTCGTGCCGTGACCCACGTAGTCCTCAGTCGCCTTGTAGGCCAGCCCCTTAGGTACTTCGTCGACAAGTACTTGTCCCCTGAGCGAGGGCGTACTCGGGTTGACCCCTGTGTCAATGACGGCGACTTTCACGCCCTTGCCGGTGCTCACCTTCCACATTTCGTCGGTCTTCATCGCCGACAAGTACCACTGTTGAGATTGGGCATCGTCGGCGACCACACTTGGTGCAAGGCCCGTAGATGCCAGGGCCAGAGCCGCAAGCGTTGAGCAGAGGACGGAAATTCGTCCCCTGTTTCGTCTCACGACACGCGTGTTCCGCCTGTCGCGTCGGCCGATCCCTGCCACCATGCCTCTGTTCACCCTCGTCCTCGTCCGGTCAGTTACTCGCCGGGCCCCCGTCGCGCCGCTCCCTGCGGCGCGTACCTCCCTCTCGGGAACTCTGTTGGCCCGCAGGCCTGCGGGCCGTGTCGGGGACCGCTTCCCTGCTCCGCGCCCCAGAAACAGGACCTCGTGGTGCTCCGATCGCGCCCCCGGAGGCTGAGGTAGTTCCACGAGACGTCTGTCCCGTCGAGGCCGCTGCGGGCCCGCCGATCACGCCCCTCTGGTCAAGCCTTCCGCTCGTCCTGCTCTGAGGAGAAGGCACGCCTTCGCCGCCGATGACTGTGCCCCTTGACAACTTGGAGCCCTTGTCCACCGAAGCCGAGCCGGTTACCGGCCTGCCGCCGACGACGCCGTCGCTGGTACGACCAGTGATGCCGCGGGCCGGGGGTGCAGTGGCCCCCATCGGGCCCACGGGACTGCGCGGGGCGGCGGTGGGGTGCCCGGTCACCGGCCCGGCAGGGTTCGGCATCCCACCCACAATGCCGCGCCCCACAGGACCACTCACCGGGCCTCCCGCTTGTCCCGGCCTGCCGGTGGCGCCCACCGGCCCGAGAGGACCTGTTCCACGGCTTCCTACTGGCCCTGGTGCAGTGGCACGCGGGCTCTGAGGAACAGGACCGGAGCCAGTCCGCCCTGCGGCAATGGGACCTGAGGTGCCCGTGGTACGTCCCTGCACCGATGGAGGGACCCTGTTCACAGGTACGCCATGGGAGCCCGCAGCGCGCCCGGTGAGGCCCCGCGCGACGGGCAGGGGGGCGCCGGGAGCCATGGGAGGCAGGGGGCCCGTCGACGTGGACGGACCAACCGTCGAAGGCGGCGCGACGTTGGTCGGCTTCGCTGTTTCCTGAGGCGGCAGGGCACCGACTGTGTTGATCTCCGTGCCCACCGCCCGCTGCAGCGGCGCGTCGGGCTCCAGCTTCGCTGCCGGCATCGGCTGCTCCTCAGCCGCATGCGTCCGCGCCAAGCCACCGGTGGCAGATTCCTGGGAGGTGACGCGCGCACCGCCGACAGGCCCGAGGGATGCTTGGCCCGTTTGCGGGGGCTCAGGAACCCGGTAATCCGGAGTCGGCTGCGGCACCCCCACATCCGGCATCTTGGGAAACACCGGCTCCTCGGCCTTCTTCATGTGGCCCGCCGACACCGTGTAGAACGATGCCAGGCGGTACATCTGGTTGATGGCCTCCTGGCGGTTCTTCTCCGCCTTCACCGCCGCCGTGTACTCGTCGTTGCTGTCGACCCGCTTGGCCTCGGGGATGTCCTCGACCGTCTTGCGTTCGCTGCGGTTGTCGCGCGGGGGCATGGACTTGCGGACCGAGGCGAGGCCCGAGCCGGCGGCCATGACCTGGGTGCCGATGACGTCGGCGTAGTCGCCGATGCCTTCCGCCGTCTTGACCAGGTCCTTGGCCCAGCTGTCGAAGGCGGTGTGGGCCTCGCCCTGCCAGTCGACGTCGGGCAGGTTGTCCTTGAGCTCCTGGGCTGCCTTCTTGATGGCCTCGCGGGCGTCGACCATGGCCTGGCCCGCGGATTCCAGCAGCTCGGGGTTGGCGGACTCAACGATGTCGATCATGTCGTTGAGGTCGTAGCCCTCGAAGTTGGTGCGGGCGAAGTGGATGCCTCGGGCGGAGCCGAACGGGCTCATGATCCTGGTCATCATCATGACCGCGTCGAGCGTGCCGTTCTGCGCCAGGGCCTCCTGGCGCTCCTCCGCGTAGAGGTCCGGCTTGTTCTTGTCGTCGCTCATCAGTACCCCGCGTCCGTGTGGTCGGCGTGGTTGTCCCGCTTGATCTCCGGCCTCAGCATCTCTTCCCGCGTCTGGTTGACCATCGTGCGGATCTGGTGGAACCGGTAGCGCTGTTCTTCCTCGAGGTTGTCGAAGGTCACGTCGATGCCGTGCACCGCGATCTGCATCGCTTCCAGTTGGAGTCCGAGCGACTTGGAGAGCGCCGTGAGGCGCTCGTGCACGCGCTCGTACTCGAGGTGCAGCATCTTGGACTCGGGGAAGGCGCCGGTGCCGAAGGCCGTTGCCGGCAGACTGTGCGTTCCGACCTTGGACGCGCCGCCCGCCGACTCCTCGAACGTGGTGAGCAGGTCGTCGATGCGCTTCTTGAACGTCGACAGCGCCATCACTCCGCGGCGCACGTCCGCGGCGCTGCCGCCCCCGTCTGCAGGAAGCATGGTGCTTTCCCTCCCCGTTTCCCCGTGGTGTGGCCGGTCCCGCGCCAGTCGCCGGGCGGCTCACGCCGACACGGCGATCATGACCACCATGGCACCACTTTAGTGACTGACACCGACAGCCCCAACTGCCATATGCAACAGCACTGCTACCGATCGGCGGCCGCGCTTCCGGTCTTCACATGATCCGCACCCTTCCCACCTGGGCCTCGTCCCGTCCGGCAGGTGAGGAGCGGTTTTGGTCACGTTGCAGTCGGGCCACTGCGAACCCCCGCCCCCCGCCCCCTCCTGCGTGCGTCACGGAGGGCCACCGCGGTCCCGCCGAGGCCCGCTACCAGGACCGCCGCTCCGACGGCCACGTACGTGGCGAGGCGGGCGTTGCGTTCGTCGGGGGTTTCGCCCAGGGGGAGTTCCGCCGCGGCCGGTGCCTCGGCCCTGGCGAGGCCCTCCTGGGGGCGGGGTGACTCGATCGGGCGGCCGTCCTCGGTCAGGGCTCGGACGGGGTCCACCACGCCCCAGCCGACGAGGCGGTCGCGGCCCGCGATGGTGCGTTCCGCGGTCTGTTCGATCTGGGCGACGATCTGGCGCTGGGTCCAGTCGCGGTGCTTGGCCTTGATGAGCGCCGCGAGGCCGGCGACGTACGGTGCGGAGAAGCTCGTACCGTTGTCGGAGCAGTGGCCTCCCCGGGGGACGGTCGAGATGATGTCGACGCCCGGTGCCGCCACGTCGACGAAGTCGCCGGACTGGGAGAACGAGGCGCGTTCGTTGTTGCGGTCGGAGGCGGCGACGGCGAGGACGCCCTCGTAGGAGGCGGGGTAGGTCTTCTTGACGTTGCCGCCGAGTCCGTCGTTGCCCGCCGACGCGACGACGACGATCTCCTCGGCGAGGGCGGCGTCGACGGCGGCCTTCAGATCCGGGTCCGGGGTGGCGGCGTCCGCCGTGTCCTGGGAGATGTTGATGACGTCCGCGCCGGCCTTCACGGCGTAGCGGATCGCCGCGGCGAGGCTCGCGGTGTCACCGTGGCCCTCCGCGTCGTTCTGCTGGATCGGGATGATGGTCGCCTCGGGCGCAAGGCCGACGAACCCGGTCTTGTCGTCCGGGCGGGCGGCGATGATGCCGGCGACCTTGGTGCCGTGGCCGACGGTGTCGGTGGTGCCGTTCTCGCTGCCCCGTTCGATGGGGTCGCCGTTGTCGTCCTTCAGGCCCTTGGGGAGGAAGTTGCGGCCGCTCTTGACGTCCACCGCGCCCTTCAGCTGCGGGTTCTTCACGTCGACGCCGGTGTCGATGACGGCGACCCGTACGCCCTTGCCCTTGGACTGGTTCCACAGCTCGTCGAGTTGTACCCGTTGGAGGGACCAGGGCCGGCCGGGGTAGACGTCGTTCGGGTACTCGCACTGGTCGGAGAACGAGTCCTCGGCGGCGGCCGGCTGCGCCAGGGTGAAGGGCATCGCCAGCAGAGCCGCGGCGACCGCCGTGGAGCGGAGCAGGAGGTGGCCGTGTCGCATCGTTGCCCCTCCCCTCACGAGCCCTGTGGCTGGCGGGCCGCGGCCGTGGACAGGCGGGGGCCGGTGGGCAGGAACGCGGACCAGGCGGCGGGGATCGGTGCGGGGTCCACGTCGGCGTAGCCGAGGCGCGTCTGGGCCTGCCGGGCCTCCTGTTCCAGCTGCTTCCGTTCCTTCTCCGACATGCCGATCCCGGCGTCGTCGGTGGCGCTGTCCGCGTTGGACTGGAGCACGTAGCGCAGGCCGGTGTCGGTGACCAGGAAGACCGGGCCCGCCTTCGTCTGCGCGCCCTTGAACTGCCGGTAGAGCTGACCGGAGCCGGGGGTGACATAGGCACTGGAGGAGCCGGCGGGGAGGTCCGCCGGGAAATCGGTGCCCGCCCAGGTGCTGAGGGTGGTGGTGCCCTTGCCGTCGACGCCGCGCAGCACGTTGCATACCGTGTTGCGGCTGCCCTTGGCGGCCGACGCCTCGTTGACGGCCTGGGGGGTGCCGCTCGGCCAGGTGTGCTCGGTGCCGAAGGGCTTGCCCGGGACGATCGCGCCGGGACTCGTCTCCAGCGCCTGGCCGGCCTGACCGACCTGGGCAAGGTCCTTGCTGAACAGCAGCAGTTGGGCGACGAACGCGGAGACGGGTGCCACCCGCTCGGGCAGCACGACGTAGTACTGCTCCTTGTTGTTGTCGAACGCCTTGAGCACCGTGCCGACCTTGTCCGCCTCCGCGCCGAGCTGTCCGGGGGCGTTGGCGGGTGTGCCGGGGGTGCCCTCGATCTCGGGGAAGGTGATCGGGTCGCCCTGGTGGAGGGTGGCGAGCCACTCGCGGGACACCCGCTGGGGCTCGCGTCCGGAGCCGACGACCGTGCGCAGCAGCAGTTCCAGGTCGGATCCGGTGTCCAGCTTGTCGATCTGGTACGCCGTGCCGCCCGGGTCGACGACGTAGCGCTTGCCGGCGGGGTCGGCCACGTAGAGCAGTTCGCCGCCGGTCAGCTTCTGCTTGCCCTCGGTCAGCTTCCGCTCGCGGTCGGCGAGGACCAGCGCGGCCTTCTGGATGGAGCGGCCGCCGGCACTCGGGCGTTCGCAGACGACCCACCGCTTGGCGGAACCCGCCTCCTTGGCGGAGGGCAGGCGGTCGGGCGCGTAGGGGATGCCGATGGTGACGCCGTGCGGGATCTTGCCGCTGTCGAGGACCGACTCGCTGACGGTGACGACGTCGCCCTTGTTGGGGGCGAGGAGGAGCTTGGCCGACGCCATGTTGAGCACCGGGTGGAGCTGGACCTCGTCACCGGTCTTCAGGACGACGTACCGGGTGGTCGACTTGCTGGCGATGATCACCTTCTCGTTGGGGGTGTCCCAGCCCTTGGGCGCGGTCGGCTTGAACATGCCCCAGGCCCCGAAGACGGCCATGATGATCACGCCGATGACGAGGCCGGGTACGACGCCGCGCAGGGGGCGCGGGGCGCCTTCCTCGGAGCCCTGCGGGAACGACTGGACGAAGGCAGCGAGCAAGCGGCGCTTCGCGAAGGTGTAGGCGTTGAGCTGATCCCGCCGAGATGCCATTGGTGCGTGTCTCTCCCCGTGTCCCGCCCGTGTCCGCCTGGGTTGCGCCTGGGCGACGCCGAGGACCGCCGTCCCCCGCCCGCCGATGTCAGACGCGGCCCCTACTATGCCTGGTGTGAGGAGCGGTCGGCGGAGCGGGTAGGGTGCCTGGGCCCTGTGCGGCCTGGTGTCTGCGCTGGAATTCCAGCGAGTTGTGAGCAAATTGGGGGGATGGAGTGATGGCTTCCGGAACGCGGGCCTCGCGCCGTGACCGGACCAGGTCGCGCGGCTCCGCGGAGCCCGGGTCGGGTGCGGCGCGGCAGCCGTCCGCGCGGGGCGGTCTCCATCTCAAGGTGCGCGCGGGCGGGACGGGTTCGTTCCGGCTGCAACGGATCGTCCTGGTGGAGCTCGCCGCCGCCGTTCTCCTCGTCGGCTGGGCCGTCGGCACCGTGGCGCTGGCGGTGGCCGGCGTCGTCGCCGTCGCGCTGGTCCTGCTGGCCTTCGTGCGCCGCAGGGGCCGCTCCCTGCCCGAGTGGGTCGCCACGGCACGCGCCCTGCGCGCGCGGCAGAAGCGCGCCGCGGAGCTGGTGATCCCGCCCGGCACCGAGCCGGGACTGGCCCCGGCCGTGGAGTGCGATCCGAGTCTGCGCACCTATGCCTGCGGTGGCCGGGAGCGGCGGCCGGTCGGGATCGTCGGGGACGGCACCTTCGTCACCGCCGTGGTCCAGGTGGAGGCCGACGCCACGGCCCTGCGGGCCGAGCGGAGCCGACGGCCGCTGCCGCTGGCTGTGGTGCGGGACGCGCTCGAAGTCGACGGGATCCGCCTGGAGTCGGCGCAGGTCGTGCTGCACACCCAGCCCGCCCCCGCGCTGCATCTGCCGCGTCAGTCGGTCGCCGTCAGCAACTACGCGCCGCTTCAGGAGCAGACCGGCGCCCCCGCCGTACGCATCACCTGGATCGCGCTGAAACTCGCCCCCGAGCAGTGCCCGGAGGCCGTGGCCGCCCGGGGCGGTGGCCTCGTCGGTGCGCAGAAGTGCGTCGTGCGCGTGGCCGACCACCTCGTCAGCAGGCTCACCGGCGCCGGTTTCCGGGCCACGGTGCTCGACGAGGAGGAGCTGACCTCGGCCATCGCCACGTCGGCCTGTGCCAACCCGCTGGTGACGGCCGAGGCCGGGCGGGCGGAGCGGCAGGAGCGGCGCACCGAGGAGTCCGGCCGCAGCTGGCGCTGCGACAACCGCAGGCACACCGCGTACTGGATCCGCAGATGGCCGCAACTGGGCGGTGACCGCGGGTCCTCGCTGCCCCAGTTCGTCGCGATGATCACGGCGGTTCCCGCGCTCGCCACCACCGTCAGCCTCACCCTCGCGCGCGGGGACGGGCAGGAGATCTCGCTGCGCGGTCATCTGCGGGTCACCGGTCGCAGTGCCGAGGAACTGACCGCGGCACGCCGCGCGCTGGAGGACGCCGCCCGCTCGGCCGGCGCGGCGCTGGCCCGGCTCGACCGGGAGCAACTGCCCGGTGTACTGGCCACTTTGCCCCTCGGAGGTGTTCGGTGACGACCATGACGACACGGAACGCCGACGGGCCGGACGCGGCGGCATCGGGGGCCTCGCGGGGGCCGCACGGCGCGCAGCCGGATGCCGCCGGGACACCGCGGCCGGCCGGCGGGCGGGCGGCCGGCCTGCTGCGCACCGGTTTCGGCCTGCTCGGTCCGCGCCACGGGCGGCACGCGCTCTCCGCCGACGACCTGGACACCTTGACCCTGCCCATCGGGGACGACGGTGTGGTCATCGGCGTGGACGCCGAGGGACAGCCCGCGGTGCTGGGGCTGAACCGGCCCACGCCGTACGAGGTCGTGCTGATCGGCGGTCTGTGGACGGCCCAGGTGTTCGCGCTGCGGGCGGCGGCGACCGGCGCGCGGGTGGCCGTGGAGACCGGGCGGGCCCACGCCTGGTCGCAGATGGTGCACGCCATGGGCGGCGGACAGAACGGGCTTGCGGTCTACGACGTGGGACGGGTCCCGCCGCTGGGTGCCTCCGCCGGTACGCCGGTGCTGGTGGTGCGGGACTGCGGCATGCGGCCGCCGCGCGGCCGGGTGGTCTCCGGCCCCTGGCGGTCGGTGCTGACGCTGCTGCCGTATCTCAGCCCGGTCGCGCCCAGGTTGGTGCGGCAGGCCAGGCTCGTGGGTGTGCAGCGGATATCGCCGGACGAGGCGGCGGAGCTGGGCCGGACGATGGCGCTGCCGAGAGGCGACGTGGACTCGCTGCCGACCCTCGCCGACGGCGTCACCCTCTGGTGTGCCGACCGCGACCGGCAGTACGTGATGACGCAGCCGACCGATGCGGAGATCGGGCTGCTCGGAACGCCGCGACGGATGGACTGACGTCGCAGCCGCATCGCCGCCGCCGGGTGAGCGGGGATGCGAGGGGTCCCGGACGGCCGGCTCGGTTGGGGGAGATGGCCGGATTGTGACGTACCGGACGTGCAGCGAGCGGTGGACGGGCCTGCCGGGGTGCCGGTGATGGTGATTAGGCTGGGAACGGGCGCGGCGCCTGAACCCGTGGACCGGGTGTCGGTGTCCCAGGGGGATTCGGTGGGTCGGTCGACCGCGAAGCGGGCGGCCTCGCAGCGACCTCGAACGGCCTCGAACAACTTCGGATGACGATAAACGGTCGCCCCGGCACGGCTTGAGGGTGCTCGACCACACCAGGAGGAACTGTGAGCAGCGATCGGGACGGGATCCGCGGGGGCTGGGCGACACCCGGCGATGACCAGCCCGATGCGGAGTCGGCCGTCGAAGCGACCGGCGAGTTCACCATCGACTACGCGCCGCCCGCGTGGTACACGCAGAACGCGGGTGGCGGTTCCGGGCAGGGCGGCGGGGCTCCCGAGGTCCCCAGGCTGCCCGCCGACAGCGGGTTCGAGCCGCAGACCATGCCTCCGCCGGCCGTGCCGACCGCTCCTCCCGCCGCACCCGCGCCGCCGTCCGTCACGGCCACGCCGCCGTCCACCGTGCCGGCTTCGGCCGCGGACGGGTTCCCGTTGGCGAGGCCTGCCGCCGCTGCGGGCGAGGAGGAGGCCGAGCCCGCTCAGGAGCCGGTTCCGGCACCGGACAACGGTGATCTGGAGAGCGGGGCCACCATGCGCTTCTCCGCCGTCGCGCTGAAGCGGGAGATCGCGGAGCGCGCCGAGGCCGAGGCGGCCGACTCCTCCAGGGCGACGGAGGGCGCCGACGCCGACGAGCAGGGTGGGGCGTCGGTGGGTGCGGACACTGTCGACGGTTCCGGCGGTGCTCTGGCGGGCGGCAACGCCCATGCCGATGCCGATGTCTCTGCGGGTGATGTTGCGGGTGCTGTACGCGAAGAGGCGTCGGCCGAGGACGGGGCCGACGCCGACACCGACACCGACGCCGACACCAACAGCGACACCGACACCGACACCGGGTCCCGCGACGAGGCCTCGACGGACGTGCACGGCGACGGGCCTGTGCAGGACGCGTCCGCGGATGCCGGGGCGGTCGGTGACGGGGCCGTTCCGGAGGGAGTCGAGCCGGAGGCAGGGGCGCCGTCGGACGCGTCGGGCGGCCGGGACGCCGAGTCCGACGGCGGTTCAGGCGCAGGTTCCGGCGCGGATTCCGACGCCGTTTCCGACGCCGTTTCCAGCGCCGTTTCCGACGCCGATTCCGACGACGCGGCCGCCGGTGACTCCCCCCTGGCCGATGCTCCGCAGGGCGCCAGCCCTCAGGCGCCCGCGCCGCAGGACGCCACCGGTGCCGGTGTCCCGGCCGACGCGCCGCCCGCCTGGGCTCCCACGCCGGCGCCGCAGGCACCGGTGCCGCCGTTGCCGCCGTCGTACCAGCCCGCCGCTCCCGCACCGGCGGACCAGTGGCCGGCACAGCCACAGCCCTCCGCCACGCAGCCCTCCGCCGCGCAGCCGCCGGCCGCCCCGCAGCAGCCGCCGGTGCCGCAGCAGCAAGCGCAGCACCCCTTCCAGCCGCAGCCGCCGCAGCACGCGCCCACGGCGTGGAACCCGTCGGCCCCGCAGCCGCAGAACCCGGCCGCAACCCAGCCCGCGCACCAGCCGGCAACCCAGCCCACGTCCCAGCCCGGTTACGGCTTCCCGCAGCCGGACGTCGCGGCCCCCGCGGCCCCGCAGCCCCCGGCGCAGCACCCCACGGCGGCTCAGCCCCCGGCGTCGCAGCCCCCCGCGCAGCACCCGGGCGCCGGTCCCGCCGCGCCCCAGGTGCCCACCGGGTACGGCTTCCCGCAGCCGGGCGTTCCGGGTCCGGACACTCCCCACGCCCAGGGCGGCTACGGGTTCCCCCAGCCGTCCGCCGCCCAGCCCGGCCCGACCCCCGGACCGCACGCCGGACCCACCCCCGGACCGCACGCCGCCCCGACCCCGGGACCGCACGCCGGACCGCAGCCCGGGCACCAGACACCGCCGGACGCCGGCCAGAGCCACGGCACACCGCCGGACGCCGGCCCGGGCCACGGCACGCCGCCGGTGCCCCCGCAGGCGCAGCCGGGTCAGCAGCCCCCGCAGGCCCCCCTCCCCCACGCCCAGCCGCACCACCAGGTGCCGCCCGTCGATCCCCGTACCGGTGCCGCCTGGCCGCAGCCGATGCAGCACGACCAGCGGCAGCCGACCAACCCGGGTGCCGCGCCGCTCGGTTACACCGCGGCCGTGGAGCTGTCGTCCGACCGGCTGCTCAACAACAAGAAGCAGAAGGCGAAGAGCAGCCGTCCGGCGGCCGGCGGAGGCCGGTTCAAGCTGGGCGGGAAGAAGGAGGAGGCCGAGCGTCAGCGGAAGCTGGAGCTGATCCGCACGCCCGTGCTGTCCTGCTACCGGATCGCCGTCATCAGCCTCAAGGGCGGCGTCGGCAAGACGACCACCACCACCGCCCTCGGCTCCACGCTCGCCACGGAGCGGCAGGACAAGATCCTCGCCATCGACGCCAACCCCGACGCGGGTACCCTCGGCCGGCGCGTCCGCCGCGAGACCGGGGCGACCATCCGCGACCTCGTCCAGGCGATCCCGTACCTGAACTCCTACATGGACATCCGGCGCTTCACCTCGCAGGCGCCGTCCGGACTGGAGATCATCGCCAACGACGTCGACCCGGCCGTCTCCACGACGTTCAACGACGAGGACTACCGGCGCGCGATCGACGTGCTGGGGCAGCAGTACCCGATCATCCTGACCGACTCCGGTACCGGTCTGCTCTACAGCGCCATGCGCGGGGTTCTCGATCTCGCGGACCAGCTCATCATCATCTCGACACCGTCCGTCGACGGGGCGAGCAGCGCCAGTACGACGCTGGACTGGCTGTCCGCGCACGGGTACGCCGATCTCGTCGCCCGGTCCCTCACCGTGATCTCCGGTGTCCGCGAGACCGGGAAGATGATCAAGGTCGAGGACATCGTCGCCCACTTCCAGACCCGGTGCCGCGGGGTCGTCGTCGTGCCGTTCGACGAGCATCTGGCCGCCGGTGCCGAGGTCGACCTCGACATGATGCGGCCCAAGGTGCGGGAGGCGTACTTCAACCTCGCGGCCCTGGTCGCCGAGGACTTCACCCGGCATCAGCAGATGCACGGGCTGTGGACGTCCGACGGCAACCCGCCGCCGGTCGCCGCCCCGCCCATGCCGGGCCAGCCGCTCCCCGGCCAGCCGACGCCGGGGCAGCAGCCGATGCCGGGGCAGCCCATGCCGGGACAGCCCGTGCCGGGCCGGCCCGTCCCCGGTCAGCCCATGCCTCCGCAGCAGCCCGGTGGGCAACCCGGGCACCCCGGGCAGTCCGCCCCTTACGGCCAGCCTCCCCAGCAGGCCTCGCACCCCGGCCGGCCCATGCCCGGCCAGCCCATGCCGGGCCAGCCGTACGCCCAGCCCGGTCAACCGCCGTACCCGCAACCGGGACAGCCGGGCCATCCGGGGCAGCAGGTACAGCCAGGGCAGCCGGGCCACCCCGCACAGCCCGGCGACCCCGGCGGCCAGACCCAGCCCCCGCCTTCCCCGCAGTCGTAACGACCGCCACCCGGCCCGACCCGCCAAGGCCCGCGCCCGATCCGGCGCGGGCCTCCTCCGTATCTCCGTGTGCCGGCCCCGGACCGCCGCCACCCCCTGGCCAGCGCCGCGTCACCGGTCTCGACCAATGGGCCGCACATCGCTCGCCAGTTCGCCGTTTCCGCAGGCCACCAGGGGTGCGCGCACCGTTGACGGGCCCGGACGCCGCTGGTACACCTGACCCACTCCACCCACTGATCAACCCGTCCTACCCGTGCGAGCGATGACGCGAGGTCAGCGACCATGGACACGAACGATCAGTACGGCAAGCCCCCTTCCTCCACCACCCGCACCATCGCCCTGGCGGGCGCCGCCGCGCTCGCCCTCACCGCCGCCCTCGCCTCACCGCTCGCCCCGGCGCCGCCGCAGGCCCACGCGGCCGACGACGGCAAGAAGGTGCTCACCGTCGCGGTGGCCCAGAGCGTCGACTCGCTGAGCCCCTTCCTGGCGGTCCGCCTGGTCAGCACCAGCATCCACCGGCTGACGTACGAGTACCTGACCAACTACGACGCCGAGGACAACCGCGTCATCCCGGGCCTGGCCACCAAGTGGGAGTCGTCGCCGGACAAGCTGACCTGGACGTACACGATCCGTTCCGATTCGAGGTGGTCGGACGGCAAGCGGGCCACGGCCGAGGACGCGGCGTGGACGTTCAACAAGATGATGACGGACGACGGAGCGGCCACCGCCAACGGCAGCTTCGTCGGCAACTTCCGCGAGGTCACCGCGCCGAGCCCCACCGAACTGGTCATCGAGCTGAAGAAGCCGCAGGCCACGATGACCGCGCTCGACGTGCCGATCGTGCCGAAGCACGTCTGGGAGAAGGTCGAGGACTTCTCGAAGTACAACAACGACAAGCAGTTCCCCGTCGTCGGCAACGGCCCGTTCGTCCTGACGGACTACAAGGCGGACAGCCATGTGCGGCTGAGGGCGAACAAGGACTTCTGGCGCGGCGCCCCCAAGTTCGACGAGCTGCTGTTCAAGTACTACAAGGACGGCGACGCGGCCGTCGCGGCGCTCCAGAAGGGCGAGGTGTCCTTCGTGTCGGGGCTGACGCCCGCCCAGGCGGACGCCCTCGCGCAGCAGGAGGACGTCCACGTCAACGACGCGCCCGGCCGCCGCTTCTACGCCCTCGCCACCAACCCCGGGGCGCGCGCCGGCAACGGGGAGCGGTTCGGGGACGGACACCCCTCGCTGCTGGACCAGCGGGTCCGGCACGCCCTGTTCCGGGCCGTGGACCGGAAGACCGTCATCGACAAGGTGTTCCAGGGGCACGCCGTCGAGGGCCGGGGTTACATCCCGCCCCGCTTCTCGCAGTACTTCTGGGAGCCGTCGCCGCGGCAGGAGCTGTCCTACGACCCGAAGGAGGCGGCCCGCCTGCTCGACCAGGCCGGCTACCGCACCGACGACCAGGGCCGGCGCCTGGGCAAGGACGGCGAACCGATCACCTACCGCGTCCTGTGCCACGCCACCGACCCGAACGACAAGGCGATCGGCAAGTACCTCGAGGAGTGGTGGGGCGACCTGGGCATCGGCGTGGAGCTGAACTGCCTGGACAACGTCACCGATCCCTGGCTCGCCGGCGAGTACGACCTCGCCTTCGACGGATGGTCCGTCAACCCGGACCCCGACTTCGTCCTGTCCATCCACACCTGCGCGGCGCTCCCGGCCACCCCGGAGGAGACGGGCGCGACCGACAACTTCATCTGCGACACGACGTACGACCGGCTGTACGCGCAGCAGCTCGCCGAGTACGACCCGGACAAGCGGGCGGACATCGTCAAGCGGCTCCAGTCACGGCTGTACGACCTGGGGTACATGAACGTGATGGCCTATCCGAACGCCGTCGAGGCCTACCGCACCGACCAGATCGAGTCGATCACGACGATGCCGGCGCGGGCGGGCAACATCTACGGCCAGGACGGCTACTGGAGCTGGTGGTCCGCGGTGCCGGCCGACGACGCGGACGCGGCGGAGGGGAGTTCCTCCTCGACCGGCGTCGTGGCCGGGATCGTGGCGGGTGCCGTCGTCCTCGCGGGGCTCGTGGCCTTCGCGGCGCTGCGCCGCCGGGCCACCGCCGACGACCGTGAATAGGCGCGGGTGCGGATGACCACGGACGCCGCGCCCGTCCTCGACGGGAGGCACGAGAAGGGGGCGGGGGCGTCCCGGCGGGCGTCGGGACGCCCGCGCTCCGGCTATCCCCGGTATCTGGCGGGCAAGGTGGCGGGCGCCGCCGTGTCGCTGCTCGCCGTCCTCGTCACGAGTTTCTTCCTCTTCCGGCTGATCCCCGGCGACCCGGTGAAGTACATGACCGGTGGCCGTCAGGTCTCGGCCGAGCAGCTCGCCGCGTATCGGCGGGAGTTCGGGCTCGACCTGCCGCTGTGGCAGCAGTTCACCGACTACTGCCAGAAGGTGCTCACCGGCGATCTGGGGACGTCGTACCAGTTCCGCGCACCGGTGATCGACAAGATCACCGAGGCGCTGCCCAACACCCTGTTGCTGACCGGCACCGCCTTCGTGCTGTACACGGCGCTCGGTGCCTTCCTCGGCACCCGGGCGGCGTGGCGGCACGGGCGGACGGCCGACCGGCTGCACACCGGGCTGGCGCTGACGCTGTACTCCGTCCCGTCGTTCTGGCTCGGGCTGCTGCTCATCATCACGCTGTCGGTGGGGATCGGCCCGCTGCCCGGGCTGTTCCCCACCGGCGGCATGGAGTCGGGCGGCGAGGAGGGCTTCGCGTACGTCCTGGACGTCGCCCACCACCTGGTGCTGCCGGTGGTGACACTGGTGGCCGTGGAGTACGGGCAGACGCTGCTGGTCGCCCGGTCCGCGCTGCTGGACGAGATGGGCAGCGACTACCTGACGACCGCCCGGGCCAAGGGGCTGCGCGACGACGTGGTGCGGCGGCGGCACGCCGTGCCCAACGCGATGCTGCCGACGGTGACGCTCGTCTTCGTCAACCTCGGCCGGACGGTGGCCGGTGTGATCCTGGTGGAGACCGTCTTCTCCTGGCCGGGGCTCGGCGGGCTGTTCTACCAGGCGCTGAGCGTGCCCGATCTGCCGCTGGTCCAGGGGCTGTTCTTCGTGTTCGCCGCCGCGGTGATCCTCATGAACACGCTCGCCGACCTGATCTATCCGCTGCTCGATCCCCGGGTGGGCCGATGACGACGACCGATACGGCGACGACCGATACGGCACCGGGCCCGCGGGCGCTGGCCCGGCGGCGGCGCCGCGCCTCGGCCGCCCGCTTCTGGCGGGAGTACCGCGCCCACCGCGCCGGTGTGTTCGGGCTGGTGGTGCTGGCCCTGTGCGCGCTGGTGGCGCTGGCCGCCCCGCTGCTCGTCGGCTCCGACGTCAGCAGTGTGACCGACGCCCCGGGCCGGCCCTCGCAGGGGCCGAGCGCCGAGTTCCCGCTCGGCACCGACCGGTTCGGGCGGAGCCTGCTCGGCCTGCTGGTGTGGGGTGCGCGGGTCTCCCTGCTGGTGGGGCTGCTGGCCGCCGTGCTGTCGGTGGCGATCGGCACGCTCATCGGGATCACGGCCGGGCACTTCCGGGGCTGGTTCGCGACGGTGATGATGCGGATCACCGACTGGTTCCTGGTGATGCCGACGCTGGTCCTGGCGATCGCGCTGGCCACCGTGATGTCCCGGTCGCTCACCACGATCGTCGTGGCCATCGGCGCGGCGACGTGGCCGACGACCGCCCGGCTGGTGCGCGCGCAGACGCTGGCGGTGGAGACCCGGCCGTACATCGAGCGGGCGAGGGCGCTGGGCGGCGGGCACCGGCACGTGATGACCCGGCATGTGCTGCCGAACGTGATGCCGCTGGTGCTGGCCCAGACGACCCTGGTCATCTCGGCGGCCATCCTCGCCGAGGCGACGCTCGCGTTCCTGGGCCTGGGCGACCCGACCGTGGTGTCGTGGGGCGGGCTGCTCCAGGACGCCCGGGAGGCGGGCGCGGTCAGTGCCGGGCACTGGTGGTACCTGGTGCCGCCGGGCCTCGCGATCGCCCTGGTGGCGCTGGCGTTCACGCTGTGCGGGCGGGCCGTGGAGTCCGTGCTCAATCCCAGGCTGGGGGTGTCCCGTTGACGCTGCTCGACGTGCGGAACCTGACGGTGACGTACCCCGGCGGGGCCGCCGCCGTGCGCGGGGTGGACCTGCGCCTGGAGACCGGGCGGAAGCTGGGGCTGGCCGGGGAGTCCGGGTGCGGCAAGTCCACGCTGGCGCTGGCACTGCTGCGGCTGCTGCCGGCCGGCACCCGGATCGGCGGCGAGGTGTTCCTCGACGGCGAGGACGTGCTGACGATGCGGTGGGGGCGGGTGCGGGCGGTGCGCTGGGCCGGGGCTTCCGTCGTCTTCCAGGGGGCGATGCACTCCCTCAACCCCGTGCACCGCGTCGGCGACCAGATCGCCGAACCGGTCCTGCTGCACCGCGGGGCGACACCGGCCGAGGCCCGGCGGCGGGCCGGTGAGCTGCTGGAGCACGTCGGGCTGCCCGCCGGCCGGGCCCGCGCCCACCCGCACGAACTCTCCGGCGGGCAGCGGCAGCGCGTCATGATCGCCATGGCCCTGGCCTGCGAGCCCCGGCTGATCATCGCCGATGAACCGACCACCGCCCTCGACGTGATGATCCAGGCGCAGATCCTGCGGCTGATCGGACGGCTCGTCGCCGAGCAGGACCTCGGCCTGCTCATGATCAGCCATGATCTGGCGGTGCTCGCGGACACCTGTGACCGGCTCGCCGTGATGTACGCGGGCCGGGTGGTCGAGGAGGGCCCCGCACGGCAGGTCCACGAGGACGCCCGCCACCCCTACGCCCGGGCGCTGTCGGCGGCCTTCCCGCGCATCGGCGACCCGGCGTCCCGGTTCGCGCCGCGCGGTCTGGCCGGTGACCCGCCCGATCCGTCGGCGCTGCCGTCCGGGTGCCCGTTCCATCCGCGCTGCCCCTCGGCGCTGGCCTCGTGCGCGTCGCAGGACCAGCCGTTGCGGGAGTGGGAGCGGGGACGGCGGGCGGCGTGCGTGCACGTGGCGGCGGGCGGCTCGGCCGAGCCGGGTGCGCCGACGGCTCCGGAAGGCCCGGTACGGCCCCCGCGTCCCGAGTCCGGGGAGAAAGCGAGGCGCAGCACCCCATGACCACGTCCCCGTCCGGCCCGTCCGGCCCGTCCGCCCCGTCCGGCCGGGACTCCGCCCTGCTCGCCGCCCAGGACGTGCGCGTCTCCTTCCCCGGCCGGCACGGCGCGCCCGACGCCCGCGCGGTGGACGGTGTCCACCTCGGCATCCGCCCCGGGGAGATCGTGGCACTGGTCGGCGAGTCCGGCTGCGGCAAGACGACGCTGGCCCGCTGTCTGCTGGGCCTGGTGAGGCCGACCGCGGGCCGCGTCGTCTTCGACGGCCGGCCGCTGGACTACTCCGGCCGGGCGCTGCGGGCGTACCGGCGCCGCGTGCAGCTGGTGCTCCAGGACCCGAGCGGCTCGCTCAACCCCCGGCACACGGTGTACGACGCGGTGGCGGAGGGGCTGCGCATCCACCGGTACGGCGGCGACGAGCGGGCGGCGGTCGCCGAGGCGCTGTCCCGGGCGGGTCTGCGGCCACCGGAGCGGTTCTTCCTGCGGTACCCGCACGAGCTGTCCGGCGGGCAGCGCCAGCGCGTGGTGATCGCGGGGGCGCTGGTGCTGGGGCCCGAACTGCTCGTCGCCGACGAGCCGGTGGCCTCCCTGGACGCCTCGGTGCGCGGCGAGATCCTGGCCCTGCTGCTGCGGCTGCGCACCGAGCTGGGCCTGTCCGCGCTGGTGGTGACGCACGACCTGGGGCTGGCCTGGAACATCGCCGACCGGGTCGCGGTGATGTACCTGGGCCGGATCGTGGAGACGGGCGAGGTCGAACAGGTGCTGACGGCGCCGCGGCACCCGTACACGCGGGCCCTGCTGTCGGTCCTGCCGGAGGCACCCGGGGACCCGGTGGTGCTCTCCGGTGAGCCGCCGGACCCGGCGCGCGTCCCGGGAGGCTGCCGTTTCCACGCCCGCTGCCAGGTCCTGGCGGACGGCCGGGCGGAGCGGGCCGGCGTCGCGGACGCCTGCCGGGCGACGGACCCCGGCGTCCTGCCGGACGACGGCACGGCCCGGGTGGCCTGCCACTGGGCCCGGCTCGGTACGGCCCCGGCCCCACCGGCACCAGGGCCCGAGCCTGTCACCGGTCCCTGACCCCGCACCGGTCCCTGACCCCGCACGGAGCTCCGAGCCGGCGCCCGGCCGGGTGGCCGGGAGTCGGCGCCCGGCCCGGTGGCCGCCCCTACGCCTGGGCCGCGGCCACCAGGTCCCGGCAGCGCTTGACGTCGTCGGCCATCTGCTCCATCAGCGCGTCCAGCGTCTCGAACCGCGCCTGGCCGCGGACGTAGGCCAGGAAGTCGACGGCGACGTGCAGCCCGTACAGGTCCAGGCCGACGCGGTCGATGGCGTACGCCTCCACCGTCCGCTCGGTGCCCTCGAACTGCGGGTTGGTGCCGACGGAGATCGCCGCGGGCATCGCCTCGCCCTGGACGTGCAGCCAGCCCGCGTAGACGCCGTCGGCCGGGATCGCGGTGTGCGGGAGCGTCTCGACGTTGGCCGTCGGGAAGCCCAGCTCGCGGCCCCGCTGCGCACCGCGGACGACGACGCCCTCGACGCGGTGCGGACGCCCGAGGATCTCGGCGGCGCCGGCGACGTCGCCCTCGGCGACCAGGCGCCGGGTGAGCGTCGAGGAGAACGGCTCGCCGCCGCCGGCCTCACCGGAGACGTACAGGTCGACGACCTCGACCTCGAAGTCGTAGGTCCTGCCCTGCTCGGCGAGGAAGTCGACGTTGCCCGCGGCCTTGTGGCCGAAGCGGAAGTTGGGGCCCTCGACGACCGCCTTGGCGTGCAGCTTGTCCACCAGGACCTTGACGACGAAGTCGGCCGGGGACAGCTTCGAGAACTCCGCGGTGAAGGGCAGGATGAGAACGGCGTCCACACCCAGCCCGGCCATCAGTTCGGCGCGGCGGTGGTGCGGGGCGAGCAGCGGCGGGTGGCTGCCCGGGCGGACGACCTCGCTGGGGTGCGGGTCGAAGGTGACGACGACGGCCGGGACGCCCAGCTCGCGGGCGCGGTCCACGGCGTGCTTGATGATCAGCTGGTGGCCGCGGTGGACACCGTCGTAGGAACCGATGGTGACGACGCTGCGCCCCCAGTCCTCGGGGATGTCCTCCAAGCCACGCCAGCGCTGCACAGTGTCTGCTCCTTGTCGCGAACTCGTCGAAGCCCGGTTGCCTGTTACGCAGGTCTAAGGGTGCCATGCCCGGCGCCCCGGGCCCGCATCGGCATGGGAGCTGTGACCCGGCGCACGCCGCGCGGCGCGCCGCGGTCAGGCGGGTACCCGTACGCCCGCCAGGTTCTCGATCGTCCGGCGTGCGCTGGGGCCCACCAGCGCGGCCCATTCCTGCGGTGCGCCGGTGAGCCAGCCGGTCAGACGGACCGCGAAGCCGGGGGCGTGCCGGGAGAGGTCGACCAGGCCGCGGTCGAAGCGGACGGCGCCGGCCGGGGTGCGGGTCAGCAGGAGCCCGAGGCGGTGGACGAGGCCGCGCTGGTCGTCGCCCGTGCACCCGGGGGCGGCGTGCAGCAGCGCGTCGAGGACGTCGGGTTCGCGCTCGTGGGCCAGCAGGAACTCGCGCAGCTCGCGGCGGAGCGGCGCGCAGGCGCCGGTGCCGGGCGCGGCGAGCACGCCGGCGAGGGCGGCCCGCACCGGCTCGGGCCCGTCCGTCAGCAGGACGGTGACCAGCGGATGCAGGACGGCGCGGGCGGCCGGCCCCTGGGCGGTCAGCCGCCGGTCGGCGTACGCGGCCACGTGCCCGGCGGTCTCCGGTCGGTCGGCGACGGCGTCGCCGATCAGCGCGGCGACCCTGCGGGCCAGCCGGGGCGGGGTGGCGTCGGCGAGTCTGCGCAGCGCCTCCCCGGCGTCCGGTCCGCGCAGCCGGGCCCGGAAGGCGTCCAGGACCGGTCCGGGGTGGGTGGGCAGGGCGGTGGCCGCCGCGCTGGGCGGGAAGTAGGGATCGCCGGCCGCGAAGTGGCCGAGTGCCCGGGTGAGGTGCTCGTCGCGGACGTCGGGGTCGCGTACCAGCAGGGCGAGGGCGGCGCCGTGCAGGGTGCTGTCGGCGGGCCGGGCGAGCAGGGCGCGGGCGGCGCGGCGCAGCAGGGCGCGGTCGGCGCCGGTGCGGGCGTGCTCGGCGGCGCGCAGCCCGTACGTCGTCGCCGCCGCGCGGCGCAGGGGACGCGGGTCGTGCGCCCACCGGTCGACCGCGCGGCACACGGCGGCCGGTTCGTCCTCGGCCAGGGCGGTGAGCAGTTCCTCGGCCCGCCGGTGCGGGCAGTCGGCGAGCGCCTCGGTGAGGTCGTCGGGAGCGCGGTGGCGGTGGGTGTGCAGCAGGGCCTGCGCGGCCGTGGCCACGGTGGCGTGCGGGGCGGCGGGCAGCGGCCGCTCGTCGTCGAACCAGCCGGCCAGGAGCGGTTGTACGGCCGTGGGATCGGCGGCGAGCAGTGCGGCGACCGTGTCGAGGTGGCGGGGTCCGGGCTCGTGCGGCGGGCCGTCGACGAGGATCAGCCGGCGCAGCAGTTCCAGCAGGTCGGCCCGTGGCAGGGCCAGGTTGGCCCAGAAGCCGGCGGCGAACTCGCCGGGGACCGGGCGGCCTTCCTCCCGCCGCGCCAGGAGGACGCCGGTGAGCAGCCGCAGCACGGGCGTGTAGGGCGTCGCGTCCGGGACGCGGCCGAGGACGGCGGCGACGAGGCGGGCCGCCCACCAGGAGTACGGCTCGTCGTCCAGGGTGAGCACCAGTTCCTCCAGGCGGAGGGCGAGTTGCTCGCTGCCGTGCTGACGGGCCAGGAGCAGCAGGGCCTCGACGACGGGACCGATGCGGTGGTGCGGTACGGGCAGGGGGTGGGCGGTGTGCGGGGCGCGGCAGTGGTGGACGAGGGCGCGCAGGGCCGCGTCGAGGTCGAGGTGGGTGCCCTGGATCCAGTCGGCGAGTTCCTCGTGGGCGAAGCGGTAGCCGGGGCCCGCGGGCACGAGGAGGCCTTCGGCGAGGACGGCGGAGGCCCAGCCGGTGCCGCCGCCGAGCCGGGCCGGGGCCTGGCCCCAGGGGAACACCGCCTCGAACGACTCCCGGTCCAGCTCGCCCTGCCCGGGGCCGAGACTGCGCCGGGCCGCCTCGTGCACCTGCCCGGACACCTTGGCCGCGAGCCGCCGTACGGCGGTGCCGTGCAGGCCGTTCTGCGTGGCCAGGCGCACGGCGACGCGCAGGCACATCAGGTCCAGGTAGGCGGCGAGGACCGCGTCGCGGTCGACGCGGGTGAGGGGCGCGGGCGCGGCGAGGGCGGCCCGGACCTCCGACAGCAGCCGCAGGGTGAGCGGATGCCGGGCGTCGGCGCCGTCGAGCATCCCCTCCGGCACCCGGTACCGCTCCCGCGCGAGCCGTGCCTCGTCCTCGTCCAGCTCCCCGAGCCACACACAGGGCGGCAGCACACCGCCGCCGACCGCCCCCGCCGGCCCGGCACCGGCACCGGCGCCGGCCTGCCCGACCGACGGCTCCCGGTCCGAGTCCGACCCGGCCATGGCCCGTCCGGCGGCGACCCGCGCGGCCACGGCCGGTGCCGTCGCAGCCGGAGCGGGAGCTGCCGGTGGCGTCGCACCCCGAGACGTCGCGGCCAGAGCAGTAGCTGCCGGGTCCATCGCAGCCGGAGCGGTCGCTGCCGGTGCCGTCGCTGCCGGTGCCGTCGCAGCCGGAGCGGTCGCTGCCGGAGCCGTCGCGGCCTGCTCGGCCTCGGGCTCTCCGGCCTCGGGCTCTCCGGCCTCGGGCTCTCCGGCTTCCGGGTATCCGGCCTCGGGGTTTCCGGTCAGATGGTCGTCGGTCAGATGGTCGCCGGTCGCTCCGGCCCCGAGGCCTCCGCCGGAAGGGCCCCCGACCGAGGCGCCTCCGGCCGACAGGCCTGAACCCGAAAGTCCCCTGACCGAAGCGCTTCCCTCCGAGAGGTTTCCGGCCGAGAGCTCTTCGACCGAGGCGCCTCCGGCCGGCAGGCCTCCACCCGAAGGGCCCCCAGCCGACAGGCCCCCGCCCGAAGGGCCCCCGGCCGGGAGGCTTCCCGCCGAGAGACCTCCCCCCGGCAGGCCTCCGCCCGGAGGCTGGCCGGGCGAGGGATGCCCAGTGGCGAGCCCCAGCCCCCCGACATGCAGCAGGTCCCGTGGGAACTCGGCCCCCGCCCACTCCCAGTACTCCGGGCGGCACGCGATGATCAGCCGGGTGCCCGTGTCCCGCAGCCAGGACGTGGTGCCGAGGGTCCACTCGGCGAGGCGCTGCGCGAGCAGTGGCGGCATCTCCTCGGGCCCGTCCAGGAGCAGCAGCAGTGGCCGGCCGCTGTCGTGGGCGAGGCGGGCGAGGTGCTCCGGCGTGACGTCGCCCGGATCGGCCGGTCCGGGCACCCCGGAGGCGGCCACGATGCGGGCGGCCCGGGCCAGCGCCCTGGCCGCCGCGTCCGCCACCGAGGTGTCGTCGTCGCGCAGGTCGGCGCCGCGCAGCCACAGCGTGGGCGCCGGCCGGGCGCACCGGGTGCGGCGGGCGGCGAGGGCCGCCAGCTCCGTCGTACGGCCGCTGCCCGGCGGACCGACCAGCCCCAGGACCTTGGCCGGCCCCGTCTCGAAGGCGGCGAACTCCCGGCGGGGCCCGCTCCGTTCGACCGGTGGCGTGCCGAGGAGGCCGACGCCGCCCACCGACGCGCCCTGCGGTCCGTCCTGGCCGACCGAGGTGGCCGTGAGCGCCAGGACACCGGCGAGGTCGAGGTCGGCGCCGTACGCCGGGACGGTGGCCGCGTTCTCGGCGAGCAGCCCGGCGAGCGGGCCGCCGCCCGGGGAGCGCAGCGGCACGGCGAAGCCGACGTCGCGCTCGCCGGAGCTGAGGGCGGTGCCCAGCACGCCGAGCACCGCGCCGGTGCCGGCGTCGAGTACCGGTCCCCCGGCGGCACCGCCGCCCAGCCGCAGGGCGTCGCGGCCCGCGGTGCCGACCGCCAGTTCCAGGGCGCCGGCGATGCGGTGCCGGCGGTCCGTGGCCGTGTAGGTGACGTCGGTGGCGCCGAGGACCCGGGCCTCGCGCCAGCAGCCGGCGGCGATGCGCACATAGGTGCCGGCCTCGATCCGGTCCCGTGCGGAGAGCGGCAGCGGGGTGACGCCGAGGCCCTCGGTGCGGACCAGGGCCAGGCCGAGGGCGGGCAGTGGGACCACCGCGTCGGCGGCCACCGTGCGGGACCGGTCCCCGGCGTGGAGCACCAGCCGGGGCAGGCCGTCCACTGCTTCGTGGCTGGTGATCACCGTGCCGTGGTGGTCGGCGGCGAACCCCGTGCCGCGCGGGCGTCCGGCGAGGTCATGGATCCGGACGAGGGCCTCGTCGGGGGGCTGCCAGGCCGGCGGCGCCTCCGCTGCGTGCAGGGCCGTCTCCGCCCCGTCCCGTGCGCTCCGGGTCCGGTTCCGCGACGTCATCGTCGAACCTCCCCGCCGTGCACCGTGCCGTGTCTCCGACGGTAGGCGGACGGTGATCAGCAGGACAGATCGCGTGCCGAAAGCGCCCCCGTGCGCTCCCCCGGTTCACTCCGAGCGCCTGCCCGTGCGGGTGAACAAAGCGGGGCCGTTGGATACACCCTGAAGGTGGGGGAACCGAGGGGGGACCGTGGAGCGGCGGCAGTGGAGGTCCCCGTGACCGCCGCTCCACGGGCAGCGCGGCCTCGCCGCCAGCGGAAGACGGCACTGGCAGTGCGGCCTCGCCGTCAGCCGAAGACGGCCAGGCTCTTGGCCTTGCCCCGGTGCTCCTCCACGAGCGCGAGGAAGCGCCCGTCGGGGTCGAAGACGGCGACGGCACCGGCGCCCGCGTACACCTCGGCCATCTCCAGCCGCACACCGTTGGTGAGCAGCCGGGCCCGCTTGGCGTCGACGTCCCAGCGGGGGAAGGCCGCGGCGGCGGCCTCGGCGATCGGCATCACCGTCAGCTCCTCCTGGAGCTGGTCCAGCGTCCTGGCCGCGTCGATCTTGTACGGCCCCACCCGGCTGCGGCGCAGCGCGGTGAGATGGCCGCCGACGCCGAGGTCGGCGCCGAGGTCGCGGGCGAGGGCGCGGATGTAGGTGCCGGAGGAGCAGACCACCGACACCACCAGGTCCCGCACCGGCGTGCCGTCGTCGGCGACGGCGTCCCGGATGTCGTGGACGGCGAAGGACGAGACCGTGACCGGGCGGGCCGGGATGTCGAAGTCCTCGCCCTCGCGGGCCCGCTTGTAGGAGCGGACGCCCTTGATCTTGATGGCGCTGACCTTGGACGGCACCTGCATGATGTCGCCGGTCAGCTTGGCCACGGCCGCGTCCACGGCCTCGCGGCCGACCCGGGAGGCGTCCGTCGACGCGGTGATCTCGCCCTCCGCGTCGTCGGTGAGGGTGGTCTGCCCGAGCCGGACGGTGCCCAGGTACTCCTTCTCGGTGAGGGCCAGGTGCCCCAGGAGCTTGGTGGCCTTCTCGACGCCGAGGACGAGGACGCCCGTGGCCATCGGGTCGAGGGTGCCGGCGTGGCCGACGCGCCGGGTGCGGGCGATGCCCCGCATCTTGGCGACCACGTCGTGCGAAGTGAAGCCCGACGGCTTGTCGACGATGACCAGGCCGTCGGGCGGGGTGTGCTTGTCGGTCATTCGGTGCTGTCGTCCGTCTCGTCGGCGGTCTCGTCGGAGGGCTTCCGGTACGGGTCGGCGCCACCGGCGTACGTGGCGCCCGCGGACGCCTCGCGCACCTTCTCGTCGGACTGGCGTGCCTTGTCGAGGAGGTCCTCGATGGTCCGGGCGGTGTCCGGCAGGGCGTCCATGACGAACGTCAGGGTGGGTGTGAACTTCACGCCCGCCGCCTTGCCGACCTCGGAGCGCAGGATGCCCTTGGCGCTCTCCAGGCCCGCCGCGGCGGCCTTCCGCTCCTCGTCGTCCCCGTACACCGTGTAGAAGACGGTCGCCTCCCGGAGGTCACCCGTGACCCGGGTGTCCGTGATGGTGACGTGCGAGCCGAGCCGCGGGTCCTTGATCCCGCGCTGCAGCTTCTGGGCCACTACTTCCCGGATGAGGTCCGCCAGCCTCTTGGCCCGCGCGTTGTCGGCCACTGGTCCGTCTCCCGTTCTTTCCTGTCTGTGTTCACTGGCTGTGGTCGTCAGTCGTCCTCGCCGTGGAACCGGCGTCTGACCGAGAGCAGTTCCACCTCGGGGCGGCCGGCGACCAGCCGTTCGCACCGGTCGAGCACGTCGGTGAGATGCCCCGCGTCGGCGGAGACCACGGCGAGGCCGATGCCGGCCCGCCGGTAGAGGTCCATGTGTTCCACCTCGGCCGCGCTGACGGCGCACTTGCGTTGCAGCTCGGCGACGATCGGGCGGACGACGGAGCGCTTCTCCTTCAGCGACCGTACGTCGCCGAGGAGGAGGTCGAAGGACAGCGTCCCCACGTACATGTGTATCCGGATGACCCGCCGGTACGGGATCGAGGGTCCTCATGAACGGTACCGCGATCCCGCCGAAGGCTCGTTCTCTTTTTCGCCCGGCCACCGGACCTGGCCGGCCGGGGTGAGGGCGCACACCCCCGGCAGACGGCGCGGTGGCCGACGGAGACACACTCCCGTCGGCCACCGCGAACCGGCGTCACATCAGACGCGCGGCTTCTCCCGCATCTCGTACGTCGCGATGACGTCGTCGACCTTGATGTCGTTGAAGTTCCCGAGGTTGATACCGCCCTCGAAGCCTTCGCGGATCTCGGTGACGTCGTCCTTGAAGCGACGCAGACCCTCGATGTTGAGGTTCTCCGCGACCACCTTGCCGTCGCGGATGAGGCGGGCCTTGGTGTTCCGCCTGACCTCGCCGGAGCGGATGAGCACACCCGCGATGTTGCCCAGCTTGGACGACTTGAAGACCTCGCGGATCTCCGCCGTACCGAGCTCGACCTCCTCGTACTCCGGCTTGAGCATGCCCTTGAGGGCCGCCTCGATCTCCTCGATCGCCTGGTAGATGACCGAGTAGTAGCGGACGTCCACGCCCTCGCGCTCCGCCATCTGCTGCGCACGGCCGGCCGCCCGGACGTTGAAGCCGATGACGATCGCGTCCGAGCCCATCGCCAGGTCGATGTCGGACTCCGTGACCGCACCGACGCCGCGGTGCAGGACCCGGATGTCGACCTCTTCGCCGACGTCCAGCTGGAGCAGGGAGGACTCGAGGGCCTCGACGGAACCGGAAGCGTCGCCCTTGATGATCAGGTTCAGCTGCTGGACCTCGCCGGCCTTCAGCACCTTGTCCAGGTCCTCCAGCGACACGCGGCGCGTGCGCTTGGCGAACGCGGCGTTCCGCTCGCGGGCGGCGCGCTTCTCCGCGATCTGGCGGGCCGTACGGTCCTCCTCGACCACGATGAAGTTGTCACCGGCGCCCGGGACGTTGGTCAGGCCCAGGACCTGGACCGGCGTCGACGGACCCGCCTCGGCGACGTTGTTGCCGTTGTCGTCGAGCATGGCGCGGACACGGCCGTAGGCGTCGCCGACCACCATCGTGTCGCCGACCCGCAGCGTGCCTCGCTGGACGAGGACCGTCGCCACGGCACCGCGGCCGCGGTCGAGCCGGGACTCGATCGAGATGCCCTGCGCGTCCTGCTTCGGGTTGGCCCGCAGGTCGAGCGAGGCGTCCGCGGTCAGGACGACCGCCTCGAGCAGGTCGTCGATGTGCAGACCCTGCTTGGCGGAGATGTCGACGAACATCGTCTCGCCGCCGTACTCCTCGGCCACCAGGCCGTACTCGGTCAGCTGACCGCGCACCTTGGTCGGGTCGGCGCCCTCGACGTCGATCTTGTTGACCGCGACGACGATCGGGACGTCGGCCGCCTTGGCGTGGTTCAGGGCCTCGACCGTCTGCGGCATGACGCCGTCGTTGGCCGCGACGACCAGGATCGCGATGTCGGTCGACTTCGCACCGCGGGCACGCATGGCGGTGAACGCCTCGTGACCCGGGGTGTCGATGAAGGTGATCTTGCGATCCTCTTCGTTGACCTCGGTCGTGACCTGGTAGGCACCGATGTGCTGGGTGATGCCGCCGGCCTCGCCCGCGATGACGTTGGTCTTGCGGATGGCGTCGAGCAGGCGGGTCTTACCGTGGTCGACGTGACCCATGACGGTCACCACCGGCGGACGGACGACCAGGTCCTCCTCGGAGCCCTCGTCCTCGCCGAACTCCAGGTCGAAGGACTCGAGCAGCTCGCGGTCCTCCTCCTCCGGGCTGACGATCTGAACCGTGTAGTTCATCTCGTCCGCGAGGAGCTGGAGCGTCTCGTCGGAGACGGACTGGGTCGCGGTGACCATCTCGCCGAGGTTCATCATGACCGCGACGAGGGACGCCGGGTTGGCGTTGATCTTCTCCGCGAAGTCGGTGAGCGACGCACCGCGCGACAGGCGAATGGTCTCGCCGTTGCCGCGAGGCAGCATCACGCCGCCGACCGACGGGGCCTGCATGGCCTCGTACTCCTGGCGCCTCTGCCGCTTCGACTTGCGGCCGCGACGCGCGGGACCGCCGGGACGGCCGAAGGCGCCCTGCGTGCCACCACGGCCACCGGGGCCGCCGGGACGACCGCCGAAGCCGGGACGGCCACCGCCGCCGCCGAAGCCGCCGCCACCGCCGGGACGGCCGGCGAAACCGCCGCCACCACCGGGACGACCGCCGCCGCCACCGCCGGGACGGCCGGCGAAGCCGCCGCCGCCCGGACGACCGCCGCCACCGGGGCGACCGGCACCGCCGGGACCGCGACCGCCGCCACCGGGGCCGGGACGCGGGCCGGCAGCGGGACGCTGCGGCATCATGCCCGGGTTCGGACGGGGACCGCCGGGACCCGGACGCGCACCGCCCTGCGGACGGGGCATCGAGCCCGGGGTCGGGCGCTGACCGCCCGGAGCCTGGGGACGCGGACCGCCGCCCTGGCCGGGGGCCTGCGGACGCGGACCGCCGCCGGGGGCACCGGCGCCGCCACCGGGACGCGGGCCGCCCTGCGGGCGGGGCGACTGCGGGCGGGCCATGCCGGCGTTGCCACCGGAGGTGAAGGGGTTGTTGCCCGGACGGGGACCGGACGGACGGGCACCCGGACGCGGCGACGGAGCGCCGGGACGGGCACCGCCCTGGCCGCCACCGGAACGGCCCTGGCCGCCCTGCTGGCCCTGGCCGGGACCGGACGGACGGGCACCGGGCTTCGGGGCACCGGGACGCGCGCCGGGCTTGGGCGCGGCCGGGGACTGCGCCGGGGGCGCGGTGAACTCGGGCGCCGCCGGAGCCGGACGCGGCGCGGGCTTGGGACCCGGCGTCGGGCGCGGGCCGGGGGCCGGCGCGGGGCTCGCCGGGGCCGAGGGCTGCTGGGCGGCCGACGGCTTGGGCGCGGGGGCCGGCTTCGGGGCGGCCGGGCGGTCTCCGGGCGCCTGAGGGGCGCGGGAGCCACCGGCGGCCTGGGCCGGCGAGGGCGCGCCGGGCTTGGGGGAGGCCTTCCGGGGCGCGGGCTTGGCGGCGGACTTGCCGTTGCTCCCGCCCTGCTGGAAGGCGTCGGTCAGCTTGCGTACTACGGGCGCTTCGATCGTCGAAGACGCCGAACGGACGAATTCACCGAGTTCCTGGAGCTTGGCCATGACGACCTTGCTCTCCACTCCGAACTCCTTGGCGAGTTCGTATACCCGGACCTTAGCCACTTCGCTCCTTTGAGGTCCGGGTTGCGTCCGGACCGTCGCTAGTTCATGGGCGTACTCATCGCGTACTCATCGAGTGCTCATCGCAATCTCGACCTGCTTTCGACTCGCGAGGTACCAGGCCGCACGGGGTTCCGTGCGGCACGTCTTCCTTACCATGTTGCTCTCGGCGACGTCGTGTCGCTCTCAGCAACCTTGTGCCTGCTCGACGTGGTGACGCAACGCCTTTACGTCGAGCGGTCCCGGGACGCGCAGTGCCCGCGGGAACGCCCGGCGGCGTACCGCCTGGTCGAGACAGACCGTGGTGGGGTGTACATACGCACCCCGACCGGGCAGCGTACCGCGAAGATCGGGGACACACTCGCCCTCGATCGCCACGATCCGCAGCAGTTCGTTCTTGACCGCTCGCTCCCGGCACCCCACACAGGTGCGCTCAGGGCATGCGCGGGCACGCGTCCGGCCAGACACTGCTAAGTCTACCTCCCCGGACCGACCTCACCCCTTTGGGGCAAGAATCGAACACTTGCCGCGCGCAGGCTGTCGTGATCTCAACGCCCCGCGGCTTGGATCCATTCCCCGACGTGGCCGTGGCCCGGTGCCGGACTACGCCTCCGCCCGCTCCGCGGGCTGCTCGGTGTCGGGGCGGATGTCGATCCGCCACCCGGTGAGCCGGGCCGCGAGCCGGGCGTTCTGCCCCTCCTTGCCGATCGCCAGCGACAGCTGGTAGTCGGGCACGGTCACCCGCGCGGAGCGGGCGGCCATGTCCACGACCTCCACCTTGGAGACGCGGGCCGGCGAGAGCGCGTTGGCGACCATCTCGGCCGGGTCGTCCGACCAGTCGACGATGTCGATCTTCTCGCCGTTCAGCTCGCCCATCACGTTGCGCACCCGGCCGCCCATGGGGCCGATGCAGGCGCCCTTGGCGTTCAGGCCCGACCGCGTGGAGCGGACGGCGATCTTGGTGCGGTGACCGGCCTCACGGGCGATCGCGGCGATCTCGACGGACCCGTCGGCGATCTCCGGCACCTCCAGGGCGAACAGCTTCTTCACCAGATTGGGGTGCGTGCGCGAAAGGGTGACCGACGGTCCGCGGACGCCCTTGGCCACCCGGACGACGTAGCTGCGCAGGCGCATGCCGTGCGGGTACGTCTCCCCCGGGACCTGCTCCTGCACCGGCAGGATGGCCTCCAGCCGGCCGATGTCGACCAGCACGTTCTTCGGGTCGCGGCCCTGCTGGACCACGCCGGTGACGATGTCGCCCTCGCGGCCCGCGTACTCCCCGAGCGTCGCGTCGTCCTCGGCGTCGCGCAGCCGCTGAAGGATGACCTGCTTGGCGGTGGTGGCGGCGATACGGCCGAAACCCGACGGTGTGTCGTCGAACTCGCGGGGCTCCTGCCCCTCCTCGAGGTCCTCGGGGTCCTCCTTCGCCCACACGGTCACATGTCCGGTGTCCCGGTTGAGCTCCACGCGCGCGTGCCGGCGGCTTCCCTCGGTGCGGTGGTAGGCGATGAGGAGGGCCGACTCGATCGCCTCGACCAGCAGGTCGAAGGAGATCTCCTTCTCCCGGACCAGACCCCGCAGGGCGCTCATGTCGATGTCCACGGCTACGCCTCCTCCTCTTCCGTCATGTCCTGCTGCCCCTGCGGGCCCTTGGTGTCCTTGCGGTTGAACTCGACCTGGACCCGTGCCTGGGCGATGTCGGCGAAGGCGAGCCGACGGGCCGTGGGCTTGCGGCCCTTGACCCCGGGCACCTCGAGGTCGACGCCGTCGTCGTCGACCTGTGTGATCCGGGCCACCAGTTCGCCGCCCTCGGTCAGCTGGAACCTGGCCAGGCGGCCGGTGGCGCGCACGTAGTGCCGGTGCTGGGTGAGGAGGCGCTCCGCGCCGGGGGTGCCGACCTCGAGGGTGTACTCCCCCTCGCCCATCGCGTCGGTCTCGTCGAGCTTCGCCGAGAGCGCACGGCTCACATCGGCGATCCGGTCCAGGTCCGCACCGGTGTCGGAGTCGACGACGACGCGCAGCACACGCTTGCGTCCGACCGAGTCCACCGCGATCTCTTCGAGATCCAGGCCCTGTGAGCTGACGAGGGGTTCCAGGAGTTCTCGCAGCCTCTCGCTCTGGGTGGTGCTCATCCGGGTGACTCCTCGGCCGCGTGTGCTGTTGTGGGATGGGTCGCGTGTCTGGTCAAAGGGTATCCGGTCCGGAAGGGTGTTGCCGTCCACCCGGCCGCCGCGGTGCCGCTGGCCGGTGCCGGGCGGGCCTCCGGGTACCGTGATCGCGGGCATGCCATGCCTGCCGTGTCGCCCGCCGTGTTCTCCCGCCGTGCCACCGCTTCCGTACCACCTGCCGAGGACGTCTGCCGTGCCGTTGCCCTCATCGCCGCGCCTGCCCTCGGGGCCGCGCAGAAGGAGCCTGCTCGCCTCCGCCGCCGGAGCCGCCGGGGCGGTCGTGCTCGCCGGCTGCTCGGGGAGCCCGGAGTCCGGCGGCACGGGCGGCAGCCCGGCCGCAGCCGAGCGGGTACGCGCGCGTGCCGCCCGGGACAGCGAGGGTCTGGTGGCGCGGTACGACGCCGTGCTGGCGGCGCATCCCGGGCTGGCCGAGCGGCTGGGTCCGCTGCGGGAGGCCGCCGTGCGGCACGCGGAGGCCTTCGGCGCCGTACGGGCGGCGGTCGCCGCGGGGCCGGGCGACACCGCGGGCGTGCCCGCCGACGAACGGCAGGCCCGCGCCGGTCTCGCCGCCGCCGAACGGGAGCTGGCCGACCGGCGGGCCAAGGAGCTGATGGAGGTGCCGGGCGAGCTGGCGCGGCTGCTGGCCTCGGTGGCGGCGGCCGGCGCGGCGCACGCGTATCTGCTGACGGAGGGTGAGGCGTGAACGAGGCCGGGGACCGGGAGCTGGACGCCCTTCAGGCGGCGCTGGCGGCCGAGCACGCGGCCGTGTACGGCTACGGCGTGGTCGGCGGCCGGATCGGCGAGGCGCGCCGCGCGGAGGCGCGGGCGGCGTACGACGCCCACCGGGCGCGACGGGACGCCCTGGTGCGTGCGGTGCGGGACCGGGACGGCGAGCCGGTCGCCGCGGAGGCCGGGTACGCGCTGCCGTTCCCGGTGGCCGACGCCGAGGCGGCCGTCCGGCTGGCGGTACGGCTGGAGGAGCGGGTGGCCGGGGTCTACTCCGACCTGGTGCGGGCGGCCGGTGGCGGTCACCGGGCCATGGCCGCGGAGGCCCTGCGGGAGTCGGCGGTCCGGGCGGTGCGCTGGCGCGGCGGCAGCGTAGCCTTCCCTGGGCTCGCCGAGCGGGCGGGCTCCGCGCCGCCGTCGGCGACACCCGCGGCGTAGCCACCCCAGGACGCACCCGTACGGGAAGGGAACGACTCGCGCATGGCTTTCGAACCGCCGCGGCGTCTGGTCAGGGCGCTCGGTGAGACGGCACCGGACGGCGACGACTGGCTGGCGAAGCTGCCCGGGACAGCGCGGCAGGCCGTGCAGCAACGCGAGTTGACGGTCGAGCGGGTGCAGGTGCCCGGTGGGCGCAGCAGCCTGGTGGTGCTGGTGCGCACGGCCGACGGCCGGCCCGCGGTGCTGAAGCTGGCCCCGCCCCGGGCGCGCCCGGAGAGCGAGCGGGCCGCGCTGGCCCACTGGAACGGCCTGGGCGCCGTGCAGTTGCTGGACGACGGTCCCGCCGAGGGCGTGCTGCTGCTGGAGCGGCTGCACCCGGACGTGTCGGTGCGCTCGCTGCCGGAGTCCCGGGCGCTGCTGGAGGCGGCGGGCACGCTGCGGAAGCTGTGGGTGGCGCCGCCGGCCGGCCACTCCTTCGAGACGGTGGCCGGGCGGACGGGCCGGCAGGCGGCGGCGATGCGGGCCGGTGCCGAGGCGGACCCGCAGGTGGCGCCGCTGGTGGACGCGGCGCTCGCGGCACGCGAGGAGCTGCTGGCCGAGCCGCCGGAGGAGATGCTGCTGCACGGCACGTTCCGGCAGAGCAAGGTGCTCGCCGGGGAGCGCATGCCGTGGCTGGCGGTGGGGCCCGATCCGGTGGTGGGCGAGAGCGCCTTCGATCTGGCGCGGCTGGTGCGGGACCGGGTGGAGGACCTGATCGCACAGCCGTCGGGTGCGTCGACGACCCGGCGCCGGGTGAAGCGGCTCGCGGAGTCCCTGGACGTCGACCAGTCGCGGTTGCGGGGGTGGACGCTGTTCCGGGCGGTGGAGTCGGGGGTGCGGGCGCGGCGGGTCGGCCGGGAGCAGGACGCGGAGCTGCTGCTGGAGTTCGCGAGCTGGCTGTAGCGACGGCTGGTTCTCGCCCCCGCCGCCCCTACCCGTCCCGTCCTTCTGGGGGCTGCCGCCCCCAGACCCCCGCTTCGGCCTGAACGGCCTCGTCCTCAAACGCCGGACGGGCTGACATTCAGCCCCTCCGGCGTTTGAGGAGCGGGGGTCCGGGGGCGGAGCCCCCGGGATGGGACGGGTAGGGGCGGCGGGGGCGAAGGAAGGGTCCTGGCCCCGCCGGGGTGGGTGGTCAGGTCGTGAGGCGGGTGATCGCTTCCTCGACGGTCAGCTCCTCGCGCTCGCCGGTCCGGCGGTCCTTCAGCTCCACGACCCCCTCGCCGGAGCGCCGCCCGGCCACCAGGATCTGCGGCACGCCGATCAGCTCGGCGTCGGTGAACTTCACGCCGGGAGAGACCCCGGCCCGGTCGTCGACGAGGACGCGGACGCCGGCGTCGGCCAGCTTCCGGGAGACGTCGAGGGCCAGTTCGGTCTGGAGGGCCTTGCCGGCGGCGACCACGTGGACGTCGGCCGGGGCGACCTCCTTGGCCCACACCAGGCCCTTGTCGTCGGCGTGCTGCTCGGCGAGGGCGGCGACCGCGCGGGAGACGCCGATGCCGTAGGAGCCCATGGTGACGCGGACGGGCTTGCCGTTCTGGCCGAGGACGTCCAGCTTGAGGGCGTCGGTGTACTTGCGGCCGAGCTGGAAGATGTGGCCGATCTCGATGGCGCGGTCCAGCTTCAGGCCGGTGCCGCAGCGGGGGCAGGGGTCGCCCTCCTGCACGACGACCACGTCGACGTACTGGTCGACCCCGAAGTCGCGGCCGGCGACGACGTTCTTCGCGTGCGTGTCGGGCTTGTTGGCGCCGGTGATCCAGGCGGTGCCGGGGGCCACGCGCGGGTCGGCGAGGTACTTGAGCTTGTCGCCCAGGCCCTGCGGGCCGACGTAGCCGCGCACCAGGTCGGGGCGGGCCGCGAAGTCCGCCTCGGTGACCAGCTCGACGGTGGCCGGGGCGAAGTGCGCCTCGACCTTGTCCATGTCGACCTCGCGGTCGCCGGGGACGCCGACGGCGACGATCTCGCCGTCGACCTTGACGAGGAGGTTCTTCAGGGTGGCGGAGGCCGGGACGCCGAGGGAGGCGGCGAGGGTCTCGATGGTGGGGGTGTCCGGGGTGGGGATGTCCTCGGCGGCGGGGACGCCGGAGGCGTCGACCGGCTTCAGCTCGTAGCCGATCGCCTCGGTGTTGGCGGCGAAGTCGCAGTTCGGGCAGTCGGCGAAGGTGTCCTCGCCGGCCTCGGCCGGGGCGAGGAACTCCTCCGACTTGGAGCCGCCCATGGCACCGGCGGTGGCCGCGCAGATGCGGTAGTCCAGGCCGAGGCGCTCGAAGATCCGCTGGTAGGCCTGGCGGTGCAGGGCGTAGGACTCGGCGAGGCCCTCGTCGGCGGTGTCGAAGGAGTAGGAGTCCTTCATCAGGAACTCGCGGCCGCGCAGGATGCCGGCCCGGGGGCGGGCCTCGTCCCGGTACTTGGACTGGATCTGGTAGAGGATGACCGGCAGGTCCTTGTAGGAGGACGCCTGGTCCTTCACCAGGAGGGTGAAGATCTCCTCGTGGGTGGGGCCGAGGAGGTAGTCGCCGCCCTTGCGGTCCTTCAGGCGGAACAGTTCGGGGCCGTACTCGTCCCAGCGGCCGGTGGCGTCGTAGGGCTCGCGGGGCAGGATGGCGGGGAGCAGGACCTCCTGGGCGCCGATGGCGTCCATCTCCTCGCGGACGATCCGCTCGACGTTGGCCAGCACCTTCCTGCCGAGCGGCAGCCAGCTCCAGACGCCGGCGGCGGTGCGGCGGACGTAGCCGGCGCGGACGAGCAGCTTGTGGCTGAGGACCTCGGCGTCCGCCGGGTCGTCGCGCAACGTCTTCGCCAACAACTGGGACATGCGCTGGACCGGTACGTTCGCCATGGTTCTCGTATCTCCTGCTGCGTAAGGGTGATGGCAGACGAGGTTAGCCGGGCGGTCCGGCCCGGCGGAAATCGGTTGTGGCCTCTCAGCGCCTGCGCAGCGGCAGCGGGGCGCCCATGACGGCGTACGGCTTGGGGGCGCTGGGGAAGAGGACCTGGCGGGCGAGGTCCCGGTAGCCCAGGGAGCGGTACAGGGCGCGGGCGGGGCTCTCGGTGTCGATGGCGGAGAGGATGGAGCGGGGCTCGGCGGCGCCGTCGGTGATCGTGGTGATCAGGGCGCGGCCGGCGCCGCGGTTCTGGTGGGCGGGGTGGACGTGGAGTTCGGTGATGACGAAGGAGTCGTCGAGCCAGTCGTCGTTGTCCTGGGCGCGCAGGTAGGGCTCGACTACGGTGGACCACCAGTGGGAGCGGTCGTTGGGCATGCCGTAGACGAACCCGGCGAGGTCCCCCTCGGGGGTGGTGGCGCCGAGGGCGCGGGCGCCGGGGTAGGTCATGTGGCGCAGGACGATCTGGCGGCGGACGGCGATCTCGTCGGCGCCGAGGCCGAAGGCGGCGGCTTGGACGGCGAGTGCCTCATCGACGTGGGCGGAGAGGTCCAGGGGGCCGATGACAACGTCCATGCCGGGGAGCCTACAGGGGGGTGCTCGTGGATTTCCGGGTGCGGTCGTGGCTGGTCGCCCGCGCCCCGTGGGGGCCGCACGGCGAAGCGGGCGGGGCGGTACGGCCGTGTCGTTCGGGGCGCTCGTCAGAACAGGACGCTCATGAACGCGCCGACCTCCTCGAAGCCGACCCTGCGGTACGTCCTGCGCGCCGCCGTGTTGAAGTCGTTGACGTAGAGGCTGGCCACGGGGGCCACGTCGGCGAGGGCGTAGCGGAGCACGGCGGCCATGCCGGGGGCGGCCAGGCCCCTGCCCCGGTACTCGGGGTCGACCCAGACGCCCTGGATCTGGCAGGCCCGGTCGGTGGCGGCGCCGATCTCGGCCTTGAAGACGACGCGGCCGTCGGCGTCGAAGCGGGCGAAGGAGCGGCCGGAGCCGACGAGTTCGGCGACCCGGGCCTGGTAGAGCAGGCCGCCGTCACCGGCGAGCGGGGAGATGCCGACCTCTTCGGTGAACATCGCCACGCAGGCCGGCATGATCGTTTCCATCTCGTCCTTGCGGACGCGCCGGACGTAGGGGTCGGGGGCGATGGCGGCCGGCACGCGGTCGGTGACCATCAGGGGCTGGTGGGCGCGGATCTCGCGGGCGGGGCCCCAGTGGGGTTCGAGGAGCCGCCAGAGCTGGGCGGTGGCCTCGGCGGGGCCGACGACGGAGGAGCAGCGGCGGCCGGCCCGGCGGGCGCGGTCGGCGAAGGCGCGGACGGCGCGCGGAGTGGCGCAGATCGGGACGAGGTTGGCGCCCGCGTAGCACAGCGAGGTCAGCATGCCGTCCTCGTAGAAGCCCCACATCTCGCCGCCCAGCCGCCACGGGTCGAGGCCGGCGATCTGCACGCGGGCGGCCACGAAGGCGTTCACGACCGGCTCGCGGTCGAGGACGGCGAGCGCGGCGTCGAGGTCGCTCGGTTCGAGGACCCGGGAGGTGGTCTGCGTCAACACGGTGCGGGGGCCTCACCCAAAGGTCTGCTGGTCTCCGCACTGTACCTGCCGAAAACAGGGCGCGCCGCCCCCGGGGGCGGCGCGACGGGACGGGGTGGATCAGCCGGCGACCGAGACCGAGGGCTCGCCGGAGGCGACGCCGTCCTGCTCCATCTGCTCGGCGAGCTTCATCGCCTCGTCGATCAGCGTCTCGACGATCTTCGACTCCGGCACCGTCTTGATGACCTC
>NZ_JBVIGC010000032.1:0-59127 GCF_055571015.1 Streptomyces sp. NPDC031049
ACGACTCCTGGCCGAGGGCGCCCCCGGACTGCACTACATCACCCTCAACCGCTCCACCGCCGCCCTCGACATCCACCGCAACGTCCAGACCCTCGCCGGCACCCCGGCACGGCACCCGGCGGTCCCGCGTCAGTAACCATACAGGTGGGTATACTCCAGGTGTGGCCGAGGCCACGCCCAGCTCGGCAGCCGAGAATCTTGGAGAGCCCGCCATGAGGATGCTGGTGCGATTCGTCTGGAACCTGCTGCGCGACGCCGCCTACGGGGTCAACGCGGGCAACGCCATCCGGCACGGGGCGCCGGTCCCCGCTCAGCGGTGGCGGGCGGTGACCAAGCCCGACTCGTAGGCGAAGACGACCAGTTGGGCCCGGTCCCGGGCGCCGAGCTTGGTCATGGCCCGGCTGATGTGGGTCTTGGCGGTCAGCGGGCTGATGACCATGTGCGCGGCGATCTCCTCGTTGGTCAGCCCGCGGGCGGCCAGCGCGGTCACCTCCCGTTCGCGCCGGGTGAGGCACTCCAGTCCGGGCGCGGTGGCCCGGTCGGGCGGCCGGGCCACGAACTCCCCGATCAGGGTGCGGGTGACCGACGGCGACAGCAGGGCCTCGCCGCGGGCCACGACCTCGACGGCCTGGAGCAGGTCGGCCGGTTCGGTGTCCTTCAGCAGAAAGCCGCTCGCTCCCGCCCGCAGCGCCTCGAAGACGTACTCGTCCAGGCCGTAGTTGGTGAGGATGACGACCCGTACGGCGTCCAGGGCGGGGTCGGCGGCGATCCGGCGGGTGGCCTCGATGCCCGTCATCACCGGCATCTGCACGTCGACCAGCGCGATGTCGGGCACCTCGGCCCGCACCAGCGCCACCCCCTGTTCGCCGTCGGCCGCCTCGCCGACCACCTCGATGCCGTCCTCCGCCTCCAGCAGCGCCCGGAAGCCGGCCCGGATCAGCGCCTGGTCGTCGACGAGCGCGACCCGGATCGTGTCGGTCATCTCCCCTCCTCCAGCGGCAGTTCGGCACGGACCCGGAAGCCGCCCTCGGGGCGCGGCGCGGCGTGCAGGGTGCCGCCGAGGGCGGTGACGCGCTCCCGCATGCCGGTCAGTCCGGTGCCCGGCTCCGGCGGGCGGGAGGGGTCGGCGGCACCGTCGTCCTCCACGGCGACCGCCAGGCGCTCGGGGCCGTGGTCGAGGCGCACCGTCACCTTCGCCGGCCCCGCGTGGCGCGCCGCGTTGGTGAGGGCCTCCTGGACGATGCGGTACACGGCCCGGTCGACGGCGCCGGGCAGCGGGCGCCCGTCGCCGGTGACGGTCAGGTCGACGGCGAGGCCGGCCCGCCGGGCGCGCTCCACGAGCTGCGCGGGCGTCCCGGCGGGCTCTTCCGCGCGCAGCACGTTCAGCGCGGCACGCAGTTCGCGCATCGCCTCGCCGCCGGCCTCCTGGATGGCGAGCAGGGCGGGCGGCACCTCCTCCCCGCGTTTCCGGGCCAGATGGACGGCGACGCCCGCCTGGAGCTTGACGATGGAGATGCTGTGCGTCAGCGAGTCGTGCAACTCCCGGGCGATGCGCAGGCGCTCCTCGCCGGCCCGGCGGAGGGCGGCCTCCTCGCGGGTGCGTTCGGCCTCCAGGGCGCGCTGTTCGGTCTGGCGCAGATACGCCTGCCAGTTGCGGTCGGCGAGCCCGGTCACCACGGCGCACAGGAACCACCCGGCGAGCAGCGCGGTCCGCTCGGCCGCCTCCTGTGCGCCGGGCCCGGTCACCGCGTATCCGGCGAGGAACACCCCGGCCGCGCCCGCGGCGACGCCGCGGTGGCCGACGCGGGCCGCGGTGTGCACGGCGCCGAGGACGGGCAGGGCGGCGAGCGGCCCCGGATGGGCGTGCAGCACATAGGCGGTGCCGAGCGCGGTGGTGACCGCCAGGACCGCGCGGGGCGCGGCGCGGTAGAAGGCCAGGGCCGCACTGGCGAGCGCGACGAGCGCGTGGTCGAGCGCGGTCGTGTCGCCGTCGGCCGTGACCAGCACGAGCGCGCCGATCACGACGGCGAGCGCCGCGTCGGCGAGCCGTGCGCGTGTCACCCGGTGCCCGCTCATGCCCGCACCCTAGACGGCCGGACCGGCCGGGGCGTCCGCCCTGTGGACGGCTCGGGGACTACTCCCCGTGCAGTAGTTCCGGGTCCGGCCGGGCGCGGCCGGCGCAGCGCGGAAAGCATCCGGCGGCACGACGCCGGGGAGTGCCCCCGCGGCGCACCCTGGGGTCCATGACGTCCCACAGCACGCCCTTCCGCCACACCGACCCCCTCCCGCCGAAGTCGGCCACCGGCCGCGTCGCCGAGGTCTTCGCGCAGATCGCCCGTGACTTCGGCGTCGCCGAGCCGCCCACCTTCGTGGTGCTCTCCTCCGCCCCCGGACTCCTCGCCCCCGCCTGGGCCCTGCTGCGCGAGTCCCTCCTCGCCGGCCCCGGCGGCCGGACCGGCAAGGAGGTCGCGGCCTTCGGGGTGTCGCTCGCCAACCGCTGCCCGTTCTGCGTGAGCGCCCACACCGTGCTGCTGCACGCGGGCGGAGACCACGCCCTGGCCGAGCGGCTGTCGCGCGGCGAGGCCCCCGAGGACGAGCGGCACGCCCGTGTGCTCGACTGGGCGCAGCGCACCCGTGTTCCGGGCGCCGCCGCCGGGCCGTACCCGTTCCCGCCCGAGGAGGCGCCGGGCTATCTGGGCACCGCGCTGGCCTTCCACTTCATCAATCGCATCGTCTCCGCGCTGCTGACCGAGAAGCTGCTCCCCGGCGGTGCCGAGCGCCTGCGCCCGGCGCGCCGTCTCGCCGGACGGGCGCTCTCGTCGGCCGTGCGCCGCCCCGTGCCACCGGGCGCCGCCCTGGCCCTGCTGGACGAGCCGGGCCCGGGGCCGGCCTGGGCGGCCGGAACGCCGGTCGGGCCCGCGTACGCCGCGCTGCGCACGGCCGCGCTGGCGGGCGCGGGCCTGCTCGACGCCGAGGACCGGGCTCTCGTACGGGGGACGGTGAGCGCATGGGACGGCGGGCACCCGCCGCTCGCCCCGGACGGTTTCCCTGACCGGCGGGAGCGGCCCGGCGCGCGGCTGGCGCTGCTGGCGGCGCTCGCGCCGTACCGGATCACCGACCGCGACGTGGCGGCCTGGCGCCGCCCGGAGCACACCGACCACTGTCTGGTGCACCTCGTCGCGTACGGCGCGTTCCTCGCCGTGGACCGGATCGAATCCGCCCATTCCCCGCGCACCGCCCCCGAGACGGCCTAGCGGCGGGACCGTTGCGTCACCGGGCGGGCACGCAGCGAGTTGGCACTTCCGCCCCACCGGGACTCGTGTGAAACTGGCGTCCCGTCCGCAGTGCGGACCCGCTCCGCACCGTCCCCCACGAGAAGTGCGCCGTGCGTTCCCTTCCTCTGCCGCTCGCCCTCGCCGCGCGCCTGACCCCGGTCGCCGTGCTCGCCTCGGCGGGCTGGGCGCTGTCGTCCGGCCCGTTCGCCGCGGCGCCGGCCGCCGAGCACAAGCCGCAGTCGCAGACCGGGCGGACCGGGACCGCCTCGCCCTCCGCACCGTCGACGCAGGCGGTGTCAAAGACGTACGCCTCCGCGCCGGCGCCCTGCACCAGCCTGGCCGAGGGCACGATCTCCTCGCTGGTGCCGGGCGCGAGGACGGCGGGCAAGGAAATACCCTCGACGGATTCCGCAGTGCGCCGCACCTGCTCCTGGAACGCGCTCAAGGGGTACGACTACCGCTGGCTGGACGTCTCCTTCGAGGTGATGCGGTCCGACGAGGCGGCGGAGAAGTCGTACCGGGAACGGGTCGCGGACCGCAGCGGCGGGGGCGAGGTGCCCGGCCTCGGGGACGCGGCCTACTCGGTGGTGAACCTGACCACGGAGGACAAGCAGCAGACGCGCGAGGGCACGGTGCTGGTCCGCGCCGCGAACGCGCTGGTCGTGATCACTTACAACGGCAGCGACTTCGAGAGCAAGACGGCACCGAGCACCGACGAGATCAACAAGGGGGCCATCAAGGCGGCCAAGGAGGCGGTGGCCGCCCTGGAGAAGAAGCCGGACGGCGCGGACGGCACGGCCGGTTCCGACGGCGATGACGGCTCGGACGACGCGAGCGGCTCGTAGGGGCTCGGACGACGGCCCCGGATCGGCGGGCTCCGGCACGCGATGTCCGTTCCGTCCGGACTGAGCGGAGTTCAGCCGCCTACGAAATCCGCAGAGTTACTGGCCGGTCATGGTGTGTGACGCGCGGGGTTTCGGCTAAGTTGCTGCCCGGAGTTCGCCACACCGGGGGCACGGGGCCCCACTGGGACTAGCGGCTCCGAAGGAATCGTCCCCTTTGACGACCATCACGACCGACATATTCACCGTGCGGCCGTACACCTCCCACTGCCGGGTCATCGAACAGGAAGCCCATCACGCCGTCATCGGCGTCTCCCCCGGCAACGGATTCTTCACCGCCGACACGGTCACCGGCCTGGCGCACTGGGCGGCCGAGCGCTTCACCCGGGTCGACATCGTCTACACCGACATGTACGTCGCCGACATGTACGAGGCGCTGGGCTACGCGCCGGACGACGCCCGCCGCAAGGCGGTCAAGAACCTGCGCGGGGTGCGTGCCAAGGTCACGGCCGCCGCGCGGTCCGCCGACCCGGACGACATCCGGGTGCGGGCACAGCCGGTGTCCGCGCTGACCTCGCGGCCGGAGTACCGGCGGCTGAGCCGGTGGCTGGAGGAGCTCATGGCCGGCGATCCCGTGCTGCGGATGACCGTCGCCGATCTGGTGAATCGTTTCCTCAGAGACAAGGTCACCGGACGGGAGAGCACCGGACGGCAGCGAGAGGTGTGCACCCGCTACATCCTGGCCGAGCTGCCCCTGTTCATCGACTCCCCGGCGATCTTCGACGTCGCCTCCTCGCTCAACTGCTACCACCAGGTGCTGCCGCTGGCGGACCTGCTGTACGGGCCGGGGCACGGGCTGCGGGCCTCCCGCAACCAGGGCCACGGCATCATCACCCCCACGCGTACGGAGGCCACCCGGTGACGACCGCAGCCGGCACGGACCTGCTCGACTTCCCCTTCTCACCGCGCGGTGACCGGCTCCCCGACGAGGTGCCGGCCCTGCTGCGGGACCGCCCGGTGACCCGGGTGCGCACCATCGCCGGCGACGAGGCGTGGCTGGTGTCCTCCTACGCCCTGTGCAAGCAGGTGCTGGAGGACGACCGCTTCAGCCTCAAGGAGACCTCCGCCCCCGGAGTTCCGCGCCAGTACGCGCTGACGATCCCGCCGGAGGTCGTCAACAACATGGGCAACATCACCGGTGCCGGGCTGCGCCGGGCCGTGATGCGCGCCATCAACCCCAAGGCGCACGCCGACTGGATGGAGGACTACGCCGCCCAGCTGGCCGACCGGATGGTGGCCCAGGGGGCTCCGGCCGATCTGCGCCGGGACTTCGCGGTGCCGTACTCCACCGGCCTGCACTGCCGGCTGCTGGGCATTCCCCTGGAGGACGCCGACCGCCTCTACCGCAGTCTGCACGTGGCGTTCATGAACAGCCCCCGGCCGATCCCGGCCGCCGCGCTCAACTGGGAGCGCGACATCGCCTACATGAAGGCCCGCCTGGACGACCCGGACACCACCGGGCTGATGGGCGAGCTGGCCGCCCTGCGCGGCACCGCCGGCTACACCCACGTCTCCGACGAGATGTTCGCGACCGTGGGGGTCACCATGTTCGGCGCCGGGGTGATCTCGGTCATGGGCGCCCTGACCATGATGTGCACGACGCTGCTGCTCAACCCCGGCGTACGGGACCGGCTGGCCGCCGACTCCGGCCTGGTCCCGGCCGCGGTCGACGAACTGCTGCGCGTCAACCTGTCCATCGCCGACGGGCTGCCGCGCATCGCCCTGGACGACGTGCGGCTCGGTGACGTCACGGTGGCCAAGGGCGAACTGGTCCTGGTCCTGGTCGAGGCCGCCAACCACGACCCCGCCCGCTACGAGGACCCGCACACCATCCGGCTGGACCGCCCCGATGCGGGCACCCATCTGTCCTTCGGCGGCGGGGCGCATTACTGCCCGGCCACCGCCCTGGGCAAGAAGCACGCCGAGACCGCGCTGCGCGTCCTGCTCGACCGCATGCCCCGCCTCGGCCTGGCGGTCCCGGTCGAGCAACTGGTGTGGCGGACCGGGTTCATGAAGCGCATACCGGAACGGCTGCCCGTCCACTGGTAGGAGCGCCGTACCCGAAGTCCCCGAGGACCGTCCGCCTCGGGGACTCCCGCTCCGGTCAGGCGTTGACGGCCGGGATGACCTCGGAGCCGTACGCCTCGATCGTGGCCTCCTGCGCGTCGTGCATGTCGTACACCGCGAACTGGTCGACGCCCAGGGCCCGCAGCGCCTTCAGCTTCGCGATGTGGGCGGCCGGCGGCCCCAGCAGGCAGAAGCGGTCCACGATCGCGTCGGGGACGAAGTCGGTGGAGGGGTTCCCGGCCCGCCCGTGGTGGCGGTAGTCGTACCCCTGGCGGTCCTTGATGTACGAGGTGAGGGCCTCGGGCACCAGGCCGGAGTGCTCGCCGTACCGGCTCACCAGGTCCGCGACGTGGTTGCCGACCATGCCGCCGAACCACCGGCACTGGTCGCGCGCGTGCGCCAGGTCGTCGCCGACGTAGGCGGGCGCGGCGACGCAGACGGTCACCGAGGCGGGGTCGCGGCCCGCCTCCTCGGCCGCCTTCCGCACCGCCTTGATCATCCATTCGGTCAGGAACGGGTCGGCGAGCTGGAGGATGAAGCCGTCCGCCTTCCGCCCGGCCAGCGCGAGCGCCTTCGGCCCGTAGGCGGCCATCCACACCGGAAGCCTGCCGCCGCGGACCCAGGGGATGCGCACGGGTTGGCCGTCGACGACGGCCTCGCGGCCCTCCGCCAGGTCGCGGACGACGTCGATGGCCTCGCCCAGCCGGGCCAGGGTGTTCGGCTTGCGGCCGGCCACGCGCATCGCCGAGTCGCCGCGGCCGATGCCGCAGACGGTGCGGTTGCCGAACATGTCGTTGAGGGTGGCGAAGGTGGAGGCGGTGACCTCCCAGGTGCGGGTGCCCGGGTTGGTCACCATCGGCCCGACCTTCAGTTTTCGCGTGTTCGCCAGGATCTGACTGTGGATCACGAACGGTTCCTGCCACAGCACGGCGGAGTCGAAGGTCCAGCCGTGGGTGAAGCCGTTGCGCTCCGCCCGTTTCATCAGGCTGACGACGCGGGAGGCCGGCGGGTCGGTCTGAAGGACGAGTCCGAAGTCCATCTGCGCCACTCCATGTCGCTGGTTGTCGGCTGCCGTCGGCTAGTTCAGGTACTGGCAGGTGGCGCGCGGGGTGTAGACGCCGTGGCCCTTGCGGCCGGTGTACTCCCGCTCGGTGATGACGGGGACACCGCGCGAGAGCACGGTGTCGACCCGGCCGGTGACCCGCTTGCCCTCGTACGCCGAGTAGTCGACGTTCATGTGGTGGGTCTCGGCGGACATGACCTGCTCGGCGTGCGGGTCGTAGATCACGACGTCGGCGTCGGCGCCGGGCGCGATGGTGCCCTTCTTCGGGTACAAACCGAACATCCGGGCCGGGGTGGCACAGGCGATCTCGATCCAGCGGCGGCGGGAGAGGTGCCCGTCCAGGACGGCCTGGTGGAGCAGGTCCATGCGGTTCTCGACGCCGGGCAGGCCGTTGGGGATCTTGGAGAAGTCGCCGCGGCCCAACTCCTTCTGGCCGGCGAAGCAGAAGGGGCAGTGGTCGGTGGAGACCACCTGGAGGTCGTTGGTGCGCAGGCCCCGCCACAGCGCCGCCTGGTGCTCGCGCGGGCGCAGCGGCGTGCTGCACACGTACTTGGCGCCCTCGAAGTCCGGCTCGGCGAGGTTGTCGGTGGACAGGAACAGGTACTGCGGGCAGGTCTCCCCGAAGACGGGCAGCCCCTCGTCGCGGGCCCGGGCCAGCTCGGCGACCGCCTCCGCCGCCGAGACGTGCACCACGTACAGCGGTGCCCCGGCGACCTGGGCGAGGCGGACGGCGCGGTGCGTGGCCTCGGCCTCCAGCAGGCTCTTGCGGACCTCACCGTGGTAGCGGGGGTCGGTCTCGCCGCGGGCGAGGGCCTGCTCGACGAGGACGTCGATGGCGATGCCGTTCTCCGCGTGCATCATGATCAGTCCGCCGTTGGCGGCGGACCGCTGCATGGCACGCAGGATCTGGCCGTCGTCGGAGTAGAAGACGCCCGGATACGCCATGAACTGCTTGAAGGAGGTCACGCCCTCCTCCACCAGCAGGTCCATCTCCTTCAGCGTCTCCTCACGGACGTCGGAGACGATCATGTGGAAGCCGTAGTCGATCGCGCAGTTGCCCTCGGCCTTGGCGTGCCAGGCGTCCAGCCCCTCGCGCAGGGAGTGGCCGACGCTCTGCACCGCGAAGTCGACGATGGTCGTCGTGCCGCCCCAGGCGGCGGCCCGGGTGCCGGTCTCGAAGGTGTCGGAGGCGAAGGTGCCGCCGAAGGGCAGTTCCATGTGGGTGTGCGCGTCGACGCCGCCCGGGATGACGTACTTGCCGGTGGCGTCGATGACGTGCGCGGCCGTGAACGACTCGGCGGCCGGGGTGCCGGACGCGGCGAGGGCGGCGATGCGGCCGTCCTCGATCAGGACGTCGGCGTGGATCTCGTCGGACGCGGTGACGACCAGGCCACCGCGGATCACGGTACGGCTGCTCATGCTGCTTCCTCCTGCTCGGTGCGCGGTCGGCGACGTGCGGGGGCGGCGGTGCTCACAGACCGCGCAGCGCGCGTTCCAGGATCGCGGCGCCCTCCTCGGCCTCGGCGACGGTGAGGGACAGCGGCGGGGCGATGCGCAGCACGCTGGTGCGGTGCCCGCCGCCCTTGCCGACCAGCAGACCGCCGGCGCGGGCCGCCTCCAGCACGGCGGACGCGGCCTGCGGATCGGCGTCGTCGGTGCCGGGACGGGTCAGCTCGATGCCGATCAACAGTCCGCGTCCGCGCACCTCGCGGACGTGCGGCACCTGGGCGGCGACGGCCCGCAGCCGCTCGATGAGCAGGCCGCCGACCCGCCGGGCGTTGCCCTGGAGGTCGTGTTCCAGCAGGTACGAGAGGTTGGCGAGGCCGGCGGCCATGGTGACCTGGGTGCCGCCGAAGGTGGAGATGCTGTTGGCGTCCAGGCAGTTCATGATCTCGGCGCGGGCGATCACCCCGCCGATGGACATGCCGTTGCCGATGCCCTTGGCGAACGTCACGATGTCCGGCGGGCCGCCGCGCCCGTGCGCCTGCCAGCCCCAGAAGTGCTCGCCGGTGCGGCCCCAGCCGGTCTGCACCTCGTCGGCGATCCACAGGACGCCGTGCTCGTGCAGCACCTCGCGGAAGGCGGCGTACAGGCCGTCGGGCGGGGAGGTGAAGCCGCCGACGCCCTGGATCGGCTCGGCGATCAGCGCGGCGGGCGGGCGGGTGTGGCCGAGCAGGTCGGTGAGGTCCTCGACGCAGGCGGCGATGAAGTCGCGGTCGTCCAGGCCGGCGTACGGGCCGCGGGTGCGCACCCCGCCGTGGACGTAGAGCGTCTGCAACGGGGACAGGGAGGTCGGGGACCAGCCGCGGTTGCCGGTGATGCCGACGGCGCTGAAGGAGCGGCCGTGGTAGCTGTTGCGCATCGCCAGGATCGTGTTGCTGCGCCGGTGAGTGGTGGCGAGCAGCAGGGCGGTGTCGTTGGCCTCCGTGCCGGAGGTGGTGAAGAAGACGCGGGCGTCGGGGATGCCGCTGACGTGGGCGATGCGCTCCGCCAGTTCGACCATCGGCCGGTTGAGGTAGAGGGTCGAGGAGTGCACGATCCGCCCGGCCTGCTCGCTCACCGCCTTGGTCACCTCGGGCAGGGCGTGCGCGGTCATGGTGGTGAGGATGCCGCCGAAGAAGTCCAGGTACCGGTTGCCCGCGGCGTCCCAGACGTGGCGGCCCTCGCCGTGGGTGATCTCCAGCGGCTCCTCGTAGTACAGGGCGAGCCAGTCGGGCAGGACGGACCGGTGGCGGGCGAGCAGGTCCCGGGTCACGGCCGCACCAGCCCCTCGTAGGCGTCGGGGCGGCGGTCGCGGTAGAACGCCCACTGCTGCCGCACCTCCTCGACGAGGCCGAAGTCGAGGTCCCGGACGACGAGTTCCTCCTTGATGTCGCTGGCGACGTCGCCGACGAACTGGCCGCGCGGGTCGACGAAGTAGGAGGTGCCGTAGAAGTCGTTGTCGCCGTACTCCTCCTGTCCGACGCGGTTGATCGCGGCGACGAAGTACTCGTTGGCGACGGCCGCCGCGGGCTGTTCCAGCCGCCACAGATGGGCGGACAGGCCGCGGTGGGTGGCGGAGGGGTTGTAGACCAACTGGGCGCCGTTGAGGCCGAGTTGGCGCCAGCCCTCGGGGAAGTGGCGGTCGTAGCAGATGTAGACGCCGACCCGGCCGACGGCGGTGTCGAAGACCGGCCAGCCGAGGTTGCCGGGCCGGAAGTAGAACTTCTCCCAGAATCCCTTGACCTGCGGGATGTGGTGCTTGCGGTACGTCCCGAGGACGGTGCCGTCGGCGTCGATGACGGCCGCGGTGTTGTAGTAGAACCCGGACTGCTCGATCTCGAAGACCGGTACGACGATCACCATGCCGGTCTCGCGGGCGAGGGCCTGCATCCGGCGGACGGTCGGGCCGTCGGGGACGGGCTCGGCCCAGCGGTAGTGCTCGGGGTCCTGGACCTGGCAGAAGTAGGGGCTGTTGAAGACTTCCTGGAAGCCGATGATCTTCGCGCCCTGCCGGGCCGCCTCGCGGGCGTGCTCCTCGTGTTTCGCCACCATGGACTCGGTGTCGCCGGTCCAAGTGGCCTGGACCAGAGCGGCGCGTACGACGTTGGCCATGAGCTGCTCCTTCAACGGGACGCCAGAGCCTCTACGCCCGTAGACGCAGGCCGTAGAGGCACGACCGTAAGCCTCGGCGCAGGGCTTGCCAAGACCATCGTCACCAAGCCGTGGTGTCGACCGCGTTTCACACCCCTGTGGGTGAGCGGGCGCACGCCGGGGGCGCACGGGTGTCAGGAGGCGAGTCCGGCGACGCGCAGGGCGTGCACGAGGTCCCAGTGGCGCTCCCGGGACACTCCTTCCGCGGCCTCCAGCAGCAGCGGCACGATCACCCGAGGGCCGGGGACGGCGCTGCGGGCGGCCTCCTCGGGGGTGCGGACGCGGACGTAGGCGTCGAGCAGCGCCCGCACCTCGCGCCGGCGTCCCTCGGCGGCCAGGGCGAGCACGCCCCTGCCGACCTCGGGGGCGGGCCGGGCCACGCCCTGACGCAGGATCTGCTCGGCGTCGTCGGGGCGGTCCGCGGCGGCCAGCGCGTCGGCGGCGGCCACCAGCCGGTCGACGGGCAGTGAGGCGGCCTCCCACAGCAGGGTCGTCCAGTCGGCGCCGAGCCCGGCCTGCCGCAGCCCGGCGGCCAGCAGCGGGAGCCGGGCGGCGGGCCCGTGGGCGGCCTCGGCCAGCAGCACGTGCGCCTCCCCGCTGCGCCCCTCGGCACGCAGCCGCGCCAGCGCCGCGACCAGTCGTACGGCCTCCCGCCGGTCCGCGTCGCCGGCCACGGGCGCCTGCGGCACCACCGGCTCCGGGGCCTGGCCGGCCCCGGCGAAGCGCGCACCGCGCGGGGCACCGCGGCCGGCGGCACCGGGCCGGCCGGGCAGGCTCGGCGCGACCACGGGCGGTACCGCCGGCCCGGCGGCCTCCTCGGCCACCTGGTCGTCCAGCCCGGCGAACCGCGCACCGCCGCGCCGGCGCTTGCGAGGTCTGTCGGGCGGGGTGGCGCGCGGCCCGCCGGAGCCGTCGGGCACGCGCCCCGGGCTCGTGCCCGACGGGGTCCGCTCCCCCGTCGTGCGGCGGTCCAGCGCCTCGATGCGTGCGCGAAGTTCCGTGCAGCGGGCCGCCGCCCGGGCGTGGTCGTCGCGTGCCCAGGCCAGGTCGACGCGGAGGGAGCCGGCCTCGCCGGACGCGGGGGCCGCGGCGAGGAGCCGGCCGAGTTCGGCCTGCCGCTCGGCGGCGTAGCGCCGCTCGCGCAGCATGACGTCGAGCCGGTCGGCGAGGGCGTCGCGGGCGCCGGGCCCGGCGTCGTACTCGGCGAGGGCCGCGGTGTGCAGGGCGCGGGCGCGCTCCGTCTCGGCGCGGGCGCCCGCGGGGTCGTACCGTGCGGCGAGATCGCTCAGGAGCGACTCCACCAGGTCCCACGGCGGCACATCGCGCCCGTCGAGGAAGTCCCGCATGCCGTCCGGGTCGCGCCGCCAGAACACCCCGCACCAGCCGTCGTCCTGGTCCAGACGGGTCAGCAGGTCCGCCAGGTAGGCCGCGAACCGCCTGGTCCGCCCCGGCAACCGATCCGCGGTCATCGCTCAACTCCCCGAACGCAGTGGAGCCTTCCGGTCCGGTCGGCCAGGAAACACCAGGCGTGTTACGGGGCGGCTACGGGGAGTTTTCCGCGGGCGACACGCGGGGGCGCGGGCGACGCGGGGCCGCGGGCGGCGCGCGGGCCGCAGGCGGGCGGCGCGCGGGCCGCAGGCGGGCGGCGGGCCGGCGGCGGGCGGCGGGCCGGCGGCGGGCGGGCGGCGGCAGAGGCCGCGGGCGACGCGCGGGACCGCGGGAGAGGCCGCGGGCGGCGGGTCGGTCCCTGCCGACGGCACGAGGGCACCCGGCGGCGGCCTCGGCAGCATGAGAGCACCCGGCGAAAGCCTCGCCGCCACAAGACACCCGGCGCCGGTCCCGGCGGCGCGGACGTGTCCGGGACGTTCCCGTACCGGCCGGCCCGGTCTCCCGGCGCCGGTCCCGGCGGCCCGGACGTGTCCGGGCGGTCAGCACTGGCCGGCCGCGGCTGGTACGCACGCGCGGGCCCGGCCCTCGTGGGCCCGTACCCCCTGCCCCGTACCCCCGTACCCCCGAGCCTCGGGCGTCTCTGACATGCCCGTCACCCCAGAACGTGACATCTTGGGCATGACCGCCCTCCGGCCGGGTTACCCGGCCCCGACACGTCAAGGCAAGCGGCAGCGGAGAAGCAGCGGAGGCACGGAAACGATGACCAGCGGCTTCATGGGCCCGGAGGGCGACCCGTTCGCGGAGTTCCTCGCACGGTTCTTCGGGGGCCCGCGCCCCCGGCAGATCGACATCGGCCGACTGCTCAGTCAGCCCGCCCGTGAGCTGGTGCGGGGTGCCGCCCAGTACGCCGCCGAGCACGGCAGCCGCGATCTGGACACCGAACACCTGCTGCGGGCCGCCCTGGCCACCGAGCCGACCCGCAGTCTGCTCAGCCGGGCGGGCGCCGACCCCGACTCGCTGGCGTCGCAGATCGACGAGCGGTCCGGCCCGGTGCAGCACGCCCCCGGCGAGGCCCCGCCGCCCACCTCGCTCTCCCTGACCCCGGCCGTCAAGCGCGCCCTGCTGGACGCGCACGAGATGGCACGCACGTCCGGCACCGGATACATCGGCCCGGAGCACGTGCTCAGCGCGCTGGCCGCCAACCCCGACTCGGCCGCCGGGCACATCCTGAACGCGGCCCGGTTCGCGCCCTCGGGGCTGCCCCGGGAAGGCGCGCCGGAGGCCGCGTCCCCCGCCCGCGGGACCGAGCGCCCCCAACCCGCGAACACGCCGACGCTGGACAAGTACAGCCGCGACCTCACCGACCTGGCCCGGCAGGGCCGTATCGACCCGGTCATCGGCCGCGAGAAGGAGATCGAGCAGACCGTCGAGGTCCTCTCCCGCCGGGGCAAGAACAACCCCGTCCTGATCGGGGACGCGGGGGTCGGCAAGACCGCCGTCGTCGAGGGACTGGCGCAGCGCATCGCCGACGACGACGTGCCGGACGTGCTGCTCGGCCGCCGGGTGGTGGCGCTGGACCTGACGGGCGTGGTCGCCGGCACCCGCTACCGCGGCGACTTCGAGGAGCGGATGAACAACATCGTCGACGAGATCCGCACCAACTCCGACCGGCTGATCGTCTTCATCGACGAACTGCACACGGTCGTCGGCGCGGGCGGCGGCGGCGAGAGCGGGTCGATGGACGCCGGGAACATCCTCAAGCCGGCCCTGGCCCGCGGCGAACTGCACATCGTGGGCGCGACCACCCTGGAGGAGTACCGCCGGATCGAGAAGGACGCGGCACTGGCCCGCCGCTTCCAGCCGATCCTGGTGCCGGAGCCCACCACGGCGGACGCGATCGAGATCCTGCGCGGACTGCGCGACCGCTACGAGGCCCACCACCAGGTCCGCTACACCGACGAGGCGCTGGTGGCGGCCGTGGAGATGTCCGACCGCTACCTCACCGACCGGCGGCTGCCCGACAAGGCCATCGACCTCATCGACCAGGCCGGGGCCCGGGTGCGGCTGCGCGCGCGGACCAAGGGCACGGACGTGCGCACCATGGAGCGCGAGGTCGATCAGCTGGTCCGGGACAAGGACCAGGCCGTCGCCGACGAGAGTTACGAGCAGGCGATGCAGCTGCGCGACCGGATCACCGAGCTGAAGCGGCGGATCGCCGAGGCGGACGGCAACGAGGAGGCCGACGAGGGCAACCTGGTCGTCGGCACCGAGGCCATCGCCGAGGTGGTCTCCCGGCAGACCGGCATCCCGGTCAGCAGCCTCACCCAGGAGGAGAAGGACCGGCTGCTGGGCCTGGAGGAGCATCTGCACCAGCGGGTCGTCGGCCAGGACGACGCCGTGCGGGTCGTCTCCGACGCCGTGCTGCGCTCCCGGGCGGGCCTGGCCAGCCCCGACCGGCCGATCGGCAGCTTCCTGTTCCTCGGCCCCACCGGTGTCGGCAAGACCGAGCTGGCCCGCGCGCTCGCCGAGGCCCTGTTCGGCAGCGAGGACCGCATGGTCCGCCTCGACATGAGCGAGTACCAGGAACGGCACACCGTCAGCCGGCTGGTCGGCGCCCCGCCCGGCTACGTCGGGCACGAGGAGGCCGGGCAGCTGACCGAGGTGGTGCGCCGGCACCCGTACTCGCTGCTGCTGCTGGACGAGGTGGAGAAGGCCCATCCGGACGTCTTCAACATCCTGCTCCAGGTGCTGGACGACGGGCGGCTTACCGACTCTCAGGGCCGCACGGTCGACTTCAGCAACACCGTGGTGGTGATGACCAGCAACCTGGGCTCCGACGTGATCACCCGCCGGGGCGCGGGCATCGGCTTCGGCGCGGGCGGCTCGGAGGCGGACGAGGAGGCCCGGCGCGAGCAGGTGCTGCGCCCGCTGCGCGAGCACTTCCGCCCGGAGTTCCTCAACCGCATCGACGAGATCGTCGTCTTCCGCCAGCTCAGCGGCGACCAGCTGCGGCGGATCACCAGCCTGCTGCTGGAGCAGACCCGGCGGCTGCTGCACGCCCAGGGCGTCACCGTGGACTTCACCGACGCGGCCGTCGACTGGCTGGCCGAGCGCGGCTACCAGCCGGAGTACGGCGCCCGCCCGCTGCGCCGCACCATCCAGCGGGAGGTCGACAACGAGCTGTCCCGGCTGCTGCTCGACGGCCGGGTCGCGGACGGCGGCCGGGTGACGGTGGACGTCGAGGGCGGGCGCCTGGTGTTCCGCACCCGGGAGACGCCCGCCCCGGAGCTGTGACGGGCCGCTCGCGGCCACTCCCCCGATCCGTCGGCGGCCGGGCCGCTCCTGCGTACGTCCAGCGGCCGAACCGCTCCTCCGTCCTTCTGCGGCCGGGCCGCCCACCGTCGTTCTAGCGGCCGGGCCGCACCACCATCGCCGAGCCGCCGCCGCGTCGTTCCTTCTCGGCGGCGGCCAGCCAGCGTCCGTCCGGCAGCCGCTGCACGGCGGTCGCCGCGCCGATCTCGGGGTTGCGGGTGAAGGAGTGCCCGAGGGCCTTCAGCCGCTCGCGCAGGCCGCTGTCGTAGAGGCCGGGTTCGAGGTCGGTGCGTGCCGTGTTGCGCTGGCTGGCGCGTGGCGCGGCGATCGCGTCGACCAGGGGCAGGCCGCGGTCGAGGAAGCCGGTGAGGGTGTGCAGGACGGTGGTGATGATGGTCGCGCCGCCGGGTGAGCCCAGCGCCACCACCGGGCGGTCGTGGCGGTCCAGGACGATCGTCGGCGCGATGGAGGACCGGGGCCGCTTGCCGGGTCCGGGCAGGTTCGGGTCGTGCACCGCCGGGGCGGCGGGCACGAAGGAGAAGTCGGTCAGCTCGTTGTTGAGCAGGAAGCCGCGGCCGGGCACGGTGATGCCGCTGCCGCCGGTCTGCTCGATGGTGAGGGTGTAGGCGACGACGTTGCCCCATCGGTCGGCGGTCGTCAGATGGGTGGTGCTCTCCCCCTCGTACGTCGTCGGCGCCGCCGGTCCGCGGGATGCGCAGGGCTCGGGGTCGCGCGGGTCGCCGGGGGCGAGCGGGCTGGTGAGCGCCGCGTCGTCCTGGATCAGGCAGGCGCGGGAGTCGGCGTAGCGCTGCGACAGCAGTTCCTTCGTCGGCACGTCCTCGAACGCCGGGTCGCCGACCCAGCGTCCGCGGTCGGCGAAGGCGATGCGGCTCGCCTCGATGAGGCGGTGAAGGTAGCGGCTGTCGTCGGCCCGGGAAAGGTCGGTGCCCTCCAGCATGTTCAGGGCCTGGCCGACCGTGGTGCCACCGGAGGAGGACGGGGCGATGGAGTAGACGTCGAGTCCCCGGTACGAGGTCTTCGTCGGCGGCTGGAGCCTGGTGCGGTAGGCGGCCAGGTCCCGTTCGGACAGCTCGCCGGGGCGGGCGTTCCAGCCGGAGCCGGGGTCCACCGGGGGCTTGGCGACGGTGGCGACGATGTCCGCGCCGATGTCGCCGTGGTAGATGGCGCCGACGCCCTCGCGGGCCAGTTCGCGGTAGGTGCGGGCGAGGTCGGGGTTGGTGAAGGTGGAGCCGACGGCGGGGAGCCGGCCGCCCGGCAGGAACAGCTCGGCGGTGTCGGGGAAGCGGCGGAACCGCTCCTCGTTGGCGGCGGTCTGCGCGCGGAAGGTCTCGTCGACGGTGAAGCCGTGCCGGGCCAGGCGCTCGGCGGGTTTCAGCAGGGTGGCGAGCCGCTTGCTGCCCCACCGGTCCAGGACGGTCCGCCAGGTGGCCGGCGTGCCCGGGGTGCCGACGGCGAGTCCGCTGCCGACGGCCTCGGCGAAGGGGATCGGCTCGCCGTCCTCGGTGAACAGGTGCTCGTCGGCCGTGAGCGGCGCGGTCTCGCGGCCGTCGACGGTGTGCACCGTGCGGGACCCGGCGTCGTAGTGGACGAAGTAGCCGCCTCCGCCGATGCCGGCCGAGTAGGGCTCGGTGACGCCGAGCGCGGCGGCGGTGGCGACGGCGGCGTCCACGGCGTTGCCGCCCTTGCGCAGCACCTCGATGCCGGCGGCGGAGGCGTCCGGGTCGACACTGGCGACCGCGCCGCCGTACCCGACGGCGACCGGGGCCTTCCCGGCCTGCCCGGGCCGCTCGGCGGATGACCCGTGCCGCTCGGCGGCCGACTCTGTCTGTTCGGCGGACGGTCCGGGCCGCTCGGCGGCCGACCCTGTCCGTTCGGCGGACGGTCCTGTCCGCTCGGCCGGTGGCCCGGTCCGTTCGGTGGGCGGGGCTGCCGCCCCCAGCGACACCATGGCGGCCGTGACCGCCAGAACCGTCAGCTTGCGTCCGACGGGACGACGCATGCGCACCTCCGCTCAAAGGCCGTCCACGCAGCCTAGTTGCTCATCATGACCGCGTCAGGAGCGCCTCGCGGCGCCTGGTCGAACACGGGTCCGGCCGCGCCCGCTAGCATGCGCGCCCATGACTGACGACGTGCGCAACATCGTCCTGGGCGTGGTCGCGGCGGGCATCAGCGCCGCGCTGGGCTGGATCGCCCGTACGTACCTGTGGCGGCGGAAACGGAGGCGCAAGCAGGCCTTCTTCGGCCTGCCGGAGAACTCCGAGTCGCTGCTCGTCGTCAACCGCGATCCGGCGATGGTCGAACCGGCGGTCCACCGCATCGACGTCTTCGCGCTGCTCGAGCTGTCCGCGCTGATCAAGGACTGCGGCGCCCATGTCCAGATGGTCACCCAGGACGCGGTCCACCAGGGCTTCGGGGAGCGCACCGAGTTCTGTGTGGGCGGCCCCGGCTCGAACCGGCGCATGGCGGCCCACATGACGGCGATGCTCCCCGGCGTACGGGTCAACGTCGACCCGGAACCGGGGCCGGACCGGGGCGCCTTCCAGATCGGCGCCGAGCGCTACCGCATGGACCCGGGCGTCGCGGAGTACGTGCTGCTGGCCCGGCTGACCGCCGGCGACCGGCGCGAGTCCCGGCCGGTGTTCCTGTTCTGCGGGCAACGGGCCGTCACCAACCAGGCCGCCACCCGCTACCTCGCCCGCAACCACGAACGGCTCGCCCGCAAGCACGGCAACGCCTCCTTCGTGCTGCTGCTCAAGGTGGTCAACTCGCAGGCCTACGGGCCGGACATGGTGGAGCTGATCGGGGACGTGACCCGCGCGGCGACGAGTCCGCTGCCGGCACCACCCGCTCCCCGCAACTCCCACCGGGCCTCCTGAGAGCGACCGGGCGCCACCCGGCGGGCGGGCAGCTGACCTTCTCCTCGCTACGAGCAGTGATCTGCGGCTGCCGCCGACGGGTACGGCGCTCGGTCAGGGGATCGACGGCGGTGCCGGCCCTCCTTCTCGGTGGCCTCCGGACGGCGGCAACGTATCCGGACCGGGGGATGGCGCACACCCGACACGCACTTTTCGGGCATTAGCCGTATTTACCGCCACAGGGGTTGCGGGTCTGCTCAGGGCTCGGCGACCTCGGCGTACAGCTGCGACAGCTCCGGCACCCCGCTGGCGGCCCACGCGCGCCCGGAGGCCACCACGTCGAACTCCCGGCCGGAGGCGAGGCGGACGACCGGCTGGCCGTCGGACCGGATGCGCCAGGCGGCACCGGGGACCGTGCGCACGATGACCGTGCCCAGGTACAGACCCGCGTCGTTGCCGAGCCAGGACAGGGTCTCCTCGTCGTCCCGCCAGCGCGGCACGAGCTGGTCGAGTTCTTCCAGCGAGGCCGCCGAGTCGTCGAGCCGGACCCCCTCCCGGGCCGCCTGCGAACGCAGCAGTTCGCACTCGGCCAGCAGACCGGCGATGCCCTCGGCGTCCGGGGCTGCGGGTGGCTCGCGTCGCTTGCCCAGGAAAGAGAGGTTCATACCTCCAGACTGTCATTCGTACCCCCGTACGCACCACAGGCACGCGGTGGGTCGCTTCCGGACGACTTCACCGGCCGCGTCCGCATGGCTCGTTGACGGACCGCCGGCCGCTTTCTAGCTTCGCCGTGCGTCCCGCGGTGTGCGGGCCCGTGTGGCGGGAGGAGCCGGCCGTGCGCCGATGGGTGGTGAGTTGCGCGGTCGTCGTCGCCCTGCTGGCCGCGCTGGTGCCGGGTGCCGTCACCCGGGCGGTCGCGGCGCAGGGGGCCGTCCCGGTGCCGCTGGAGCGGCTGTTCGACAACACGGCCGTCAGCGACGACGCCCGGCCGGGCGAGGCGGACTTCGACGGCGCGGGCGCCTCCCTGTCGGCGCGGGACCTGGCCGCCGCCGGGTGGACACCGGGCCGCGTCCTGACCGTGCAGGGCGCCCGGCTGACCTGGCCGCGACGGCGCGCGGGCGAGCCGGACAACGTCCGGGCGAACGGCCAGTCGGTACGGGTCACCGGGCGCGGCGACGCGCTCGCGTTCCTGGTCGCGGGCACGGACGGCGGCCCCGTGGGCGGTGCGGGCGAGGTGAGGTACGCGGACGGCGGGCGCTCCCCCTACCGGCTGACCGCGCCGGACTGGCGCACCGGCCCGCTCGCGACGAAGGCGGTGGCGCTGCCGCGGGTGAACACGCCCGCCGGCCCGCTCGCCGAGCGGGCCCTGCTGTACGTGGTGACCGTGCCGCTGTCCCCGGGGCGCGAGGTGGTCGCCGTGCGGCTGCCGCGCGCACCCGGCCTGCATGTGTTCGCGCTGTCGGTACGGGACGCCGGGCGGGACTGGACGGGCACCTGGGCGGCGTCGACCGGCGGGCTGGCACCGGTGGGCCCGTGGACCGGGCGGACGCTGCGGCTCGTGGTGCACACCTCGGCGGGCGGGCCCCGGGTGCGGGTGCGGTTCGACAACACGTTCGCTGCGGCCCCGGTACGGATCGGTGGCGCGACCGTCGCCGTGCAGGCGGCGGGGGCGGCGGCACGGCGGGCACCGGTGGCGCTGTCGTTCGCCGGTGCGGCGGGCGTGGAGATCCCGGCGGGGGCCCAGGCGTACAGCGATCCGCTCGCCTTCCCGGTGCCGGCCGGCACCAACCTGCTCGTCAGCTTTCATCTGCCGGGCACGGTGGCGGCCCTTCCGCTGCACCGGCTCGCGGTGCAGCGGTCGTATCTGAGCGAGCCGGGCGACCACACGGCGGACGGCTCGGCCGCCGCCTACACCTCCGTGCTGACCGGCTGGCCGCTGCTGACCGGGGTGGACGTGGGCGGCGGGCCCGGCTCGGTGGTGCTGCTCGGCGACTCGATCACGGACGGCACCGCGTCCACGCCCGACGCGAACCGGCGCTGGCCGGACGTGCTGGCCGCGCGGCTGCGCGCGCAGCGCGCCGTGCCCCGCTACGGGGTGCTCAACCACGGCATCTCCGGCAACCGGGTCGTCACCGACCGCTACCCGGGCGAGGGGGTGTCGGCGGACACGGCGGGCGTCAGCGCCGTGCACCGGTTCGACCGGGACGTCCTCGCACAGACCTCGGCGCGCACGGCGGTGGTCTTCGAGGGCGTCAACGACCTGCGGGCGGGCACGCCGGCCGAGCAGGTGATCGCCGGGCTGCGGCAGCTCGCGCAGCGGGGGCGGGAGCGGGGGCTGCGGATGCTGGCGGCGACGATCCTGCCCTGCGGCGGGTCGGCCGCGTGCACGGCCGCCGTCGACGCCGAGCGGAGCGCGGTCAACGACTGGCTGCGGGGCGGCGCCGATTTCGCCGCCGTCCTCGACTTCGACGCCGTGCTGCGCGACCCGGCCGACCCGTCGCGGATGCTGCCCGCCTACGACAGCGGGGACCATCTGCACCCCGGGGACGCCGGGCTGGCGGCCCTGGCGGAGTCGGTGGACCTGGCGCTCCTGGAGCCCTGACCCGCGCCGCTGCCCCGGGGCGGACTACACGTCCAGGTCGACCACGACCGGCGCGTGGTCCGAGGCGCCCTTGCCCTTGCGCTCCTCACGGTCGACGTAGGCGTCCTTGACCGCCTCGGCGAAGGGCGCGTTGCCGTACACCAGGTCGATGCGCATGCCGCGGTTCTTCGGGAAGCAGAGCTGACGGTAGTCCCAGTAGGTGAAGGGCCGGTCGTACTTCAGCGGGCGCGGCACCACGTCGGACAGGCCGGCCTCGCGCAGGGAGGCGAGGGCGGCGCGCTCGGCCGGGGTGACGTGGGTGGAGCCCTCGAAGGCGGCGGGGTCGTGGACGTCGTCGTCCGTCGGAGCCACGTTGTAGTCGCCCATGACCGCGAAGGGGCGGCTGCCCGTCGCGTCGCCGGCCACGGCCGCGCGCAGCGCCTCGAACCACTGGAGCTTGTACGCGTAGTGCGGGTGGTTCACCTCGCGGCCGTTGGGCACGTACACCGACCAGACGCGGACCGGGCCGCAGGTGGCCGAGATCGCACGGGGCTCCTGCACACCCTCGAAGCCGGGGTCGCCGGGCAGGCCGTTGACCACGTCCTCGAGGCCGACGCGGGAGAGCACCGCCACGCCGTTCCACCGGCCGGTGGCGTGGACCGCCGTCTCGTAGCCCAGCTCGCGCAGCCGGCCGGCGGGGAACTGGTCCTCGGCGACCTTGGCCTCCTGGAGGCAGAGCACGTCCGTGCCGCTGCTCTCCAGCCAGGCCAGGAGCCTCGGCAGGCGGGCGGTGATCGAGTTCACGTTCCAGGTCGCGATGCGCATGCCCCACAACCTACCGGGCGGGTCCGACAACGCGGCCCCGCCCGGGTGCGGGGGCCCGGGCGGGCGCCGGGGCTGGGCCGGGTGCGAGGACTGAGGCCGGTGCGAGGGTTGAGGCGGGTGCGGGCCCGGCCGGTGGTCAGACGTGCGCGGAGTCGCCCGGCGCCAGCCGCAGGTGCTCGGCACCGGCCAGCTGACCGATCTGACGGTCGTAGACGGGGCGGGCGAGGTCGGTGAGGAGGGCGTCGTGGATGTCGTAGGCACGCTGCGGCCGTACCTCGCGGACGTAGTCGATGACCTCGGAGATCTTGTTCCAGGGGGCCATCACCGGCAGCATCAGCGTCTCGACCGGGTGCTCGGGCACGGTGAGGGCGTCGCCGGGGTGGAAGACCTTGCCGCCGTCGATCAGGAAGCCGATGTTGGTGATCCGCGGGATGTCCGGGTGGATCACCGCGTGCAGCTCGCCGTGCACCTGCACCTCGAAGCCCGCGGCGGTGAAGGTGTCGCCGTGGCCGACGGTGTGCACCCGGCCCGGGAACGCGGAGGTGATCTTCTCGGCGACCGACCGCAGCGTCCAGATCTGCGCGGCCGGGTTGATCTCCATGGCGGCGCGCAGCCGCAGTTCGTCGAAGTGGTCGGGGTGCTCGTGGGTGACGAGGATGGCGTCCGCGCCGAGCGCGGCGTCCTCCTCGGTGAAGGCGCCGGGGTCCAGGACGAGGCTCCGGCCGTCCTTCTCGAGCCGGACGCAGGAGTGTGACTTCTTCGTGAACTTCATGATCCCATCCTGCCGCGCGGGCCCGGCCGGGGCGCTGCGCCGCCCGCTCCGGCGGGGCGCCGTGCCGGGCGGTTCCGGCGGGGCACCGTGCCGGGCCACTCCGGTGACGCGCCGTGCCGGGCGGCTCAGGCGGGGAACCGTGCCGGGCGGCTCCCGCGGGCGGCTCCCGCGGCGTCCGGCCGGTCGGACTCCGCGGGGTGCGGCCGGTCGGACTCCGCGGGCCCGGCCGGGACGGGCGTCGCAGGTCCGGCCGGGACGGGCGTCGCAGGTCCGGCCGGGACGGGCGTCGCAGGTCCGGCCGGAGCGGGCTTCGCGGGTCCGGCCGGGGTGAGGCGGGCTTCCGCCCGGTGGATCACTCCGCCGGCGTCGTCTCCTCCTGTATGACCCGCTGGGCCACCCGGAAGGCGCCGGCCGCGGCCGGTACGCCGCAGTACACGGCCGCCTGGAGCAGCACCTCCTTGATCTCGTCGGGGGTGAGGCCGTTGCGCAGGGCGGCGCGGGTGTGAGAGGCGAGCGGCTCCGTGTGGCCGCCGGCGACGAGGGCGGTGAGGGCGATGCAGCTGCGGGTCCGGCGGTCGAGGCCCGGCCGGTCCCAGATCTCGCCCCAGGCGTAGCGGGTGAGGAGTTCCTGGAAGTCGCCGGAGAAGTCGCCGGCCTGCTCCAGCTCCCGGTCGACGTGGGCGTCGCCGAGCACCTCCCGGCGCACCTTGAGCCCCGCCTCGTACGGGTCCGGGCGCCCCGGCGCCTGCGGCGGTACGGGGGCCGGGGCTATCTCGCCGGCCGGCGTCAGGGGCGGGGTCTGCACGGGCTGCGGCGCCGCGGCCAGGACGGGCTTGACCGGGGCCGCGGGGATCGCGGTCTGGCCGGTGGCGGTGTCGTAGGCGGGCTGCCAGGCGGTGGTGAAGTGCCGGACCAGCAGATCGGTGACGGCCGCCGGCTGCTCGACCGGCACCAGGTGGGAGGCGCCGGGGACGACGGCGAGCCGGGCGTCGGGGATGCCGGCGACCAGGGTGCGGGCCTCGGCGGGGCCGGTGACCTGGTCGTCGGAGCCGACCAGGACGAGGGTCGGCACTCCGACCCGGCCCAGTTCCGGGCGGACGTCGAACGAGGCGAGCGCCTCGCAGGCGGCGATGTAGCAGCCGGGGTCGGTGGTGCGGACCATCTGCACGGCCCACTCGGTGATCGCGGGCTGCGCGGCGGCGAACCCGCCGGTGAACCAGCGGTCCGGTGCGGTGCGGGCGATGGGGTCGAGCCCGTTGGTCCGCACGATCACGCCGCGCTGGCGGAACTCGTCGGCCGTGCCGAACCGCGGGGACGCGGCGATCAGCGCGAGCGAGGCGAGGCGCTCGGGGTGGCGCAGTGCCAGCTCCACACCGACCGCACCGCCCAGCGCGCATCCGGCGTACCCGAACCGCTGGACGCCGAGCCCGTCGAGCGTGGCCAGCAGCCGCGTGGTGAGGTCGGCGACGGAGGCCGCCGGGTGGGCGGGGGCGCCGCCGTGTCCCGGCAGGTCGAACCGGAAGACCCGCCACTGCTGCGCCAGCTCGGGGACCTGCCGGTCCCACATGTGCCAGGTGGTACCCAGTGAGGGACCCAGGATCAGGACCGGGGCTTCTTCCGGCCCGTCAAAGCGGTATTGCAGGGTGTTCGACGGTGTCTCACTCACGCCCCAGACCTTCTCACGTCTCACAGACGCCCCTATAACGCGGGGGTACGGGGAACCGGTCTGACCAGGTTGAAGACCTCGCGGGCGGCGTATCGCTCGAGGCATCGGATGATCTCACGGCTCCGCAAAGGGCAGCAGAGGACGCCTCGGTGTGGCGGGCGGTGCGCCCGAACCCGGTCAGCCGCAGCCCGGGGTCAGGTAGACACCGAACACGGTCCCGGGAACCGCCGGGAGTTCGTGGACGGTCGAAGTACGCGTCAACTGGCCCGAAGACCGACCGCCAGCGTCAGTTCAAGGACCCGGTGTGGCGATGCGAGATCCGGAAACAGCTCTCGCAGCTGCGACATCCGGTACCGGACTGTCTGGGGATGGACGAACAACGCCGCCGCCACCTCGTCCCGCCTGCCCTGGTGGAGCAGCCACGCCCGCAACGTCTCCTCCAGCCGCCGTGCGGTCGCGACAGGCAAGGTGCGCAACGGTGCGAGGGCTCGGACACGCAGGTCTGCGAACGCGTCCATGTCGGCGCTCAGCACCAGCTCGGGCAGGTGGTCCTCGGTGTCACGGATATCAGAGGAGAGGGAGCGCGCGCGTACCGCTCGTGCGTACGAGGCCGACGCACGAGTCCATGGCCGGGCCGGGCCGACCACGGCGGTGCGGTCGGTCAGCTGCCGCAAGAGATGTGATCGGTCGGCATCGGGGACGAGCAGCACACCGGTGGCGTCCGGCAGATCGTCCAGGACGAGGGTGTTCGGGTCGAGCGCGCGGTAGGCAGGCCGGGCTTGGGCGGCGGGCAGCAGGACCGCGGTCAGCGAATCCGGAGGCTGCCATCCGGCCCGTTGAGCAGAGGCCAGCAGCACGTCCGGGCTCACGCCGGCGAGGAGGTCGCGGGCCAGGTGTTCCAGGTGACGCTCGTGGGCCCTGCCCCGGGCGACCAGTTCGTCGGCGTGGCCCGCGGCGCTCGCGGCGGAGAGCTCGTCGATGTAGGCGAAGGTCAGCTCGGCGAACTTGGCGACCTCGGCGGCGGGCAGACCTGCGGACACGGCGCCCGCTGCCAGGCATCGCCAGGCCACGCGGGCGCCGACGCGGTAGGCGCTGAGCAGGGCGTCCATCGAACGGCCGTCGCGCACCTCGCCGCGGCCCAGCTCGTAGGCCGCGTCACCGCCGTCGCCGCCCGTGGCATTCCCGCTCGCGAGGTCCAGGTAGTGCCCCAGGGCGGTGCGGACGGCTCGGCGGATGGTGCCGCCCATGCTGCCCGAAAGGGCGTTGGCGTAGGGAGGGACCTCGTCGATGATCGCCTGGACGACCTCGTCGGCTGTGGTCTTCAGCGCGGCCCGAAGTGCGGTGACCGTCGTCTCGTCCAGGGCCAGTTCGCTGGCCCTCTGGGTTACACGACTCACGTTCTTATTCCCTGCGAACAATTCCACCCACCAGATTCACGTCCTACGGTCAGGACTTTACGCCCTGAGACGCAGCAAGCTGGAGTCATGACGAGTGCAGCCCTTCGCAGCAGGGCGTGGAAACTGCTGGAGATGGTCACGACGCCGCTGCTGCCGTCGGACTACCTCGACCTGGTCAGCCCACTGCGTGCGGGCGCTGACCTGCGGGGGCGCATCGAGGCCGTGCACCCCGAGACGGATGACGCCGCGACGGTCGTGATCAGGCCGGGACGGGGCTGGCGCGGCCACACAGCCGGTCAGTACGTGCGGATCGGGGTCGACGTCGACGGGGTGCGCCTGTGGCGTGCCTACTCCATCACCTCGCCGACGAACCGCCAGGACGGCCGCGTCACGATCACCGTGAAGGCGATCCCGGACGGCAAGGTCAGCAACCACCTGGTCCGCAGGGCGAAACCGGGCACGTTGATCCAGCTCGACCAGGCGACCGGTGACTTCGTGCTGCCGCAGGCCAAGCCCGCCAAGGTGCTCTACCTGACGGCCGGCAGCGGCATCACGCCCGTGATGGGCATGCTGCGCGACACCGGTCTCGACGACGTCGTCATGGTCCACTGCGCGCCACGGCCACAGGACGTGATCTTCCGCAACGAACTGCACGATCTGGTCGCGGACAAGAAGCTGCGGCTCCTCGAGGTGCACACCGACACGGACGGCATGCTCGACATCGCCCGTCTCGACGAACTCGTGCCCGACTGGGCCGAGCGCGAGACCTGGGCTTGCGGGCCCGCGGGCCTGCTCGACGCCGCCGAAGAGCACTGGAGCGGGCACGGCGTCCAAGAGCGCCTGCACACCGAACGCTTCCGCCCCGGCATCGTCGTCGCCGGCGACGGACGCGGCGGCGAGGTCACGTTCAGCGCCACCGGCAAGACCGTCGACGCGGACGGCGCTACGCCGTTGCTGGACGTCGGCGAGGAGGCCGGCGTGCTCATGCCGTCCGGGTGCCGCATGGGCATCTGCTTCGGCTGTGTCACGCCGCTCAGGGGTGGCGCCGTCCGAGACCTGCGTACCGGCGAGATCACCGAGGCCGAGCCGGGCGTCCTCATCCAGACCTGTGTGTCCGCCGCGGCGGGCCCCTGCGACATCGAACGGTAGGAGCAGCTTGACCGCCATCGACCCCACCGCCCACCTGACCGAGGAGCAGATCGAGGAGCTCGGCCGCGAGCTGGACGCGATCCGCGACGAGGTGATCGCCGGCCGCGGCGAGAAGGACGCCGCCTACATCCGCAAGGTCATCTCGGCACAGCGCACGCTCGAGCTCGTCAGCAGGGGCGTACTGCTGTTCTCGATCTTCCCGCCCGCGTGGCTGCTCGGCACCGCCGGCCTGTCCGTGGCGAAGATCATGGACAACATGGAGATCGGCCACAACATCCTGCACGGCCAGTGGGACTGGATGCGAGACCCGAAGATCCACTCCACCACCTGGGAGTGGGACCACGTCTCGCCGGCCGACCAGTGGAAGCACTCGCACAACGAGCTGCACCACACGTACACCAACGTGATCGGCAAGGACAACGACCTCGGCTACGGCATCATGCGCGTCGACGAGGACCAGGAGTGGCACCCGTCCCACCTCGGCCAGCCGCTGTGGAACTTCATCAACGCCTGCTTCTTCGAGTACGGCATCGCGGCGTACGACCTGGAGCTGGGCAAGAACCTGAACAAGCGCCGCCGCAAGGACCCGGAGTTCCGCGCGCGGGCCAAGGCCGTGGGCCGCAAGATCCGCAAGCAGGTCCTCAAGGACTACGTGATCCACCCGCTCCTGTCGGGCCCCTCCTTCCTCACCACGCTCGCCGCCACGTTCACCGCGAACCTGGTCCGCAACATCTGGTCCCACTCGGTGATCATGTGCGGACACTTCCCGGAGGGCGTGCAGGTCTTCGAGCGCCGGTCGATCGAGGGCGAGACACGCGGCCAGTGGTACCTGCGCCAGATGATGGGCTCGGCGAACATCAGCGGCAGCAAGGCCATGCACTTCATGACGGGCAACCTGTCGCACCAGATCGAGCACCACCTGTTCCCGGACCTGCCGAGCAACCGGTACGCCGAGGTCGCGGTGAAGGTGCGCGCACTGTTCGAGAAGTACGAGCTGGAGTACGTCACCGGACCGCTGCCCAAGCAGGTGTTCTCCGCGTGGCGCAAGGTCTTCCGGCTCTCGCTGCCGAACAGGAAGCCCGAGGTCAAGACGCCGGACAGTGAGCAGGAGCTCGTCGCCGCCTGATTGTCACAAGCGCCTGGCTCACGATTCCCGGGGTCAGGCGCCGCCGCCCGGGCCGACGCGGTGGGCCGGTGGGCCGGTGATGAGGCGGGACATCAGGATCGACTCGTCGCCGGGTTTCACCTCGTGCACATCGGCGTCCGCCCCCGGACGCCTGCCCGAGTGCGGCTCAGGCGTCGATGATGACGGGGATGACGAGGGGCTTGCGGCGGTGGGTGCGGAACGCCCAGTTCGCCACGGCGCGGGCGATGAGCTGTTCCAGCTGGTGGGCGTCCCCGACGCCTTCCTCGGCCGCGGTGGCCAGGGTCTTCTCGATGACGGGGATGACCGGCTCGAAGGTGGCGTCGTCGTGGACGAAGCCCCGGGCCAGGAAGTCGGGGGCCTCGGCGAGGGCGCCGGTGTCGGCGTCGACGATCGCCACCACCGTGACGACGCCCTCTTCGGCGAGGGTGAGGCGGTCCTTGAGGGACGCTTCGGTGGCGCCGCCGACTTCCATGCCGTCCACGTAGACGTTGCCGGCGGGGACCTTGCCGGTGATGGAGGCGCGCCCGTCGATCAGGTCGACGACGACGCCGTCCTCGGCGATGACGACCCGTTCGGGGTCGACACCGGTACGGATGGCGAGGTCGGCGTTGGCCCGCAGGTGGCGCCACTCGCCGTGGACGGGCATGACGTTGCGGGGCTTGACGATGTTGTAGCAGTAGACGAGTTCGCCGGCGCTGGCGTGCCCGGAGACGTGCACCTTGGCGTTGCCCTTGTGGACGACGTTGGCGCCCCACCGGGTGAGTCCGTTGATCACCCGGTAGATGGCGTTCTCGTTGCCGGGGATGAGGGAGCTGGCGAGCAGGACGGTGTCGCCCTTGCCGATGCGGATCATGTGGTCGCGGTTGGCCATCCGGGACAGCGCGGCCATCGGTTCGCCCTGCGAGCCGGTGCAGACCAGAGTGATCTTGTGGTCCGGGAGCTTCTCCAACTCCTTCGTGCTCACGACCAGGCCGGAGGGGACCTTCAAATAGCCCAGGTCACGGGCGATGCCCATGTTGCGGACCATCGACCGCCCGACGAAGGCGACCTTGCGGCCGTACTGGTGGGCGGCGTCCAGGACCTGCTGGATGCGGTGCACGTGGCTGGCGAAACTGGAGACGATGACCCGGCGAGGCGCGGTGCGCATCACCTGCTCGATCGCCGGGTTCAGCTCTCGCTCGGAGGTGGTGAAGCCGGGTACTTCGGCGTTGGTGGAGTCGGTCAGGAACAGGTCCACGCCCTCCTCGCCGAGGCGGGCGAAGGCGCGCAGGTCGGTGATGCGGTCGTCGAGAGGGAACTGGTCCATCTTGAAGTCGCCGGTGTGCAGCACCATCCCGGCCCGGGTACGGATCGCGACCGCGAGGCTGTCGGGGATGGAGTGGTTGACCGCCACGAACTCGCAGTCGAAGGGCCCGAAGCCACGCCGGTCGCCCTCGCGCACCCGCACCGTGCGCGGCCGGATGCCGTGCTCCTTGAGCTTGGCCTCCAGGAAGGCCAGGGTCAGCTTGGAGCCGACGACCGGGATGTCCCTCCGCTCGCGCAGCAGGTACGGCACGCCGCCGATGTGGTCCTCGTGGCCGTGGGTGAGGACCACGGCCACGATGTCGTCCAGCCGGTCCCGGATCGAGGTGAAGTCCGGCAGGATCACGTCCACACCGGGCTGGGTCTCCTCGGGGAACAGGACACCGCAGTCGACGATGAGCAGCTTGCCCGCGTGCTCGAAGACGGTCATGTTGCGGCCGATCTCACCCAGGCCGCCCAGGGCGATGACCCGCAGCCCTCCTTCGGGAAGGGGCGGTGCGGCTTTCAGCTCGGGGTGCGGATGACTCATACCCTGACGGTACCCGGAGAGCGGGACAGGTGATCCATTACCTCCTCCCGACATGGTCGGGGCACCACAACGGGTGTCCCGGGGACGATCCGGTGACGCCAGCGACCGGACAGGGAGGGGTCAAGGCGGGACCGGCCAAGGTGAGCTCAAAAGCCGCCACGAGATCTCGGAGTCCTGAAGTGCCATCGTGCCAGACGCGCGGACGGCACGGACGCCGACACGGCAAGCATGTGCCTCACTGGGCCCGGCAGGCCGCCGACGGGCAACCGGCGCGCTGGCAGGGCTCCGGCCCGGGACCGGGGGAACCGTCTTGTCCAGAGAAGGACCCCAGCGTGGTGATCGCCGGGGTCCCTGCCCGGTGGGAGTAAGGGGCGCTCGTTTCAGGGGCCGATGGGGGGGGTCCAGTCGGTGGCGGCCCGGGAGCGTCGTCCGTGTCTTCGTGCCTGCGTCCGGTCAGGCTGAGGTCTTCGACTGCGGCTCGGGGCCTTGTGTGCGCAGTTGTTCGTTGATGCGCTGCGCTTCTTCGAGTTGGTCTTCGAGGATGATGATGCGGCAGGCGGCCTCGATGGGGGTGCCGTGGTCGACGAGTTCGCGGGCGCGAGCGGCGATGCGCAGCTGGTAGCGGGAGTAGCGGCGGTGGCCGCCTTCGGAGCGCAAAGGGGTGATCAGGCGGTGTTCGCCGAGGGCGCGGAGGAAGGCGGGGGTGGTGCCGAGCATGTCGGCGGCCCGGCCCATGGTGTAGGCGGGGTAGTCGTCGTCATCGAGGGGGGTGACGGCGCGGGAACTGCCAGGGGGCATAGACCTCTTCTTCCGGGGGGCGCGTCGGGGGGCCCGGGCACCGTACTGGCACCCGGGCCCCGAGCTTTCAACACCATCTACCGGCCGGCTGCGCCGGCCTTGTATGTCCGCAGGGTCCGCCTGGGAGGGCGGGGCTGCGGGGATCGCGGATGCGTGACCGGGGACCACCTTCCAATCCGGGGCCTGCGGTACCCGGGCGGACTGCTTCCTCGCCCGGGCGATCCTGATGGCGTCTCGCTCCTTACCTTCGGTTACTCGGTGATACTGCTGGATACCGCGGGTACTGCTCACGACCCCCTTGGGCCGTGTCCTGCTTGACCTGCCGGCACGGCAGTTCGTGTCTGCCGTGCCCACTTCGACTTCCTGGGTACGACAGATACATTAACCCTGCGACGGGCCAATGTCTACTGTCGTCACGACAGGTTTTCTCCATGACCAGTGCCTGGTTCTTCCGTAGACACTCTCGGAAGAGTGCTGTCGGTGGGTTGCTTCCTGCTCGGCGACCCCATGCTGGGCCTGGAGGCTCAAAACCGATCCAACGACGGCGGGAGGCTCGCCGCAGCAGGGGGCCGCGGCGGCGGTCGTTGGAGGAGGCCGCTCAGCGGGCGGCCGACGGCCTGGAGGCTCTCCGAACTCAACAGCCGCCCACGCAAAACGCTCGACTGGGAGACCCCAGCCGAGCGTCTGTTCACACTGCTCGCGGCTTGATCAACTCACCGCAATGTTGCTACGACCCTTGGAATCCGCCCACGCCGGTGGGGCCTCACTGCTCGGTTCGGCTCACACCTGTCCGTACGTCAGGCGGACAGGGGGAGCGCCGAGCCTTGCGGAAGCCGGCCCGTCCGGGCCGGCCACGGGCGCGGTTGCGGCGGTAGGGCGGGTGCGGCAGGTGAAGCCGAGTTGGGTCATGGCCCTGAGGACTTCCCCGGTGCTGAAATCACGGCGGTCCTGGCGGGTGATGACCTGGCCGACCTGCTTGGCGGGGTAGTGGCGTCGTCCGATGATGACGAACTCACCGGTGACCGGCTCAGGTGTGACGCCCTTCATCGATTCCACCACGCCGCTCTTGGTCAGGTCGAACGGGAAGCGAGCGATGATACAGCGCATGAGGGCTCCAGGGAGAAGAGAAGACGGGGCCGGGCAGGGTGACGGCGGTTCAGCGAGAGAGGGCGAGGACGCCCAGAGCGTTGCCGTGTCCGTCGACCACGGGCGGGGCCCCGAGCCGGCGGCAGCGCATCGCACGCTCGGCTTCGGCCCTCGTGGGCAGCGGCGAGGCGAAGGACCCGATGACGTCGGCGATGTCACGCAGGCGGATCCGGTCCGTGTATCCAGAGCCGTCACGAACGGCCGTGAGCCGGTCCCGGGTGACCAGGCCGGTGCCCATACCGTCCTCGTCGCAGACGACCAGCTGACCTGTACGGGCGGCGGCCATCACGGACAGTGCCACCTCCACGGTCATGTCCTCCCAGACCTGCGGTCCGACCGCGTCCGCGGGATCGGCCTCCGTCTGCACGGCGTTGGTACGTGTTGAGCGGAAGTGCGTCTGGTCCAGCGTCAAAGGGTGCCTCCTGCGAAGTTGGGTGGGCTTCCTGACACGAAGGTTCTATGCCGCTGCACCGGGGGTGGACTGCCGTACGGGCGCGCGGCGGGCCGCCGAGACGGGGCGGCGCCGGCCTCGTGAGGTGGCGCCGCGCTTCTTGGGGCGTTCGACCACCGGTGCGGTGATGACGACCGGGATGCCGGAGGGGGCCTGGGCGCCGGTGATGCGGTGCAGGGCCTCTTCGCCGGCGCGGACCTGGGTGGTCTGCGGGACGATGCCGGCCGCTGCCATGAGGCGGGTCATGCCGCGGCGCTGGTCGGGGGTGACCAGGGTGACGACGCTGCCGGACTCTCCTGCGCGGGCGGTGCGGCCGCCGCGGTGGAGGTAGTCCTTGTGGTCGGTCGGCGGGTCGACGTTGACGACGAGGTCGAGGTTGTCGACGTGGATGCCGCGCGCCGCGACGTTGGTCGCCACCAGCACGTTGACGTGTCCGGTCTTGAACTCTGCCAGTGTGCGGGTGCGCTGTGGCTGTGACTTCCCGCCGTGCAGGGCGGCGGCCCGTACCCCGCTGTTCAGGAGGTGTTCGGTGAGGCCGTCGACGGCGTGCTTGGTGTCGAGGAACATGATCACGCGGCCGTCGCGTGCGGCGATCCGGGTGGTTGCCGTGTGCTTGTCGGCGCCGTGAACGTGGAGCACGTGGTGCTCCATCGTCGTGACCGCGCCGGCCGAGGGGTCGACGGAGTGCACGACGGGGTCGCTGAGGTAGCGGCGCACGAGCAGGTCGACGTTGCGGTCGAGAGTGGCGGAGAACAGCATGCGCTGGCCTTCGGGGCGGACCTGGTCGAGGAGGGCGGTGACCTGCGGCATGAAGCCCATGTCGGCCATCTGGTCGGCCTCGTCGAGGACGGTGATGGAAACCTGGTTCAGCCGGCAGTCGCCACGGTCGATGAGGTCTTTGAGCCGTCCCGGCGTGGCCACGACGATCTCGGTGCCGGCGCGCAGCGCGCTCGCCTGCCGGCCGATCGGCATTCCGCCCACCACCGTGGCCAGCCGCAGCCGCACGGAGCGGGCGTACGGGGCGAGCGCGTCGGTGACCTGCTGCGCCAGCTCACGCGTGGGTACGAGGATCAGCGCCAGCGGCTGCCTCGCCTCGGCGCGCTGCCCGGCCGTACGGGCCAGCAGCGCCAGCCCGAAGGCGAGGGTCTTGCCGGAGCCGGTGCGGCCACGGCCCAGTACGTCCCGGCCGGCGAGGGAGTTCGGCAGGGTCGCGGCCTGGATCGGGAAGGGCACGGTCACGCCTTGCGAGCTGAGCGCGCCCAGCAGTGCTCGGGGCATGTCGAGATCGGCGAAGCCCTCCACTGCGGGGAGCGCGGGAGTGATCGACTTGGGGAGGGCGAACTCCCCCTGGGCCGCGGCGGGCCGGCGGCCGTGACCACCGGAGCGGCTCGGCCCGCCGGAGCGGCTCCTGGCCGACGAGCCGAATCGGCTGCCGCCCCTGCCGGAGTCGGTACTGCCGTTACGGGTGCGGATGAAGCGGTCGTTCGTGCGTGTGCGGTTCATGCGGAACCTTCCTCGATGCGGCACATGTCAAGGAATTCCCGCAGCGATCAGCAGCACAGAGAATCGCAAGAATGGGCCGGTGGAATGCGACAGCGAATCTGACCGACGGAAAATCCGTGCGGGCACAGGCGCTGGACTGAGTAGTGCGAAGCGGACGCAATGTTCGGGCGTCTGCCGCTATGAAGCTGTGAAGCTGTGAAGGGGTGCGTACACCCCTGAAGGATGCTCCGTATGCGCTGAGCCTACGGTTTTTCTGGTTGCCGTCCGCAGGGAAACCACTGCGGAATACGCGAGTAGCTGGGGCCCGCACCCCGAAGGACGCGGGCCCCAGCTACAAGTACGCGACAGGCAGCGTCAGGCGAGAACGATGTTCTCGGCCGTCGGGCCCTTCTGGCCCTGCGCGATGTCGAAGGTCACCTTCTGGCCCTCGATCAGCTCACGAAAGCCCTGGGCGGCAATGTTCGAGTAGTGGGCGAACACGTCAGCGCCGCCACCGTCCTGCTCGATGAAGCCGAAGCCCTTTTCCGCGTTGAACCACTTGACAGTACCAGAAGCCATGCCATTTCTCCTTTGGGGCAGTGCATCGGGATCCGCACTGCACGGACCCCGCGTCGCCGCGATGATCACCCCGCCGGGAAAAAGACCGGATAACAAAAGTGCTTCCAGTGGCACAGGCGCCGCCCGGAGAGCACTTGAAGTTTTGGGACCACAACTGCAACTGAGATCGACAGTAGCACGCCGAAGCGGCCTGTGTACGGTGAAGAATCCCACCCCGCTTAATACGGTAGAGAATCTGTCTGCCCGTCCCGTTGTAACCTCAGCTCGCGGGCACAGATTTTGACCCAGCCGGAGCGCAACGTTTCGGGAAGCTGGGGGCGCGCCCAGCGCAAGGGCTGCTCCCCCAAAAGATGGTGCGGGCGGGCGTGGAGATCAGCCTGGCTCCGGCAAGCATCACGGCCCGTCTCCGGCGCACGCGCGGGAGCGGCCATATATTCCCTCAGGCGAGTCCGCCGATTACGCCCGCCCGCGACGCGCACACGGGTATGCGCACGTCGCGGGCCAGCCACTGGACGGGACGCGCGAGTGGATGGCGCGCGTGCCGGTGAAGCGGTCAGGCCGCGGGACTCATCGACTCAGCCGCCACTCTTGCGCCTGAACGACCGCTGGCTCGCAGCCGGGCCGTGCGCCGAACGCACCTTCGACGCGTCGGACTTGGCGGCAATATCAGTGGTATCCACCTGCGCACCGCGTTTGCGCGCCAGGGCTTCGCGGAACTTGCGCTTGAGGTCATAGTTGCCGTTGCTGTCCGGCTCCAGAGGGGACGTCTCGGGGGCAGCCGGCTCCGAACCTTCCGTAGATACGGGCTCTGCGGTCATGGTGATCTCCTGGGTTCGGGGGTGGGCAGGCACAGCTTGTCATGCTGGGCGCAGTGCGAGGCGCCGGCAAGATCATTCTGCTCCGTTTCGGCGGGTATCCCTCTCGCGGCCAAAGGCGTTGACTTCGTAGGTGAGGCGCACATGACGGCTTCGGGCCGGGCCGAGGGCTGCCGATCCCGTGGCCAGGAGATTCGCCGCCAGGGCGACGGCTCTCAGCCGTTGCGACGCACGAGGGCGGCCTTGCGGGCCTCGGCAAGCTTGCGGGGGGCCTCGCCGGCCTTCCGGGGTTTGCCGCCGGCGCCGCAGGAGGTGCCCTTGCTGGTGCCGAGGCCGCGGAAGGGAGCGTCGCTGTTCTTGGGTCGGGGGACGGCGGGCCCGCCGTCGAGCAGGATCCCGGACCGCAGTGCCTGACCTGCTGTTACGCGTCCGCCCCGGACTGACGTGGACGCCCGAAGACGGTCTCTACAACCTGTGCCAGGTGGTACCCGGTGAGGGCCCGAGGATCAGGACCGGGGCCTCTTCTGGCCCGTGAACGCGGTATCACAGGGGGGCGACGGTGTCTCGCTCGCGCCCCGCGCCCTCTCACATCTCACGAAATCTCACACAGCCGAGGGAAGCCGGCTGGCCCGGCGCATCCGCGACTCGGCCCGTCGAGCACTGCGACGGCCTCATCGATTGATAACCACCCCTTGGGATACATCGCTGGCCTCACGCGCGATCGTACAGCTCACCGTGCAGGCCATCCCGGGCCGAGTAGGGACTCGCTCCCCTTAGCTCTCACCGACGTGGCCCGGATCACCAGCGGTCTCTGACCGAAGCCGTCACGCTCGGCGAAGCCGAGCCGAGGCGACTTCTCCGAGACGACCAGGCGGCACCAGACAACCCCCCGAAGGAGGTACCGCAACCCACACGAGTGATCGAAGGCAGCGTCACAGCCCGCCCCGCCCGGCCACAGAAGGAGAGGGCCCGATATCCGAATTCACGTCCTAGATTTCGCCCGCGTCCACCCGTCACAGCGACGGCCAACCCGCCGTTACCCGATCCCCTGTCCGCATCCCAGCCCGAGGAGCCACCGTGAATCCCGTACAGCGCCATGCGCTTGTTCATCCCGCGTTCGAAAAGGCGGCCTCATGGACGCTCGGTGTTCACCTCTACCTGGAGCGGCCCGACGGAACGGTGCTGCTCGGGCTGCGCCCCCCGACTCCGCGTTCGCGCCGTCCACCTGGCACGTCCTCGCCGGCCACTGTGAGCAGGAGAGCGCCATCACCTGCCTGATCGGGGAGGCACGGGAGGAGGTCGGCCTGCTCATCGAGCGCCAGGACGTCGAACTCGTCCACGTCGTCCACCACATCGGCCGTGCCGGGGACCGGCCCCGCGTGGGCCTGTTCTTCCGCGCCCGCACCTGGAGCGGCGAACCGGAACTGCGCGAGCCGGACAAGTGCACCCGGTGGAGGTTCTGGGACCCGGCCGCGCTGCCCGACAACCTCGTCTCCTACACGCGCCAAGCCATCACAGAGACCCAGAACGGGGACCTGTACAGCGAGTTGGGATGGCCCGCATGACCGGCACGCCGAGCGGCGCGCACCGTCGTGGGTTCCCCGGGCATTCGACCGGCCGTGTGGACACCCGTCTGGTGGTGATCCGCGGCAACTCGGCGTCAGGCAAGGCAAGCGTGGCCCAGGGCCTGCGAGATGGCTACGGCCGCGGTGTCGCCATCGTGAGCCAGGACGTGATCCGCCGGAGCGTGCTCAGGGAACACGACACCGCGCGCGGCGCCAACGTCGCCCTGCTGGGCAGGATGGCACGCGAAGCACTGAACGCCGGCTTTCACGTGGTGCTCGAAGGAATTCTGTCGCCGATCGCTACGGCCACATGATCACCTCTCTGGTGCGGGACCACCTCCGCATCTCCTGCTGCTACTACCTCCACGTGCCGCTGGAAACGACGTTCGTCCGACACGCGTCGAAGGCGGATGCCGCTTACCTTGCACACGTCACCGAAAGCCACCTCACCTCCTGGTACCGCGAAATGGGCAAGGACGCGAACCAAGAGACCCCATCGATCGACCGAAGACCTGGGAACATCCTGGACAGGGATTCACTGAACCATTGCCGCACTGCTTCTCCGGGATCGCGCCGGTCAGCCGAGTCGGGTTGAACCTCGATGTAGACGTCCATCAAACCCCCTTTACCTGTGATAAGCGGCAGCTGCCACGCCGATTCGGCGTGGCAGCTGCTCTATGAAGCCCGATCCGTCAGCCCGGGTTGGACGAGGACGTCGCCGGCAAGCGTGTACGCGCCCGCCTCCACCGGGCCGCCCTCACCGGTGAGGTTCTCCCCACAGGGTTGCCGTCTCCGGCAATGCTGCCACCATGATTCTTTCCATCGTCGCAGGCTGATGCAGCAGGGCTGCCCGACCTGGGCAGGCGAACGAACGTCCCGGCGACGGTCAGCCGCGGGCGGTTGCGACCGCCGGAGCCTCTGCCGCCGGTTACTGGATGTCCAGCACCGGACCGTGCCGGACATCGTTCCGGCAGACGAAGACGCGGAGCTCGCCGAACCGGCCGACCTCCGCCCCGGTCGGTTCGTAGGCGGTCTTGCGCGCCTGCGGGTCCAGCTCCCTGTCCTCCAGCGGCCACCACCGGTCACTCGCGCCGTCCCACTCGCTGCTGTCCGCCTTCAGGAGCAGCTCGACGTCTCCGTCGCAGTCGGGGCAGCGGAGATTCCTCTTGTCCGTCGCGTGCCAGCTCGGCCACCCTGCGACCTTCCAGCCGCGCGCGACCGAGAGCGCGAACTGGTAGCGAAGACCCCGGTCCCGGTCCGCCTCGGCCAGACGCCTCATGAGGTCGTCGGGGAGTTCTTCCATCACGGGAAATTCGGTGACCCGCTCGGGCGAGATGCTGCAGGGGCGCAGCTCATACGAGTCGTTGAAGGGCTCGGCCCGGTGGAAGGAGTTCTCGGCGGCACGCCCCGTGCTCCGGGCGGAATCCAGCCAGAGAAGTGACACGGCAGGTCCCGCGTACTCCGAGTCGACGTATTCCACGTAATGGTCGTTCGGGCACCAGTAGACCTGCAGGAGATCACAGTCCGACGGGTAGGGAATCTCCGGGAATTCCCGTCGGAAGAACTGCGCCACGGATTCCATGGGGCGGGGCGTACGCGGGCCTCGGTCGTCTGTCGGATGTTCCTCGCAGGCGGGGCGCGCAACGCCCTCGACCTCGAGCATGGGACCGCCGACATGGCTGTCGGCCTGCCGAGGGGCGCCCGGCCTGGGGTGCAGGCGCACGGTGGTCCGGCGCCACGGGGAGAGTTCAGGGATGATCTCGGTGAGGTCCACCTCGGCAGCAGGGGTGGTGCGCACGAGCCTCTGGTCCTTTCAGCATCGCCAAGTTTCTCGAATCGCCAAGTGTCTCGCCGCAGACCGCGGTCGCCATGGCCCCCGGAGCTTATCGCCCGGGGGCCACGGCGACCTGATGCGGCGGGGGTCAGCCCAATGTCGTCCAGGTACCGTTGCGGAGCGCCCAGTTCGGGAACGTCCGGTGGTCCGAATCACCGGTGCTCGTGTAGTAGGACATGCTCACCGCGTAAGGACGGCTGGCCCCTTCGCGGTACAGCAGACTGACGTTGTAATAGACCGACACACCGGGTTTGACGAGAGCCGCCACCCGCTTCTCGAACTGGTGGTACATGTTCGCGGAATTCGTCGGGTTCTGCGCACACGTGAAGAGATTGTCCTCGCGCGTACCGTCACCGCCCAGCTTGTTCCCGATGATGTGGCACCGGGACACATTGAATCCCTGGCTCCGCGCGTCCTGGTACCCCGAGATCGGCAGGGATGCGGCCGGCGACCCCGTCCCCAGCGGATCCGTGAGGCAGGCGTGGGCGCCCTGCGCCTTGCCGTCCCTCAGCGGGTCGTACTGGATGGCGGAGCCGGACCAGTTGCCCGAGGTGCAGTCCTGGCGGCTGCGGTTCATGGGAGAGGGCGCGGGGCTCGGCGTCGGCATCGGCCTGGGCTTCGGCTTCGTCTCGCTGTCCCCGCGCGGGCCACCACGCGGCTTGTTGTCGCTGCGTGGCTCCGGGTCGTCCTCCGCGGCCCGGCGAATGGAGTCGCGGATGCTCTCGGCCGTGGACGCGATACCGTCCGCCATCTGGTCCAGGAGACTCTTCCGGCCGCTCTGCTTGGCCGCCACGTGATCGGTCGCCAGTGCGGCGGCCACCACGACGACGGCTACGGCCGCGGCGAGCGCGAAGGCGAAGTGGCCGTCCTCCTCGACGAAGCTGACGGGGTTGCCGCCGGTGAAGGCGTAGCGGTTGCCGGTGAACGGGTCGGTGCCGAGTCCCATGTCGGCGAGGGCGCCGTTGTACATGTCCCGGGTGGTGAAGCGGTTCAGTCCCGGGTTGTAGTCGCGGAAGCCCATGTCGTAGGTGCCTGACTGGGCGTCCCAGCGCTTGGCGTTGTACCGGTAGGGGTTGTACTGCTCCTTCCCCGGGTTGGCGGCGTCGGGCTTGTCGATGCCGGTGAACTCGGACGTGTCGTCGGAACCGTACGCGGTGTAGCCGTACGTGGCCCTCGTATCGCCGTTCTCGTCCGTGACGGTCTCGACGTCGGTGTGGCTGTTGTAGCCGTAGTAGCCGGCCTCGGCCGTGCCGTCGGTGTTGTGCTTGACCTGCGACAGGCGCTCGCCCCACGGGCTGTACTGGTACGACTTGGTCAGCGCACCGGAGACTTCCTCGGTCAGCACCTCGCCGGACAGGCCGAGGTAGTTGAACGTGGTGGTCTTGCCGTCCGCGGTCTTCGACGCGGTCCGGTCCAGCGGGTCGAAGGTGTACGTGGTCGCCTTCATCGCGCCCGTGGAGTCCACGCTCTGGGACTCCACGACGTGGTCGAAGCCGTCGTAGACGTTCCGGCTGATCACCTTGCCGCCCGACGACACCGATTCCTGGCGGCCGAACGGGTCGTAGTTGTAGGTGGACGTGGTGCCGCCCACTGCGGTGGCGCTCAGCAGCCGGTTGCGGTCGTAGTGGTACGTGGTGGTCGTGCCGTTGACCGTCTGGCTGATGACGTTGGCGTTGTCGTCGTGGACGTAGGTGTCCGTCCCGGCACCGTTGCCGGTCTTGACCGACTTGGCGAGCCGGTCGGCCGGGTCGTAGGTGTAGTCCGTGGTCGAGGAGAGGTACGCCGTGTGGTCGTCGGCGTTCATCTTCTTCGCGATGTCCTGCGCCTTGTTGCCGTTGGGGTCGTAGGCGTAGGTGTGCGAGGAGACGAGGGTGCCGTTGGGCTTCTTCTCCGTCGTGGACTTGACCGGGCCGTCGAGGTAGTAGGTGTAGTCGACAGTGTTGCCGTTGGCCTTGGTCTCCTTCAGGCGCTGGCCGCGGTCGGTGTAGGTGTACGACGTCACCTTCGGGTCGGTGTCCGTGGCCGTCTTGCCGACGGAGACCGTCTTGACCAGGTCACGCAGGTCGTACGTGTACGTCGAGTGCTGGTCGGGGTGGGTGATCGTCTCCGGCAGGCCGTTGGCGTCGTAGGTGTACGACGTCGACTTCTTCGCCGTGCCGTTGAGCGACTCCGTCACCTTCTGGACCTGGTTGAGGCCCGTGTAGGCGATGGCGTAGTTGTCGATCTTCGCGTTCGACGAGGTGTCGTCGATCGTCGTCAGGTTGCCGTTCGCGTCATAGGTGTACGTGAACGTCTTCTGCTCGGTGTCGGTGTCGGCCGAGTTGTCCCGGACCAGCTTCACGCCGTCCGCCACGACCGTGCCGCCGCTGTTCTCGAACAGCTCCAGCTTGGCCGTGTTGCCGCGCTTGAAGCTGTAGGAGCCCAGGGAGACCCAGGTGCCGGCGCCGGTGGTCTGGTCGACCGTCTTGTCGGTCGTCCCTCCGTCGTGCGTCAGCGTGTACTTGGCCGTTGCCGCCGATCCCGGCACGTCCGGGTACTTCACGTACGCGGTGTACGTCCCGTCGGACGGGATGTTGAGCGTCCAGGTGAACGTGTCCGTGCCGGTGCCGGCCGCGTGCGTGGCATGGTCGTAGCCCTGCTGGCCGGTGATGTCTCCCGACGCCCATGTACCCGTGGAGGAGGTGTTCTGGGTGTCGGAGTTGTCGACCAGGACGACGTCCCGGCCGACGGGCACGCCGTCGTCCGAGCGGGACTTCAGCTTGCCGTCCGGGTAGTAGCCCCAGGTCATCGTGCGGTTCGAGGAACCGCCCGCCGACGTGAGCGTCCTGGCCGTCTGCCGGCCCAGGTCGTTGTAGTCGTAGGTGGTGACGATGTCCCAGGGGTCCGTGGAGGACTTCACCCAGCCGTTGTCGAAGTAGTCGTAGACGGTGGTGTTGCGGACCGACTGCCCCTCGGACGGGGGCAGCGAGGTCGACTTCACCCGGCCGACCGCGTCGTACACCGTCTGGGTGTAGACGTTGGGGTCGTTGTAGCGGGAGTCCGCCGGGTCGTAGGGCTGGAACTGCTTGACCGGACGGTTCAGCGCGTCGTACTCGGTACGGGCGGTGAACGCCTCCGTCGTCCCGGCCGCCACGGCCCGCGGTGTGATCACCTTGGTGGTGTTGCCGACCTGGTCGTACTCGTACTTCGTCGTGCGGTACGTGATCGGCGAGGTGCCCTTGTGGGGGACCTTCACCTCGGTGGTCTTGCCGCGCTCGTCGTAGGTGATGAGCGTGGTGTTGTTCTCCGCGTCCGTCGTGGAGACGACCCGGCCGTCCTTGTCGTAGGACCGCTTCGTCGTCTTTCCGGCCGCGTCCGTGACGGCCGTGACCCGGTGGTTCAGGTCGTAGGTCGTCCTGGTGGTGTAGTCGGTGGTGTCGGTGGTCGCGTTCTTCTTCGGGTCGACGACCGTGACGAGGTTGCCGACGTCGTCGTACTCGTAGGAGAGCTTGTCGCCGTCGGCGTTCACCACCGACGTGAGCTGGTTGATGGCGTCGTAGTGGTTGGTGGTGACGTAGTCGGTGGTGTCGGACGTGGTCAGGGTGCCCTTCGGCTCCGTCGTCGTCCGGAGGTTGCCGACCTTGTCGTAGGTGTAGGTCGTCCTGCGCTCGTCGGACGTGGAGGTGTCCTTCGGCGCGGTCGCGGACACGATCTGGTCGGCCGCGTCGTACGCCGCCGTGGAGACCGCGCCGTTCGGCGCCGTCGACTCCGTGACGTTGTCGTTCGCGTCGTACACCGGCGCCGGCGTGGTGATCAGGTCACCGGCGTCCTGGTCCTTGGGCACCGTGCTGACCAGCGGACGGCCGTAGGTGTCGTACGTCTGCGTGATCGTCTTGCCGAGTGCGTCGGTGACCTCGGTGACCTGGCCGCGCTCGTCGTAGACGAACGTCGTGGACTTGCCCAGCGCGTCGGTGATCTTCGCCGGGTAGCCCGTGGGACCGAAGTCGCTGTTGGTCGTCGGGTTGCCGCCCGCGTCGGTCGCCTTGGTGAGCCGGCCGTAGGAGTCGTAGGCGTACGACGTGGTGTAGTCGCCCTCGGTCGTCGTGGCGACGCCCTTGGGATCGGTGACCGTCGTCAGGTTGCCGAAGTCGTCGTAGCCGAACTGCCACGCGTGGCCCTCCGGGGAGGTCTTGCGGTACAGGTCGGCCGCGTAGCCGTCGGCGCGGGTCTGGTACTCGAACGACGCCGCGTGTGCCGGGTAGGTGCCTGGCGCGCAGTCGGTCGCCGGGGGCACGCCGGTCTTGTTGTTCTCCGCGTCGCGCTGCCAGAGCGGGTAGCCGGTCCTGGCGTCGTAGCAGTAGGCGGTCTTGGCGCCGTTGGCCTCCTCCAGGTACGTGACGTTGTTGTCGGCGTCCCAGGTCATCTTGGTGGTCTGCGACTTGGCGTTGGTCGTCTGGACCGGGCGGCCGAAGTCGTCGGTGACGTACCGGGTCCGGTGCGCCTCGGCGTCGGTGACCGTGGTGTCGGTGAACTTGGTGTTGTCCCCGTTCACGGCGTAGGTGAAGCCCGTGTCACCGCCCAGGCGGTCGGTGATGGTCTTGGTCCACCAGTGGTACTTCGGGTCGTCGCCCGTCTGCGGGTAGTGGTAGGCCAGCTGGGTGCCGTTGCCGCGCGGGTCGGTGACCTCGACCAGCTTGACGTTCTTGTTGCCCTGGGTGGCGTCGTAGGTGAACGCGAAGACCTTCGGCTGGGACGAGCCGGCGCCGTCGGTCAGCTTGGTCAGCAGGGCCTTGTCCGAGTACTCGAAGGTCAGCGTGCGGCCCGAGACGTCGGTCAGCGACCGGATGTGGTCCGCGACCTTCGGGAACGGGGCGTCGGCCTTGTCGTAGTAGTCGACGGTCAGCGACTGCCGGCCGGCCGGGTCGGTGATGTAGCGCAGGAACTTGGTCGGCTTGTTGTTGGACTTGCGTTCCTCGTAGGTGAACGTCTGGGTGTTGCCGTTCTTGTCCACGACGGACGTGAGGTAGCCGTCGCAGCCGAAGAGGAACCGGGTGCCGTCCGGACGCAGCAGGGTCCACGCGTCGGGCACCGGGTCCTTGGCCGGGGTGCAGTCCAGGCCCGCCTTGGCGGTGATCCGGTAGTGGACGCCCGCGGGGGCCTTCCAGGTGCCGTCGTCCTGCTTGCGGAAGACGTGCGTGGTGCCGTCGCCGTCCGGCAGGCGTATCTCCGTCGGATGCGGGTTGGGATGGAAGTCCAGCGGCGCGCCGAGCCGGATCGGGCCGGCCGCCTGGAACGACCAGCCGTGACCGGCGACGGTGTCACTGGTGTCGAGCGAGTTGTAGGCGACGCGGAAGAAGGTGTTCAGTCCGCGGCCGGGGTTGGTGAACGCGTTGTACGACCAGACGCTGTTGCCGGCCGCCAGGTTGTTCATCACGGTCGACCCGGCGCCGGTGTTCTTGCCGGTGTAGGAGTAGAACTTCTCCAGACCGAGGGTGTTGGAGGTGGGGTCCTCCACCGCCACGTTCTGCTGCAGCGGCGCGATGCCGTCGGTGCCGGCGGACAGCCAGCTGCCGTCGGAGACCTTGCGGACGTCCCAGCCCAGGACGTACTCGGTGCGCTTGTTGCCGGAGTCGGAGTTGACGGGCGTGTCGACCCGGGCCTGGATCGTCGCCGACTGGCCGGGCAGCAGGGCCGGGATCGCGGTGGCCGCCTGGGCACTGCCGGTCACGTCCGACCCGTCCGGGAGCTTCCACGTGTAGGACAGCTCCCGCTCACCGGCCGCCCACGCCGAGGACGTGGTGTTGGTGACGGTGAAGTCCACGGTGTACGTGGAGTTCGGGGTCATCCGTGACGGCGTCTGCGGCGCGTAGTAGGTGTCCTGCGTCGTGGAGTCGACGTAGATCACCCGCAGCAGCGGGCCGAGCTGCTGGTCGGCCGCCTCCGAGGCCAGGAACAGGGTGCGCTCCTGCGGGCCGGTGGAGGACTCGTCCCGCAGCTTGACCAGGGCGCCCTTGTTGGACGAGGGGCTGTCGACCCACCCCTGGGTCAGGCCGGTGGCGTCCCACCAGTGCCGGCCGACGTCGTTGGACCACTGCGGGGTGTGGTCGGAGACCGTGGCGGAGAAGTCGCCGCCCGGCTTCGTCCACGCCGTGGTCGAGGTGGCGTTGTTCCAGGTGGCCGTCGTCTCGTCGAAGCCGCGGGTCAGGCCGTGCAGCTCGTAGACGGCGCCGTCGGTGTCGGTGGTGGTCTGCGCCGCCCACATGAACAGCCGCGACTCCAGCACCGTCGCCGTCGTCGGGATGTCGGCGGTGTCGAACTTCAGCGCCGTGCGGGTGGTGCCGTAGGTGCCGGAGTTGTTGCCCACGCTCAGCCACTTCTGGCCGACGTTCCAGGAGTCGATGGTGTCCTGGTTGGTGGACGGCTGCCCGGACGACAGCGTGGTGTCCGTCACTCCCGAGGCACCCTGGAGCAGGCGCATCGTGCGGCCGGCCTTGGGCACGCCGACGATCCGGGTGGGCGAGCCGAGCAGTTCGCCGCTGACGGTCTTCACCGCGAGCTGGTAGTAGTACGACCGTCCGATCTCCGCCGAGGAGGAGTCGGGTGTCGGGGTCGCGGTGGTGTCGGTGTAGGCCGTCGCCGCCTTGTCGATCGGGGCGACGAGCGTCGCGGCCGACGGGGTGAACGCCTGCCGCGTGGAGCGGTGCAGCTGGTACTCCGCGATGTCCAGGCCGCTGTCGCCGCTGGTGTTGCGGTACGGCTTCCAGGACAGCTCCGGGCCGGTGGAGTGGATGACCGTCGGCGAGTTCAGCGTGGTGCCGACCTTGCCGTAGGTGACGGTCAGCCGCGGGATCGTGGCCGTCTCACCGCCGTAGTCGCCGTCCCCCGACTCGTACCGCGGTCCGCCCAGCGGGCCGCCGGTGGACTCGTCGGCGGCGGTCAGCACGAAGCCGTGGTTGGCCGCCGAACCGTCGACCCACTTCTGGACGGTGTCGGTGACCGGGAACTTGTGCCACTGGTTGTACTCGCCCTTGTTCTTCACGATCGACGCCGGGTTCACCCAGCGGACCGCGTCGGCGATCACGGCGGTGGACGTGGAGGCGGGGCCGTCACCGAGGACGACCTTGCCGGCGGTCCCCGCCGAGAAGCCGATCTGAGAGCCGCCGTTCAGCGACGCCCACTCGCCGCCGGAGCCGGCCGACTGGTCCACCGTGTGGGTGGTGGTGCCGTTCTTGCCGGTCACCGTGTACGGGGCGTCGGTCGCGCGGTCGGTGGCGGGGACGTAGTGCACGTCCACCCGGTAGGTGGCCGTCTCCGGCAGCCTCGGCTGCCAGGTGTAGGTGTCGCCGCCGACCGAGTCCTTGTTGTAGTGGTAGTCGTCCCCGACCGCGTACTGCGTCAGCGACGAGCCCGACGCCGGCCAGGTGCCCGACGCGGCCGTGGTCCCGGCGTCGCCGTCGTCGACCTGCACGCTGGTGCCGGACAGCTCGCCCACCAGGGCGCTGGTGTTGTCCCAGGTCGCCGACGCCTCGTCCCAGGCGCCCGTCGCGCGGTGCGCCTCGATCGGCACGTCCGTGCCGCCCGTGGTGTGCGCCTGGTCGAAGTACATCTCCAGCCGCGCCGCGTCGATCTTCGTGCCGGCCGGGATCTCGTCCAGCGGGAACTTGATCAGGGAGCGGGCGGTGCCGGCGTCCGTGCGGCCCACCGACAGCTTCCACGACTGCCCGTAGTTCGCCGTCGGCGCCTCCTTGAGGACCATCGTGTCCTGCGACACCGACGGCGACGGTGCGATCGTCACCGTCGGATCGATGACGACCGGGTACTGGCGCTCCTTGGCCGCCAGCCACTTCGCGTCCGGCGTCACCGTCAGGCGCCAGTTCTCGCCGTCGCGGGTCAGCTTCTGTGTGACCCGGTCACTGTGGGCGTGCCCGTACGGCGAGTCGGCGTCCTTGCGGGCGTCCGTCATGAACGCGGCCGGGATCACCATCACCGGCGTGTCCGGCAGCTCCCCGAACAGCGCGATCGAGCCGTCCTTGCGCGCCTTCGGCACCAGACCTTCGGTGTCCAGGGTGAACGTGAAGCTCACCGGGCCGTCCGGGCGCTCGGCCAGGACGATGTTCTCCTTCACCCGGCCCGGACCGACGCGGTACTCGAGATCCGCGCCGGCGAGGGCGTTGTCGTAGGTGACCGTGGAACCCTTGGCCACCGGCTTCAGGGCGCCCTTCGCGCCCTTCAGACCCAGGGTGACCGCGGAGCCGTCCGGTGCCTCGTACCGCAGCAGCCGGTCCGGGTCGGAACCGAACCAGCTCCTGCCGGTGTTGGTGGTGTTGGCGAAGTCGAAGCCCTTGGCCTTCGTGCCCCGCACGGCGGTGTCGATGGCCTTCCACGCCTTCGACGTCCCGTCCCGGTACGAGGTCGGCCGGGCTGTCAGCTCGGCCTCGACCCGGCCGTCCGACAGCTGCCAGAACCGCGCGTTCGGCGTCCGCCGGCCCGTCAGCTCCTTGACCCGCTTCGCCTTCGGCTCGGCCTTGCCCCTGGCGAGCTTCTGCCTGTCGGCCACCCCTAGGTCATTATGCGACGGGGGTTTATCCAATTCCCTTTCGTCATCGTCCGCGAACCACCCCTTGACGGCGTCGACAATTCCCTTGTCGTCACCGTCCGAAGCGGGCGCGGCATAAGCCACCTGGGGCAACGCAGTGCTGGTCACCGCGGATACCACCAGGCACGCGACCAGCCTGCCCAGTCTGGGTCTCACGCCAGCATTTCCCTGTCTCTCGACGTCCAAACATGGCTGCCGTACAGCCGTCTGACCTGCTGTCATGACTGGCCAGACGAGTCGGCGCCGGAGTTCTAGTCAGACGTCTGACGTCATGTCAAGCGAACTCACAATCAGGGAATTACGGGCATTCGCGGGCCTGGATGTCCGATATTTCCGCTCGCTGGATATCGGCGGCCGGAGTCGTGTATAAGGACCCGGTTCCAGGAGTTCCGGCGCACTGCTCGAATTCCGGCAGTCCATCTCGAGGACGTCCGAGGGAAGATTCATGGGCGACGAAGACAGGAAGACGGCGGCGGAGACGACCGGCACGGAAGTCAACAGGGCGGACGGAGCCGGCGGGGCCGGCGAGGTCGGCGAGGTCGGCGAGGTCGGCGAGGTCGGCGAGGTCGGCGAGGCAACCGCCGACGGAGCCGCTACCGCGGACGGAGCTGCCACGCCCGACGGAGGCATCAGGCCCGACAAAGGCGCCACGCCCGACGGAAGCGCCACGCCCGACGGAGCAGCCACCGGCGATCGCGACGCTCGAGCGGGACGCCCGGGTCGCCCCGACCGCGCCACGCTCTTCGCCTGTGCCGCCGTACTCGCGGCCTGCGCCGGGCTGGTCCTCTACGGCGTCCTGGACACGGGCGACGGCAACGGCAAGCCCGAGCAGCGCACCGCGACGACCTCGGTGACCTACGAAGTCACCGGCCAGGGCACGGCCGACATCACCTACCAGGGCGGCAACGCCTCCGGGAGGGGCAGCACCGTCGACGGCGTCCGCCTGCCCTGGCGCAAGACCGTCGACGTCCCCGCGGGCACGCAGCCGCTCGTCGGCATCGTCCTCGGCGACCAGGGTGGCCAGGCCCGCTGCGAGCTCGCGGTCCGCGGACAGCACGTCCAGAGCGCCACCGCCAGCGGCCGTTTCGGCCGCGCCACCTGCACCGGTTCCCTGCCGTCCCCGGCCCCGCCCGCGGCCGACGCCGCGGAGTGACCGTTCATGCCACGCGAACCCCGGACGGCTCATGCACTTCCCCGCCCCCTGGCCGGCACCCATTCCCTACCGGTAAAGGTCCAGAGACCCGTGAATGCCTCAGCCCCCCACGTCAGCGCCTTCGCCGAGATCTTCGGCGGTCCGCCGGCCGACTTCGCGGTACCTGTCGACTGGGCGGCGGTCGAATCCTGGCTGGGGACGAACCTGCCCGCCGACTACAAGGCCATCGCCGCCGCGTACGGCCCACTCGACATCGGCGCCTGGCTCTGGCTTCACATGCCATGCGTGCACCGCGGTTCGTTCGACTACGGCGCCTGGGTCCAGCAGACCCGGCGTGACGCCCCGGGCGTCCTTCCCTTCGGCGCCACCCGTACCGCCGACACCCTCTACTGGGACACCACGGCATCCGACGACCCCGACCAGTGGCCGGTCGTCATGCACTGCCAGGACGACGAGAACGCGGGCCGCGACCCCTGGCGGCGCTTCGGGACCCCGCTCGTGCCGACGCTGGCCCGGCTGGTGGCCGACGGCATGCGCCCGGTGGCCGTCCGAAGTCGCCTGCAATCCGACCTGGAGCACACCCCGTGGACACCGCCGCCTCGGCGACCGGAGCCAACCGCGCAGCAGCGGGCGGCGCTCACCACGGGCAGCGGGCTGGAGACTTTGACCTCGCTCCTCCCGCCGCCGGAGACACCCACGCTCGGCAAGCACAACTGGGACTGGTTGTACGAACGGCTGGGTACACGTCTGCCCGGCGAGTACGTACGGCTGATGGAGCGGTACGGAGCCGGCACCTGGTGCGGCTGGCTGCGCTTCAACACCCCCTTCGACGGGGACCAGTACGCACTCGCACCGTGGGCCGAGTGGTACGCGGAGGCCTACCGGGGGCTGCGGGCCGAGTTCCCTGAATACCAGCCCCTCGCTGTCCACCCGGAGCCCGGGGGATTCCTGCCCTTCGCCGACTCCATCGACGGCGACCAACTGTGCTGGCTGACCGAAGGCGCCACGCCGGACGACTGGCCGTTGATCGTCGTACCGCGCCATGCCCGCCAAGGCCCCCCGCTCGACACCGACCTGACCTCGACTCTGCTGGAGTGGCTGCGCGGCCGTTTCGCGACCGAGGGCCTCCCCCGGCTCGGACGCAGCGACGAGGACCCCCTCGACTACATCGAGTTCGATCCGTACGAAGCAGAACCAGCCCGCTGACGACCAATGAGTCCGTCAGCGTCGGACGGCGCAGCGGAATTCTTACGCGATCGGGGGTGAGAGGAACGTCCATGCCATCCGGCACGCAGCAGCAGGGCCGGCCCTGGGCCTGCTGCCGGAGTGCTACTGGACGAACCGATTCGCGTGACGAGCCCTCGACAGGCAGTCCCGCGACGAACTCCGAAAGGTCGGACGCTCGGGGCGGCGCTTGCCCATGCAAGAACCGCTGGTAGTGGTCGGCGACGAGACGACGCAGGTCTGCCTCGGCCGGCTCATCGCCACTGAGCTCAAGGGTGACCTGATGCGGCTCACCCGTCATGCGCAACGGTCTGGCCAGGGCGTCGAACCCACAGGCGTACTCGTCGGGCATCTCCCACCACGCCTCGGCGGACGCTCGGTCCCGGAGGACGTACATGGCCCGTCAAAGCGGTATTGCAGGTGTTCACCGGGGGGAAGGCCGGGGCGGCGCGAGTACGTCGAGTGCCGGAGACGTACGACGAGACGGTGGAGGCGAAGGGAGCCCCGCCGGGACAGGGTGACCGCATGGGTCCCCTGCCCCGGCGGGGCTGCCGACCGGGCGGCGGGTACCGGTGCCCGGCAGCGGGCGGTGCCGTGTACCGCGCTCCCCGGCTCAGCCGAAGTTCACGTCACTGCACCACATGTAGGCCTGGTCGAGGTGCGAAGCCTGCCAGATCACGAACACGATGTGGTGTCCGCTGTAGCCGGAGGTGTTGACGTTGAACCTGATGTCCTGCGCCGGGGCGTAGCGGCCGGTCTGCGTGATGAAGTCGAGGTCGCCCCAGCCCAGGCTCTGGGTCTTGGGGTCGAAGCCCTGCTTGCTCACGTAGACCTTGAAGTAGTCGGCACCGTGGGACGCCTGGTCGTACAGGTGGACCGTGAAGTTGTCGCTGACGTTGGTCGTCTTCCACGGCCCGGGCTTGTTCAGGCTGTCGTTCCTCGACAGGTTGTTGCTGCACAGCGTCCCGTCGGGGGTCCGCGCCTGGAACTGGCCACCGAGACCGTCGCGGAGCGCGCTCATCCAGTTCCACATGGTGTCGGGATTGGCCTGGAAGGCCTGCCAACACATGGGGTCCTCGGTCTGCATGGCCGGGTTCGTGTGGTTGCTGCCCCACGTCTTCCAGCACTGGTACGCGCGGGAGGCGGGGTTGATGATGGTGCCGTGAGCCTGGGCGGGGGCCGACCAGGCCAGTACGCCGGCGACCACGGCGAACAGCATGACGAGCGCCTGGAGAGGCCGGCGGAGGGCCGACCGTGGACGCCCGGCTAACGGGGTTTGTGTACGCATGTGGGGGGAACTCCTTCCAGTTGCGAAGCACTATGGGAGCGCTCCCAACGGTACGAAGTCTGAGTGAAATGTCAATGAAACAAGCGGAGTTGGTTGCGGGGTGGGCGGTGAGCAGGGCATCTACCGAGGCCCGGGGTCTGGCCTGAAAGATCGTCTGGTCTCCCAACGCGCGGCATCCGCGGTCCCGTTGGTGCGCTTCCGTACGTCCGACTCGATCGAGCCGGGCAGTTGGGGTCTTGAGAAGCCTCCGGACCCGCAGGAGAGGCTCCCCCCCCCGGCCTCCCGCGACCGGGTCCGCCCGGTCCCCGGCAGCACCGCGCCAAGCAGGTCGAGCGTCAGCCCATCGAGATGAGGTCTCATGAACCGAAACCGAGCCGCCGTCAGCGCGGTCGCCGTGACCCTGTTCGCCACCGGCCTCGCCACGGGCCCGGCGGCCGCCGCCACCGCCTCCGCCGAAGCCACCGCCACCGCCACCGCCGCCGAGGCGAAGGCCCGCGTCGGAGCCGACTGGGCGACTCAGTCGATCGTCTTCACCGCAGCCGCGGGGCAGACCAACGACCTGAACATCTTCTCCATGTACACCAGCGACGGGATCCGGCGGATCGGCTTCAGCGACGTGGTCCCGCTCGAGCCGGGCGACCACTGTGTGTACTCCAGGGCCGAGGACACCACCTCCGTCGTCTGCGAACTGCCCGCCGACGGCTCCCGGCCCGACAGGATCGACGCCTTCCTCGGCGACGGCCACGACACGATCGCCGCCTTCACCCCCGGGATCGGCACCGTCGACGGCGGTCCCGGCGACGACGAACTGCACGCCCACACCGCGCGCACGGTGCTGGGCGGCGCGGGCAACGACATGGTCATGGGACCCGCCGCCCTGCACGGCGGCGACGGCATGGACCACCTGATCGGCGACAGCGGCAACCAGCGGATGTGGGGCGGCCGGGGTGACGACATGATCGAGGGCTACGGCGGTGACGACACCGTGCACGCCGGCCCCGGCGACGACCACGCCATGGGCGGGGACGGCCGCGACATCATCCTCGGCGGCCCTGGCGACGACACACTGAACGGCGAGGGCGGCGACGACCTCGTCTGCGGTGGCACCGGAAACGACGTCCTCGAAGGCGGCCCCGGCCGCGACATCGTCCTCCCGTGACCGACGGGCCCCGTCCGAGGGTGCGTCCTGCCGGGCGCCCTGAGCGTGTACTCCCCGTACACAGTGATGTGGCCCCCGTTCATCGTGCTCGGCCTCGGCGTCGCCATGGCGATGGTGTCCTCCTCGCAACGCGCCGCTCGAGGACGGTGGCGGCCCGGCCACCAGGCGTTCAGGAACGGCGTCCACAGCGCGGTGGTGGTCTCGCAGGGAGGAGCGGGGCCGAGGTCCGGCGGCTGCATGTGAGGCAGACCACTTTCAGTAACCATAGGCAGGGACGGCGACCCCGGCCTAGAGTCCTGGGGTTTGCGGAGTGTTCGCCTCCGCGCCACCGGGCCCGACCGTCCGCTCCGTACACGACCTGTACGCGTGCGCGGAAACCGGGCCGATTCCCCGACTCACAAGGAACCGGGAAGCACTCGCATGAGCACGTTGGAAGCCTGGGTCGTCGATCTCAACGACGTCTTCTGGACCTATCTGCTGATTCCGCTGGTCGCCGTCGTCGGCGTCTGGTTCACGCTGCGCTCCAAGGGCGTGCAGATCCGCCTGATCCCGGAGATGTTCCGGGTCTTCAAGGACAAGCCGCAGTCCGGCGTCAGCCCCTTCGGCGCCTTCACCATCTCCGCCGCCGCGCGGATCGGCACCGGCAACATCGCCGGCGTGGCCACCGCGATCACCATGGGCGGCCCCGGAGCCGTCTTCTGGATGTGGATGATGGCCCTGATCGGCGGTGCCTCGGCGTTCGTCGAGTCGGTCCTGGCCCAGCTGTACAAGGTGCGCGACACCGAGCCCGGTACGTACCGGGGCGGCCCGGCCTTCTACATGCAGAAGGCGCTCGGGATGCGCTGGCTGGGCGTGGTCTTCGCCGTGCTGATCACCCTGACGTTCGGTTTCGTGCTGACCGCGGTGCAGTCCAACACGATCACGGTGGCCACGAAGGGCTCCCTCGGCTCGGACGCCTCCTGGTTCAACCCCGTCCTCGGTGTCGTGCTCGCGGTGCTGCTCGCCCTCGCGGTGTTCTTCGGGGTGAAGCGCCTGACGGCCGTCACCAAGGTCATCATCCCGGTGATGGCCGGGCTGTATCTGCTGGTCGGCCTGGTCATCGTGGTCATCAACCTCGGCAGCGTCCCGGGCATGCTCGGCGACATCATCGGCGGGGCCTTCGGCTTCCGCGAGGTCGCGGGCGGCGCCGTGGGTACGGCGATCCTCCAGGGTGTGCGGCGCGGCATGTTCTCCAACGAGGCGGGCATGGGTTCCGCCCCGAACGCCGCCGCGGCCGCGGAGACCACGCACCCGGTCAAGCAGGGCCTGGTCCAGACCCTCGGCGTCTACTTCGACACCCTGGTCATCTGCACCATGACCGCCTTCGTGATCCTGTCCGCCAACCCGACCCTCGGTGAGCGCGGCGGCGCGGACGTCACCCAGTCCGCCTTCACCGGCGCGCTCGGCGACTGGGCCGGCCACCTGCTGACCCTGGTGATCTTCATGGTCGCCTTCAGCTCCATGATCGGTAACTACTACTACGGCGAGTCCAACATCCGGTTCATCACCCGCAGCAAGGGCGTGATGAGCTCGTACCGCGCCATGGTCGTCGCCTGCGCCGTCCTCGGCGCGATCGGCTCCGTCCCGCTGGTGTGGAGCCTCGCGGACGTCACGATGGGCGCGATGGTCCTGGTCAACCTGATCGCGATCGTCCCCCTCAGCGCCGTCGCCTTCCGCCTCCTCGACGACTACCTGGCCCAGCGCCGTCAGGGCCTCGACCCGGTCTTCCGCAAGGACCGGGTGCCGGGCCTGCGCGGCGAGGTGGAGTGCTGGGGCGCGTCCGACGAGGACGCCACCTCGAAGGAGCGGACGCCGGTCGGCTCGCCCTGACCCGAGCGCGCCCCGGCGCGACCGTACGCATCGAAGGGCGGCATCCTGGACGGGTGCCGCCCTCGGGCGTCACGGGGCACCGGCGCGCACCACCGCCCGGTGCACAGCTCCGGGACACAGGGGGCTCACGTGCGGCAGACCGTGGCGGCGACCGCGGGCAGGAGGGCCAGGGAGAGGGCGCCGCCGGTCAGGGCGAGGGCGGGGCAGCCGGTGGCGGCACGCACGTCCAGCACGGCGACGTCCCCGGCGGCCGTCCGGGCTCGCGGCTCCGCCCGGCCGACCACGGTGGTGGCGTCTTCACCGAGGCAGGCGTCCCGCCCGCGAAGACGAAGCGCGATCCCCAGGGCTGCACCGCGCCTCGGTGCAGCGAGCCGGAGTGGCGGGGACGGGCGTCGGTGGGAGCATCGGGACGGGCCGAGGTGGCCCACCTGCGGGGGAGCCGGCGTCGTGGCCGACAGGTTGGCGGGGCGGGGGAACGTGCCGATGTCTCAGGTGCTCGATGAGTTGCTGCGTCAGCTGCGGCCTCGTGTCGGTCAGGAGGCCGATCACGATCCGCGGGCGCTGATCGATTGGCTGGGGCGGCAGCTCGGCGCGGAGATCGCCGTGGTCGACCGCGCGGGCAAGGTGGAGATGTCCACTGCCCGCCTCGCGCCGGACGTCCTGGCCGGTCTCCAGCCCGCGCTGACGCAGCTGTCGAGCGGACAGCTGGCCGCTGTGGCCTCGCAGGCCGGCGTGTTCGATGTGCGGTGCGAAGCGCTGGGACGGCACGTGCCGCGTCCGGTGCTCGTGGTGGTCAGCCCGTCACCGATGACGCGGGAGGCGCTGGCGCTGATGTCCCATGTCGGAGCCGTGGTCGAGGTGTTGCGACGGATCCGGCGGGCCGACGACCTCGCACTGCGCTATCAGCAGGCGGCAACGCGGCTGCGCCTGGCGGTCTTCACGGCCCTGATGGCCGGAGAGGTGACGATGGCCCGCCGGATGACGGCCGGCGCCGTTCCGCCGCTGCTGGAGGCAGAACGTCTGCGCGTCCACCTGCTGCGCTGCCCGCCCGCGGACCGCGGCCGGCTCAGCGACGCCTACCAGGACTCCTCCGGCTATCACGGCCGCGGCATGATGGTGCGTTGCCCCGTCTACGACCACCACCTCATCTGTCTTCTGCCCGTGGACCACGACCGCGAGGGCGTGGACGACGGCCTGGCCGCGCCCTTGCGGGCGCTGGTACGGGACAACCCGCACTACGCGCTGGGCGTCAGCGCCCCCGTGCCCCTGCCGGCCACTGCGCGGGCCTACGATCAAGCCCGCCATGCCCTGGCCGTCGCCTGTCACACACCCGAACGGGTCGCCGACCACCACGGCCGGCCACCGCTGGCCGGGCTGCTCCCCCGGCGACAAGCCCTCGCCTGGGCCCACGCCTTCCTGGAGCCGATCAGCAAGGCCCCCCGGCTCACCCTCGACATCACCAGCCTTGCCCTGAACTTTCCCCGCTCCGGTGTGGCGCGGCTGCTCGACGTCAGCCGCAACACCGTCACCGCCCATCTCAAGCGCGTCCAGGACGCCCTCGGCCTCGACCTGCGGGACCCCCACAGCCGCGCCGAACTCGCCCTGGCCCTGGCGATCGCAGACCTCCCGCCACCCGCCGGAAACGCCACAGCCGAGCAGGCGCCGACGCCTTCGGTGGACCGTCTGCTGTCCACCGAAGCGGCCATCACCTGGGCCCACGCCTTCCTCCAGCCCCTGCGGCTCGGCACGGACCGCACCGTGTACCGGACCCTGCGAGCCTGGATCGCGGCCGGCACCGATGCCCAGCGAACGGTGAGAACGTGTACTTCAGGCTCTACGACGACAAGGCTCTGACCGACCCGATCACCGACTGGTACGAGTACATCGGGCGCGCCTGACGGCCATCAGAAGCGCGAAACGGCTCCTCCTTCGACCCGCGGTGGACGCCGGCGGAGTGGAGCCGGGGACGGAACCGGCTCCACTCCGCGGTGCGGGTGGGTCAGGAGAACTGTGCGAAGAACCTCCAGATCTCTGTCTTGGTCCAGGTGGCTGTCCCGCTGTCGCCCGGGGAGCCGTCGACCGGAGCTGGTACGTGGCCTCCGTCGAAGGCGGCCCATTGGACCGGGTATCCGGCGCGGCAGCCCGCGTAGGTGGTGGTGATGTGGGTGCGGCTGCCCGGCGCGGGTTCGCGCGGGCTCTGCGGGGTGCAGCCGTTGTTGCCGGCGAACCGGTCGCGCAGGGAGCGTCCTTGCGCGATGGGGAGCACGGAGTCGCTGATGCCGTGGATCCCGAAGTAGGCGATCGGCTGCGTACCGCCGCTGCACCCGCTGATCTGGGCACCGGAGATGACCGCGACGGCCCGGAAGACGTCCGCCCGGGCGCAGGCGAGGGCATGGCTCATGCCTCCGCCCCAGCTGAAGCCCGTGGCGAAACGCTGTGCCGGGTCGACGCAGAGGCCGCCCTCGATGCGCCGGATCATGTCGTCGACGAAGGTGACGTCCTCACCGCCCGCATTGGCCCAGCCGTTGCCGAGCCCTTGGGGTGCGACGAGGATGGCGGTGTTGTTCGACTGTTGCAGTTGGCCGTAGTAGGACCAGGCGCTTCCGCTCGTTCCGCCGGAGGCGACGTCGCCGGCGGTTCCGCCCCGCCAGTGGAAGGCGAAGATCAGCCGGTAGGGGTGGCTGTCGTCGTAGCCGTCGGGCACCTTGAGGATGAAGCTGCGGCTCTTGCCGCCGCTCTGGATGGTGTGCGTACCGCTGGTCAGCGTCGGGGCGCTGCCGCATCCGCCGTCGCCCCCGGACGACAGCTTGACCAGCTGCCATTGCTGATTGGCGCCGCCCCAGTCGGTGTACTGCACGACGTTGCCGCCGTCGGCGGTGGAGGCGCCCTGCACCTCCACGGCCTTGCCGCTGTTGCGGTTGATCAGCCGGACGTGGCCCGCGTCGGAGTCGGCCAGGCGGAACTGCTGGTTGGCCCCGTTGTGGTCGGTCCACTGCTGGATCGCGGCGCCGTCGGCGGTCGAGGCGCCGGCCACGTCGAGCACCTTGCCCGAGTGCCGGGACTTCAGCCGGTAGAAGCCGCCGCCGGAGTCCACGAACCGCCACTGCTGGTTGGCTCCGTCGTGGCGCGTCCACTGGCCGATCCGCGCGCCGTCGGCGGTGGAGACGCCGGAGACGTCCAGCGCCTTGCCGCTGTTGCGGTTGACCAGGACGTACCAGGCGTCGGTGTCCACCGCCGCGGCCTCGGCGGGTGCCGTCCCGGCCCGGGCGGGCCCGGTCGTCGCCGCGACGAGCATGCCGGCCGCGAGGGCCGCCGCCACCACGGCGGTCAGCCGGGACCACCATCGGCGTCCTGGTGAAGGGGCGGCCGGAGCCGCACCGTAGCTCTTCATCGACGCACTCCTTGTCCGGGGCAGGTTCCCTCAGCTGCGGGTCCAGAGTTGGTTGCCGCCGCCCCAGCAGGAGTAGAGCTGGATCCGGGTGCCGTTGGCGGAGCCGGCGGCGTCGAGGCAGAGGCCGGACTGGACGCCGACGATCGATCCGTCGGAGTTCAGGCGCCATTTCTGGTTGTCGCCGCCCCAGCAGCTGTAGATCTGGACGGTGGCGCCGTTGCCGGTGCCTGCGGCGTCCAGGCACTTGTTGCCGTAGACCCTGAGCTCTCCGGCGGCGGTGTGCGTCCACTGCTGGTTGGTGCCGCTGTGGCAGTCCCACAGCTGGAGCTGGGTGCCGTCGGTGGTGCTGGCGTTGGGCACGTCGAGGCACCGGCCCGAGGCGACGCCCTTGATCTGGCCGCCGTCCGAGGGAGGCGGGGTGGTGCCGCCGTTGAGTGCGTTCAGGACGGCGGTGTAGGCGGGCTTCTTGCTGCCGTCGCCGTTGAACAGCAGTGGCGTGTGCTCCGAACGCCAGGAGTCGGTGTCGCGCACACCCCAGACGGTGATGCCGAGGCAGCGCTGCACCGCCAGGCAGTCGTTGACCACGCTGGCGTAGGTGGTGGGCGAGGCGCCCTGGATGTCGAGTTCGGTGACGGCCACGTCGACGCCGAGGGCGGCGAACCTCTCCAGGGTGGTGCGGAAGTTGCTGTTGTAGGGGTTGCCGCTGTTGAAGTGCGACTGGAAGCCGACGCAGTCGATCGGCACGCCGCGCTGCTTGAAGTCCCGGACCATGGCGTACATGGCCTGGGTCTTGGCCGCGTTCCAGTTCTCGACGTTGTAGTCGTTGTAGCAGAGCTTGGCGGCCGGGTCGGCGGCCCGTGCGGTGCGGAAGGCGACCTCGATCCAGTCGTTGCCGGTGCGTTGCAGGTTGGAGTCGCGCCGGGCTCCCGAAGTGCCGTCGGCGAAGGCCTCGTTGACGACGTCCCACTCGGCGATCTTGCCCTTGTAGTGGGCCATCACGCCGTTGATGTGGTCGATCATCGCCTGGCGCAGCGCGCCGCCGCTCAGGTTCTGCATCCAGCCGGGCTGCTGGGAGTGCCAGGCCAGGGTGTGGCCGCGCACCTGCTTGCCGTTCTGCACCGCCCAGTTGTAGACGCGATCGGCGGCGGTGAAGTTGAACTGGCCTCGCTGGGGTTCGGTGGCGTCGATCTTCATCTCGTTCTCGGCCGTCACCGAGTTGAACTCACGGTTCGCGATCGTCGTGTACGTCGAGTCGCCCAGCCTGCCCGAGGCGATGGCGGTGCCGAAGTAGCGGTCGCTCTGCGCCGCCGCGGCGCCGAGCGTGCTCTCGGCGGCGTGTGCTCCGGGCGGTGCGACCAGTGCGCCGCCCGCGCCGAGGACGCCGACGACCAGCGCTGTCAGCAGACCGCGGAGCCTGGGGCGGACGGCGGGTGGGGAGAGGGCGTACGAGCCCATGTCGGTGCCTCCTGGGGAGAGATCACGGAAGGACTTCAGTCCAGCGGAACCCGTCGTCCGCTCCTGACGGACGGCCGCGCCCGGCTGCATCGGACGAGCCGGCGCGGGCCTCACCGGAACGGAAACGGGGTGACGCGGGTGCTGTGGTGCGCGGATCGGTCGTGCGGCACAGATCGCCGAAGGTGACTCTTGTCCGAGGTGTCGAACGGTGATCGGCGACTCAGACAGAGAGGATCGAGGGGTTGACGGTGGATCGTCAATACTCCTCGCAGAAGAAGTTTCCGATCGATGTCCGAAACTTTCGAACGGGCCGGCGGGCCGCACGGCGAAGCGGCCGGTTTTTGGGGGGGGGGGGGGGGGGGGGGGGGGAAGGGGGGGGGGGGGGGGGAGGAAAAAAAAGAAAAAAAAAAAAAACCCCCCCCACCCACCCCTGATTGGTCCAAAGGAGGAAAGGGAGG
>NZ_JBVIGC010000033.1:0-27699 GCF_055571015.1 Streptomyces sp. NPDC031049
CAAGGCGGATGACGCTCCGTCCGCTGCGCTCCCGGAGCGTGCGGGGCGTTGCCCCGCGGGGTGGCCTCCGCTGCGCTCCGGCCACGAGTGACGCTTCGCGTCACTTGGTGAGCCGCGCTGCGCGCGGCTCACTTCACGGGCCTGCGGCCCGGGCGGCAAGGGGATGGTGAGGTGGCCGGCTCTTGCAGGTGACGGAGTGTCAGGGGTGGTCGTCGGGCCCGGGGTGTGCCGCGACCCTGTTGCTGCCGGTGTGCATCAAAATGATGCGTGGATGAAATCTGGAGCTGGTGAACCCCACCGATCCGGCCGGCCCACATCCCAGAAGCCCGGCGGGATCGTCACCAGGATGGCAGTGGACCACTGCCATCAGGACTTCACCAGTCCACAGCAGCCAGACTGCTTCCGGCGCCTCATCAAAAGGGACGGTCGAGTGACCGCTGCCCGTAGTCGGGACAGCAAGGAACCCAGTCACGGCGCCCACACGACTCACTGCCGCTCCCCCAGCCGAGTCCCCACCCTTGCCTGGGCCGCTCGACTCTCATTATCTTGACGTCGAGATTCTTTGGCGGAGGAGCAGATGTGGCTCAGGGAACGCTCGAATACGCCTTTGGCGGCCTGCATCACGTGCAGCTCGCAATCCCTCCAGGCGCCGAGGAAATCTGCCGCGAGTTTTGGGGAGACGTACTCGGCATGACAGAGCTCGAGAAGCCGCCGGTGCTGGCGGCTCGCGGTGGGTGCTGGTTCCGAGGTGGTGGCCTGGAGGTCCACTTGGGGGAAGAGGACTTCCGCCCGAACAGAAAGGCGCATCCAGGCATCCTTGTTACCTCGCTCCGGGCGCTCGCCAAGCGGTTGGAAGACCGAGGCGTAAGCGTCACTTGGGATGACAACTTCCCTGGCCACGATCGCTTCTATGCGTTCGACAAGCTGGGCAATCGGCTCGAGTTCCTTGAACCTGTCCGCGATTTCTGACGTCGCATGATCAGTGCGCCCTCTTCATCGAATGACTGGTGCGAGGGCTCTTGCGGGTGAGGCGGCGGGTCATCGTGGTGATGAGGGCCCAGTTCACGTGGGCTTCGGAGTGCTGGGGAGGCGTTCGTAGTCGTGAGCGTTGCAGCGGGCGTTCTGGCACCAGCCGATCGTGCGCTCTGCCTTCCAGCGGCGGGGCAGCACGACGAAGCCCTTGGTTCCTTTGGGCCGGGAAACGATGCGAAGAGTGAGCCTGAGGCGGTCGCGGTCCTCGCGGCGTTGTAGCCGCGGCTGTTGCAGCCGACGGTGGAGGCGCCCTTGACCAACTGGGAGTCCACTTCGGCGTCACCAGGTGCGGACAGCGGCCCTTTCCGGTACGGATCCTCCGGCGAAACTGGTCACAGATGTAGGTGACCACCCCAGCCCGCTTCCACTTAGAGCCCGCAGAACCGTCTCCCAGCGCGGGCCACTTCTCCGGATGGCCGCCGGTCTTGATCTGGGAGGCGAGGATGGGCAGCGAGGGTTCCGGCAAGGCCCATTCGGCGACGGATGTCGGATCGACGGAAGGGCGGATAGGCCACCGGCCCTGTCTAAGCTCAGCCCCATGGCACTGGAATGGGAACAGATCATCGTCGACTCCGCTGACCCCGTCGCCCTCGGACACTGGTGGGCTGAGGCTCTCGGCTGGGTAGTGGTCGACGAAACCGAAGAGATCATCGAAATTCGGCCTGAGCCGGACCAGATGCCGGGGCTGCTCTTCGTGCCTGTGCCCGAGGGCAAGACGTCGAAGAATCGGCTCCACCCCGACTTCCGCCCCGACGATCAGGAGGCCGAGGTCGCCCGGCTGCTCTCCCTCGGTGCTCGGCTCGCCGACACCGTGCAGGACGAGCAGCACTGGGTGACCCTCCTCGACCCGGAGGGCAACGAGTTCTGCGTCCTGGGTGAGCGGAAGAGCTGAGGACGGCGGGCCATCAGATAACAGACCACCAACCCACCAGCAGCCACACACCCCAGAAAGATCCTCCTACCCAACACCGCAGCGAACGGCAGTACCGCCGAGCCGTCCCGTCAGCGCCCAGACCCAGGTCACCCGGCCGTCTAACGGGACCGGCCGGTCGGCGGCTTCGGTTTGGGTACTGGTGCGAGGAAGTCCGGTCTCCAGCCGTGAGCATCGGCCGCCGGTGGACGCCCGGCGCCGCTTCCGGTCCGGAGCCGTACGAGAGTCTCGTGACCGCTCACAGGCGCGTACGCGGAGAGGGCCAGGGCAGCTCAGGGGGCCTCTCCGTGTCCGGGCTCGGTCAGTTGCAGCAGTCGCAGTCGGGCGGGCAGGTGTCGCATGTATTTGCCTCCGTGTCCGTGGGGAGGGCCTCTGTGGTGGTGGGGGGCGGGCAGCCGCAGTTCTTGCCGTGCCAGGCGTCGTGGCCTTCCTTGACGGCGACGGTTGCGATGACGAGGGCCGCGATGGGATCGGCCCAGGCCCATCCGAGGGTGGCGTTGAGGAGCAGGCCGGTCAGGAGGACGGCGGAGAGGTAGGTGCACAGCAGGGTTTGTCTGGAGTCGGCGACGGCGCTGGCGGAGGCGAGTTCGCGGCCGGCTTTGCGCTGGGCGGCGGACAGGAACGGCATGACCGTCAGGGACAGGGCGGCCAGCACGATGCCGGGGAGGGAGTGTTCTGCTTCGCCGGTGCCGGCCAGTGTGCGGATCGCGTCGGCGGTGACGTAGGCGGCCAGGGCGAAGAACGAGATGGCGATGATCCGCAGGGTGGTCTTCTCGCGGGCCTCGCGTACGGCGTGCTCGCGGGCGGAGAACTGCCAGGCCACGGCGGCTGCGGAGGAGACCTCGACGACCGAGTCCAGGCCGAAGCCGACCAGGGCGGTGGAGGAGGCGATGGTGCCGGCGGTGATCGCGGTGGCCGCCTCGATGACGTTGTAGGCGATGGTCGCACCGACCAGCAGGCGGATGCGCCGGGTCAGCGCGTCACGGCGGGCCGGGGAGGGCCCGAGGGACACCGCGGTCATGGGCAGCATCCCCGGTCCGCGGCGTCGGCGCATGTCTTGTCGGTTTCGACGGCCACCACGGCGGTGCGCAGGTCGTCCAGTGCGTGGGCGAGGCGGGGATCGGCGAGTTCGTAGCGGGTGCGGCGGCCGTCGGGCACCGTGACGACCAGCCCGCAGTCACGCAGACACGTCAGATGGTTCGACAACCGTGTGCGGGAGACCCCGAGTGCGTCGGCGAGGTCCGACGGGTAGGCGGGGGCATCGCGCAGGGCGAGCAGGATGCGGCAGCGGATGGGGTCGGCGAGCGCGCGGCCGAAGCGGGCCAGCACCTCGATGTCGGAGACGACGGTCAGCACCCCAAGGATAATACACGCCTCCGTGAATTCAGGGAACGGTGTACTGTCTGGCTTCTCACAGGGTGATCAGGCCGGACGACATCGGTCAGCCGGTGAAGGGTTCCAGTGCGAAGCGGCCGGCCGCCACGAAGGCCGTCAGGGCGAGGTAGCCCCCGTCCAGCAGTGCGGCTCTGGTCTCGCCGCGGCGGACCCGCAGGAGCACGGCGCCGATCATGATCAGGGCCAGGCCGGTGGCAGCCAGCGGGACGAGTGTCGGCGCGATGTCGAGCACGGCGGGCAGGACGAGGCCCGCGGCACCGAGGATCTCGAGTGCTCCGATGGCCTTGAGGGTGCCGGGCTTGAAGTCGAGGACCCAGCGCGCGGCGTCGCCCATCGCGGCCATCTTCTCGCGCGGGACGAACAGCTTCCCGAAGCCGGAGAACAGGAAGACGGCGGTCAGCAGGCCGGTGATGATCCACAGTGCGGTGTTCATGGGTGTTGTCGTCCCTTGGCCGGGGTCTGGGAGGGGCGGGACCGGGTGTTGGTTCCTTCGTCCTCAGGGTGCTTGCACCCCTATGACGAAGCCCGTCGCGGGGACGTAACAGGCCCAGCGCTCGGTCTGCGCTACTCGGGACGCTCGGGCAGGCCCATGGCGTCCAGGCGCCTGCGGTCGCTCACGGTCAAAAGCTCGACGATCCGGCCGTCGACCACGGTGCACGCCGCCACGCCGAGCACCTTGCCGTTCGCCCCCCAGGCCACGAAGCCGGGCTCGCCGTTGACCAGGACCGGGAGCACCGAGGTCGTCGATCGGATGCCGCGCAGGACCGGACCGGCCACCTCGGCCGCCCCGACCGTGGTCGTCACGCCCTGCGTGTGGTAGGTGCGCCAGGTCACCTCCGGATCGAGCAGCCCTACGAGCCCTTCGAAGTCCCCGTTCCGTGCGGCGGCGAGGAACGCGTCGACCACCGCGCGCTGCCGCCGCGGCTCCTGCTGCGGCGGCGGTGTGCCCCGTACCTTCCGGCGGGCCCGGCTCGTGAGCATCTTGGTCGCGTCGGTGGACCGGCCGATGATCTCGCCGATCTCGGCGAAGGGCACCGCGAACATGTCGTGCAGGACGAACGCCAGCCGCTCGGTGGGTGTGAGGGTGTCGAGTACCACCAGCAGGGCCAGCCCGACCGATTCGGCGAGTATCGCGTCGTCCTCGGGCGCCGCCTCGTCGTCCACGGTCACCAGCAGTTCGGGCAGCCGGTCCTCGTACGACAGCACGGCCCGGTTCTTCCGCGAGCGCAGCACATCGAGGCAGACCCGGCCGACCACGGTGGTCAGCCAGCCGGCCAGGTTGTCGATCGCCGCCGCGTCCTGCCGCGCCAGCCGGATCCACGCCTCCTGTACCGCGTCCTCGGCCTCCGCCCGCGACCCGAGCATCCGGTGAGCGACCGCCACCAGGCGCTCACGCTGCTGCTCGAAGGCTCGCGCCAGCACGTCGCTCGGACCCGGTCCGGTCATGTCGTCACCTTCCTCGCGCGCACTCCGTCATGATCATGACGGGCCTGAAGGCACCGAGGTAACCGTGCGGCATGCGGCCATGGGCGTTTCTGAGCCGATGTGGGCGAGCAGCGGTGCGGTGGCGTCCTCTGCGGCGAGAGCGGCGGCGAGTTCGGCTGCGCGGCGGCCGTGGGACGGTTCCGACAGGCAGGCTGTGATCGCGTCGCCGAGTGCTTCGGCGGTCAGGTCCCGGAACGGCACAGGGCGCGGGGACACTCCCAGGCCGTACAGGCGCGACGCCCAGAACGGCTGATCGGCCATGACGGGAACGGGCACTGCGGGCACCCCGGCCCGCAGTCCGGCTGCCGTGGTGCCCGCCCCGGCGTGGTGGACGACGGCGGCCGTGCGTGGGAACAGCCAGTCGTGCGGGATGTCGCCGACGGCCAGGACGTCGGGGCCGCAGCAGCTCACGCCGGCCCATCCCGCCTGGACCACCGCGCGCACGCCCGCCCGCTTCACCGCCACGGCCACCAGCTCACTGAGCCGCTCCCCCTCCCCCGCCGCCATACTGCCGAACCCGATGAACACCGGAGGCGGACCGGCCTGGAGGAAATCGACCAGCTCGGCCGGGGGCCGCCAGCCCTCCGGCCGCGCGGGCCACCAGTAACCCGCCACCTTCACCCAGGACGGCCAGTCCCCCGGGCGCGGCACCACCAGCGGACTGAAACCGTGGAAGACCGGCCGGACCCCCACCGGCGGGGAGGGCGGGCCGGGGCGCAGTCCGAGGCGGGAGCGCAGCCGGGTCACGGCGCCCGCGAAGACTCCTTCCGCGCGCCTGAGCACGTCCCGGCCCGCGGCCAGGTTGCCCTCCGGTCCCAGGTCGCGGGGGTTGCGTGCGTCGGGCAGCGGGAACTGCCGGGTGGCGAACGCCGGTACGAGGTAGGTGCCGATGACGGGGACACCGAGCGCTTCGCCGGCCGTCCGGCTGAGCGGTGCCGGGCCGGAGGCGGTGAGCAGCAGGTCGGCTCCGCGCGCCGCGGCCTTTGCCACCCCGTCGGCGAGCCCGTCCGCGTACACCCTCGTCAGCGCCCGGACCTCCTCCCGCGACTCCGCGCGGGCCCAGTCCCGGATCAGCCCCTTCGGGTCTCCCGGCACCGGCCGGTGGTCGAGACCGCACCCGCCGACGAGTGCGGCGAAGGACGGGTGAGCGGCCACGGCGACCTGATGTCCCTCGTCCAGCAGACGCCGCCCCAGTCCCGTGAACGGCGCAACGTCCCCCCGTGAACCGGCGGTGATGATCAGAATCCGCATGGAGTGATTCTCCTCGGCGCATGCCGGTGCCGCGTCCACCTGCGGTCACGCCCCGCCGTGCGTGACATGCTTCCTGCTGCGTGGTGCCGCGGACGCGGACCGAAGGGCAAGGCTGATCGGACATGGCAGTGCTAGAACTCCGCCCCCACCAGCGAGAAGCCGTGGACGCGGTGTCGCGGGCGCTCCAGCCGCCCGCACGCTCCGTCGTGCCGCCGCAGGGACTGCGGACCCAGGTGATCATGGCAACCGGGTCCGGCAAGACGCTCGTCGCCGCCCGAAGCGCCGAGAAGCTGCGGGCCGGCCGCGTGCTGGTACTCGTACCCTCGCTGGATCTCCTGGCGCAGACCGAGGCCGCGTGGCGCCAGGCAGGCTGTACGGGTCCGATGATCGGGGTCTCCTCCCTGCGGGGCGAGGACGTGTCCTTCCCCAACACCACGGACGTGAGCGAGCTGGTCGACTGGGCCCGGCCGTTCGACAAGATCACCGTGTTCGCCACGTACGCCTCCCTCGGACAGGGCACGCTGGAACGCGCGCACCGGGCCGGGCTGCCGGGGTGGGACCTGGTCGTGGTCGACGAGGCGCACCGCACATCGGGGCGGATCGGGAAGCCGTGGGCGGCCGTCCACGACAACACCCGCATCCCGGCCCTGCGCCGGCTGTACATGACGGCCACCCCGCGGCTGTGGCAGCTCGACCAGGACGCCGAGCCGGGCACGCCGGGTGAGCTGGTCGCGTCGATGGAGGACGACCCGGACGGCCCGTTCGGGGCCCGCTGCCACACCCTGACGCTGTCGGAGGCGATCGACCGCGGGATCTGCGCGCCGTACCAGGTGGTGTGCATCGACATCACCGACACCCAGCTCCAGGCCGCCCAGCTCCTGGGCGCCGACGCGCAATCCGAGCAGGTACGCGGAGCACGGCTCGCCGCCCTCCAGACCGCGCTGCTCAAGGCCTCGGCCGAGGAAGATTTCCGGCGCACGCTCGTCTTCCACCACGTCGTGAAGGAAGCCGAGGCGTTCGCAGCCGGGCTCCCCCACGTCGCGGCGCAGCTGCACGCCACCGACCCGGAGCAGTACCCGGAGACGGTCTGGGCGGACTGGCTGTGCGGTGACCACAGGCCGGGCCACCGGCAGCGGGTTCTCGAGGGGTTCGCGTCCGGGACGGCCACGGACGGCACGGTCGTGGAGAAGAGTTACCTGGGGTCCGTGAGAGTCCTGGGCGAAGGCGTCGACACCAAGAACTGCGACTCCGTCTACTGGGCCGATGTACGCGGCTCCATGCCCGATCTCGTCCAGGCGGTGGGCCGGGCCCTGCGCATACAGCCCGGTGAGGGCAAGGTCGCCTCACTCGTGGTACCGGTACTGCTCGGGCCCGGGGAGACACCCGACACCATGCTCACCTCGCGGGCGTACGGCGGGCTCGCAAAGCTGCTGGAAGCCCTCAGGGCGCACGATGCCCGGGTGGTGGAGCAGCTCGCCGAGCAGCAGGCGCCGAGCCGTGTCAGGGGCGTGCAGAGTCGCAGCGGGGGTGAGGAGAGCCGGGGTGAGGGCGGCGGGGCCGGCGGCCTGTCGGTGCCCGCGCGGCAGTTGCTGAAGTTCTCCACCCCGCGGGACCCCGCGCAACTGGCGGCGTTCATCAACCTGCGGGTCCTCCACCCCGAGCACCAGCACTGGCGCCGCGGCATCGAGGCCGCCGTCATCTACCAGCGGCTGCACGGTGACCTGAAAGTCCCGTTCACGTTCCGCGTACCCCGCCGCGACGACCAGGAGACCGAAGACGAGGGCTGGCCGGCCCCGCTCGCCGGTTTCCCGCTGGGGCAGTGGATCGCCGACAACCGGCGCTCCCACGCCCGCGGCGGCATCAACGCCGACCGCGTCGAGCAACTGCAGAAGCTGGGCATGGTGTGGTCGCACTTCGACGTCGCCTGGGAAGAGGGCCTCGCGGCTGCCCGCGGGTGGGCCGAGGAGCACGGGCACCTCCTGGCCCCGCTGAACGCCACCCACCAGGGCTACAAGGTGGGCATCTGGCTGAAGAACCAGCGCGCCGCCGCCCGCAAGGCAGCCGAGATCCAGCAGCGGCGAGCCCAGGGCCTGCCCGTGGAATCGGCGGCCGGGGCGCTGCCGGAGGAACGACGCGAGCAGCTCGAGGACATCGACCCCTCCTGGTGCCCCGCCTGGCCCGTGGAATGGCAGCGCTGCTTCCACCTCACCCGCCAGCACCTCGAAGCCGGCGGCGAACTGCCCACCTCGCCGCGCGACGCCGTACACCAAGGCGAGGACCTCGGACGGTGGGTGCGCTCCGTCCGGTACGGCTGGAACAACCTCACCACCGTCCAGCAGTGGATGTGCCACCACATCCTCGGGATCGAGCCCGCCAGCGAGGACGAGAAGCCTCCGCCGCGCCGTACACAGGCCGACACATGGGCCCTCAACTACACCGCCGCCAAACAGTTCTACGAGCGCGAAGGCCACCTCCGCGTCCCCAGAAAACACATCGAGACGATCGTCAGCGAGGACCAGGAAGTTCGGGACCTGAAGCTGGGCGCGTGGATCAGCAACCAACGCAGCAGAGCCGCCACCCTGTCCCCGGAACGGATCGAACAACTCACCACCATCGGCATGCAGTGGACGCGCCGACCTGGCGAGTAGAGCGAGTAGTGGGGCGGCACGGATGGGGGAGCTTGGCTGCGGTGAGGTGGGGGTGGCTGGGTATAGTGGCGGTACGACCTCTACTCAGGCATCGGGGCCCCGCCGGTTTTCCGGCGGGGCCCCGGTTTTTTCGGGTCAGGCGACCTGGAGGTTGGGGCGGCCGTCCGCTGTGGGGGGTACGGCGGCGTAGGCGGGCAGGCGGAGGTTGGGGAGGTCTCCCGCCTTGATTCTGGCGATCGCCGTGCGGAAGGCGGCTTCCATGTCCTGGGGGCTGGCGTACTTGGCGGCAAGGGGGTGCAGGCGGTAGGAGTTGCCCTTGCCGCGGTTGCCGTCCTCGTTCTTCGGGCGCAGCACGATGTTCAGCTCGCACAGGGGTGCGATGAGGTTGCTGACGGCCTGGGGGGTGACGCGGTATTCGGTGGCCATGTCCTTCTGCCGTACCGGGAGGTGGCCTCCGAAGTCGCTGCGGTAGAGCAGGTATTGCAGGAACTTCACCGTCGCCCCGGACACGGGCAGGGCCCAGATGCGTTCGGACACGACCGGTGACATGACCTCAGCCATCGGTATTCCTTCCTCGTGCCAGTGGGCGGAGTGGTTGGTGGTTGTGTATCACCCTGTACGCCTTCCCGTTCCGTAGCCCGGAAGCTGCTGTGGGGCGAAGTCGAGGTCCAGTTCCTCCTGGTGGGCGTCGGGGCCGATGCCGTGGGGGAAGGCCGCGGGGTCGCGGTCGTGCTGGGCCGCGAGCTTCTCGAGGACGGCGTGCTGGGCGTTGCTGTTGCCGTGGAACCACAGGCGGACGTTGAGCTGGATCATGCCGTTGCCCAGCTGTTCGATCCACTTGTAGCCGACCAGGGCTTTGATGGCGCGGTTGACCGTGGAGCGGGTGATGCGCTTGCCGCCCTTCTGGTCGGCCATTCTGTTGAGGCCGTCGGTGATCTCCTGCTGGGTGTACTGGGCGACGCCGGTGCCGCGTTGTTGTCCTCCGGCGACGTAGAGGAAGACGCACAGCTGGGACTTGGTGATGGAGTTGGCGACGGCGAGCTGGGCCAGGAGCTGGGTGAACCAGTTGGAGGCCAGGCTGTAGCCGGCGTCTCCGGCCATGTCGTGGACGGCCGTGGGGTCGGGCTCGTACTCGAAGGTGACGTTCTTGAGTTTGCGTCGGCCGCGGGGGTCTGTGCTGTGGGTGACTTCGCCGAGTTGTTCTCCGAGGACTTGGAGGAGGTCGTCGAAGCCTGCGTCGCCCGATGCGGCGTCAGGGACGGCTCGGGGCCGTCGGGGTGCTGGTGGATCGGCTGTCACAGGACCTCCTTTGTTACTCAGGCGGTCCAGAGAGTAGCCCAAAAATCAAGCAGGGCTTGTCTTTTGCCTGGGCGACACGCGGAGCTGCGGCTTCGTGCGGCGCCGTTCGAACAGAGCGGCTCAGAAGTCAAGCCCAGCTTGAGTTTTGCGGCCCTTCACGGGAGAAACTCAAGCAGTGGTTGAGTTGGCGTGCTCGTATTGTGACACGTACGAGCGTACGCTCAGCCCCTTCCGAGCGGCAGTCGGGGCTACAGGGCAGGGCGCTGACCTGCGGTGTTGTCGGGGGCGGCGGGCGCGTTCGAAAATCAAGCACAGCTTGAGTTTTGCCAGCGAATGTGACCGCCAGATTGACATTTCGAGGTGCGAAATGTGTCCCCCAGGACACCATGGGCCCTGAAAAGGTGCAGGTCAGAGGGCATGTGAGCGGCGCGGCCTCTTAATAAAGAGGGCGCGCGCCACAGCCATGGGTTGCCCTCGTACGTGACTTCTCTCTGGCCGCCCGTCGTTGACCCGCACCACCGAAAGGCGACCACGGCGGCGGGTCAGGTGCCCACCAGCGAGCGGAGGTACCTGTGCCACCCACTGGGCTCAGCCACGCTTCATTCGATAAATGACGGGCCTGTAGCCCGACGTGCGGTACCAGCCGGAACGTCTCTACAGCTCGAAGTCGACGTGCTCGACGTCGGTGAACCGGACTTCCTGGAGGCTTCCGGCACGGCGGCCGCCGTCCTGGAAGTACACCTCCCTGAGGCCCTCGGCGGTGATCTCCTGCAAGAGGCGGTCACTGGCACCCTGTTGCTGCGCTTCGAAGAGTCGGGCCGCGTACTGCGGTGGCAGGGCGACGGTCAGGTGGCGCAGGCGGGCGTCGTCGGTGGTGCCGACCGGTGCGGTGTAGCCGATGCGGGCACGGGTGTCGATGACGATGCCGTCGGTGGTGGCCGCCCTCTGGCGTGCCCGTGCGCGTACCTGGGGCTGCCAGCGCTTGGTGACCTCTGCCTCCAGACGGGCGGCGAGGTCGGGACGGGGCTGCCTGATCTGGTTCTTGACGTACCGTTCGACGGTGCGCTGTGACACCCGCAGGAGTTCGGCCACGGCCCGGGTGCCCTTGAGCTGTCTGACCAGGTAGCGCATCTGCGCGCCGGCCGACTTCGGGACGGGGCGGGTGAAAGAGCGCTGCACCGCCTTCTCCAGGCCATCGCCGAACTGGCTCATCAGCGGCTACTCCCCCGCGTCCTCGGTGGTGACCTCGCCGGTCTTGATGTAGCGGGCGAGGTTGAGTTCGGGTGCGTCGAACTGCTCGCGCAGGCCCTCGCCCCACAGCACGCTCTGGGTGCCTTCGTGCTTGACCATCCCCGGCGAGGCCCCCAGTCGCCAGCCGCCCGGGAGCGGCTTGCCCTCGCGGTAGGGCAGGAAGTCGAGCGGGGACGGCCCGTCGGCCGCGTACACGGCGCAGTCGGAGAGGATGGCAACAGGGTACTGGCCGGTGAAGGCCGCGTGCTTGACGAGTTTGCGGTGCATGTTGACGCGGGTGCGGGAGATGACGGCGGCGCGGATGTCCGGTCGCCATGTCGGCCGGGACAGCGCCCGCCAGGGGCGGCCCGGCTTCCAGCCCTCGCCGCGCGGGCGTTCACGCAGTTTGCCGATGCCGCCCTTGACCGTGGCCTTGATGGCCGAGACGACGATCGCCATGTCGGGATCGCGGTCCCGGTGGCCGTCCATGGCCGCGAGGAACTCCTCGGGGCTCGCCGAGGAGGGCACCCCGAGGTCGGCCATGGTCGCGATGTATGCGTCGCGCAGCCGGTTGTACCAGGCGTCCAGGTAGCGGCCGTTGTCGTGGCGCACGTACGCCTCGATCGGGTTCACCTCGTAGCCGAGTTCCGCCGCGTAGGCGACCGTGGGTGTGGCGTACCAGGCCGGTCCCCCGGGCCTGTCGCCGGACGGGGTGAACGGGCTGGGCAGCAGGTCACCGTCGAGCCGCACCCACTCTTTGCCCAGTCTCACCCGGGACAGGTCGACGTGGGAGAGGTCGACCAGCCAGGAGCCGGGGAGCTTGGGGTCGAACGCGGGGCGCTCGACGTGGGTCGGCGCGCCCAGGCCGACGACCAGGCCGTTGGCGCCCGCGGCGAAGGCCATGTTGACGTCGATGCCGACCAGGTAGCGCCGGGTGCATTCCTCGTCGGTGAGGGGGCGCGCCCAGTCGTAGGCCTCCTCCATCAGCATCTCCGCCGGGGTGCGCCGGTGGAAGCGCGGGAGGTCGGCCAGCAGGGGGTGGCCGTCCGGGGCCTCGGGCGGGGCGCATTCCACCGGGTCCTTCCCCAGCGATCCGGGATTGTGCTCGCTGTGCCGCTTTCCCTGCTTGTCGGGTTCCGAGGCGCGGGTCGGTGGGTGGAGGGCGGTCATCAGCTCCAGGCCCGTCACGGCGGTCGACCCGCGGGGGGTCATGACCCGGGTCGCGTAGGTGCCCAGCACCCGGGCCAGCTCGGCGGGCGGGAGGTGCGCGGCGTCCGCCCAGTGCCGGGTGTCGAGGGCGTCCCACGACGGGATGCACAGCTGGACGCAGTTGCGTTCGGTGCCCTGGGCCGGGCGGTAGATGCGGGCCCAGGGTCCGAAGCCGCGCTGGGTGAGCTTCCAGTCCGCGCGCGTCAGCTGCTTGACGGTCTTGTGGGTGTCCGGCAGCCGCCCGGCGAGGCGTTCGGAGTCGGTGAGACGCACCGGCAGCCCGTAGCGCGTGCACGCGGCCTCGGTGAGCACGAGGAGGGGGTCGGCGTCCTTGCCCGGCCCGGACAGTCTCGGCTGCCCCAGCTTCGCTTCCTTGAGCGTCCACTCGACCAGGGCCGGAAGCGTCTTGGCCGGTACGTCGAGGACCAGGCCCCCGACGCAGTAGGCGACGGCCTGGCCGTCGGCGGCGTCGATGACGGCCAGCGGGCCGTTCTCGAAGCGGGCGGGGGACGAGGGCTCGGAGGGGGTGGAGGGGGCGGAGGGCTGCGTGGGCGGGGTCCGGGGTTTGGAGGTGTGGGTGGGTGCCGGTGCCGGTGCCGGTTCCGGGGTGGGTGGTTCCGGGGCCGACTCCTGGACCGGGTCCTGGGGCGGCTCCTCGGCAGGTGGGTCGGTCGGGGTGGTGGGGGCGTCGGCCGGGTACAGCTCGGCGAGCTTGTCGAGGAGTCGGGCGTAGGCGTCGCGCTCCGGTGGGCGCGGCTCCGTCCGGCCGGACTCCCAGCCGCTGACCGTGGCGCGGCGTACGCGCAGGGCCGTGGCCACCTCGTCCACGGTCAGGCCGTGGGCCTTGCGCAGGCGCTTGCGCTCCTCCGGCGGGGGCAGCGGGGCGCGGGACGCGACCAGGGCGTCCACCGCCGCGAACAACTCCGACATGACCAACCTCCCGACCGCGACGCTACCGCAGGAACGTACCGGCAGCGTACATATGGCGTACATATTCCGTACGCGGCGCGTGCCTGGGGGGACGGGTGGAGGAGGGAGAGGGGGCAGGGAGGGGCAGGGACCGGGGGCGGTGAGGGGCGGGGGCACGCAAGGAGCAGCGGGGCAAGGGCGTGGGATTGCCTGGATGTGCATCGAGGGCGTCCTGAGGGTCGTACCTCATGTACGTGACGTCAATGAGGTACGACCCTCAGGACGGGCCCGGGGTGGGTCCGGGGCCCCGGGGCTCAGGTCGCGCGGCGGAGTGGGACGACGACGTTCTCGCCCAGTTGCTTGGGGTCGAGCCGGTAGTACTTGATGTGCCCGATCTTCTCCGTCTCCTCGAGCCAGCCGGCCTCGATGACCTGCTTGCGGGTGCGGGAGAAGACGGGCGGAGCCATACCGACGAGCTTCGCGAGATTGGCGGCGGTCTCCAGAACGGCGCCGGACCGGTCGGTGGGGTGCAGGGCGTACAGCATCACGACGAGACGCTGGTTGGCGGTCATGCCGACGGTTGCCCTGAGCAGATCCAGGTTCTTCTGCTTGTCGTCGCTGGTCACTGGGCCTCCCACCGTGCGGGGGTCTTGTCGTCGAAACCGGGGATGTCCGGCGGGTTGCACGTCTTCACTGCTTCGCGCTGTTCCAGCCCTGTCCCGTGGAAAGCAATGTAAGGGCTGATTCGGTAGAAGTTGTAGTTTCCGATACGTCCGCGGACCACCAGGATGCGGTGCTTGGCGAGCTTTCGGTTGATCTTCCCTACCGCGTCCGTGGACATGCCGACACGCTTGGCGATGTCCGCGCCCGTTGCCCGCAGTGGCTCCATCCCCTCGGGTGAGACACCGATCCACCACAGGACCAGGAACTTCTGACTGGGTGTGAAGGCCTTGGACTCGGTGATCGCCTCGACGCGCGCCTTGTCGACCTGTGTGTGTCTGCCGGAGAAGGCGTATGGCGCGTAAGGGACCGGTTCGCCGGTGTCGGCGTCGACCAGTCTGCGTACTGCTCCCAAAGGGCCCTCCACGCGTGGGCTTCGACGGTGATCACGGAGACGACCGAGGGGCCGACCAAATGAACTTAACGTACATGATCAGGAAGTCAATCAACCACGCCTGTAGGACGTGTTCCTTGCGGCTCCGTACCGCCCGGCAACGGTCACTGGGAAGGGCGGATCGAGGGCTCGGAGGGCGGGGAGAGATGTACGTGACGTCAATCTAGGCGGTTCGTAGGATCTGGGCACCACGATCCAGGGAACCGGGCACCCAGATCCTCTGAACCCCCTGGGCGGCTGGAGGAACTGCCTGGCAGTTCTGCCGGTCTTGGTCGGATCGGGCGTCTGTGCAGGTCAGAAGCGTGTGGGGCTGGTGCGCTCTCTTACCGTGGCTGAGGCCGCTCCCCCACTCCCTCTTCGCCTTGCTCCCCCTCCCTCTCCCTCTCCCTCTTACGGCACCTCCCCCGCCGCCCCTTCTGGACCTGTACCACCGAAAGCCCGCCACGACGTCGTCCGCACCCGGACGATCAGGCGCGCGTGTGCTTCCAGCAACCACCTCGGACAGCTACCACGCTGCATGGTGATTACGGCGTAATCACTTCGGCGAGGGAGCAGGCCGTGGTTCGGCCGGCGGCAGGGGCGAGGAGAGCCGCCGCCCGGGGTGATTACGGCGTAATCACCGGGTGAGCGAGGAAGCGGGGGACCGGCACGCCAACGAGTAGGGATAACTAACGTGTCGGTCGCTCAAAGGATCTTCGACGTTAGTATGGTTTCCTCCATGACTTCGCCAGATGCTTCCAACGACCGGGAGAAGGTCGTCTCCAAACTGCCGGGTTGGCTTCGGCAGAACCTCAAGGTGAGAGCCGCTCAGCACGGCATCGAGATCCAGGCCGCCGTCGAGCAGAGCATCAGGGACTGGTGCGAACTGGCCTCGGCCACAGCGAGCGTGGACACCTCCGGTGCCGATTCGTTCTCCACGTTCCTGCCGCCGGGGCAGTGGGAGAACTTCCGTCGGATCGCTGCCGACCGCCGGGTGTCCCTCATTCAGGGACTGGCCCAGTCCGTCCAGTTGTGGCTGGACACCAACCCCGCCCCGGATGTCGAGCGGCCCGAGATCACTCGCCGCGTCATCGTGTGCAACCAGAAGGGTGGCGTCGGCAAGACCGCCATCACCGCCGGCCTCGGTGAGGCACTCGCCGAGGACTCCAACGCCCTGTACCCCGTCCGCGTCGCCAAGGCTCTGACCAAGGCGCTGCGGGACAGCGAGGTACAAGGCGACCAGGTCGAGACGGACGGCGATCCGCTCGACATCGAGAACCTGCCCGGCCCCGGTCAGCAGGTTCTGCTCGTCGACTTCGACCCGCAGTGCCACCTCACCAACCAGCTGGGCGCCTCTCCCCTGCCCATGAACGGTGACAGCCTCACCAACCACATGGCCGGCGACCCCAAGGGAGATCTCCGCGACCTGATCGTCTCCGTCGACGACGAGGCGTTCGGGGGGCGGCTGCATCTGCTGCCCGCGTGCAACGACGCTTTCCTGCTCGACGTACGCCTGTCCGCCGTGCGGGCCCGGGAAGCCGCGCTCGAGCGGGCGCTGGCGCCGCTGGAGAGTGATTACGACGTAATCATCGTCGACTGCCCGCCGAGCCTCGGCCTGAGCATGGATGCCGCCGCCTATTACGGGCGGCGGCGCAACGGGGAGAAGCCGGGCCAGTCCGGGGCTCTGATCGTGGTGCAGGCCGAGGACAGTTCCGCGGATGCCTACGAGTTGCTGACCACACAGATCGACGATCTGCGGGGCGACCTCCAGGTCGACATCGACTACCTCGGCATCGTCGTGAACCTCTACGACTCGCGGCGCGGCTACATCGCGACCTCCTCTCTTCAGGGGTGGGTCGACATAAAGGATCCGAGGGTCGTCGGACTGATCGGCGATCTCAAGGAGCAGAAGGAGGCGGTGCGGGTGAAGAGGCCGCTGCTGTCCTATGCGCCCAAGTCCCAGCAGGCCATCGGAATGCGCGCGCTGGCCCGGGAGGTGTTGTGAGCAGCAAGGCCGACAGGCTGGGTGCCGGTCGCTTCGGTGGGGGAGTGCGGTCCGTCAGCGCTCGACGCCAGGCCGTCGCGGCGGCCACCGGTGTTCCGACCGATGGCGTGGCTCCGCCCACCGAGTTGCCTCCGCACCGGATCAGTCCCAACCCGGACAACCCGCGGTCCACCCTCGGTGACCTCACCGACCTTGCGGGCAGCCTGAAGACGCACGGTCAGAAGCAGGCGATCACGGTGATGAACCGGGATGCCTATGTGAGGGTCAACCCGGATCGGGAAGCCGACCTGGAGCCGGACACGACCCATGTCGTCATCGACGGAAGCAGCCGGCTCGCCGCCGCCCGCGAGGCGGGACTCGCCACCGTCAAGGTGATGGTCAGCGACGACCAAGGGGCTTCCTCCGAGGAGCTGTTGGAGTCCGCGCTCGTCGCCAACATCCACCGCCAGGACCTCGAAGAGCTCGACGAGGCCCGGGCGTTGCAGCGGCTCCTCGTCATCCACGGCAGTCAACGAGCCCTGGCCAAGCGGCTCCACCGCTCCCAGGGCTGGGTGTCGCAACGGCTCGCTCTGCTCAATCTCGCGCCCGAACTTCAGGCGCGCATCGGGCAGGAGCCGATCGACCTGCTGCGCGCGGTGGGCAACAAGCCGCACGAGGCCCAGGCGGCGGCCCTGGAGGAACTCAAGGCCGAGCGTGCCCGCAAGGAAGCCGAGAAGCAGGCGGCCAAGCAGCCGGAGAAGCAGCCGGAGGTGCGAGCGGTTCCGCAGCCGGAGCAGTCGCAGGAGGGCAGCGCGCCTGTGGTGGCCGCCGCGGCGGCACCGTCGATTGCCGCGCCGGAACCGGTCGTTGAACCTGCCGCTGTTCCCGCACCCCAGCGCGCCGACGATTCGGGCGCGGGGGCCGGGACGGAACCGGCGGTGGGGGCCGGGAGTGATTACGGCGTAATCAGGGACCGTGAGGAGCAGACGCCGTCAGGTACCTCGTCGGCGTCGGACGGCTCTCCGACGGAAGGGGCCTCCCCAGAGTCGGACGATTCCCCGACACCTGACGTCTCCGCGATGCCTGACGTCTCCCGGACGTCAGAGGGCTCCCCGACGTCAGACGGCTCCCGGTCGGCGGTCGCGTCGCCGTCGGCGGTCGGCGTCCGGGCCGGTGACCGGGCGGCCGGTGACCGGGCGGTGCGGCGCGGTGAGACGGTGCCGGTGCCGCGGGTTGACGGTGCGTCCGGTGAGGAGGCGGGTGGCGACGCCCGTGCTCCGCGGAAACTCCCGTACGACGACGGGGCGTTCCTGGCGATGCATCTCATCCACAAGATGAGCGATGTGGAGTTCGACAAGATGCTGCGCATTCTCAACGAGCATCAGCGGAAGCGGGAGGCGGCCGGCGATCCGGTGGACCGGTGACCTCGGCGGGGCCGTCCGGCTCTCGGGGATCCCCGCACGCCCGGGGACACCCGCTTGCCCGGACCGGTCGGCAGCGACCCAAGCGACTGAAGCGACCCGCGGGCGGGATGAGTACGGCCCGGTCGTGCATCGGCCGGGGGAGCGCCCTGGACGTTCGGTGCAGAGTCGCTTGAGTCGCTGCCAACCGCCTTACGGGAAGCCCGGTTCCGCTTCGGCCACCGGGTGCAATCTGCTGGTGGCGGAGGTAGCGACCGAAGGGAAGCGACCGAGCAGCGCGTGGGTCGCTCTCGGTCGCTGGGGAAAACCCGCAGGTCGGCGCGGTGTGGTGCAGGGATCAGCGACTGAAGCGACTCAAGGCCCGGGTATATGACGGCATTGGCGTGCGTGTGCGTGTGCGCGTGTGTGCGTCATATATAGAGACCTTGAGTCGCTTCAGTCGCTGTTCTTGGGTTCTTGACGCTGTGACCTGCGGTTTCTTCGGCGGTCAGCGAAGCGACCGAAGAGACCTGGGTCGCTGGCCCGGCGCGGGTTGGGTCGCTGGGCAAACGGACTGCCGAATTCTTTGTCGTCTCATGGGCCGCTTGCGACCCGTCCGCTTCGCTAGTCTGTCCTCATTGCTCAGTCGCTTGGGTCGCTGACGGGGGGTGCGATGGCCTCTGAGCTGGGGGACTCTCCCAGTGGTGCGGTGTGGCAGGCCGCCGCCGGACGGTCGCTGGCCATCGCCCGATGGTGCGCGGCCCGGGGCTGGCCGGTCCATCCGCTCGCGCCGGGACGCAAGACTCCGGCGGGCAACTGTGACGCCTGCCGGGCGCCGGGACACACCCACCGGGGATGCGGCTGCCCCGCGGCCGGTCGCTGGTGCCACGGATTCCACGCGGCGACGCTGGACCACGTCCGTATCGAGCGCTGGTGGGGCGCCAGCCCGGATCTGGGCGTCGGGGTCGCCTGCGGGCCCGCCGGACTGGTGGTCCTCGACATCGACGCCCACGAACGCGAACTGCCGCAGCGGGACCGGCTCCTGCCCGGCATCGAGATTCCCGCGAGCGTCGACCTGACGGGACTGGCCGACGGCTTCCACACGATCGGCGTCCTGGCCGCGCTGCGCGGCGCCGTCAGTCCGGCGGACGACGACACCACCCTGCGGGTGCGCACGCCGTCGGGAGGCCTGCACGTGTGGTACCGGTCCCACCGGGGGCACCGCTGGCAGTGCTCCACCGGGTCGGGCACCCGCGCCCTGGCCTGGCAGGTCGACGTACGGGCGCACGGCGGGTACATCGTCGCGCCCGGCACCCTGACCGGGGCCGGGATGTACCGGCCCGTGGGGGACGCGAGGGAGCCCGCCCTGCTGCCGAACTGGCTCGCCCGGGAACTGGAACGCACCGGGCATCTCCCGCCCGCCCACGTCCCGACGCCCCGGCCGGTGCCGCCTCGGGCCCGGCAGGCCGTCCAGGCGGCCGGGGGAGGCCGGGACGGCGCCGACCGTGTCCTGGCCGCCTTACTCGCCGAGGTGGCGGCCTGTGCCGCCGTGGCCGAGGGCGCCGCCTTCTCCGAGAAGCTGAACCGCGCCTCGTACACCGCCGGAGGACTGGTGGCCGCCGGGCGTTTGGAGCGGGCGGAGGCGGAACGCCTGCTGCGCGAGACGGCGGAGTCGGCCCGCCCCGGGCAGCGGCGGCGCTACGGAGCCATCATCCGCAGTGGCCTGAACGCCGGCGCGCTGCGCCCCCTGCACACGGAAGGGCGCTCATGACCTCCAGGAACGGCAACAGCCTCTTCGACCCGCAGGCGGTCGCCGCCCAGATCCTGTACGCCCGGACCGAGCAGCGGTCGTGGCCGAACGGCGCTCCCGGTCAGGACGACGGGGACATGTCCGGCCAGGACGGGGACACCCCGGGCCGGGAACCGGACACCCCGGGCGGGGGACCGGACACTCCGGTCGGGGAACCCGCCGGGCAGGGGGAGGCGACCAGTGACGGACTGCTGCCGGACACCCTCAGCGACCGCGGCAACGCCAAGCTGTTCGTCAAGCTGTACGCCGGTGACTACCGGCACGTTCCCGGGCTCGGCTGGTTCCGCTGGGACAGCACCCGCTGGCTGATGGACGAGGACGACACCGTGATGTGGGCCGCCGGTGATCTGGCCGAGTCCCTGGCGACGACCGACTCCCGCGGGCACTTCACCTCCTCCGCGCTGCAACAGCACCGCAGGAGGGCGCTGAGCACGAGCGGGATGAACGCGATGCTGACCCAGGCGAAGTCCGCACCCGGCATGGTGCTCAACGCGGCGCTGCTGGACGCCGACCCGTACATGCTGTGCACGCCGGGCGGCATCGTCGACCTGCGTACGGGGGCGATCCGGAGGCCCGACCCGGACAAGGACTTCCACTCCCGGTCCACCACCGCGGCGCCGGAACCGATGCCCACACCGCGCTGGCACCGCTTCCTCACGGACACCTTCGGCGACGGGGCCGAGGGCGAGGAGATGATCGGCTTCCTGCACCTGCTGCTGGGCTACTCCATCACCGGCGACGTCGGCGGCCAGGTGATGCCGTTCCTGTTCGGCTCCGGCAAGAACGGCAAGTCGGTGCTGCTGGACGTGCTGATGAAGCTCCTGGGCGACTACGCGGACGCGGCGCCGCCGGGCTTCCTGATGGCCCGTCCCTACGAGGGGCACCCCACGGACCTGGCCGAGCTGCACGGCAGGCGCGTCATCGTGTGCAGCGAGGTCAAGCCGGGCGACCGCTTCGACGAGGCCCGCGTCAAGCTGCTCACCGGCGGGGACCGCATCAAGGCCCGCCGGATGCGCCAGGACTTCTTCAGCTTCGCGCCGACGCACAAGCTGTGGCTGCTGGGCAACCACCGGCCCGAGGTCGGCACGGGCGGGTTCGCGTTCTGGCGCCGGATGCGGCTCATCCCGTTCGAGCGTGTGGTCTCCGACGACCACAAGATCGACAATCTGGCGGACATCCTCGTCACCGAGGAGGGGCCGGGCATCCTCAACTGGCTGATCGTCGGAGCACGCCGCTACTTGGCGGGGGAGCGGGACCTCACCGGCCCCGAGCGCGTCAGGATCGCCACGACCGCCTATGCCGAGACGGAGGACCACACGGGCCGGTTCCTGAGCGAATCGTGCCGGCTCGAGCCCTCGCTGCGGGCCGAACAGGCCCATCTCTACGCCGCGTACCGGACCTGGTGTCAGAATGAGGGAGCCCCGGCGGTCTCGTCCCGGGCCTTCGCGGCGCGGGTCCGCGAGGTCGTGGGCCTGGCCTCGCCCAAGGAGATGATCCTGTCCAACCAGCGGAAGTACTACCCGGGTATCGGACTGGTCGCCGACGAGGAGACAGCATGAGCGCCCTCATCGCAGAGGACGAGATCGTCCACGAGGCCGAACTGGTGTGGCTGGAGGACATATCCACGCTCGACTACGTCCGCCAGAGCCTGGACCGGCTGCCGTCCCGGCGCGGCAGGCCCGCCTACCACCGCGACGGGCGCATGGTCGGATACGCGCTGCTCGGGCCGCAGGCCAAGCCGTCCCGCTCCTCGGGCACCTTCCGCCGCCGGGTCTTCTGGCTGCTCCCGCACGACCGTGACGCCGACCCCCAGGGGCTGTACGCCACCGGGGCGCCGGCGGAGGCCGTCGACCCGCGCACGCTGTCGCCGGGGTGCAAGGGGCGCAAGACGGAGCGGTCGGAGGGCGGCCCGCTGTCGTCGTCGGTGCCGGAAGAGGGCAACAGGCTGCCGCTCTGACCGGCGTGCCGGTCCCCGGTCCGTAGGCTGCGGCTGCGTGGGGCGGGCAGGCGTCACGGCGCGAGCGGCCGTACGGGCCGTACGGGCCGGTCTTGGAGCGGACGGGCGCGAAAGGGTGCCTCGCACGGACGGGCACGAAGGGATGGCCCCGCGGGGGCGGTCCTGAACGGGTGGTCACGAGTAGGTGGTCTTGAACGGACGGGCCGGAGAGCCCGGTTCCGTGCGGCGGGGGGCGGTCACGGTGTTCTCGGCGGCGACCCCGTCGGCGGTCTCGGCGGTGACCGCGTCGGCGCCGGACCTACCGGCGGACGACGGAACGACGCCGGGCGGAGCACCCTGGCGACGGCGCCTGCGCGACGCGGTACGCCGCGTGCACGGCGGTCCCGTTGCTGCCTCACTGCTCCGCATACCGGGCGTCCGCCTGTGCGGAACCGGGGGTTTCGCTTGCGGAAACCTTCCCTTCGGCCCGGACGCCGACAGTCGGCAGGCCGGCGCACGACGCCCGGGAATGCCTGGTGACAGCGCGGCGGGACCTGTCTGAGCCGTTCGGCCCGCGGGGTTCTGCACCGGCGCGACGGACCCTTGAAAAGAACCGTCCATTCGGTATATTTCTTGGGCGTCAGGCCGCCCGGCTTCCCAGAGGCGACGGGGTCGGCTTCCGTACGCCACAGCAGGGGGAGAGGGGCGTGCACTGTGTGTTCTCACGGGCCTGAGGGGCCTCGTCCGAGTCCTGGAACCCGCCGCTGCGCATCGAGGTCAAGGGGAGGTCCTACGGTGATGGATCGTCTGCGCGCTCAGGTCGTGATCGTGGGGGGTGGGCCGGTCGGCATGCTGCTGGCGGCCGAGCTGGGCCAGTACGGGGTCAGTACGGTCCTGCTGGAGGCTCAGGCGGCCGTCTCGGACCGCCCCAAGGCCTCGGTGCTGCACGCCAGGGCGTTGCAGGGACTGGCCAGGAGGGGGTACTGCAGCGAACTGGTGCCGAGGCCGCCCGCGGCGGTGGGGGAGGCCGAGGCCCCGTTCCGCTTCGCCGGCATCCCGGGCCTGGCCATCGCCGCGCCCGCCTCGGAGCCCGGCCCCGTGCTGAAGCGGCCCCAGGCGGAACTCGAGCGCCAATTCGAAAAGCGTGCGCGGGCGGTGGGCGTACGGGTCCTGCGCGAGCACCGCGTGACCGACGTGGCCCAGGACGAGGACGGTGTCCGAATCGAGGCGGAGGGTCCTTCGGGCCGGGTCGAGTGCACCGCCCGGTACGTGGTGGGGGCGGACGGCGGGCGCAGCGCGGTCCGGGAGCTGACGGGGGTTCCCTCGCGGACCTACTGGGCCACGACGTCCGGGCTGGCCGGGGTGGTGCGGCTGGAGAACGCGGAGGACCTGCCGCCGGGCTGGCACCGCACCCCGCGCGGCTGGATCGTCGTGCACGACATGCCCGGCGGCGACACCCACCTCAAGACCCTCGACTGCTCCGGCGCCAAGCTCGGGCGCCACCTTCCGGCCACCGCGCAGGAGCTGCGCGTGGAACTCGCCCGGATCGCCGGGAAGGAGATCGCCTTCCGGGAGCCGCGCTGGCTGAGCCGGTTCAGCGACTTCGCCCGGCTCGTCCGCTCCTACCGCTGGGGGAGGGTCTTCCTGGCGGGGGACGCGGCGCACATGCACTTCCCGGTCGGTGCCCAGGGGCTGAGCACCGGAGTGCAGGACGCCCTCAACCTGGGCTGGAAGCTCGCGTTCGTCGTGCGGGGAATGGCGGGGGAGGGCCTGCTCGACACCTACGACCAGGAGCGCCGGCCGGCCGCCCAGAGCGTCATCGACAACACGCGGGCCCAGCTGGCGCTGATGCGCTCGGGGCCAGAGGTCGACTCGCTGCGCTCGCTGTTCGCCGGGATCCTCTCGGCGGACCGGGAGAGCAGGCACCTCAGCGACCTGATCAGCGGTCAGGACATGGTTCTTCCGGGGCGCACCCGGCGGCCCTCCGTCTGGGAGGGAAGGTTTCTGCAGAACATGCCGCTGAAGACGGCGGAGGGCCGGACGGACGTGATCCGGCTGCTGCGGGCCGGCCGGCCGCTGCTGCTGGCCTTCGGGGAGGAGGGCGCCCGCCACCTCGAGCGGGCCCGCGGCTGGGCCCAGGTCGTGAGCGCGGTGCACGCCGAGCCCACGCCGCAGATCGGGTGCGACGCCCTGCTGGTACGGCCCGACGGCTATGTGGCCTGGGCCGCCGCCTCGGGCGGAGACCACCTGGAGGACGCGCTCGAGCTGTACTTCGGCAGCCGGCCGGCGCGGCCCGTGCCGCGGCCGGCCATGACGGGCGTCGGAGCGCTCAGCTGACGGCGGCGGCCTGCCGCCTGTGCAGCCGGCGGATCTCCTCGTAGACCTCCTCGCCCCGCCGCTCGGACAGGTCCAGCGAGGCGAGGACGGACGGCACGGCGACGCTGGGGAACAGATGACGCAGCAGTTCGGTGGTCCTGGGGCGCAGGTCCTGGTAGTCGCTGAGGGCCTGCGACATGGACTGCACGCCCGCGAAGGTGCCCACCAGGACGTCGGCGGTCACGGAGGGCACCACGTGGGGGAGCAGCTCGCCCTGGGTCTGCGCCTTCTCCAGCTGTTCGCGGCAGACCACGCTCCAGCGCAGGAAGGGGCCGCTGCGGTCGAGGCTCTCGGCGTGCTGGTCCATGCTCAGCCGTACGCCCGCGCGCACCATGGGGTCGGTCTGGAGCCGGTAGGCGTGCAGCAGCACCACGTCGGCCAGCTCCTGGAGCTTGCAGGCGCGGTCGGGGATCACGAACCGCTGGTCCTGCTCGTGGAGCACGCCCTGAGCCAGTTGTTCCTTGGACTCGAAGTGGAAGTAGAGGGCTCCCTTGGTCACGCCGGCGGTGCTGAGGATCTCCGCGATGGTCGCGGCCTGGTAGCCGCGTTCCTCGAAGACCTTCGCCGCGGCCTGGAGGATGGTCCTGCGCGTGCGAATGGCACGGTCCTGCTTCACCACTTGGCGGCCCTCCCGCTTCTTGACGCTCATCGGCCGGTGGAGCCTTGGACCGACTCCCAAAAAAACCGTCCAGTTTGTATCTTACAGCCGGTGGTGCGCCTCGCCTCAAGGGTCGGGTGGCCGGTGCGTCACATCGCCGGGCATTACCAGCGGAGGAGGACACGGATGATTCTCGTGACAGGCGCCACCGGGACGACGGGGCGGGAGGTCCTGCGCGGGCTTCCCACCGGCCTCGCCGTGCGGGTCATGGCCAGGGACCCTTCGCGTGTGGCGGGGGCGCCCGACGGAGCGGAGGTGGTGGCCGGCGACTACACCGATCCGCGGTCACTGGAGCGCGCGCTTCGGGGGGTGGGCCGGGCGTTCCTGCTCACCAACCGGGTCGGCGGCGACGACGACGCGCGCTTCGTCCGGGCCGCGCGGTCGGCGGGGGTACGGCATCTGGTGAAGGTGTCCGCGGCGGCCGTCGCGGACAGCGGCGCGGACGACCTCGTCACCCGCTGGCAGCGCGCCAACGAGGAGCTGTTGCTGAACTCCGGGATGCGGTGGACGCTGCTGCGCCCGCGCTCGTTCATGTCCAACACGCTGTCGTGGGCGGCGTCCATCCGCTCCGAGGGGGTCGTGCGCGGGCTGTACGGTACGTCGCTCAACGCGTGCGTCGACCCGCGGGACGTCGCGGCGGCGGCGGTGTGCGCGCTGACCGAGGACGGACACGAAGGGCGGGCCTACTCCCTGACCGGTCCGGAGGCGATCAGCGCGGTCGAACAGACGGCCCGGCTCGGCGAGTTGCTGGGCCGTCCCCTGCGCTTCGAGGAGCAGTCCGAGGACCGGGCGCGGGCCGCACTGCGGGGGCGTCATCCCGAGGCCGTCGCCGAGGCGCTGCTGGCCTCGGCCCGGCGGCAGCGGGCGGGGGCCAAGGCCGGCGTCGAGGACACCGTGCTGCGTCTGACCGGCCGCCCGGCCCGGTCCTTCCGGGCCTGGGCCCGGGACCATCTCGCGGCGTTCGGCGCCGCGCCGCAGCCGGTGGGTGCGGGGCTGCCGGCGGATGCGGGGCGGCCGGCGGATGAGGCGCGGCCGGAGGCTTCCCGGGGCGTTCGCACCGGTTGAGCAGCGAGGCGGCGCACGGGTCGGCGGCCGTCCCTGCGGGGACGGCCGCCGTGGTGTCGTGCGTTCACCCGTCCGCCCCGGCGGGGGCCGGACGGTGCCGGAGCCCGCGGCCGTGGTCGTGGCCGTGGCCGCGGGGGCCCGAAGGCGGCGTCGTGCCCTCGGGCCGCGGAGAGAAGAGGCGGGCCCGCGGCCCGCCCGTCGTGCGTGGGGTCAGCCGCACGGTGCGGTCCGCAGGGTCGAGGTGAACACCGGCCGGCCGTCCTGGTGGCCGGTGACGAGGACCGTCTCCGGGTCGTCGGGCGACGCCTTCGGCAGGCGCATGGCGTCGATCAGGCAGGGCATGTCCAGCTCGGCGTACCTGGTGAACTCGCACTCCAGTCCCAGGGGCAGCATCGAGGGCCGGCCCAGCAGCGCGGTCGCCGCCTGGCGGGCGGCCTCCAGCAGGACCATGCCCGGGATGTGGTCGACCTGGTGGTCGAAGAGGACGGGATGCCGGGTGTCCACGCGCAGCTGCCAGCGGTCCGGTTCACCGGTGGGGGAGAGGACCACGTCGGCGGGCGACAGGCGCCCCACGGTCTGCGGGGCCACCGGAGCCGTCAGCGGGACGGGGCGGTGCCCGGCGGCGAAGACGCGCTCCGGACGCAGGCGTCGGTAGACGGCCGGAGCGATGGTGGTGAAGGAGACCCGCCCTGTCGCGGCCGGGCGGCCCTCGCGCAGGACCGTGGTCTCGTAGCGCATGCCGGTCAGCCGGTTGCCGCGGCTTTTGACCTCCGAGCAGACGACGTCGAGGTCCAGCGCGGCGGGCGTCTGACCGACCAGCAGCTCATCGGGATCGACCGTGAGCGTCAGCTCCTCCAGCAGGAACTGGTGGCCGAAGGGAACGCCGAACTCGGCGTGGGCGAGCAGGGCACCGATCTGACGGATCGTTTCGGCGGCGATCATCGGATCGTGGGTCCCGTCCACGGGGGTGAAGAAGCTGTGCCCCCGCGGCCACTGGGCCGTCATCGCGAAGTGGGTGTCGCCCAGGCGTCGCCAGTCGGTGAGCATGACCTCGGCGACGGCCGCGCGGTGCACGAGTTCCCTGGGGACCGTGGTGGTGAGGTTCCCGTGAAGCAGTGCGGCCGCCCGGAAGGGCGACTGGGCGGCCTGTGCCGTCGTCTGTTGGATCGACGGTCCTTCGAACCGAAACGTGCTCGCGGTCATCGCTCCCCCTGAACGAGATCGGAGATGGGCTGCGCTCGCAAAAATAGAGGCCAGCCGGTTTGGTTTCCAGAGGAATCGGAGCCTCCGCCCAGGATCGCTCGCCCCGGAGTCGCGGAACGGGCCCCCGAGTTCCGTACCGGCCGTCTGTTCTTCGGCGCTTTCCCAGCTCACAGCCCCGGCCTCGCGGTCCGCACCGCCCGGCCGCCGCCCCAGGCGTCTCTCGAGCGGCACTGAAGCGCCTCTGTAGCGCGGTGCCGCACGGTGGCCGGAACGGGAGGAGCGGACATGGGCGAAGCGGACGTCACACCCCTCGCGCTGCGGGTCGAGCGCGGGCGGGCCGACGACGACGAACTGGCCGCGGTGGCCGTGGTGCTGTGCTCGGTGCTGGCCGGGCGGGAGGCCGCGGCGGACCGGGGGCAGGAGTCGGTTCCGGACATCCCGTCGTGGCGCCGGCCGGAGCGCCCCGGCATGCGATGGCGCTCTCCGCACTGCTGGCGATAGCCCCACCGGGCGCCGACCCGCGGGGCCGACAGGCACGTTTCCAGGGCTGATTCATGTGCGCACGTCGACACCGCCCCTATAAACCGCATGCGCGGTTTGTTAATCTGGCTCTGTCCGGCCGCGCTCATGAGGGAGGGAGGCACAGTGACAGTCCTCAATGAGATTCCTCAGGTGGCCACAGGGCCCTCTGACGCGCGCGGGCGGGTGGCCGAGCTGCATGAGATCCGTGCGCGGGCGCTGGCGGGGCCGGGTGAGAGGGCGACGCAGGCGCAGCATGCCAAGGG
>NZ_JBVIGC010000034.1:0-25060 GCF_055571015.1 Streptomyces sp. NPDC031049
CCCCGCGGAGCGGGTCCCTCCAGCGCTGCGCGCTGGAGCAGCGAACGCCCGCGCTGCGCGCGGGCGATGCGCTCCCGCTCCGCGTGAGCGCTGCTGGCCGCTGCGCGGCCAGCCCACCGGCCCGGCTGCGCCGGGCCGGTGACGCTCCGTCCGCTGCGCTCCCGGAGCGGCGGGGCCTGCGACCCCGCGAGGCGGCCTCCGCTGCGCTCCGGGCCGCCTGGCCGCGCCCGCTGCGCGGGACGGCCAACGGGCCTGCGGCCCGGGCAGCTACGGGGAGGGGTGGCCGGGGTGGTGACTCACCATCAGGTGATACCCCATCAGCTCTTCCCCCTCTGAGGCCCACGGTAGCAGGATCCGGACACGTTCGGGGAGTTTCCCGGATTCCGAGTGCTTCACTTTGAAGCAAAAGATAGACTCTGGAACCAGATGGCGCCACCAGTGAGGGTCCTGGACCGGTTTTCGATCACGCTTCCCCGCTACTCGCCCGACACTGCGATCCGGTTCCGGCAAACGCTCACCGCAGCCATCACACGCGGTCTACGTGCAATGTTTCCCGTTTTCTGTCCCACTATGAGTCCAGGAGAAGGCGGACGGATATGACGACCACTAGGCGAACCGATCAGCGTGAGGCAGCGCAGCAGGAGGCCGTTGACGCGGTTGTCCGTGCTCTGGAATTGCCTGCAAGATCGCTTGTGCCGGAGCGGGGGCTTCGGACTCAGGTGGTCATGGCGACGGGGTCGGGGAAAACCCGGGTCGCGGCCCGCAGCGCGGAGCGGTTGCGGGCGGGCCGTGTGCTGGTGCTCGTGCCGTCGTTGGATCTGCTGACTCAGACCGAGGCTGCGTGGCGTGTGGCCGGCCGTACGGGTCCGATGGTCGGGGTGTCGTCGCTGCGGGGCGATGAGGTGACCTTCCCCAACACCACGGACGTGGGTGAGCTGGTCGACTGGGTGCGGCCGTTCGACAAGGTGACGGTGTTCGCCACGTACGCCTCCCTCGGGCTGGGCACGCTGGAACGCGCCCATCAGGCCGGCCTTCCGGGCTGGGACCTGATCGTCGTGGACGAGGCGCACCGGACGTCGGGGCGGATCGGTAAGCCGTGGGCGGTCGTCCACGACAACACCCGTATTCCGGCGTTGCGGCGGCTGTATATGACGGCGACGCCGCGGTTGTGGCAGGTAGACGAGGACGCTGGGCAGGAGGCTGGGCCTCAGGCTGGGCGGGGGGCGCCGGGTGAGCTGGTGGCGTCGATGGAGGACGACCCGGACGGGCCGTTCGGCGCCCGCTGCTTCACTCTGACGCTCTCGGAGGCGATCGACCGGGGGATCTGTGCCCCCTACCAGGTGGTGTGCGTGGACATCACCGACACCCAGCTCCAGGCCGCCCAGCTCCTGGGCGTGGAGGGGCGCTCGGACGAGGTCCGCGGAGCCCGGCTCGCAGCCCTCCAGACCGCGCTGCTCAAGGCGTCGGCCGAGGAGGGCTTCCGGCGCACGCTCGTCTTTCACCACCAGGTCCGCGAGGCGGAGGCGTTCGCGGCCGGCCTTCCGGGCGTCGCCGCGCGGCTGCACGCCGCGGACCCTGCGGTGTATCCGAAGGCGGTGTGGGCCAACTGGTTGTGCGGGGAGCACCGGGCGGGGCATCGGCGGCGGGTGCTGGGTGAGTTCGCGTCCGGGATCGCGGCGGACGGCACGGTCGTGGAGAAGGGATTCCTGGGGTCGGTGAAGGTCCTGGGCGAGGGCGTCGACACGAAGGATTGCGACTCCGTGTTCTGGGCCGACGTGCGCGGGTCCATGCCCGACCTGGTCCAGGCCGTGGGCCGGGCGCTGCGGATGCAGCCGGGTGAGGGCAAGGTCGCCTCGCTGGTGGTGCCGGTCCTGCTCGGCCCGGGTGAGACGGCCGACAGTATGCTCACGTCCCGGGCGTACGGCGGGCTGGCGAAGCTGCTGGAAGCCCTCAGGGCTCACGATGCGCGGGTGGTGGAGCAGTTGGCCGTGCAGCAGGCGCCGAGCCGTGTCACAGGCGCACAGAGCCTCCGCGAGGGCGAAGAGGGCCAGGGCGAGGGCGGGGAGGGGGAGGGTGTGGGGCTGTCGGTGCCCGCTCGGCAGTTGCTGAAGTTCTCCACCCCGCGGGACCCTGCGCAACTGGCCGCGTTCATCAACCTGCGCGTCCTCAACCCCGAGCACGCGCACTGGCGGCGCGGGATCGAGGCCGCCACCGTGTACCGGCGGCTGCACGGCGACCTGAAGGTGCCCTTCACCTACCGAGTGCCCGGCGGTGAGGACCAGGGCGCGCAGGCCGAAGGAGAGGGGTGGCCGGCGTCGCTCGCCGGGTTCCCGCTGGGGCAGTGGATCGCCGACGCCCGGCGCTTCTACGCCCGTGGGGAGATGGACACCGACCGTGTCGAGCAGCTGGAGAAGCTGGGCATGGTCTGGTCGCACTTCGATCTCGCGTGGGAGGAAGGCCTCGCGGCGGCGCGAGGGTGGGCCAAGGAGCACGGTCACCTCCTGGCCCCGCTGGACGCCACCTACCAGGGCCACCGGGTGGGTATCTGGCTGAAGAACCAGCGGGCCGCCGCCCGGAAAGCGGCCGAGATCGAGCAGCGGCTGGCCGAGGGACTGATCGTGAAGTCCGCGGCCGGCGCGCTGAGCGAGGAGCGGCGCGAGCAACTGGAGGACATCGACCCGTCCTGGTGCCCGGCCTGGCCGGTGGAGTGGCAGCGGTGCTTCCACCTCACCCGCCAGCACCTCGACGCCGGCGGCACGCTGCCCCTGTCGCCGGGCGAGGTCGTGCACCAGGGCGAAGACCTCGGCCGGTGGGTGCGCTCCGTCCGGTACGGCTGGGACCAGCTCACCACCGTCCAGCAGTGGATGTGCGAGCAGGTCCTCGGGATCGAGCCCGCCGGCGAGGATGAGAAGCCGAAGCCGCGTCGTACGCAGGCCGACAAGTGGGCCATGAACTACGCCGCCGCCAAGCAGTTCTACGAGCGCGAGGGACACCTGCGCGTGCCCAGGAAGCACATCGAACGCGTCGTCGTCGGCGAGGACCAGGAGGAGCAGGAGCTCCGGCTCGGGGCCTGGATCAGCAACCAGCGCAGCCGGGCCGCGACCCTGTCCCCGGAACGGGTCGAGCAGCTGTCCGCCATCGGCATGCGGTGGGCGTAGACGCGAGCGGTCAGCGGGTGAGGGCCAGGCAGGGTGATCCTGTCCGGCCCCGCTGGTCGTGCACACCACAGCCGGGAATGGAGCGTGCCCCTGCCCGGGTCGGGAGCGGGAGCGTCCGGCGGGGGAGCGGTGCTCTACTGCTGGGCGGCGCGCCAGCGCCTGATCAGTTCGCCCACCGCCTCATGGTGCGGGCGGTATGGACGAAACCACCCGCGCCACTGCAAAAGGCGTCGCCAGCACCGTGGGCATCGATGCCGGCGAACCGAGAGCAGAAGCTGCCTCTCTTGGCGAAGCAAGAGAGGTGTCGGGACCGCCACTCAGTACCCCGACCGGCCTTGACCTGGAGGAACTTCCGGCGAGCGGATCAACAGATGGCTGCTGTTGGGCATCTGAAGTGGCAACCCGGGAAGGCAACCGCGAGAGCATCCCGGAAGGCAACCGGCGGGGCAACGGACCCGCAACGACGATCTGCGTGGCGGGGTGGAAGGCTGCATTGACGCCTCCGGCTACGCCGGGCGGTCTTCACGGCTTAGAGTCCAACCACCAACACAGCGGAAGGAGCCGGGGGGACGTGGAGAGCTTCTTTGCCAGGGTCGAGCGGGTGTGGCCACGGGGACGCCGTGATCTTCACTGGCATGTGCTGCCCGCTCCCGCCACGGAGGCGACAGCGCTCGGCAAGCCGTACGTCGGCCTGACCGCGACTCGCGGTCTGCACCGGGTCGTGCCCGAGTGGATGCACTGCACGCTGGTGCACGCGATCGGTGCCGATGTCGACTCCGACCCGGGCGTCAGCGGGGGTATCGACCGCCTGGTCGAGGACGTCGCGCGACGCGTCGAGGACGTCGAGCCGTTCACCCTGACCTTCGGCCGGCCGGACATCGGGCCGGTCGCGGTCGAGGCGGCCGGCTGGCCCGGCCGGCCACACCAGGCGCTCGTCGAGCACGTCGTGGCAGCCCACCAGCAGGTGTGGGGCGACACCCACCGGCTGTCTCCCAGCCGGTACCCCCACATCTCCCTCGCCTACGCCGGGCAGGGCGCAGAGGACGTCGACCGGGTGGAGCTGAAGGCGCGGCTCTCCGACGTCGAGGGCCCGCAGACGGTCGACGTGTACGTGGACCGTCTCCACCTGGTTGCCCAGCAGCACGACGGTGCCCGCATCACCTGGCAGTCTCTCGCCCAAGTGCCCCTCAAGGGCGTCGATGACGAGGCGTTCCTCGACAGCCTGGAGGTGTAGGGCTGTCCGCTGCCGGCTCGGCGCAGCAGAGGGGGACCTGGGGCCTCCTCCCGCCCGATCAGCCTGACGCGGGCACGGCGCCCTGGCCGAACGCCGGCACGTCAGCAGGCGTGACGTCCTGGCGGAGCCGGGTGAACCGGACGGGGTGGCGCCAGGCACCGCGGTCCTGTGCGGTGTCGACGGTGATCTCGGCCACCAGGTGCGGGTCGACCAGGACGGCGTCCAGCGGTGTGCGGGAGCTCCAGGATGTGGTGAAGCGGACGCCTTCCCAGGGGTGGCCGGGCCCGGCCGGGGCGAGGTCGGCGGCGAGCCGGCGGGCGGCGTCGGGGTGTAGGGGTGTGCTGCGGGCGACGGGGCGCAGGACGTTGTCGGTGTCGTAGCGGCCGAGGATCAGGGTCTGGGGGCGGGTGAGGGTGCCGGTGACGGCGCCGATGATGGCTTCGGTGGTGTCACGTCGGCGGATCTTGAACATTGCGCGGGCGCCCGGCAGGTAGCGCTGGGCGCGGCCGCGGATCACCAGGCCCTCGATACCCGGCACCCGTGTCCAGGACGTCAGCCACTCCTGCGCCTGCGCGACGTCGTCGGTCTCGGGGCACAGCGTCCACGGCGCGGCCAGCCCGTACTCGGTGAACAGGTCCTCCAGCAGTGCGCGGCGATCGGCATACGGTTCGCGCAGCAGCTCCCGGCCGCCGGCCTGGAGGATGTCGAAGACGATGAAGTGCGCGGGCAGCTCCTGCGCCCGCCTCCCGGCGGTGCGCCCGCTGGAAGCCGCCCGCCGCTGAAGCGCCTCGAACGACATGCTCTGCCCGGACCACACCACCAGCTCGCCATCCAGGACCAGGCCGTCAGGGAGCTGGCCGGCGGCGCGGACCAGCTCGGGAAAGCGGGCCTGGATGAGATGGCCGCGGCGCGACTGGATCAGCAGCGGGCCCGGGGGCTGCTCGGGGGTGAAGACGAGGGCCCGGTAGCCGTCGAACTTGGGTTGGAAGACGAGACCGCCGGGCAGCGCGCCGGGCGGCGGCAGGCGGTCACGGGCCTGCGCGAGCATCGGCTCGACCGGCGGCCGCAACACCACTGCGCGCCCCGGGTGCTCAGGCGGAGCTGGTGGCGGTCTTCAGCTTCCAGCCGCTGCCGGTGCAGCCGTCGTGCAGGGGCGGGAACCGGTGGCCGGCCACGTCCGTGCTCGTTTCGTGGTGCTGTCCGCAGTCGCATTCGTAGATCCCCGAGACGGGGACGATCTCGCCGGGACGGTGCAGCTCGCTGTCGTCGCTCATACCCCCGGTCTACGCCGTCGCCCGGCGCGCCGCGAGTCGAGCATCGTCCTTCTTCCGGCAGCGCCGGGCGCGGCTCAGCGACTGGAGTTGGTGATGCCCGCCGCCAGCTGGCCGACCACGTCCAGGACCCCCTGGCCGAACGCGGTCGGCGCGACCAGGAGGCCGAACACCAACACGATGAGCACGGTCAGCTTCTCGTCGTTGCGGCTGCACGCCTCGGTCCGCCGCAGCCGCAGCCGCAGCCGCAGCCGCAGCACGATGATGACCGCGAGCAGCACCGCCACATTGATCGTCAGCACGACCATCCCCCACCTGCACGAGAATCACTCCGCAGTACTGCGCCCGGTGCCAGAGCTGCCATCAGCGTCGACGGCTGGGGCCGGGTTGGCCGTGTCGATCCCGAGACGCCCGTGTGGTACCGCTGGTACCGTGGATACCATGTCGGATGCCAAAACAGCGATGAACCTCCGCTTCCCCGACCCTGCGCAGCGGGCCGCTATCGCGGCGGCGGCCAAGCAGGAGGGGGTGAGTATGCAGGAGTACATCCTCTCCGCCGCCTACGACCGTGCGACCGCCGTGGAGCGGAAGTTCCTGGACGGTTTCCAGGCGTCCATGGCCCGCAGCGGCGCGGCTTTCGCTGCCGAGCCCAGCAGTCTGGACCCCAGTGCGGAGCAGCGGGCGGCCGAGCAGGAAGCGCAGCGGGAGCTGGGACAGCACCAGGAGCGAGGTCACGCCGCGTGACCCAGTCGGAACCGCTGCACCCGCTCGACGTCACGTTCCTGCTGCACGCGGCCGAGCTGCTCGACGGCGATCCGCAGGTCGACGACCTGGGACCGCTGTACGCCGCTGTCGCCCGGGTCAATGCCCGGGCGATGGAGCGCGACATCTACGGCTCTGTGTATCTCAAGGCCGGCGCGCTGCTGCAGACCCTGGCGAAGCTGCCGTGCCTGGAGCATTCCAACGAGCGCTTCGCCTGGCATGCGACCGAGGCCTATCTGATCCTCAACGCACGCGGACTCGACTACCCGCCCAAGGCGGCCGTCGCGCTCGTGCGGGACGCCGCCTCCGGAGCGCTCGGCGTCGCCCGGATCGCCCGCCAGCTGCGCGACTGGACCGTCACCTGACCCCGACGTGCCCCGGCACCCGGGTGCCGGGGCGTCACACTAACTAGCCACAACGCCAAACGGGTTGACGGCGAGCGGCCTACGATCGCGTCATGACGATTGCTCCGGAGACCCCTACCACGCTGCGGTTCCTGTCACTGGAGATCACCGACCGCTGCCAGCTCACCTGTCCGACTCTCTGCTACGCCGGGTCCGGGCCAACCCGGAGCCATGGCGGCATGACCGAGGACGACTGGAACCGGACCATCGACGAAGCCGTAGCCCTCGGCGTCGAGGACATCCAGCTCATCGGCGGCGAGCCCACCCTGCACCCGGCGTTCGCCCGGATGGTTCAGCGGGCGGTCGGCGCCGGCCTGCGCGTCCGGGTCTACAGCAATCTGCTCCGGATCCGCGACGAGCACTGGCGGCTGTTCGAGCACCCCAACGTGCGGCTGGCGACGACGTATCACAGTACTGTCGCTGCTGAGCACGACGCGGTCACCGGCCGAGAAGGCTCGCACACGGCGACGCGCGCCAACATCGCCGAGGCCGTCAGGCGCGGCATCCGGCTGAAGGTCGCCGTTCTCGACGCTGGAGACCACGAGCGCGCTGAGCGGGCTCGCGCCGAGATGCAGGCGCTCGGCGTGCGCGAAGTACACGTCAGTGAGGTGCGGGCTGTCGGCAACGCCGCAGGCGCCGCGATGCCGTCCACCGCGTCGTTGTGCGGGCGGTGCGGAGGCACGAAGGCGGCCGTCCTCCCGGACGGGAGCGTGTCGGTGTGCGAGCTGGGGCGGTTTTTGACCGCGGGCAGCGTCAAGGACGCGGGCCTGGCGTCGGTGCTGGCCAGCGACCGGTGGGCCGAGGTGACCGCGAGCATCCCGCGCCGCGTCGGCGCGGCACCCTGTCCTCCCGACTGCGCGCCGAACGATGACAGTTCGTGCGGACCGGACAACTCCGGGCCGTGCGGGCCGGCCGACGACGGCTGACACGGACGGGCGTCAGGGAAGGGACTGCAGGGATTTGGATCTGGACTGGGAGACTCACGCACGCCGTCTTGCCGACGGGTATCTCCGGCCGGAGTCACCGTGGTGGCAGCCGATCGCCTCCACCCCACGGCACCTGTTCGTGCCGAACTGGTGGGAACGGGACGCCCACGGCCGGGTGGCCCGCAACGGCCCCGATGACCCCGAAGCCTGGTTCAAGGCCGCCTACCGCAATCAGACCCTCGTGACCCGGATCGGCACCGCCCACGCCGATCTCGTCGAGCCGGGCACGGTGGTCCCGTACGGCAGGTGGCCGACCTCGTCCTCGACCCTGCCTACCCTGATCGCCACCATGTACCGGCACGCGATGCTCGGTGACGGCTCCCGCACTCTGGTGACCACGGGCACCGGATACGGCACGGCCCTGGCCTGCCGGCGCCTGGGCGACGAACTCGTGACGAGCGTGGACGTCGATCCGTACCTGGTGGAGGCCGCGACCGACCGGCTGGCCAGCATCGGCCTGCACCCGCGCACCGCCGTCTGCGACATCACCGAGACGCTGCCCGGCGACTTCGACCGCATCGTGTCCACCGTCTCCGTCCGGCCCGTCCCCTCGTCGTGGCTGACTGCGCTGCGTCCCGGCGGCCGGCTGGTCACCACCATCACCGGCACCGCGATGATCCTCGTCGCCGACAAGACGCCGGACGGCGGCGCCTGCGGCTTCATCGCCTCCGACCGGGCCACGTTCATGCGCACCCGCCACGGTGACGACTACGACAACGACACCTCGCCGCCCGCCGAGGTGTGGCAGGCCGCGGACGAGGACGGGGAGACGTCCGTCAGCCGCTACCCGCTCACCTACGTCCCGGACTCCTGGGCCGTGCACGCCACCCTGGAGCTGGAGGCACCAGGCATCGAGCACCGCAGCGAGCAGCACAAGAGCGGCGGGCGGACCGTGTGGATGGCCCACCCCGACGGCTCCTGGGCCCGCGCCAGCACCGAGAAGACCCGTGAGCTGCCGACGGTCCACCAAGGCGGTCCCCGCCGCCTGTGGGACCTGCTGACCGACGTCCTCGACCGCCTCGTCATCGGCGGGGAGCTGCCGGTGACCGGGGCCCGCGTCACCATCACCCCGGACGGAGAGACCACACTTTCACGCGGCCGGTGGTCAGCCACCCTGTAAGAGACCGGTCACGGGAAGACCAGGGCCTGCCCCGGGCACCGCCCGTGATCAGCGGGTGCAGGGAACGCCGCCGACGGATCTTCGGGCGAGCGTGGCGGCCCGGCCAAGCAGGCGCCCCAGCGAAAGGAGCTGCGGTGTGCCCGTCGACCGGACGCCGCCACCGGTCGCGTCAGGCCCCGCAGGGCGTTGCCGCCGACCGGCAGGCAGCGATGGAGCCGCAAGCACATTGCGATCACCGCAAAAGAATGCGACCATCGTAAAATGAATCCGATTGATGAACTGGCTGCCCTGCGCCACCCCATGCCCGAACCGGGCACCGTCACTCCCGAGGACTGCTACGCCGACGCCTTGGATCAGGTGGAGGAGCAGCGCAAGAACGACGCTCTCAGCCTGGAGGCCGCGAGCCAGGAACTCCAGACGGACCCGCTGCTGCTCGCGCTCGACGACCTGAAAGCACAGAAGGAGGCCGTCGACGCCCGAATCCGGCAACTGCTGGCCTGGGGACGCGAGTTCCACGGCACCCGCCCCTACGGCCTGGAAGAACTCGCCCGCCACGCCGGATACAGCCCGTCCGGGGTGCGCACCGCCTACGGCGAGACGGAGATCAGGCAGGTCGCCACGCAGATCGGCCGGGAGGCGAACCGGCCCCGCCGCGACGCGGCCAGGGGCAGCCGGTGAACGCGGCGAGCGAGGTCGCACAGCCCTCGCCAGAACGTGCCCTGCTGCCTCCCTATCAGCGGACCGCCGCGGACCTCAGGCGGCAGATCCTCTCCGGACAGCTGCGGCCGGGCGAACGGCTGCCCTCCGTGCGCAGCCTTCAGGAGCAGTACGCGATCGCCGGCGGCACCGCTCAGGCGGCGCTGCGCGTCCTGCGCGCCGAAGGGCTGGTCGACATCGTGCACGGCAGGGGCAGCTTCGTCGCCGATCCCCTTCCCCAGGAGTCCAAGGCGATGGGCGGCGAGACGGCCGACGCCTGTCGTGCCAAGGCTCTGGAGGACACCTTGCGTGACGTCCTCAGCCACATCCGGCCGCAGGGGCATCCAGGCTGGGAGCTCAACACCTGCCTGGTGAGCAACACCCAGCTCACCAGGTGGTGGGCCGTACTGGGTGTCACCCCGCAGTGGCAGACCCTCACCGGGCAGGCGGGCTGAACAGCACCCCACGCCCAGGAACGCCGAAAGCCCGGAGCACCCCCCGAAGGCCCCGCTGCCCACCGGCAACGGGACCTTCGGCATGCCTGCACCCTGCCAGGGGATCCGCCATGCCCCGTGCCCGATTCACCGACCCCGGACTGCAGGCCACGCCCTCCTCGCCCCCACCGACACCGGCGCACCGAGCGCCACGACTGAAGACATCACCGCCCGCGAGGGCCCTGAACCTCGCGGCCGACCTGGCCGCGGTCAGCCGGCACACCGCCCGCGCCGCCGCGTCCCGGCAACGCTCGGAGGGGGGACGCCGCCACGAGAACCAGCGCGCGCCGGAGGACTACGCCTTCGAGGTACTCAGCCGCCGTGCAGAACACCTACGCCGGTCCGAACTGCGGAACCTGGCGCAGGCCTGGACTCGGAGTGGGACTGTGGCCCGCGGAGATGGAGGCGTGGACCGGTGCCGTCGGCGTCAACGGCGCCGCGATCGCCCGGAGCTGCCTCACGGCGGGCATCGCAGTGTCCTCGATGGACATCGCCTGGACGGCACAGCGCCTGCGGGGCGGAGAGCCGGTCTTCTCCGTCCTGGCCCGCGCCACAGCCTGCGGGCGCTCACCGTCCGACTGACCCACAAGGGATCTCGCAGGGTGCCGCCCCGGGGAGGACGCTGAGGGGGTGGGGCGTGCCGCTGGGACGCAGCGGCACGTGGAGGGCGAACCAGCGGCGCAGTCTCAGGGGCGGGTGCCGGTGACTGGCGCGGATGAAGTTCCAGGCTCGGGCAGCCAGCGGCGTGGCGCGCTCGTCGGCGATGTCGGCCGTCCACATGGCGGCCACAGCGGTGCGTCCGCAGGCCCGGACCGCGGCGGCATCACAGGCGAGCTCAGCCCACCAGGACAGAGCAGCGGTGCTCGTCCACGCGACCAGGACGGCCGCGGTGAAAGCCCAGGCCGGCAGGAGACCTGCAGCAAGGGTGACTGCCACAAGCGCGCAGGTTTCGATGACCCGCCGTGTGCGGGTGTCGCGGCGACGGAGATGAGCGAGCTCGTGCTCGAGAACCGGCGCAAGGTGCTGGGTGTGCCGGGGGTGGAACCAGCGGGCGCCCAGCCACAGGTGCCCGCGCCGGCCGTGGCCGCTCGCGCGGGCGTCCTTGAAGCTGTGCCGGTCGCCGGGCAGGGCGAGAGAGATCCGCTCCAGGCCGTGCCGGGCGGCGAAGGCGCGCACGTAGTCCTCGGTCTGCCGCATGCGCGCGGCCATCGCCAGGTAGAGCGTCGTGGGCTGGTCGGGCGACTTGGCCGGGCGGACGAAGGAGTCCCAGGTCAGTGCCTGTGCAAAGAAGCCGGACGAGGTAGCGCGGTCGCTGGTGTGGTGGCCGTGCCAGATCCAGAGCGCCCCGTTGATGAACGCGGTGTAGACAGCGATGAGATGGGGACCGTTGGCCGCTGTGCTGAGGGCCTGGCACGTGAGCACGGCCGCTACCACGAGCGACGCACCCCGCTGCTTCACTTCCTCCCCCACCCGCATAGCGCCAGGTTAGTTGGAATCGCGGCCCTGACGCCGGACAGCGGGCTCAGCCCCAGCGGGAGACAAATCACCCGGACGGTGAAACCACACCTTCACGCGGCCGGTGATCAGCCACCCTGTAGACATCCGGCTGGCACCAGCCCTCGCCTGAGGTGCGTCGCGGGCAGCTCAGCTTGGTCGTCTCTCGGTGTCCGCTGCTGTTTCCGGCGGCGAAGACCTTGCCGTTCGCTACCAGTCGGCCACGGGGCGCAGGGCCAGGGCGTCGGAGGTGCGCGCGTACTCCCATGAGCAGAGGTGGTATGCCTCCCTCGGCTCATGGAGCTGGTGGTGTGACCGCAGGGCGCACACGAGCAGTTCGCTCTCCGCGATCCGGCCCGGCCACTCGTGCGAGGCAGACATCGTGTTCTCGCCCCGGTGCGGATTTCTCACCACAAGGCCCGTGACCCACTCTTCGGGTGCGCCGTCGCAGTCCGGCAGGTCCAGCTCGCTGTGCGAGACGACGTAGCCGACGGTCTCCAGCGGGACCTTCTGCTCAGGGTGGTGCCGAACGACTGCCGGGCTGTTCAGCGGACGGAAGTAGCTGAATGTTGCGGCGTCGAACTGCTCGAACAGGTGTTGGATCGGCTGGAGGTCCACGGGGACGCCGGGCAGTTGGAACGACAGGCGGCAGTCGTAGACGGCCCGGGACCGGTGGCTGGCGATGCTCGCGGTGAGGGTGTAGAAGCCTCCGCCCTGGCAGGTGTCGAAGTAGGTGACCTGCTCGGTGTGGTGGGCGTTCTCCAGGGTGTCCTCGCGGTTCCTCCAGGCACGCAGCGCCTCGACGAACTCCCGGGCCCCGGTGCCGTGCCAGTTCACGCCGGACTGCTGGATGTTCCACTGCGGTTCGGCAGTGGTCCAGCCCATCGAGTCCAGTCCATACAGCAGCTCCACGATGCCGTCCTCGTTGTACGGCCTGACCGGCACATCGAGTGAGACGCCGCTGCCGCTGCCAAATGCCCAGTCCACGTCGGGCAGCTCGGGCACGAAGACGAACTCCCCGAACCCGCCCCCGGACGTGACGTACGGCAGCGGCTGCAGGTCGAGGCCGAGCAGTCGCGCCCCGGCACCCGGCAGGCCGGTGGCCGGCCGGCGTCGGCGGCGGGGCTTGGGGGCGGCGGCGAGGTGCACGCGGCCGTGGGTGATGAGTTCCTCCCGTTTCACCTGCAGGAGGTTGACCAGCGATCTCGGTGTGCTCAGGACCTGGGTCAGCTCCTCTTCGCCGAACAACAGGATCGGCCCCCGGTCCCGGCGCACCCGCAGGTCCTCCACTGCCGAGTCGGTGAAACCGTTCACGCTGATGATGACGCCGATGACAGCGGCCGAGGCGGCCCGCTCCATCCGTGACCGGACGGAGTCGAAGACGTTGATGTCGGCCGGCTCGTTGTGCCACTTGGCCTCGATCAGGTACCAGGTGTCCCCGTAGCGGGCCACCAGGTCCGTCTGCCGCGGTTTTGACACGGATGCGTTGCGGTCGACCCGGAAGTGCGCCCGCCTGAACAACTGCTCCAGCAGCACTTCCAGCTGGTAGCCCCGCTTGTTCGCGGACGGCAGTGCCCCAAGCTGTGTGAACTCCGCCAGCAGCGCGCCTCCCGCCCTGACGCGCTTCCCCTCACCGGCAGCCATGGGCTCCCCTCCCCTTGATCCTCGACGATGGACTCTCTCAGCTCCGCCGCAGGGCCGGGCGCTGCTTTCGACCGGCCCGGGTCAATCGCCGAGCACACCGGCCAGGACCGTGCTCCGTGCGATCGCCTCCGCCCCCACCGTGTCTTCAACACGGCGGCCCTTCACATCAGGGTCGTCCGGGCCCGCCGACCGGCGGGTCATCACTCTTGTATCGCGGGGCTCTGACAACCGGCCCGCCTCCTGGCGTGCGCAGCACCCAGCGAAGTGGCCGCCCGCGGTGCCCCAGGCGCGGACCGCGGCCAGCGCACCCGGGCCTGCGGCGGCGATCCGGTCGGCGCGGGCGGTGCAGTCCGGTGAAGCCGGGCGCCTCGGACCCTGTCGCGCGACCTGTCGCGTCCGGACCACAGGCGGGGATCGGCTCCGTCCGGCCTGGTCACACCATGCGACAAGCACACCGCGCGACAGGACGTGCGACAGCACAAAGGACCCCCGCCGGCGTCCGGCGAGGGCCCTCGGGGCGGGCGGCTCAGTCGTCGACTCCCAGGGCCTGACTCACGACCTGGCGGGCGCGGGCGAGGTCGGCCTCGCTCACGCTCTCCTCGTACTCCAGGTTCGCCAGCCAGCCCGTGATCCCTGCCGGACTCCACGTCCGGTCGAACGTGGGGATCTCCAGGGCGGGGGCCGCCTTCTCGGGTTCGTCGGCGAACGGCGGGGAGGCGGCTCCGAGCGTCAGTGCCTGGCACTCACCGACATGCGCTGTTCCTTGCCATCGACAAAGCCACGCCGCTGTCCGGCCGTGCCCCGGGCGCGCGGGGCGGTGTGCCTGCCTGCTGTCTGATTCCTTCGTCGACACGCTCGCAAGCGGTGCGGCAGTGCCGTCCGGCGCCCTGATCCGGTTCGGTTCCGACGAGGACGACCCGGGATGGGCGCTGTCACCTCTGGGGTAGCGACAGCACCGGTCCGGGCGCCCGCCCCACCTACGTCACAACTGGGGTCGGCTGGGGTCACAGGGCCGGCTCCTCCTGGCTCGGGAGTGCGGGGCCTTCGAGGATCAGCTGGGTCAGTGCGTTCGGGTCGATCTGGGTGGCCTGGGCGGGGGCGGTGGCGTCGCCCTTTCTGATGCGCAGGACGAGGGCGAACTTGTCGCCCTTGGCGGTGTCGGCCAACGGGACGAGGTCCACCGATACCTCGTTGAGGGTGCCGTTCTTGATGGCGAAGTCGGCGGTGATCTTCTTGTCCGGGGCGTCCTTAAGGTCCTTGCTGGTCGGCAGGTTGGCGTCCTGGGGGAGGTCCGCGGCGAGCGGGCGGAGTTCGTCGAAGAGTCCGGTGAGCAGGGTGCGGAAGGGGGCCGTGGCGGTGATGTGGTCGGCGCCGCCCTTGGTTCCGGTGTCCTTGAGCTGGACTTCGCGGTTGATCAGCTGCTGAAGGCCGTTGAGGACCTTCTTCTGCCGGGCCAGGGCGCTGGGGTCCTCGGGGGACGAGATCTCCTGGCCGGGGGTGTTCTTGGTCAGGCTGTCGGCCGGCACCTTGACCCAGCCGCCGCTGAGGACCTCCTTGAGGTCTGTGGCGTCGGGCGGCAGATCCTCGGGAGCGGGGAGCTGGCTGTCAGTTGCCTTCTCCAGCGGCTGCACGCCGGCGCGCAGGTAGGCCCAGTCGTCGACCTGTCGGTACTCCAGCAGGTCGCCGTCCGGGCCGGAGACCTTCATCGCCATGCCGGTGATGTCGGTGGCCAAGGAGTCTTTCAGCGGCTTCTTCGACTGCACGGAGACGGATACGCGGGCACCGGCGAGGAGTTCGGTGACCTGCTCGGGCATCTCTTCACCCGGTGCGGCGTCGAAGTCCAGCGCCTTCAGGGTGGCGGCGTCGGTGTCCAGCCCGAGCTCGAAGGAGAGGGAGGTCTGCTGGCCGAGCTTGTCGATGGCTCTGTCGAGCTTCTGCGCGGCGGTGAGGTTCTCGGCTGTGCTGCAGGCGACCGCGCTCACCAGGACGGCGGCAGCGACTGCGAGGCTCTTGCGTATGGCGGTGATGGCGGTCTCCAAAGGATCGAGGGGCGGCGGTCGTGTACCGCTGGTGACGCGGTTGGCGGGGCACGGCCGGGGCGGGTTTCTAGGTGAGGCCGGGGCTCTGGTGGCCCTGCTGCTGGTGTGCGGCGGACTGTGCCTGGCCGTGGTCGCGGGTGATCTGCTGCGGGGCGGCGGGAGCAGGTTGAGCGGCGGCCCGCTGTCCCTGCTGGTCCTGGAGGCGCGCGATGCGACGCCGGAGTTCGTCGGGGTCCGCGTTCTGCACCGCCTTGTTGAGCTCCTCGGCGCTGATGTCGAACTCCTCGAAGGTCACCGGGTCGTGTGCACCTGCTGCTCCCTGCTTGATCTGTCTCATGAGCCGCTCTTTGCGCTCGCGCAGCTCGGTGAGCCAGTGCGGGTGCGTGCCGACCTCGGCTTCGAATCGCCTGTAGTTGCCGGGGCCCGAGTCACTGCGAGGGACAGCTGGCAGGGCTCTCACCGTGTAGCGGGGGCCGGAAAGGGTGTTGAGCACCGGTTGTTCGGTGTCGGCGCAGCTGGCCACGATGAGCCGGTCGGCCGCGGCGGCCCGCGCAAGGAGGGCCTCGCGGGTGCCGGGGTCGTGCAGGAGATCGGCGTGCACGACCAGAACGCTGCCGCGGTGGCGTTCCGGGTGCTGGACCGCCTCGCCGGCGGACATGGCAGTACAGGCGAGGTCAGGGTGCAGTTCGGCGACGGTGGTTCGGATCTGGGGCAGCAGGTGGCGGAAGTCGATCGCGGTCAACGACGTGCCTGTGCGGGCGGCCAGGTGCGCTCCCGCGGCTATCGCGATCTGTCGGCCGGGGGCTCCGAACTCGTAGGCGACGTGGCCTCCGCCGGAGGCCACGAGCGAGTCGACGAGCTGTGCCGCCTCGGGGTGGTCGATCGCATCGGTCATGTGGGGCCTTCTCGGTTTCTCCCGGGCGCGGTCCGGCCGGCGGCGCGGTCTTCCTTGCCGTGGGCCGGTCGGGCAGGTAACTAGGCGCGGCCGGTCCCCTCGGGCCGGTGCTGCTGGTGTGCGGCGGACTGCTCTTGGCCGTGGTCACGGGGCGTGCGTGCCGGATCGGTGGGCGCGTTTGCCGCTCGGCGCTGGTGAGCCAGCGCGATGGTCGCCTCGTACTTGCTGCGGAGTTCGCCGATGCGCTGTCTGACCTCGGCGGGATCCGCCCTCTTCAGTGCCTCGGCCATGTCGTCGAAGACCTCGAGCTCCTGGTCGGGCAGGACGTCCCGGTTGGCCTGCCGGACCAGGCGCAGGGCCACGCTCATGTCCATCGGCGGGCGCGTCCGGGTGATCGGGGCCGGGCGGGGCGCTGTAGGCATCAGGTCACGGAGCCGAAGGACGAGGCCGGGGGTGGCGAGGACGTCGAGGGTGGTGTCGCTGTAGTCGTGGCGTGCCACGAGGAGGTGGTCGGCGCTTTGGGCCATCGCGAGCAGCGGCTTGCGCACGTCGGCGTCGCGCAGGACGTCGGCGTGCACAGCCAGGACGCCGTTGATGCTGCCGGTCGGTTGCAGGGCCGCCTCTTCGGCGGAGATGACCGCGCTGCGCGCCTCCGGCTGCACCTCACGGACGAAGGCGCGGACGTCCGATTGGAGGCTCCGGGCTTCCACGATCGTCAGCGGTGTGTTCGTCTCGGCCGCCAGTCGCGCGCCGGCGGCGAGGAGGGTCTCCCGGCCACCGCCGCCGATGTCGTAAGTGATGCGTCCGCCCCTGGCGGTCACGAGCGTCTCGACGGCCTCCGCGATCCGCGGGTGCTTCAGCACGCTGCTGTCCACGCGCCCCCCTTCGCCGCGGTCAGTGGTTGTTGGAGAAGGTGGCGGAGGTCTTGCAGTACGCAGGGCGCTGCCCGGTCGTGATCACGCAGACCCGCAGCTTGTAGGAGCGTTTCTCGGCGATGTTGTGGCGGCCGTCGGTGGCGCTGGCGAAGGTGCACTTGTTGTCCTTGTATCTGTCGGTGACGCGGTAGACGTGCGCCCCGGCGGCGGTCTGGACGTCCACCAGCGGGCGGTAGCCGTCGGTGTTCACGTCGCACACCTCCAGCCGGTCGCCCTGTTCGCGGAAGGTCGCGGCGGCGCCGCTGCCGTCGGGCCTCCGCTGTACCACCAGGTGGTCACCGCCGAGGCGGTTCCGGCGTTGGCCGCCATCAGGGCACACGGCACCACGGCGGTTACGGCGGCGTGGGCCAGGCGCGTGCGCGTCGACTTCATCCAGGTCCTCCTGAGCCGGCGGGGCCCGGCCGTGGTGCCGGACGTTCCGAGGCAATCAGTTCCCCGTGGCACCGAGCGGCTGATGCCGGGCTGCTTCCCAGGGGCTGCGACGGTGTCCGGCCCGCCTGTCCCGCCCGGCGGGAGGCTTGTCCGGTCCGGCCGTGCCCGGCTCCTGCGCCAGCGCCGGGTCTGCCCGGCGGCTTCGGGCCTGCGGAGTGCCGGAGTTCGTGCCGGTTGCCTCCCGCCGGGCACGGCCGGACCGGCTACCCCGGGTCGTCACGCGGCTGGGGCGTGGGGGGTGCCGCACCGCGGGCACCGGCAGGGGTTGTCCTCGCAGGGGGCGGCCAGCGCCAGGCACCGCGCGCAGTCGCACAGTTCGGGCTCCCCCGGGGCCCGCCGGTAGTGCGGGCCAAGTGGCGCGGCCGACGGCCAGGCGCCGGGCTTGTGCCCGGTGGGGCCCGAGAGTCTCTGCCACAGCGCCATGACCTGGACGGGGGCTCGCGCCGGGCGGATCTGCAGGCGTATGAACGCGGGCAGGTCGCCCTGCTCGCGCATGGCCGCGATGTCGTCGGTTGCGAATTTTTCCACGGCCCCCTCGTGCTCTGTGGCGTCCCCGGTGAGGGGCTCACCGGCTGCCAGGGGTGCTTGATCCGTCACGGTGCCCCTCGTCCAGCTCGATCCTTTCGGGGCGCCCGGGGCAGCGGCATCTCGTGCAAGGACCCAGCGCTGCCCCGGGCTCTCCCCGATCCGTCCCAGAACGGGAGGTCACCTCACCCTGCCGTTCGGGGAAGCGGCCGGGGCCGAAACGGGGCGCGTGGTCCCGGCGTCTGGCACGAGCAGGTGCGGGGGCGTCCCGCCGGGCGGACCGGACGGCCGGATTCGGGTTCGGGGCCGGCGGGCGGGTCAGGCGGCGGGCACTGCGCGGGCCAGCGGGTTCAGGTCGCCGTGGAGAGCGGCGTGCAGGGTCGCCGCGAGCTGCCGGGCCCGCTCCTCGCCCGCGATGTCATTCAGCACCGTGTGGCCCGGCGTGGCCGGCCAGGGCACAAGACGCGCCTGGCGCCGGTCCTGGAGGCGGTGGATGGCCTCGCTCACGGCGGCGGCCGCGGGCGCGCTGACGATGTGGCCGGGCGCCGGCGGTGCTGGTGTCGGTCTTCACCGTCCAGTGCTGCCCGCTGCGGGCGATGCAGACGAACACCGCGCCCCGCGTCCCTGGCCTCGCCGTAGGCGCGGTTGAAGGCGGTGACGCTGGTGGCGTCCGGGATCCGGTCAGCGGGACGGGCGGTCGGCGGCGCGTGCATGACGGCAGCCGGGCAACGGCCACGCTGACGCGGGGCTGTTGGGTGGGTGGGTAGCAGCTAACGAGGGCGGGAGATTGCCGTGCTTGCCCCGTAATGACTGGATGACGGTCCATCACCGTGTACGCGTGAGCACTGGGTTGCCGAGGTGAGGACCTCCCGAGTTCCCCGGTTCGCCCCGACTTCCAGAATTGCGGGCTTGACCTGCGAATATCTCACCGACGGGGAGGCTTGTGTGTTCATCTCCGGCGTGTTGTTTGACCAGGCCGTTGGGTCTGGAGTTAAGTAGCGCGCAGCTCTGGGGCGACGGAGGGTCACTCACCCTCGGCGCGCTTGTCGGTTCGTTGCCGTGTCAGCCGGGGCGCAGTCGGCTGACCGTGATCAAGGGTGTTGTGATGCTGGACTTGGCTGATCTGATGCGACCGCGCTCCCAGCGGTGGGTCGCGGCGCGTGCCGGAGTGGGCACACAGACGCTGAGCAACCTCAATCGCATCGGGCTGATGCCCGCCGCCGACGAGATGCGGGCCGTGGACGCGGTGCTGGCGTTGTGCGCGCGCACGCTCGGTGCCAACCGGTCGACGAACCGCAGGGCGAAGCCGGGCTCGCGGACCAAGGAGGCACTGGCACGCGATCATGAAGTGATGGCGCTGGCGCGGCAGTTGCTGGAGAACGGGCCTGTCGAGACACGCACCACACTGGTGGTCGACGGCAATCGCGTGGAGGTCCAGCACGCCTTGGAGGCGGTGGCGGACTGGCTGCACCAGGAGGGGGACGATGCCGAGCCGCTCGTCCTGATGCCCCTGGGCCGCTGGGCCACGTCGATGCTGAAGATCGTGGCGGAGGAAGGGGGTGTTGGCGTTGATGATGCCCCCGCTCTGGCGTGCTGAGGCTCCCTCGTCCGCGGTGCTCTCGCCGGCTTCTCCGCGAAGGCGCGGGGCAGGTGCGGGCGGCCTGCGGACACGGCCGGAAGCGGGCCCTCGTGGAGAGTAGGGCGGCCGAGGTGGCTGCCTGGTGCGCGCGGCAGCAGTGGCCTGTCTTCCCCCTGCACCCCGGGCGCAAGACGCCGCGCCCGGGGTGCAGCCGGTGCCGGAAGACCAGCGACCGGTACCAGGCGCACGCGCCGGCCGGATGCCCGTGCATCGGGCAGGGCCGCTGGTGCCACGGCTTTTACGCGGCCACCGTCGAGCCGGGGCGTGTCGCGCGGTGGTGGAGTGAGCGTCCGACGCCCGGGGTGGGGGTGGCCACGGGCCCGGCCGGGCTGGTGGTCGTGGACGTGGACTGTCATGTCGACGGTCCCGTCGAGGCGGGCCGGGTACTGCCCGCCTTCGACGTGACGGAGCAGGACGCGCGGGCCGTACGCACCGGGTGGGACACCTGGAATCTGCTGGCGCGTCTGGCCGGGGGCCCGGACGCGGCCGGTGCGGTGCGGACGTTGACGGTGGCGACCCCCTCGGGCGGGCGGCATCTGTGGTTCACCGCGCCGCGCGGGACCCGCTGGGCGAGTTCGGCGGGCGGGGATCACGGCGGGCGGGCGCTGGGGTGGCAGCTGGACGTGCGCGCCGAGGGCGGCTACATCGTGGCGCCCGGGACGCGGACGGCGGCGGGGGTGTACCGGGCGGTGGGCGAGGTCCGGACTCCGGCACGGCTGCCGGGCTGGCTGGCCGGTGCGCTCGAGCGGACCGGCCATCTGCTGACGACGGCCACCGCCCGGCCGCGCGCGGCAGCGGTGCCGAATCTGGCCCGCCAGATTGCCGCACCGCAGGCACGGACCGCGTGGGCCAACGCGGTGGCCCGGGCGGCTCTTGCGCAGGTCGCCGAATGCGAGCGGCTGCCGGAGGGCAGCGGCTGGAGCGGCAAGCTGAACAGGGCCGCTTTCACCCTGGGCGGGCTGGTCGCGGCCGGGCTGGTGCCGAGCGATGCCGAGGCCCACGCGGCTCTCGTGGATGTGGCTGTGCAGGCCCGTCCGCAGCGCGAACGAGAGGCGCACAGGATCATCCAGTCCGGGCTGGTCGCCGGGCAGCGCCGCCCCCTGAACCCGACGAAAGACCGCTGAGCGATGAGCTACACGAGCAGCACCAGCTCGGCCGTGCCGACGAGCCGGGCCCCGGACGATGCGTCCTACGACGCGGCGCGCGCGGCGCAGCAGCTGACGGTGGATGCCTCCCCGAACGACGCCGCGCCGCAGCCGGTGCTGCTGCCGGATGAGCTGACCGACTTCGACATGGCGATCCTGTTCCAGCGCGTTTACGGCGACTACTACCGGTTTGTGCACGGTATGGGCTGGTACCGGTGGGCGGAGTACCGGTGGGTTCCCGACACCAACACCAACGCGATCCGGTACTCCGCGATGCAGCTGGCGTCGAACATGCCGCGCAAGGACCCGCGCTCGGACGAGAACGTCCGCCACCCGGACCGCGATCTGGCGCGGCACCGCAAGCGCGCGAAGAGTGCGTCCGGGGCGGCTGCACTGGTGAAGATGGCTGAGACGCTGCCGGAACTCACCCTGCAGCCCGACGACCTGGACTCCGACCCGCACGCGCTGTGCACGCCGGGCGGGGTGGTCAACCTGCGTACGGGCGGGATGGTGCCGCCCTCGACCTCGCAGAATCACAGCCGGGCCACCGCGGTCACGCCGCGGGTCATGCCGACGCCGATGTGGGACGCGTTCTTGTCCGACACCTTCGGTGACGACGCGGCCGGCCAGGAGATGCGGGCCTACCTGCAGACGCTGTGCGGATACTCGATCTCCGGCGCGCAGGGCGCGCAAGTGCTGGCCTTCCTGTACGGGGAAGGGCAGAACGGCAAGAGCGTCTTGGTGGACGTGCTGCTGAAGCTGCTGGGCGAGTACGCCGACTCCGCCCCGCCCAACTTCCTGATGGCCTCCCCGTACGCAGATCACCCCACCGAGCTGGCCGACCTCCAGGGTCGCCGCCTGGTGGTGTGCTCGGAGATCAACCAGGGGTCGAGGTTCGACGAGGCCAAGTTCAAGCTGCTCACCGGCGGGGACAGGATCAAGGCCCGGAGGATGTACGAGAATTTCTACAGCTTCGAGCCCACGCACAAGCTGTGGCTGGTCGGCAACCACCGGCCGGTGGTCCAGGCGGGCGGATTCAGCTTCTGGCGGCGTATGAGGATCATCGAGTTCGACCGGATCGTGCCCAGCGAGCGCGTCGTGGACGACCTCGGCGACCGCCTGGTCGCCAGCGAGGGGCCGGGCATCCTGCAATGGCTCATCGACGGCGCGGTGACCTACTTCAACGGCAGCGACCTGCGCCTGGACGGCCCCCAGCGGGTGCGGCTGGCCACCCAGGACTACGAGGAGTCGGAGGACTCCGTCGGCCGCTTCCTCAAGGACTGCTGCGTCATGGGCAGCGAGTACCGCGTCCTGCAGAAGCACCTGGGCGAGGCATACCGGGACTGGTGTCGCGGGGAAGACATGGTGCCGGTGAGCTCCCGCGAGTTCGCCCGCTCGGTCCGCCAGAAACTGCACATTCGCACCGGCCAGCAACTGCCCAAGACCAACGGACAGCGCTACTTCCCCGGCCTCGGGCTCCTCGCCGAGGGCCAGGACGCCGGAGACGAAAGGACGGGAGCATGAGGCAGGAGCTCACGCAGGGGCTGGCCCAGGGGCTTATCCCCCCACCCACCCCGTCACGGAAAAGCCGCAGGTCAAGGCCCACAGCACTCCGGCCGCAGGGGCCGAAAGGGGCTGACTTTGAGGAATCTCCTCATACCCAGTCCCGTCGCTCTTCGATCCAACAAACTGAGATGTCAGCCCCTTTCGGCCCCTGCGAGACTTCCCATGTCGTCTGAAAACCTTCCTGACCTGCTGCTTTCCTTCCCTCGCGGGGGCGGTGGAGCAGGGTCTGACACAGGTCCTTCCTCAGCCCCGGTCCCGGCCCCGCGCCCCGCACCTACCTATGGAGAGACACCGATGTCCGATGCCTCGACGAGGAGCCTCTCCCAGGAGGTCAACATCGTCTGGGTCGAGGGCCAGGAGGTGACCGAGGAGAAGTACGACTACGTCCGGTGGATGTGGGAGAAGACCCGCAACAAGACCGGGAAGCCGAGGGGAGCCATGCGGGCCGGCCGCATCATCGGCTACGCCGAGCTCGAGGAGACCGCGGAACCCACCGAGCCCTCACGCCGCTACCGGCGGCGCGTCTTCTACGTCAAGGACAACGACCGCAGCGAGCCCGGGGGGCAGTACCAGGACGCCACGCCCCACGAGGCCGTGGATCCGCGTACCGTCCGCGCGGGGGTGCACGGCCGGCTCACCGACCGTGCCCGGGGCCGCCGCCCCGCCCCGCCCAAGGAGGCGGCCCCCGCTCCTGCCCCGCAGCCGGAACCGCCGCCCGACGGCATGCTCTTCTGACCTCACTTTTGGGCGAACACGGCCCCTTGAGCCCCTCCCATCCTCCGTTCGAGGGCTTGCTGAGGTTCCGGCCCCTTCAGCCCCTGCCCGCCCGCAACAGAGCCTCTGACCTGTGTGTTCGGCCGATCTGGCAGGGGCAGGGGCCGGGTCTCTCCCGTGGGCAGGGTCCTCAGCCCCTCGCGCGCGGCGAAGGCTGAGAGGCGGGCCGTCAGGACCCTCTCCCACGAAACGATGCGGGGCTTGCGGCGCAGCAGCGCTCTGCGCGCCCCATTCGACCCGTTTGTCGAGGGCTTCCACCAGACACTCGGTGCGCACCGGGCAGCCCGTGGAGTGGGTCTTGGCCCGGTTATGCCGGGTGCTGTCCGCGAACAGCCCCTCCGGGTCGGCGGTGCGGCAGGCCGTCCTCTGACGTCACCGCCCTGCCCCGCCGGTGAGCGTGGAGACCTGGCCGCGAGCCGGTCTCCATGCTCACCGCAAGGGTGGCGATCGTACGGGAGAGCAACTGCCGCCCTCCCGCAGTGAGTAGCATCCGGCAGCAACAACCAGGTACAAGGAGTGCTGTCGTGGCCGACGAGCCCGCTAAGACCCCCATCCAGAGCAAGTACGCGCAGCAGTACGCCGACGACCTCGCGGCCAACCGCAAGGAGCAGGGCGACGTCACCGCGCAGATCGCCGGTCTCCAGGAGCGCCTGGCGCAACTCAAGGCGGAGGAAGACTGGTTGGCCCAGGCGCAGGGCAGTTTGCCCGGGGCCCCGCCGTCGGACGTGGCCGGGCAGGCCGAAGCCTCCGCGCCGGCCGATGCGCCCCAGTCTGTTCCGCAGCAGCGGCAGGACCAGTCGGTCACGGAGGAGAAGCCCAGGAAGTCCGCGAAGAAGACGGCCCCGGCGAAGAAGACCACGAGCAGGAAGGCCGCCAAGACGACGGCGAAGAAGACCGCCGCGAAGAAGACCGAGGTCGGGGAGGCCTCGGCGCAGCCGGCCGCCGCCGCGGGAGCACCAGCGGACACGGCCTCGGCCAAGGAGAAGTCGGGGCCGCCGCTGTGGCAGCTCGCCCTGGACATCCTCCGCAAGACCCCCGGGCAGCCGTACGTCGCCAAGGAGGTCCGCGACCAGCTCGCACAGGACCATCCCGACCGGGTGACGTCCATCCAGACGGTGCGTAACAACCTGGAGACCCTCGTCAAGAAGAAGCTCGCGGAGAAGTCGAACCAGCAGGGAAGCGCGATGTACACCGCCTACGCAGGCACCGATGCGGATGCGGCGCCCGCTGCCGCCGGCACCGCGGCCGGCGAGGCCGGGCAGGCTCCCGAAGCCGCTGCCGAGAAGGTCCCGGCGGAGGTCTAACCCCGCTGCGGCCCGCCCGGGCACCCGCGTCGGATGTGGGCCCGCGCCCCGTGTGTGGATCGTGTGGGCGGTGGCCGGGTGTCTGCTGGCCGCCTGCGGAATGGCCCGTGTGGGTAACGCAGACCCGGTTCGATCCCGCCTCGGCTCGAGGACTCCTGGACCAGGCTCAGCAGTTGTCCGCTACGGCGGCGATCGTGATGAGTACCGCCCTCGTGGTGTCGGCGGTGTGCGGTGCCGTGCACGCGCTGGCCCGGCGACGGCGGCAGGAGGCCGACCGCGCGACCGGGTGCTGGCTGCCGAGCAGCAGGCGGCGGATTCCGGCGGCGGGTGACGGGGGGACCGGCGGTTGCAGGCGGGCCTGTGGAGCGGCCAGTGCTGGATCGGCGGCCACCGGCAGGCCGTGGCCGCCGACCAGGGGGTGGTGTGGCGGGGGGGGGGGGGGGGGGGGGGGGGGGGGGGAAAGGGGGGGGGGGGGGGGGGGGGGGGGGGGGGGGTGTTTGTTTGTCTGTTTTTTGGGTGGGGGTTTTGGTTTGGTTGGGTTGG
>NZ_JBVIGC010000035.1:0-16411 GCF_055571015.1 Streptomyces sp. NPDC031049
AACGACCAGCTCGACACCGCCGTCGAACAACACGGCAAAGGCGACCTCGCCGCCCTCCTCACCGGCAACGACACCTGGACCGTCGTCGGCTGACCAACCCGCGGAGGTGCCCGCGTAGGTGACAGATTCCTCGTCCGGCCGAGCGGGCACCGCCGCGGCGGCGGCAGAGTCGGGGCGACCGCTGTCGTCGTAGGAGGTCCGGCCGTCGAGCCACCGGGGGAGCCCGGACCTGACCGTCGGAGAACGGGGGGCCGATGCTCTATCGGAACGCTCATGAACTGGTCCTGGACAGTGTCTTCCTGGACCTGGACGGATTCTTTCCGCACGTCGATCTCAAGCTGAAGATCGAAGGTCTCAACCCGGCCGGATCCATCAAGATCAAGGCCGCCGTCGGCCTCATCGAGGACGCGGAGCGCAGCGGGCGGCTGAAGCCCGGCGGGCGGGTCATCGAGTCCTCCTCCGGGAACCTCGGCATCGCCCTCAGCTCGGTCTGCGCCGCCCGCGGCTACGCCTTCACCTGCGTCGTGGACCCCAACACCACCCGGCAGAGCATCGGCCTGATGGAGGCGTTCGGCGCGGACGTCGTCGTGGTGAACCGGCGCGACGCCAACGGCGGTTACCTCCAGAGCCGGATCGACCACATCCACGACAGACTGCGCGAGGACCCCTCGCTGGTGTGGCCCAACCAGTACGCCAACCCGGCCAATCCGCGCGCCCACTACGAACGCACGGCCGTCGCGATCGCCCGGCAGGGCTGGACCGTCGACCATCTGTACATCGGCGCCGGCACCACCGGAACGCTCATGGGGTGCACGGACTACTTCCGCGAGCACTCCCCGCGCACGAGGATCGTCGCCGTCGACTCCGTCGGTTCGGTGACGTTCGGCGCGCCGCCCGGGAAGCGGCACATCCCCGGGCTGGGCACCAGCCGGCGGCCCGAGATCTTCCGTTCGGGACGGGTCGACGAGGCCGTCCTGGTCCCCGAGTTCGAGGCCGTGCGGATGTGCCGGCGCCTGGCCGCCGAGCGCGGCATCGCCCTCGGCGGCTCCACCGGCTCGGTGCTGGCCGCCGTGGAGCGCACCGGCGACCGGATCGAGCCGGGCTCGCTGGTCGTCGCCATCGCCCCCGACAACGGCGACCGCTACCTCGACACCATCTACGACGACGTGTGGGTCTACGAGCGCTTCGGCCGGCTCGACTCCTACCCGGGCGTCCCCGGCGCCGGCGACACCGCCGCCCGGACCGCCGGCACCACCTCCGACACCGAGTACCAGCGCGCCGCGGCCTTCGCGGCGAAGGGATGACCATGTTCGAGTTCAGCGTCATCGGCGGCAGGACCGCCCGCGGCATCATCGCTCGCAGCAGGAAGCAGATCGTGGAGGAGGTGCGCGCCACCTACCTGGCCCACGAGGACGGCCACTCGGTCAACCCCAACAGCTACTTCCTGCGCTTCCCCGACAAGCCCGACAGCCGGATCATCGCCCTGCCCGCCTACCTCGGCGGCGAGCACGACGTCGCCGGCATCAAGTGGATCAGCAGCTTCCCCGGCAACATCCGGAACAAGGTGCCCCGCGCCTCCGCGGCCCTGCTGCTCAACGACTACGCGACCGGGTACCCGTTCGCCTGCCTGGAGGCCTCCCAGATCAGCGCTGCCCGCACGGCGGCGTCCGCGGTCCTGGCGGCCGAGGAACTCACCGGCAGGCGCACCGCGGCCCGGCTGACCGTCGTGGGCGCCGGCATCATCGCGCGGAACATCCTGGAGTTCTTCGAGGCCCAGGAGTGGACCATCGACGACCTCGTCGTCCACGACCGCGTCCCCGCCTACGGGCAGGCCCTCGCCGAGTACGCCACCGGGGAGCTGGCCTACCCCTCCCGCGTCGAGGAAGACCTCAGGACGGCGGTCGACGGCGCGGACCTCGTCGTGTTCGCCACCACCGCCGGCGAGCCCTACGTACGGGACGAGGACTTCTTCACCGCCGGGCAGACCGTCCTCAACATCTCGCTGCGGGACATCGGCCCCGAGATCGTCGTCCGCGCCCAGAACATCCTCGACGACGTCGGCCACTGCATGACCGCCGACACCTCCCCGCACCTGGCGGAACAGAAGTACGGCCACCGCGACTTCATCGACGGCACGCTCGCCCAGGTGATCCGCGGCCAGGTCGAGATCGCCACCGACCGCCCGGTGATCTTCTCGCCGTTCGGCCTCGGAGTCCTCGACCTCGCGGTCGGGTGCCTCGTCCACCGCGGCGCGCGGGAGTCCGGCGAAGCGGTCGAGATCCCCGACTTCTTCGGCGAGACCCGGCGGTGGTAGCCGTGCACCCGACGCCTTCCTCCGTCGCCGCCCCGCGGCCCCCGCGCCCCGCACCGCCCGCGACCGGCGTGTGCGTCATCGGCCTCGGCTCCCGGGGCATCGGCGTCCTCGAACGCCTCGTCACCCTGGCCGCCCGCCCCGAGTGGGAGCAGCGGCCCCTCACCGTCGACCTCGTCGACCCGGCCTGCGACGGCACCGGACTGCACACCCCGGACCAGCCCGACCACCTGCTGCTCAACACCGTGTGCAGCCAGGTGTCGCTGTTCCCCGAGGAGGCGACCGTGGGCTCCGCGATCGGCGACCGGGGCCCGGGCCTGTACGAGTGGGTGCGCGAGCGCGGTCTGCGGGTGGCCGGGGACGGCCACACGGTGCGGGCCGACGGCCGCGAGATACGCCCCGACGACTACCTGCCGCGCCGTCTGCTGGGGGAGTACCTGTCCTGGTTCCTGCAACGCACCCTGGACCGCACCCCCGCGCATCTCAACGTCCGCCTCCACCCGGCGACCGCCGTCTCCCTCACCGACGACGACACCGACGACGGTCTGCGAGTCGTCACCCTCGACAACGGGACGGTGCTGCGCAGCCGGTACGTCTTCCTCACCACCGGCCACACCCCGCCGCCCCCCGGCCCACGCACCCCCGGCCACCACCGCAGGATCGACTCCCCCTACCCGCCCGCCGAACGGTTCGCGCCGGTCGCGCCGCACCACACCGTCGCGCTGGCCGGCACCGGACTGTCGGGCATGGACGCCCTCGCCGCCCTCACCGTGGGCCGGGGCGGCCGGTACACGCCCGAGGGGACGTACATGCCCAGTGGGCGCGAGCCGCGGATCGTGCTGTTCTCCCGTACCGGACTGCCCTTCCGGGCCCGCCCCGCCGCCAACCGGGAGCGCGCGTTCCCGCCGCTGGTCCTCACCGAGGAGACCGTGGACCGGCTGCGGGCCGGCTCCACCGACGGCACGCTCAGCCTGCACGGCGACCTCGTCCCGCTCGTGTGCACCGAGATGCGCGTCGCGTTCCACCGCCGCTGCGCCGCCCTCGACGGCGACGCCGCCGCACGCGCCACCGAACGGGCCCTGCGGACCGCGGTGCGCGAGAAGAGGCTGGACGCGGAACTGGACCGCCTGGACGCCGAACACCGCGACGCCCACGGCCGGTTCGTGCCCGAACGGGTGCTCTTCCCCGCCCTCGGCACACCGGCCGACAGCGACGACTACCGCGACCGGTACACCGCCGCACTGCGGGCCGACCTCGCCGAGGCGACCAAGGGCCTGGGCGCCAGCCCCCTGAAGTCCGCGCTCGAAGTGCTGCGCGACCAGCGCGACGTCCTGCGCCACGCCGTCGACTTCGGCGGACTGGACGAGAAGTCGCACGACGAGTTCTACGGCGCTTTCACCGCGGTGCTCAACCGCGCCGTGACCGGCCCCCAACCGGAGCGGCACAGCGAGCTTCTCGCCCTGATCCGGGCCGGCGTCGTCCAGGTGCCCCTGGGGCCCGAGCCCGAGGTGGCCTGGGACGAGAGCGCCGGCGCCTGGCGGCTGTCCTCGACCCGCCTCACCCGCCGGTACACCACCCACGCGGACTGGCTGTGCCACGCCACCTCGGGCCGGCCCGACGCGGACCGCACCGGCAGCGCGCTGCTCGCCCAGCTGCGCGACAGCGGCCGGATCCGCCGCCACCGCCCCCGGGCGGCCGGCAGCCGCGGTGTCGACATCACCCGCGAGCAGCATCCCGTGGGCCGCGACGGCACCGTCGACCGGCACCTGTGGGTCCTCGGCCCGCTCTGCGAGGGCGCCACCTTCTACAACCACTACGTCCCCTCGCCCGGCGGTGTCTCACGCGCCCTGCGGGACGCCGACCGCTGTGTCCGCGCCCTGCTCGACACCGCCGCCCGGGGACACCGACCGCACACCACCCCCGAGGCCGCCCTGTGAACGCGCTCCTGGCCACCCTGCCCGTCCTGATCACCCTCGCCCTGCTCGCCGCCAGGGTCCGCGCCCTGTACGCGGCCCTGGCGGCCCTGGGGACCGGGGCCGTCCTCACCGCCACCGCGTTCCGCACGCCCCTGGCCGAGCTGGGCGACGCCCAACTGCACATGCTGCCCACGCTCGTCGAACTCGCCGGCATCCTGTTCGGCGGCATCCTGCTCAGCGAGCTGATGACCCGCACCGGGGCACAGCGCCGGCTTGGCGACCGGCTCGGCGGGGCGTGCAGCTCGCACAGCCGCGCCGTGCTGCTCATCGTGTTCGGCGTCACGCCCTTCGCCGAATCGCTCACCGGCTTCGGCATCGGCGTCGTCGTCGCCATCCCGCTGCTGCGCCGGCTCGGGCTGGTCCCCGTGCGGGCCGCCGTGGTGGGACTGCTGGGCCTGGTCACGGTCCCGTGGGGCTCGCTGGCCCCCGGCACCCTGGTCTCCGCGGAACTCGGCGGCGTCGACTTCCAGGAACTCGGCGTCGTCTCCGCCCTGCTCTCCGCGCCCGTCTTCCTGATCTGCGGCGCCGCGGCCCTCGCCGTCGCCTGCGGCGCCCGTCGCGCCGTCGCCTCCGGCGGCGAACTGCTGCTGGCCACCGGCACGCTGTGGCTGACCGTCTGGGCGGTCAACACCTACCTCGGCGTCCCGCTCGCCGGCGTCCTCGGCGGCCTCGCCACCATCGCCGTCCTCCTCCTCGTCTCCCGCCTCACGGGCCGCTCCACGGCCGGCGCCGCCAGCCGCACCGAGCCGGTGGGCCGCGCCCTCGCCCCCTACACCTTCCTCGTCGCCGGCCTGCTCCTCGGGCGGGCCGTCCTGAGCGCGGCGGACGTCCAGGAAGGCTGGTGGACCGTGCTCGCGGGACCGGCGGGCTGGCTGCTGCTGACCTGCGCCCTGACCCCGCGCCTGCTCGGCGCCGCCGACACGCTGCTGCCGGAGACGGTCCGCACCGCCACCGTCCGCTGGTGGCAGGTCACCCTCACCACCGCCCTGTTCCTGATCCTGGGCGCCCTGCTGACCGTCACCGGCATGAGCCGGGAGATCGCCGAGGCCTGCGCCTCCCTCGGCCCCGCCTACCTGGTGCTCGCCCCCTGGATCGGCGCGGCCGGCGGCTTCCTGGCCGGCTCCAACACCGGCGCCAACGCCATGTTCGCCGCGAGCCAGGGCGCCGCCGCCCACGCCCTCGGCTATCCGGCGGTCCAGCTCGTCGGCGTCCAGAACGTCAGCGCCGCCCTGGCCTCCGGCGGCTCCGTGGCCCGCATCGTCCTCGCCGCCGAACTGGCCGCCGCCTCACCGGGCCCCCGGGCCCCGGTACCCGCCGAGCGCCCGGAACGGCCGGCCGGCGACCGGGCACCCACGACGGCCACGCCCGGCACGGCGCCCGGCACCACGGCCGTGCTCGAGGCCACCACGGCCGACACCCGCAGGGACGAGGAGCCCGTGGACACCGGCCGGGTGCTGCGCACCGTCCTGACCGTGCACGCCGCCGTGTTCCTCGTGCTCGGCGCCATCGCCCTGCTCTGGCGCTGACGACGACGGCTCCCGCAGGGGACGACCGGAATTCCGGGGTGGGGGAGGACCTGACACAGAGTCCGCGGCCGCATTGAGGCCCGGACGGCGCCGCGGACACCCTTTGACGCAGAGATGCTCGCCCGTCATGAACTCACAAAGGAGTGTGGCTGTGGCCGATTGCCGAATATGCGGCGGTGCCGTCGAGGAGTTCTTTGACTTTGGCAGGCAGCCGGTTTCCGACTCCTTTGTGACCCCGGAGACCGCCGGGCAGGAGTTCTATTTCCGGCTCGCCGTGGGAGTCTGCACGTCGTGCACGATGGTGCAGCTCCTCGAAGAGGTGCCCCGGGAGCACATGTTCCACGAGGAGTACCCCTACCGCTCCGCCATGTCCTCGGTGATGAGCCGGCATTTCGAGGCGTATGCCGAGCGGTTGCTGCGGACCGAGCTGACCGGCCCCGATCCGTTCATCGTCGAGATCGGCTCGAACGACGGCACCATGCTGAAGACCGTGGCGTCGGCCGGCGTCCGGCACCTCGGCGTCGACCCCTCCGCGCAGGTCGCGGAGTTCGCCAGGGCGGAGGGCGTGCGGTCGCGCACCGCCTTCTTCGAGGAGACCACGGCACGGGAGATCGCCGAGAGCGACGGGCCCGCGGACGTCATCTTCTCCGCCAACACCACCAGCCACATCCCGTACCTGGGCTCCGTCTTCCGCGGAGTGGACGCCCTGCTGGCGCCCGACGGGCTGCTCGTCCTGGAGGACCGCCACCTGGGCGCCATCATGGCGCAGAACGCGTTCGACCAGATCTACGACGAGCACTTCTACCTGTTCTCCGGCAACTCCGTCGCCGCCCTGGCCCGCGCCCACGGATTCGCCCTCGTCGACGTCGAGCCGCTCGCGGTGCACGGCGGATCCATGCGCTACACCCTCGCCCGGCAGGGCAGCAGCCGCCGCCCTGCCGCGGCCGTCGGCGAGCTCCTGGACCGCGAACGCGCGCAGGGGCTGACGAACCCGGAGACGTACCGGAAGTTCGCCGACGGCGTGCGGCGCGGCTGCGCCGAGCTGATGGACCTGCTGACCCGTCTGCGCGCCGAGGGCCGCACCGTCGTCGGGTACGGCGCCACGGCCAAGAGCGCGACCGTCATCAACTACTGCGGGATGGGCCCGGATCTCGTGCCGTTCATCTGCGACAGCACACCGGCGAAGCAGGGCCGGCTCACGCCTGGCCGGCACATTCCGGTGCGGCCGCCGTACGCCTTCTCCGATCCCTACCCGGACTACGCGCTGCTGTTCGCCTGGAACCACGCGGAGGAGATCATGGCGAAGGAACAGGAGTTCCGCGACGCAGGTGGCCGCTGGATCCTCTACGTGCCCGACGTCCACATCGTCTGAAAAGGGAGCACCCACATGCGTCAGGTGGGACGTTTTACGGGCAAGAAAGCCGTCGTCACGGGCGGCACCCATGGAATCGGCATGGCGGTCGTGAAAGCCCTGCTCGCCGGTGGCGCCGAGGTGCTGCTCACCGGGAACGACAAGAAGAACGTGGACGCCGCTCGCGCGGAACTCGGCCCCGGGGCCCACGTGATCCGTTCCGACGCCGCCGACGTGGGCGCGATAGCGCGGCTCGGCACGACGGTCGAGGAGACGCTCGGCGAGGTCGACTTCGTCTTCGTGAACGTCGGGTACGTCAAGTTCGGTTCCCTCGGCCACGTCACCGAGGAGACCTACGACCGGATGTTCGACACCAACACCAAGGGCGCGTTCTTCACCGCGCAGCGGCTCGCCCCCCTGGTGCGGGACGGCGGCTCGTTCGTCTTCACCACCGGGGCCACCAGCGGCACCGCGTACGTCGGCACGGGCGTCGGCACCGCCGCCAAGACCGCGATCCGGGCCTTCTCCCGGATCCTCGCCTCCGAGCTGCTGCCCCGGAACATCCGCGTGAACACGGTCTGTCCCGGCTTCACCCAGACCCCCTCGATGGGCCACGCCGGCCTCACCGACGAGATGCGGGCGGCCAACCAGCGCGAAGGCGAGCGCATCACACCCATGCGGCGGTTCGGCACCCCGGAGGAGGTGGCCACCGCGGTGCTCTTCCTCGGCTTCGACGCCACCTTCACCAACGGTGCCGAGCTGCCCGTCGACGGCGGCCTCGGCCAGGGGCTGGAGTGGCCGCACGGCGAGGTGCCCGAGCAGTGAGCGAGCAGCGTCACGCACAGCAGCGACGGACGGAGGCGGAGAGATGACCGGTCGGACCGGGAAGGGCAGGACCGCGGTGATCGGCGGCGGCATGGCGGGCTGCGCCGCGGCCAGACAGCTGATCAGGGCCGGCCGCGAGGTGGTGATCTTCGAGGCCGCGGACGGCCTCGGCGGACGCGCCCGGTCGTGGCACCGGCCGGAGATCGAGCCCTCCGTGGGCATCAACCTCATGTACGTCAGCTTCTACTCGATCATGACCGAGCTGATCGAGGAGTACGGCCTGAAGGACGACCTGGTCCCGATCTCCGGCACCCTGTGGATCTCCCACCGGGGCAAGGTCGCCCCGCTGTCCCCCAGCGACCCCATGACCCTGCTGAGGTATCCGCACGTCTCGTTCCCCGACCGGATCAAGTTCTTCCTCAGCACCCTCGCGCAGGTCCGGCGCAAGGCCGAGCTGGACATGTTCGATCCGGCGAAGGTCGCCGAGCACGACGACGGACGGTCTGCCGCCGAGTGGGGCTACCGCCGGCTCTCCCGGCGCGGCTTCGACTATCTGATGCGCCCGCAGGTCGAGGGCTTCTGGAACTTCGCCTGCGAGGAGGTCTCCGCCGTCCACGCCCGTTCCCTCCTCGCGTGGATGGGCGGCTCCGGCTTCTACGTGCTGCGCAACGGCATGGAGATCCTCGCGGAGAAGAACGCCGAGGGCGCCGAGCTCCGCCTCTCCCACGAGGTCACCGGCGTCCACGCCGAGGGAGGCCGCACCGGAGGCATACGGATCACCGCCGCGGGCCCCGACAAGGACCCCGTCACCGAGACCTTCGACGAGGTGGTCGTCGCCACCCCGGCACCGGCCGCCGCCAAACTCGTCGCCTCCCTCCCCGACGAGACCATCGGCACCGGCGTCCGGCCCTTCCTGGAGACCCAGCGGTACGAGCCGGCGCTCTCCGTCTCCTTCCTCGCCGACGCGGGCTCCGTCCGCCCCGAGGCCCACATCCTGGCCGGCGGCCCCGAGGACCCGCCGCTGCGCAACATGATCACCTACCCGCGTCAGGTGCGGGACGCCGAGGGCCGCCTCGTCGACAAGGTGCTGGTGTTCGCCTACCCGGGGCGCGCCGTCACCCGCCGTCTGCTCGGCCGCCCGGCCGAGGAACAGTTCGCCGAGGTCAAGCCGCTGCTGACCACGCTGTGGCCCGACTTCCCCCTGGACAGCGCGCAGCCCTTCCACATCGCCGAACGCCCCTTCGCCTTCCCCATCCCCGCCCCGGGCCGCTACCGGCGCTCGGCACAGCTGATCCGGCGGCAGCGCCCCCCGGTCGTCTTCGCCGGCGACTACTTCAACTCACCCACCACCGAGGCCGCGATGCTGTCGGGCTTCAGGGCCGCCGAAGCGCTCACGAAAGCAGGTCGAGTCAGCCGATGAAGGTTCTGTTCATCCCCGGAAACAGCCCCTACCCGATCTTCGCGCACACCCCGCTGGCCACGGCCGCCCGCAACGCCGGCCACCAGGTCCTGATGGGCGGCATCGACTGGGTGCTGCCCAACATCGCCAGCGTCGGGCTGCCGGCCGTACGCATCTCCCCGGTGTCGATGGAGGAGATCAGCGCCTTCATGGGCGCGGTGCCGGACGACGCGGACGAGTACGCGCGGGCCGTCGGCCGCGCCTACGCCGAGGTCGCCCTCGACAGCATCGAAGCCCTCCTCGACCTCGCCGAGCACTGGCGCCCCGACATCGTCGTCGGCGGCGGCATGTTCTACACCGCGCCGCTGCTGGCGCACCATCTGGGCATCCCCTCCGTGCGCCTGGAGTGGGACCGGATCGACACCCGCATGTACGACCCCGGGGCGGAAGCCGTCCTGGCACCGGTCCTCCACGACATGGGTCTGGAGCGGCTGCCCGCCCCCGACCTGTGGCTGGACGTCTGCCCGCCCGGCCTGCGGCCCGAGAACCCCGTCCCGGCCCGGCCGATGCGGTGGGTGCCCGGCAACCCCCAGCAGGCCCTGGAGCCGTGGATGTACGCCAAGGGCGACCGCCCCCGCGTCTACATCACCGCCGGCACCCGGCTGTTCAGCGGGGAGTCCCTGCGTGAGCTGGCCACGGCCATCGGTGAACTCGGCGTCGAAGTCGTCGTCGGGGCCCCGGAGGTCGTGGCGGCGGAGCTGCGCGACGAACTCCCCGGCGTCCGCGTCGGCTGGGTGCCGCTGGACGTCCTCGCGCCCACCTGCGACGTCGTCGTCCACCACGGGGGCGGCGGCACCGACATGACGTGCCTCAACGCGGGCGTGCCGCAGCTGATCGCCCACCCCGAGTACCCCACGGCCGCCGTCCGCGCGGTCGACGCCTACGGTGCGGCCGTCCTCGTCACCGAGGGCGGGCAGAAGGGAGTCGTCGCCGCCTGCGAACAGATGCTCTCCGACCCGTCCTACCGGGAACGGGCCCAGGTTCTGTCCCGGGAGATCGCGGACATGCCCCTGCCGCACGAGATCGTGGGGGAGATGGAGAGGCTCGTGGCGGCGCGCGCCACCTGACCGGAGCGAGGGCCGTCGAGCGACCGCGCCGTCGAGAAGGGAGCACCGCAGTGCGTATCGCCCCCACGGCCATCCCCGGGGCCTACACCGTCACCCCGAAGCTGCTGCCGGACGAACGGGGGCGCTTCTACGAGGGCATGCGTGCCGACAGACTGGAGGAGGTGCTCGGCGAGCCCTTCGTGCCCCGGCAGGTCAGCTACTCCGTGTCCCGCCGCCACACCCTGCGCGGCATCCATACCGTGGCGATCCCGCCGGGGCAGGCCAAGTACGTCACCTGCGTGCGCGGGGCACTTCAGGACGTCATCGTCGATCTGCGCGTCGGTTCCCCCGCCTTCGGGACGTACCACACCGTCACCCTCGACGCGGAGTCGGGCCGCGCCCTCTACATCCCGGAGGGCGTCGGCCACGGCTTTCTCGCGCTCACCGAGGACACCTGCATCTGCTACCTGATGTCCACGGTGTACGCACCGGGCACACAGATCGACATCAACCCACTGGACCCCGCCATGAACCTGCCCTGGGAGCTGACCGGGCCCCCGCTGCTCTCCCCCCGCGACCGCTCGGCCCCCACCCTCGCCGAGACCGTCGCCGCCGGCGTCCTCCCGCGCTACCCGGAGGTGGCGGTGTGACGGGCCGGATCGCTCTCGGCGTGCTCGGCTGCGCCGACATCGCCCGGCGGCGCATGCTGCCCGCCTTCGCCGCCTGCCCGGACACCCGGGTGGCCGCGGTCGCCGCCCGCGACATCGCCCGTGCCCGGCAGACCGCCGCGCCGTACGGAGCCACGGCGCTGGCCGGGTACGACGCGCTGCTCGCCGAGGAGCGGATCGACGCCGTCTACGTACCGCTGCCGCTCGCCCTGCACGACCGGTGGGTCGAGGCCGCGCTCGAGGCGGGCAAGCACGTGCTGGCCGAGAAGCCGGTCACGGCGGACGCCGGCCGCACGGCCGCGCTGTACCGGCTCGCCGAACGCCGGGGCCTGGCCCTGATGGAGAACGTCATGTTCGTCCATCACGGACAGCACGCCCGGGTGCGGCGGCTCGTCGAGGACGGCTCGATCGGGGAACTCCGCCATCTCTGGGCCGCCTTCACGGTTCCCCGGCGCCCCGCGGACGACATCCGCTACCGTCCCGAGCTGGCCGGCGGTGCCCTGTGGGACACCGGTGTCTATCCGCTGCGGGCCGCGCTGCACCTGCTCGGACCGGACCTGCGGGTCGTCGGGGCGACCGGCGCCCGCACACCCGGGATCGACGTGGAGACCTCCGGTGCGGTCCTGCTCCGCACACCGGACGGGGTCTCGGCCCAGCTCACCTATGGGCTCGACCACGCCTACCGCAGCGCGTACGAACTGGTCGGCACCGCCGGCCGCCTCACCGTGGAGCCGGCGTTCACCCCGGCCGCCGGCCACGCCCCCGTGATCCGGCTCTCCACCGCGCAGGGCACCCGCGAGATCACCCTGCCGCCCGAGGACCAGGTGGCCCACACGGTCGCCGCCTTCGCCGCGGCGGTGCGCGAGGGCGCCGCACCCGCGGAGGCGGCGCAGGACACCCTCCGGCAGGCGCTCCTGCTGGAGGCGGTGGCCCGCGCGGGCGGGGAGGACACCTCGGCCGCGTAACCGAGGGGGGCCGCCCCTCCGCCGTGTCCAGCGGCGGGGGAGCGGCCCCCTGTGCCGTTGTGCGCCGCGGACCGGTCAGTCGGCGCGTGCGGCGGGGGAGGGGGACTTGGCGCCGGCGGTGTGTGCCGGGCCGAGGTCCTCCATCCGGTAGTCGGCGTCCGGGAAGCTCGGGCTGGGCATCGGATCGGGAATGGGGCACTCCAGCCGCGGAGGCTGCCGGCGCACATAGGCGGAGCGAACCCTGATGGCCGTGTCGACGAGCAGTTGCAGCAGCCGGGACGGCGGGCGCACCCCGAAGGCCTTGCGCATGGCCGGGGTGATGATCGCCGGCACCGCCGCCTTGGCGAGCCTGCGGCCGACCGGCCGCAACCGCTCGGGCAGAGCACCGACCATGGGCTCGATCACGGTCGGCTCCAGCGACTGCCAGAGCGTGGCCGCCTCCGGCGAGTAGCTGAAGTGCTTCTCCACGTACTCGTCGTGGAAGCGGACCAGGTCCTCGTACGTCTCCGGGATGTCCTTGATGCCCATCAGCCTGCCCATCTCCCTGTTGTGCAGATAGGCGGCGACGCGCTCCTGGCGGCTCAGCTTGCGCCAGGCGTAGCGGTCGATCCAGCGGATGGGTATGACCATGCCCGTGGCGAGCACGAACAGGAACTCCTCGTTGCTGATCGACCACCGCTGGCGCTCGTCGCTGATGTGCCTGACCGCGTTGGCGTGGATGCGGTTCATCTGCCGCACCGCGGCCAGGCCGCGCGGGTCCTTGAAGCCGTACCGCGCCATCGCGATCGCGATCAGACCGAAGTGCTCCATCCGCCGCTGGGTGTTCTGCGTGATCTCGCCCGTGCGGACCAGCAGGGCGGCCATGTGCGGTGGGGCGACGCTGCTGGCGAAGGCGATGGCGCCGGCCACCCCGAAGTCCCACGGGAACTCGTACGCCATGTCCAGCCACCAGATGTAGGTGGCCTCCTCTTCGACGTCCATCCCTTCGATTTCCCGTAGCCGGGCGTACCGCTCGGAATCGTTCATGCCAGGTCTCCTTTTCTCGCCGCTTTTTGACGATGCAAGACGTCGGCCGGTGTGCTTCGAGCAGAATCCCCGACACCCTGTCGTGTGGGGGCCGGGGATTTCCGCGGGTGCCGTGCGGTCGGGTCGGGTCTCAGGTCATCGCCTCGGCAGGCGGACCGAAAGCCGGTGGTTGAAGAAGTCCGTCGGGTCCCACCGGGCCTTCACCCGCTGGAGCATCGGGTAGTTGCCCTTGTAGTACAGCTCGTGCCAGGGCGTGTCCGACCTGTTCCACGCGGGGTCCGCGACGTCGCTGTCCGGGTAGTTGATGTAGCAGCCGTCGTTGACGTCGTTCGGCACCGGGACGCCTCCGGTCTCCGCGTACATCTCGGAGTAGATCTTCCGGGTCCAGGCGATGTGCGGGGCGTCCTCCTCCTCCTTCATCCAGTGGATCTCCCACAGCAGCTGGAAGATGGCGTCGCGCTGGGCGAAGGAGGTGGCGTCGGCGGCGAAGTCGCCGACCCGGCCGCCCAGGGAGGCCAGGACCAGCCAGGCCAGGTCGTACGGGTTCTCGTACCCGTCCGTGACCATGTTCTTGTAGAGCGCGTCGGTCTGCTCCTCGGTGAACGCCTTCTTCAGGTACGCCGAGCGGTGTTCGCCCCGCAGCGTCGGGTTCATGAAGACGTCGCCGCGGCCCGAGTTGAGCAGGTACGTGTGCAGGAAGGTGTGCTTCTGGACGTCGGGCTCCGCCCCGCCCGCCCCGTCGACCGCCCGGTTCATCTCGTCCATGTAGGCCCGGATCAGCCGTTCACTGGTCGCGTCGGAACCGTCGAAGTACGCCCACAGCTCGGCGCGGCCCTTCGGCCCGGGGAAGAAGGACAGGTAGCTGCCGAGCTTGCGGTTCGGGTCGCCGGGGGCGCTGTGGTCCAGGTGCCACTGGGCGTGGGTCCGCAGCAGACGGCCGAGCCGGGGCCGGTCGACCTTGGACCACGGGAAGACGTAGTGGGCGGTCAGGACCTTCGAGGCGGGTACCGGCAGCAGGTCCCGCGGGGCGGTGCCGGTGGCGTCGGGCTTGCGCATCCAGAACCGGGTGACGATGCCGAAGTTGCCGCCGCCGGCACCGGCGCACGCCCACCACAGGTCCCGGTTCGGGTCGTCCTTCTCCCGGGTCGCGACGACGGCACGGACCCGCTTGTCGCGGCCGACCACGACCACCTCGACGGCGTACAGGTGGTCCACGGACAGACCGAGGCTGCGCGAGTACATGCCCACGCCGCCGCCGAGTATCTGGCCGCCGGCGCCGACCAGGGGGCAGTACCCGGCCGGAACGGTGACCCCCCAGCCGCGGTAGAGGAGTTCGTACATCTCGCGCAGCTTGACGCCCGGCTCGATCATGAACGCGCGGCGCCGCTCGTCGAAGCGCACCTCGTTCATGTAGGCCATGTCGATGATGACTTCGACCTCGGAGTTGTAGACGAAGTCCTCGTAGCAGTGCCCGCCGCTGCGGACCGTCAGCTTCTTGCCGCCGTCGACGGCTTCCTGGACGGCGGCGACGACCTGCGCCGTCGTCGTCGGGAAGCGCACCTGGTCGGGCCGTGCGACCCACCGGTTGTTGTACCCGGATATCGCGTCGGCGTAGTTCGGGTCTCCCGGGCGGGCGGTCAGGATGCTGGAAGGATCGGCGCCGTGCGAGGCGGTGGCGGCCCGCGCGGTCCCGCCGATTTCCGTGAGACCGGCGGCGGCGCCGACGGCGACGGCCGAGCCGGCGCCCACGGCGGTGATGAACTTCCTTCTGCTGTGCTCCGACATGTTTCCTTCCAGGGGTCGGGGGACACGCCGGCCCGGTCGGCGTGGCGGGCAGGGGCAGTGGCACGGGGACCCGGGCCGACGGCCGGCGACGGCGCCGGGCGCCGGTGAGCCGGGGACCTGGACGAGGGCGGCGTCGGATCGGGCGTGACGGAAATACCTGTCGTCCCCGTCGGTACGGCGGCCAGCTTCGCCGAAGTGCCGGCTTTTCCGGTGGGGCGGCGGGCGAGTTTGTCAGGTTCCGGACCTGACATAAAACGTGTCGCTTCGTTGAACGCGTCCGCCGTGGGCGCTTACCGTCGGTCCGATCGGGAAGAAATTCCAGCCGACCGCGGTGTCGGGCGGTGCATCGCATGATGTGCGGGCTTTGATCCGCAGGAATTCTGTGCGGAAGCGGAAAGGAACGCTATGACGACAACGACAACCGACGGCTCCACGGGCGCTGCCGGTCCCGTCACGGTTCTCGGTCTCGGCGAGATGGGATCGGCGATCGCGAAGACGTTCATCGACCGCGGCTTTCGTACGACGGTCTGGAACAGGACCGCGAGCAAGAGCGCGCCGCTGGTAGACGCCGGTGCCACGGCTGCCGTGACGGCCGCCGAGGCGGTGGCGGCGAGTCCGCTCGTCGTGATCTGTCTGCTCGACGGCACCGCGGTCGACGAAGTCCTGGCCTCCGTCGACACCGCGGTCGAGGGCAAGGTCCTGGTGAACGTCACGAGCGGCTCACCGGCCCAGGCCCGGGCCAACGAGCGCTGGGCGGCCGAGCGCGGGGCCCGGTACATCGACGGCAAGATCATGGGAGACCCGCCGTACGTGGGGACGCCGAACATCATGTTCCCGTTCAGCGGTTCCCGTGCGGCGTTCGAGGCCCACGAGCCGGCGCTTCAGGTGCTGGGCACGGTCTCCTACCACGGCGAGGACGCCGGGGCGGCGGCCGTGGAGTTCATGGGCCAGGTGGCGGTCTGCTACGAGCTGCTGATCGGCTTCCTGCACGTCCTGAAGCTGGTGCAGGCGGAAGGCTTCGACGTGGCGGAGTTCGCCGAGCGGATCGCCGGCTCGGTGAGTGCCTACCCGCCGCTGCTCACCTCGATGGGCAAGGCGATCAAGAGCGGCGAGTACGGCCCGGACCTCGGCTCCCTCGACGTCCAGGCCGCGCTGATGGACGACATGATCAGCCACCGGGAATCCGTCGGTGTGGAAGCCCTGCGCATGCGGGAGGTCAAGGAACTGATGGACCGCCGGATCGCCGACGGCCACGGTGACCACGGCTTCTCCAGCCTGTTCGAGGTGCTCACGAAGCGGTCGTGACACCTGGCCGGCGCCAGGGCGTCACCGGCCTGCACCGAGCCCGTCGCGGGGGGGGGGGGGGGGGGGGGGGGGGGGGGGGGGGGGGGGGGAGGGGCGGCGGGGGGGGGGGGGGGGGGTTCGAGGGGGGGGGGGGGAGGGGGAGAAAGACGCCGAGGGAAGGGGGTCTAT
>NZ_JBVIGC010000036.1:0-15730 GCF_055571015.1 Streptomyces sp. NPDC031049
CTCTTCCACCGGGTCAATCAGCAGGACTTCGACGCCTGCGAGCGCACCCAGCCCGGGATGAGCTCCCGTACCTACGCCAAGGGCGGGGTGCTGGTACCGAGCGAGCACCACATCGGCGAGTTCCACACCTGGGTGAACGAACGCCTGGGCACCTCTCGGGGGTGACTCACCCCAGGTAGCCCATCCGGTGGCTGATCTCGTCGGCGCCCTTGATCAGCTCGGGCGCCAGCTCGTGCATACGCTCCTCGGTCAGCCGGTACCCGGGACCGGAGGCACTGAGCGCCGCGATGACCTTGCCGTCCCGGTTGCGCACCGGTGCCGCCATGGCGTGCAGGCCGATCTCCATCTCCTCCAGGGTGAGGGAGTAGCCACGCTCCCGTACCTCGGCGAGGTTCTTCTCGAGCTTCGTCTTCGCGGTGAGGGTGCGCGGCGTGACCTTCTTCAGGCCGGCCTCGGCCAGCAGCGTCGCGCGCTCCTTGGCGGGCAGGTGGGCCAGCAGCACCTTGCCGCTGGACGTGGCGTGCAGCGGAGTCAGCTGACCGACCCAGTTGTGCGCCGTGATCGCGCCGGGGCCACGCACCTGGTACAGGTTGATCGCGTAGTGCTCCTGAAGGACGGCGATGTTGACGGTCTCGCCGAGCTCCTCCGCCAGACGCTCGCAGATGGGCCTGCCCTGCTGGGTGATGTCGATGCGGTCGGTCACCGCGCCGGCCAGGCGGACGATGCCGAAGCCCAGTCTGTACTTGCCGCGCTCACCGGCCTGCTCCACCAGGCCGCGCGCCTCCAGAGCGCCGAGCAGCCGGAAGGCCGTGGACTTGTGCACGTCGATCTCGGCGGCGACCTCGCTGACGCCCGCCTCGCCACGCTGAGCGAGGATCTCCAGCACGCTGATGGCGCGGTCCACCGACTGCACACCGCCGGTGGGCGGGTTGGTCGCTTCCGTGTCGGGGTTGTAGTTGCTCATAGTGAAACTATACGTGAGGTAAACAACGCAGCCGCAGGTGGACAAGGCCACCCGGAAGCCTGAACCGATCGGCGCCGGGCGCGGCGGCACAGGGCGCCGGTCGGCACCTGCCCTCCGGGCGGAGGGCGAAACACGCCCGGCGGGCCCTGCGTGCCTTCATGCGCTCACCCCCGGGCGTCGCTGTGCCCGGCCGCGTCCCGGAATGCCTCTCGGCCGGTGTCCCGGCCCTCGTCTCCGGCCCGTTCCCCGCTCCGTGTTCCGGCCCCCGGCCCGCTGGTTTTCCGGTGTCTCCGGGCCCTTGACACCCACCTGCACGGAAGGCACATTGAGTTGCGCAGATTGAATCAAGTTGCGTCCACAGCAACCAAACAAGGCTCGACTGGTTTCACAATCGGAGGTGCGGCGATGGCGGGACCGCGTGTGGTCATCATCGGAGCGGGCGTTGTCGGCGCGGCTCTCGCGGACGAGGTCTCCGAGCGGGGCTGGACCGACGTGACGGTGGTCGACCAGGGGCCGCTCCCGGCCACCGGGGGCTCGACCTCGCACGCCCCCGGCCTGGTCTTCCAGACGAACTCCTCGAAGACCATGACGGAGATGGCCCGCTACACCGTCGAGAAGTTCTGCTCCCTCGAGGTCGACGGAAAGCCCTGCTTCCTCCAGGTCGGCGGTCTGGAGGTGGCGACCTGCCCCGAGCGCGTCGCGGAGCTCCAGCGGCGCCACGGCTGGCTCACCTCATGGGGCATCGAGTCCCGGCTGCTCGACTCCGAGGAGTGCGTCGCGCACCACCCGCTGGTGAACCCGGACCGGGTCCTGGCCGGCCTGCTCGTCCCGACGGACGGCCTCGCGAAGGCCGTCCTCGCCGTGGAGGCGCAGATCCGGCGGGCCACCGACCGTGGAGTGCGCTTCCTCGCCCGCCACGAGGTCCTGGACGTGCGGCACAGCGAGGGCCGGGTGACCGGCGTCCTCACCGACCACGGCGAACTGCCCGCCGACATCGTCGTGTGCTGCGCCGGCATCTGGGGCCCGAAGATCGCCCGCATGGCTGGCATGAACCTGCCGCTCACTCCGCTCGCCCACCAGCTGGCGTGGACGGGCTCCGTCCCGGCGCTGGCCGGGCAGACCGAGGAGGCGGTCCGCCCGATCCTGCGTCACCAGGACGCCGACCTCTACTACCGCGACCGTTACGACGGCCTGGGCATCGGCTACTACGGCCACCGCCCGATGCCGGTCTCCGCCGACGACATCCTCTCCGTGGACGAGGCGGACGAGATGCCGTCGGTGCTGAAGTTCACCGAGGAGGACTTCGCCGAGGCCTGGACCGAGACCCAGTCCCTGCTGCCCGCCACGCGGGACGCGAAGGTCGAGGAGGGCATCAACGGCCTGTTCTCCTTCACCACCGACGGCCTGCCCCTGCTCGGCGAGTCCCCCGACGTCAAGGGGTTCTGGGTCGCGGAGGCCGTGTGGGTCACCCACTCCGCGGGCGTGGGGCGGGCCATGGCCGAATGGCTGGTCGACGGCCACTGCTCCTCCTTCGACCTGCACGAGTGCGACGTCAACCGATTCGAGCCGCACCAGCTCGCGCCCGAGTACGTACTGGCCCGTGACTGCCGCAACTTCGCCGAGGTGTACGACATCCTCCACCCCCTCCAGCCGGCGGAGGACCTGCGCCCCCTGCGCACCAGCCCCTTCTACGCCCGCCAGCGGGAGCACGGCGCGTTCTTCCTGGAGGCCAACGGCTGGGAGCGGCCCCAGTGGTACGAGGCCAACGCCGCCTTGGCCGAGGGACGTGACGTCGTCACCCCCAACGACTGGGCCGCGCGCTACTGGTCCCCCATCGTCGGTGCCGAAGCCCAGGCCACCCGCGAGACCGTGGCGATGTACGACATGACGGCCCTGAAGCGGCTCGAGGTGAGCGGCCCCGGCGCCGCCGCCCTCCTGGAACGGCTGTGCACCGGCAAGGTGGACAAGTCCGTCGGCTCGGTCACCTACACGCTGCTGCTGAACCACGACGGAGGTGTCCGCAGCGACATCACGGTCGCCCGCCTGGCCCCGGACCTCTTCCAGGTCGGCGCCAACGGCAACCTCGACCTCGACTGGTTCGCCCGTCACCTGCCCGCCGACGGCACCGTCCAGGTCCGCGACATCACCGCGGGCACGTGCTGCATCGGCCTGTGGGGGCCGCTGGCCCGCGAGGTACTCCAGCCGCTCACGGACGCGGACTTCACCAACAGCGGCCTGAAGTACTTCCGGGCCAAACGCGCCTACGTCGGCAGCGTCCCGGTGACGGCGATGCGCCTGTCCTACGTCGGCGAACTCGGCTGGGAGCTGTACACCACCGCCGAGCAGGGCCTCAAACTCTGGGACACCCTGTGGGCGGCGGCCCGCCCGCTCGGCGGCATCGTGGCCGGCCGCGGCGCCTTCAACAGCCTCCGCCTGGAGAAGGGCTACCGCTCCTTCGGCACCGACATGACCTATGAGCACGACCCCTACGAGGCCGGCATCGGCTTCGCCGTCAAGCTCGACAAGGCCGATTTCGTCGGCAAGGCCGCGCTGGAACGCCGCAAGGCCGACGTACGACGCAGGCTGACCTGCCTCACCATCGACGACCCGCGGTCGGTCGTCATGGGGAAGGAACCGGTGTACGACGGCGACCGGCCGATCGGCTACGTCACCAGCGCCGCCTACGGACACACCGTCGGCAAGGGCATCGCCTACGCCTGGCTCCCCGCCGAACTCACCGTCCCCGGCACCCCCGTGCGGATCGGCTACTTCGACCAGCGCGTCGAGGCCGTGGTCGCCGAGGAGCCCCTGTTCGACCCCACCATGTCCCGCCTCCGTGGCTGACACCCCGCGCCCCGTCCTAGGGAAGGAACACCGCCGGTGAACGCACAGCTGCTCGACGGCAAGGCGACCGCTGCCGACATCCGCCGCGAACTCGCGGAACGCGTGGCCAAGCTGACGGCCACGACCGGACTCCCGCCGGGCCTCGGCACGGTCCTGGTCGGCGACGATCCCGGCAGCCGTGCCTACGTCGCCGGCAAGCACCGCGACTGCGCCCAGGCGGGGATCGCCTCCATCCGCCGGGAGCTGCCCGCCGACGCCTCCCAGCAGCAGGTCGAGGAAACGATCGACGAGCTCAACGCCGACCCGGCCTGCACCGGCTACATCGTTCAGCTGCCGTTGCCCCGCCACCTGGACGCCAACGCCGTGCTGGAGCGCATGGACCCGGCCAAGGACGCCGACGGCCTGCACCCCGTCAACCTCGGCCGGCTCGTCCTGGGTGTCGAGGCACCGCTGCCGTGCACCCCGCGCGGCATCGTGGAACTGCTCCGCCGTCACGACGTACCGCTCGCCGGAGCGCGCGTCTGCGTGATCGGCCGGGGCATCACGGTGGGCCGCCCCATCGGACTGCTCCTCACCCGCCGCTCCGAGAACGCCACCGTCACCCTCTGCCACACCGGCACCAAGGGCCTGGCCTGGCACGTCCGTGAGGCGGACATCGTCGTCGCGGCCGCCGGCTCACCGGGACTGGTCACCCAGGACATGCTGCGCCCCGGCGCCGCGGTCCTGGACGTCGGCATCACCCGCACCGACCAGGGCCTGGTCGGCGACATCCACCCGGACGCCGCCCAGGTCGCCGGCTGGATCGCCCCCATGCCGGGCGGCGTGGGGCCCATGACCCGGGCGATGTTGCTCGCCAACGTCGTCGAGGCCGCCGAGAGGAACGCCACCGCCGTATGAACGCGCACATCCCCGAGTACCCGCAGCATCCGCACCTTTCAGAAGACGGAGACGTCCGATGAGCCCCCGCACCCCCGGCGCCGACCTCCCCGACCACCCCGACTTCCTGTGGCGGAATCCCGACCCCCGGCGGTCGTACGACGTGGTGATCGTCGGCGGCGGCGGGCACGGCCTGGCCACCGCGCACTACCTCGCCAGGAACCACGGCATCACCGACGTCGCCGTGCTGGAGAAGGGCTGGCTCGCGGGCGGCAACATGGCCCGCAACACCACGATCATCCGCTCCAACTATCTCTGGGACGAGAGCGCCGGCATCTACGAGCACGCGCTCAAGCTGTGGGAGGGCCTTGGGGAGGAGCTGGACTACCCGATCCTGTTCTCCCAGCGAGGTGTGCTGAACCTGGCCCACAGCCTCCAGGACGTCCGCGACAGCGTGCGCCGCGTCGAGGCGAACCGGCTGAACGGGGTGGACGCGGAGTGGCTCGACGCGGACGGCGTGAAGGACGTCTGCCCGATCGTCAACATCTCGCAGGACGTGCGCTACCCGGTCCTGGGCGCCACCTACCAGCCCCGTGCCGGCATCGCCAAGCACGACTACGTCGCCTGGGGCCTGGCCCGCTCGGCCGACGCGGCGGGCATCGACATCATCCAGAACTGCGAGGTCACCGGCCTCGACGTGGTCGGCGACCGCGTGGTGGGCGTCCAGACGAACCTCGGCCCCATCGCAGCCGGCAAGGTGGCGCTCTGCGCGGCGGGCCACACCTCGGTCCTCGCCGCCATGGCGGGTATCGAACTCCCCCTCCAGAGCCACCCGCTGCAGGCGCTGGTCTCGGAACTCCTGGAGCCGGTCCACCCCACGGTCGTCATGTCCAACGCCGTCCACGTGTACGTCAGCCAGGCGCACAAGGGCGAGCTGGTGATGGGCGCGGGCATCGACGCGTACACCGCGTACACGCAGCGCGGCGCCTTCCACGTCATCGAGGACCAGATGTCGGCGGCCCTGGAGCTGTTCCCGGTCTTCGCCCGCGCCCACGTACTGCGCACCTGGGGCGGCATCGTCGACGTCACCCCCGACGCCTCGCCGATCGTCGGGCTCAGCCCCGTCGACAACCTCTACCTGAACTGCGGCTGGGGCACCGGCGGCTTCAAGGCCACCCCGGGTGTCGGCTCGGTCTACGCCCACACCATCGCCCACGACACGCCGCACGCCCTCAACGCCCCCTTCTCGCTCGACCGTTTCACCACCGGCGCGCTCGTGGACGAGCACGGCGCGGCCGCGGTGGCCCACTAGGACCACTGGAATCTGGGAGCCGATCCATGCTGCTCATCCCCTGCCCGTGGTGCGGGCCCCGCGACGAGGCCGAGTTCCACTACGGCGGTCAGGCCCACGTGCCCTACCCGGAAGACCCGGCGTCCCTCTCCGACGAGGACTGGGCCCGCTACCTGTTCTTCCGCGACAACCCCAAGGGCCCCTTCGCCGAGCGCTGGAGCCACACGGCGGGCTGCCGCCGCTGGTTCAACGCGGTGCGGGACACGTCGACGAACGAGATCCTGACGGTGTACCGGTCGGGCGAGGAACGCCCTGCGACGATGGAGCCGAGGCAGGCTGTCCCAGCCTGTCCGGCGCTTGAGGACGAGGCCGTTCAGGCCGAAGCGGGCCCCGGGGGCGCAGCCCCCAGCGGGGCCGAAGAGGCGGAGCCCCTTCAGGACGGGACGGGTAGGGGCGGCGGGGGCGGGACACAGCCGTTCCGCCACCCCACCCGCGGCCGCATCGACCGCGACACCCCCCTCACCTTCACCTTCGACGGCACCGCATACCAGGGCTACAGGGGCGACACCCTCGCCTCCGCGCTCCTCGCCAACGGCGTCATCCAGACCGGCACCAGCATCAAGCTCGGCCGTCCCCGAGGCATCTTCTCCGCCGGTGTCGAAGAGCCCAACGCGGTCATCCAGATCGAGGAGCCCTTCCCGGAGCCGATGCTCCCCGCCACGACCGTCGAGCTGTACGACGGCCTGGTCGCGAGCAGCCTCCCCGGCCAGGGCCGCCTCGCCACCGAACCGGACCCGGCCCGCTACGACGCCGTACACGCCCACTGCGACCTTCTGGTCGTCGGTGCCGGCCCGGCCGGTCTCGCGGCAGCGGCGGCGGCAGCGACGAGCGGTGCCCGCGTCATCCTCGCCGACGACCAGCCGGAACCGGGCGGCAGCCTGCTCGGCACGGGCGAGCACCTCGACTGGGTCCGGGAGACGAGCGAGCTGCTCGACGCCGCCCCCGAGGCCCGCGTCCTGCCCCGCACCACCGTCTTCGGCTACTACGACGACAACCACCTGCTCGCCGTCGAGCGCCGCACCAACCACCTCGGCGCCGACGCCCCTGAGCACGTCTCCCGCGAACGCGTCTGGCGCATCCGCGCGCGCCGGGTGGTCCTGGCCACCGGCGCCCACGAGCGCTCGCTGGCCTTCCCGGACAACGACCGCCCCGGCGTGATGCTGGCCTCCTCGGCCCGCACGTACCTCAACCGCCACGGGGTTCTGCCGGGTCGCCACGCGGTGGTCTTCACCACCAACGACAGTGCGTACGCGGCGGCGCTCGACCTGGCCTCGGCCGGGCTCGCCGTGGAGGCGATCGTCGACACCCGTCCCGACGCGGGGGAGTGGGCCGAACGCGCGCGGGCGGCCGGCATCGAGGTGCTGACCGGGCACGCCGTCACCGGCACGGAAGGAGGCGCACGTCTCACCGCCGTGACCGTCGCACCGTACGGAGAGCCGACGGGCCGACGTCGGCTCGCCGCCGACCTGCTGCTGGTCTCCGGTGGCTGGAACCCGGTGGCCCACCTGTTCAGCCAGGCCGGCGGGAAACTGCGTCACGACGAGAAGCTGGGCTCCTTCGTCCCCGACACCTGCCGTCAGGCGGTCGAGGTCGCGGGCAGCGCGAGCGGTGTCCTCGACCCGGCCGCGGTCCTGGCCCAGGGCGCGTCCGCCGGTGCCCGGGCGGTCGAGGCCGCGGGCCACCCGACCCGGGCGACCCGCCTGCCGCACGTGACCGGTCAGCCCCGTCTCACGCCCCCGATGCACGTGTACGTCGTCCCCGGCGCGGACGGCGGCCCTCGTTTCGTCGACCTCCAGCGTGACGTCACCGTGGAGGACCTGGCCCGGGCGACCGGTGCCGGCCTGCGGTCGGTGGAGCACACCAAGCGCTACACCACGGCGGGGACCGCCAACGACCAGGGCAAGACCTCGGGCGTGCTGGCCAGTGGCGTCGTCGCCGAACTGCTCGGCGTGGACGTCTCGGCGCTCGGCACGACCACGTTCCGTCCGCCGTACGCGCCCGTCTCCTTCGCCGCACTCGCCGGCCGCGACCGGGGCGCGCTGAGCGACCCGGTCCGCACGACCGCCCTCCACGCGTGGCATGTCGCGCACGGCGCCCTGTTCGAGAACGTCGGCCAGTGGAAGCGCCCCTGGTACTACCCGCAGGACGGCGAGGACATGGAAGCCGCCGTGCTGCGCGAGTGCGCCGCCACCCGTGAGAGCGTCGGCTTCATGGACGCCTCCACCCTCGGCAAGATCGACGTCCAGGGCCCGGACGCCGGCGTCTTCCTCGACCGGCTCTACACCAACATGATGAGCACACTGAAGGCCGGCATGATCCGCTACGGCGTCATGTGCCGCCCGGACGGCATGGTCTTCGACGACGGCACGGTCATCCGCCTGGCATCCGACCGCTTCCTGGTCACCACGACGACGGGCAACGCCGCCGCCGTACTGGACTGGATGGAGGAGTGGCTCCAGACCGAGTGGCCCGAGCTGAAGGTCCACTGCACCTCCGTGACCGAGCAGTGGGCCACGGTCGCCCTGGTCGGTCCCAGGTCCCGCGAGGTCCTGGCCTCGCTCGCGCCGCAACTCGCCGTCGCCAACGACGACTTCCCGTTCATGGCCTGGCGGGAGACGACCGTCGCGGGCATCGAGGCCCGCATCTGCCGGATCAGCTTCTCCGGCGAACTCGCCTACGAGATCAACGTGTCGCCGTGGCAGGCCCTCACCCTGTGGGAGGCGGTGTACGAGGCCGGGCAGCCGTACGGCATCACCCCGTACGGCACCGAGACCATGCACGTCCTGCGCGCCGAGAAGGGCTACCCGATCGTCGGCCAGGACACCGACGGCACCGTCACCCCGCAGGACCTCGGCATGAGCTGGGTGGTGTCGAAGAAGAAGCCGGACTTCATCGGCAAGCGGTCCTTCGCCCGCGCCGACACCTCCCGCCCCGACCGCAAGCACCTGGTCGGCCTGCTCCCCGAGGACCCGGGGACCTTCCTCCCGGAGGGGACTCATCTGATCGCCGAGGGTGTGCTGCCGGCCCCGCCCGTCCCGATGCTGGGCCATGTCACCTCCAGCTACCGCAGTGCCGCCCTCGGCCGGACGTTCGCGCTCGCTCTGATCAAGGGCGGCCGGGACCGCATCGGCGAGCGGCTGTACGCCCCCGTGGGCGACCAGCTGGTCCCGGTGACCGTCGCCAGCCCCGTCCTCTACGACCCCGAGGGAGCCCGCCGCGATGGCTGAGACCGCCCTGTCCGCTCCGCTCCGCAGCCCGCTGTCGCAGGCCGCGGACCGCCTGGCCGCCGCGACCCGCACGTCCGGGGGCGCGATCCGGCTGGCCGAACTGCCCTTCCTGGCCCAGCTCGACGTGCGTCTCGACGCCAAGGGAGCGGCGGCGGAGGCCGTCGGACTCGCCCTGGGCCTGCCGCTGCCGCTCCAGCCGAACACCGTCGTCCGCGTGGGGGAACTGACCGCGCTGTGGCTGGGCCCGGACGAGTGGCTGCTGGTGGGCCCGCCGGGGAGCGAGCGGGACCTGGAGAGCCGCATCCGTCAGGCCGCCGGGGACGAGTTCGTCTCCGTGATCGACGTCTCCGCGCAGCGCACCACGCTCCTGGTCTCGGGCCCGCGCGCCCGTGACCTGCTGGCCCACGGCTGCCCGCTGGACCTGCACCCGCGGGCCTTCGGCGCCGGGCGCTGCGCTCAGACGACGCTGGGCCGCGCACAGGTCGTCCTGGTCGCCCGGGACGATCCGAGGGCCGGGTTCTGGGTGCTGGTGCGCTCGACGTTCGCCGGCTATCTGGCGGACTGGTTGCTCGATGCGGCGACGGAACACGTCTGACGCCATGCGCCTGCCGGAACCTGCCCGAGCGGTGCGGCGGGGCGCGCCCGTCCTGACCCGGGGGAGCCCCCGTCGAGGGGCTCCCCCGGGGCCTTGCGCGGAATCTGATCGACGTACGTTCGAAAGCTGGACTCCTGTGACCCTCACGGCTCACGCCATCACCCCTCCCCGCCCGGGCACACCGGGACGTCATCCGCACGGTCTGCCACGTCCCGGCCGAACACTGGTCATGGGCGTCGTGAACGTCACCCCCGACTCGTTCTCCGACGGCGGGCGGTCGTTCGCCACGGACGCGGCCGTCGCCCATGGGCTCGCGCTGCTCCAGGAAGGCGCGGACATCGTCGACGTGGGTGGCGAGTCCACCCGCCCCGGCGCGGCACGCCCGACGGCCGAGGAGGAATTGCGACGAGTCCTGCCCGTCGTCCGGGACCTCGCGGCGGCGGGCGCGGTCGTGAGCGTCGACACCATGCGGGCCGAGGTCGCCGCCCGCGCCCTGGAAGCGGGCGCGCGGCTGGTCAACGACGTCTCCGGCGGTCTCGCCGACCCGGCGATGCTGCCGCTGATGGCCCGGACGGGCCTGCCGTACGTGCTGATGCATTGGCGCGGGCATTCCGCCGGCATGCAGGCGAACGCCGTGTACGAAGACGTCGTCACCGAGGTGCTCGACGAGCTGCGGCTGAGGATCGACGCGGCGCTGCGGGCGGGGATACGGCCGGACCGCCTGGTCGTCGATCCCGGGCTGGGCTTCGCCAAGACGCCCGAGCACAACTGGGAGCTGCTGGGCCGCCTCGGGGACGTCATGGGGCTGGGACATCCGGTCCTTCTGGGTGCGTCACGCAAGTCGTTCCTGGGCAGCCTGCTGGCGGACCGGACGACGGGAGAACCTCGGCCCGCGCGGCTGCGGGACACCGCCACCGCCGCCGTGTCCGTACTCGCCGCGGCGCAGGGCGTCTGGTGCCTGCGCGTGCACGACGTGGCCTCGACGTCCGACGCGGTCCGGGTGACGGCTCGCTGGGGCGTCGAGGCCATGCCGGCGCGGTCGCCGCTGAGCTGAGCGCCTCGCAACGCAGCCGGGCCGGGCGCCTCGGAAGGCAGCCGGGCCTGGCGCTCCGGAAGGCATCAGCCCGGACAGCCCATGCGGTGGCTGATCTCCCGCGCGCCGTCGATCAGCGCCGGAGCCAGCTCGTGCATGCGTTCCTCGGTGAAGCGGTAGGCGGGGCCGGATGCGCTGAGCGCGGCGACGACCTCGCCGTCGCGGGAGCGGATCGGGGCCGCCAGGGCGTGCAGACCGATCTCCAGCTCCTCCAGCGTCACCGCGTACCCGCGCTCACGGGCTTCGGCGAGGTTCTTCTCGAGCTTCGTCCTGGCCGTCAGGGTGTGCGGGGTCAGCTTCGCCATCCCGGACGCGGCGAGCACACCGGCGCGCTGCTCGGCCGGCAGATGGGCCAGCAGTATCTTGCCGCTCGACGTGGCGTGGACCGGGGTGATCTGGCCGACCCAGTTCTGGGTGCCGACCGCGCCCGGGCCGCGTACCTGGTACAGGTTGACGGCGTAGTGCTCCTGGAGGACGGCGATGTTGACGGTCTCTCCGATCTCCTCGCTGAGCCGCCCGCACACCGGGCGGCCCTGCTGGGTGATGTCGAGGCGGCCGGTGACCGCGCCGGCCAGGCGCACGATGCCGAAGCCCAGCCGGTACTTGCCCCGCTCCGCTGTCTGCTCGACCAGGCCACGCGCCTCCAGGGCGCCGAGCAGACGGAACGCGGTCGACTTGTGGACGTCGATCTCGGCGGCCACCTCGCTGACGCCCGCCTCGCCGCGCTGGGCGAGGACCTCCAGAACACTGACGGCGCGATCGACGGACTGCACACCGTTCATCGCAGGACCACTGTTTCAGTATGTGCGATGTAGTTGCTCATAGCGCAACTATAGGAGGGATTCCCACGGCCGCCAAGAGGGCGCAGGCCCCATGGCGCTCTCCGCCCCTCAGCGGAAGACCACGGTGCAGTTCCCGTTCACCAGCACCCGGCTCCGGCTGTGCCACTCGACGGCGCGGGCGAGCACCTGGGCCTCCACGTCGCGGCCCAGTGCGACCAGTTCGTCGGGGGCGCGGGAGTGGTCCACGCGGACGACGTCCTGCTCGATGATCGGGCCCTCGTCGAGGTCGGGCGTGACGTAGTGTGCCGTGGCGCCGACGAGCTTCACGCCGCGCGCGTGGGCCTGTGCGTACGGGCGGGCGCCCTTGAAGCTCGGCAGGAACGAGTGGTGGATGTTGATGGCCTTGCCGTCGAGCTGCTTGCACAGGTCGTCGGAGAGGATCTGCATGTAGCGGGCCAGCACCACCAGGTCGACGTCCAGATCGCGCACCAGCTCCAGCAGCCGGGCCTCGGCCTGGGCCTTGGTCTCCTTGGTCACCGGGATGTGGTGGAAGGGGATGCCGTAGCTCTGCGCCAGCGGCTCGAAGTCCCGGTGGTTGGAGACGATCGCCGGGATCTCGATGGTGAGCGCACCCGTGGAGGCGCGGAACAGCAGGTCGTTGAGGCAGTGGCCGAACTTCGACACCATGATCAGCGTGCGCGTCGGGGTCGACGCGTCGTGCAGCTGCCAGGTGATGCCGTAGGCCTGGCCGACCGGGCCGAAGCCGGTGCGCAGGTCCTCCAGTGAGATGCCGGGGTCCGAGACGGCGAAGTGCACCCGCATGAAGAAGCGGCCCTGCAACCGGTCGTCGAACTGCTGGCTCTCCAGGATGTTCCCCGAGTGGCTCACGAGAAAGGTGGTCACTGCGTGGACGAGGCCGGCCTGGTCCGGGCAGGAAAGGGTGAGGATGAACTCACGGCCGGGCTGCGGTCGAGGAGACATGCCTTCCTCCGTCGGTCGGTGGTGCGCAGTACGCAACACAGTGAGCTATGCGCAACATCATGCGGGCCGGGTGAAGTGCCGTCAAGGGTGCGGGGGTGCCTGTGCGGCGAGGTGTTTGCCGCCCCGTCGCCGTGCGGGCGCCGGAGCGCCGCCCCGGGCTGGGGGTGCACGTGTCCGGGATGGCGACTTCGCGCGGCCGACCCCTTGACAGAGAGTGTTCGTGGGGAGACAGTTTGGTCGGTCGTTGCTTATAGCGATGGAAGTTGCGTATAGCGCAACATCAGGGCAGGCCGGACATCCCGAGGATCGTGCTCGGCCGCCCCCCTTGACGAGGAGATCGACCGTGACACACGAGGTACGCGCCGTGATCGCCCGCCACAAGGGCGCACCGGTCTCGGTGGAGACGATCCTGGTGCCGGACCCCGGCCCCGGTGAGGCGCTGGTGCGGGTGCAGTCCTGCGGTGTCTGCCACACCGACCTGCACTACCGGGAGGGCGCGATCGGCGACGAGTTCCCCTTCCTGCTCGGCCACGAGGCGGCCGGTGTCGTCGAGTCGGTCGGCGAGGGCGTCACGGCCGTGGAGCCCGGTGACTTCGTCGTCCTCAACTGGCGTGCCGTCTGCGGCAGGTGCCGGGCCTGCGGCAAGGGCAAGCCGTGGTACTGCTTCGACACCCACAACGCCGCCCAGCCGATGACCCTCGCCGACGGCACCCCGCTCTGCCCTGCCCTGGGCATCGGCGCCTTCGCCGAGAAGACCCTGGTCTCCGCGGGCCAGTGCACCAAGGTCGACCCGGCCGCATCGCCCGCCGCGGCCGGCCTGCTCGGCTGCGGGGTGATGGCCGGCTTCGGCGCCGCCGTCCACACCGGCGGCGTGGGCCGCGGTGACGCGATCGCGGTGATCGGCTGCGGCGGCGTGGGCATGGCCGCGATCGCGGGCGCCAAGGTGGCCGGTGCCGGCCGCATCATCGCCGTGGACGTCGACGAGCGGAAGCTGCGGTGGGCCGAGCGGTTCGGCGCGACCGACACGGTCGACTCCTCCCGGACCGACGCCGTCGCGGCGATCCGCGGCCTCACCGGCGGCTTCGGCGCCGACGTCGTCGTGGACGCGGTCGGCCGCCCCGAGACCTTCACACAGGCCTTCTACGCTCGCGACCTGGCCGGCACCGCCGTCCTGGTCGGCGTCCCCACCCCGGACCTCACCCTCGACCTGCCCCTGCTCGATGTCTTCGGCCGCGGCGGGGCGCTGAAGTCCTCCTGGTACGGCGACTGCCTGCCCGCCCGGGACTTCCCCGCCCTGATCGACCTCTACCTCCAGGGCCGCTTCGACCTGGGCGACTTCGTCACCGAGACGATCGCACTGGACGCGCTGGAGACCGCGTTCACCAAGATGCGCCACGGCGACGTCCTGCGCTCGGTGGTGGTGCTGTGAGCGTCCGCGTCGAACGCCTCGTCACCTCCAGCGTCGCCACCGCCGCCGAGCACCGGCGGCACCACACCCTCATCGGCACGATTCCCAGGAGATGGACACATGGCCACTTCGTACGACGTGATCGTGGTCGGCCTTGGCGGGATGGGCAGCGCGGCCGCATATCAACTCGCCGCCCGCGGCCGGCGCGTACTGGGCATCGAGCGCTTCGGCCCCGCTCACAACCTCGGCTCCAGTCACGGCGGCTCGCGCATCTACCGGCAGGCCTACTTCGAGGACCCGGCCTACGTGCCCCTGCTGCTGCGTGCCCGCGAACTGTGGGAGAAGCTCGCCGCCGACTCCGGCCGCGAGGTCTTCACCGAGACCGGCGGCCTGGTGATCGGCCGCGAGCACAGCGACGCCTTCGCCCGCACCCTGAGCAGCGCCCACCAGTGGGGCCTGGACCACGAGGTCCTCGGCGCCGACGACATCCGGCGCCGCTTCCCCACCTTCCGCCCGGCCGACGAGGACGTCGCCTTCTACGAGCGCGGGGCCGGTATCGCCCGTCCCGAGGCGACCGTCACGGCCCACCTCGACCTGGCCCGCGCGCACGGCGCGGACCTGCACTTCGCGGAGATGGTCCTCGGCTGGGAGGCCGACGGGCCGGGCGGCAAGGCCTGGGTGGTCACCGATCGCGGTTGCTACACCGCCGAACGGCTGGTCATCGCCCCGGGGGCCTGGGCCCCGAAGCTGCTGTCCGACCTCGGTGTGCGCGTGACGGTGGAGCGCCAGGTCATGTACTGGTTCCAACCCGAGGGCGGCATCAGCCCGTTCCGTGCCGAACGGCACCCGGTCTACATCTGGGAGGACCCGGACGGCACCCAGATCTACGGCTTCCCCGCACTCGACGGACCCGACGGCGGGGCCAAGGTCGCCTTCTTCCGCAAGGGCGTGCCCAGTGACCCCGACCGGCTCGACCGCCGGATCCACCCGGACGAGATCGCGGCCATGGCCGACTACCTGCGCCCGCGCATCCCCGCCCTGCCCGGCCGCTTCCTCAAGGGCGCGGCCTGCATGTACGCCAACACGCCGGACGAGCACTTCGTCCTCGCCCGGCATCCCGAGTCTCCGCAGGTGATCGTGGCCTGCGGCTTCTCCGGCCACGGGTTCAAGTTCGTGCCCGTCGTCGGCGAGATCCTCGCCGACCTGGCCACCGTCGGCACCACCGACCATCCCATCGCCCTGTTCGATCCCCGCCGTGTGCGCGTCTGACACTCCCGAAGGTGACGAGATGACCGTGACGAACCTGCCGCCCAGCCTGATCCCCACGCTCCCCGGTGAGTACTACACCGACCCCGCGGTGTTCGCCCGGGAGCAGGAGCGGGTGTTCGAGGCCATGTGGTTCTGTGTGGCCCGCGCCGCCGACCTGGACAAGCCCGGCGCGTTCCGCACGTACCAGGTGGGCCGCGAGAGTGTGCTGGTCTCCCGCTCGCGGGACGGCTCCATCAAGGGCTTCCTCAACGTCTGCCGGCACCGGGGGGCCAAGCTGTGCACCGAGGAGTCCGGCGAGGTGAAGCGGGCCTTCCAGTGCCCGTACCACGCCTGGACGTAC
>NZ_JBVIGC010000037.1:0-13574 GCF_055571015.1 Streptomyces sp. NPDC031049
CTTCGAGCGCGACCCGCAGCTGTACTACGAGGACGGCTACCAGGAGCTGGTCGACCGGGGCTTCAAGGTCGACGTGGCCCCGATCGGCGACGTCAAGTGGGTCGAGATCGACAACCACGACGACCTCGCCAAGGGGCGGGAGATCGCATGCCTGTACTGACCAGGCTCATCCCCACCCCCGTCGTCGTCGACATCCGCCCCGGCGCCCTCGACGACCTCGGCTGCGTCCTCGCCGACGAGCGCGTCTCGCACTCCGGCCGGCTCGCCGTCGCGGTCAGCGGCGGCTCCGGCGCCAAACTGCGCGAGCGCGTCGCCCCCTCGCTGCCCGGCGCCACCTGGTACGAGGTGGGCGGCGGCACCCTGGACGACGCGATCCGGCTCGCCGGGGAGATGAAGAGCGGCCACTACGACGCGGTCGTCGGGCTCGGCGGCGGCAAGATCATCGACTGCGCCAAGTTCGCGGCGGCGCGCGTCGGCCTCCCGCTGGTCGCCGTGCCCACCAACCTCGCGCACGACGGGCTGTGCTCCCCGGTCGCCACCCTCGACAACGACGCGGGCCGCGGCTCGTACGGCGTGCCGAACCCGATCGCGGTCGTCATCGACCTCGACGTCATCCGCGACGCCCCCGTGCGCTTCGTCCGGGCCGGCATCGGCGACGCCGTCTCCAACGTCTCCGCGATCGCGGACTGGGAGCTGGCCAACCGCGTCAACGGCGAGAAGATCGACGGCCTCGCCGCCGCGATGGCCCGCCAGGCCGGCGAGGCCGTGCTGCGCCACCCGGGCGGCATCGGCGACAACGACTTCCTCCAGGTGCTCGCCGAGTCCCTGGTGCTCAGCGGCATCGCCATGTCCGTCTCGGGTGACTCCCGGCCCTCCTCGGGGGCCTGCCACGAGATCAACCACGCCTTCGACCTGCTGTTCCCGCAGCGGGCGGCGGCCCACGGCGAGCAGTGCGGCCTGGGCGCGTGCTTCGCGATGTACCTGCGCGGGGCCCACGAGGAGTCGGCGTACATGGCCGCGGTGCTGCGGCGGCACGGGCTGCCGGTGCTGCCGGAGGAGATCGGCTTCACCCCGGAGGAGTTCGTCCGCGCGGTGGAGTTCGCCCCGGAGACCCGGCCCGGCCGCTACACCATCCTCGAGCACCTCGACCTGAAGACCGAACAGATCAAGGACATCTACGCCGACTATGTCAAGGCCATCGGTAGCTGAACTACGCCCGGTCGTGCACCCCGCGGGGGTCAAGGACCGGCGCAGCGGTGAGCACTGGGCGGGACGCCTCTACATGCGCGAGGTGTCCCTGCGCGTCGACCGCTACCTGGTGAACACCAGGATCACGCCCAACCAGCTCACGTACCTGATGACCGTCTGCGGCGTCCTCGCGGCCCCGGCCCTGCTGGTGCCGGGGATCTGGGGTGCCGTGCTCGGTGTGGTCGCGGTGCAGCTGTACCTGCTGCTGGACTGCGTCGACGGCGAGATCGCCCGCTGGAAGCAGCAGTACTCCCTCGGCGGCGTCTACCTCGACCGGGTCGGCGCCTACCTCACCGACGCCGCCGTCCTGGTCGGCCTCGGGCTGCGCGCCGCCGACCTGTGGGGCACCGGCCGCATCGACTGGCTGTGGGCCTTCCTCGGTACCCTGGCCGCGCTCGGCGCCATCCTGATCAAGGCCGAGACCGACCTGGTCGGTGTCGCCCGTCACCAGGCCGGGATGCCGCCGGTGCAGGAGGCCGCCGCCGAGCCGCGCTCCTCCGGCATGGCGCTGGCCCGCAGGGCCGCCGCCGCGCTGAAGTTCCACCGCCTCATCCTCGGCATCGAGGCCTCCCTGCTGATCCTGGTCCTCGCGATCGCCGACACGTTCCACGGCGACCTGTTCTTCACCCGGCTCGGCACCGCCGTCCTGGCCGGCATCGCGCTGCTCCAGACGCTGCTGCACCTGGTGTCCGTCCTCGCCTCCAGCAGGCTGCGGTGAGCGCCGTGAAGGTCGGGGCCGTCATCATCACCATGGGCAACCGCCCCGAGGAGCTGCGCGCCCTGATCGACTCCGTCGCCAAGCAGGACGGCGACCCGGTCGAGGTCGTCGTGGTCGGCAACGGCTCCCCGGTCCTGGACGTCCCCGAGGGCGTGCGCACCGTCGAGCTGCCGGAGAACCTCGGCATCCCCGGCGGCCGGAACGTCGGCATCGAGGCCTTCGGACCCGGCGGCCGGGACGTGGACGTCCTGCTGTTCCTGGACGACGACGGCCTGCTGGCCCGTACCGACACCGCCGAGCTGTGCCGCGAGGCCTTCGCCGCCGACCCGTCCCTCGGCATCATCAGCTTCCGCATCGCCGACCCGGACACCGGCGTCACCCAGCGCCGCCACGTGCCCCGGCTGCGCGCCTCCGACCCGATGCGCTCCTCGCGGGTCACCACCTTCCTGGGCGGCGCCAACGCCGTCCGCACCACGGTCTTCGAGCAGGTCGGCGGCCTGCCGGACGAGTTCTTCTACGCCCACGAGGAGACCGACCTGGCCTGGCGGGCCCTCGACGCCGGCTGGATGATCGACTACCGGGCCGACATGGTCCTGTACCACCCGACGACCGCTCCCTCGCGGCACGCGGTCTACCACCGCATGGTCGCCCGCAACCGGGTCTGGCTCGCCCGCCGCAACCTCCCCGCCCTGCTGGTCCCGGTCTACCTCGGGGTCTGGCTGCTGCTCACCCTGGCCCGCCGCCCCTCGCGCCCGGCCCTGAAGGCCTGGTTCGGCGGCTTCCGGGAGGGCTGGAGCACCCCGTGCGGTCCCCGCCGCCCCATGAAGTGGCGTACGGTGTGGCGGCTGACCCGACTGGGCCGGCCCCCGGTGATCTGACAAGCTCGTGTCCGAGCCTCTCGGGACAGCCCGTCCCGGGCCGCAGACCGGCGCCCGTCCGCGCCGGTCGCGCATGTCGAAGACGAAAGTTTCCACTAGTGAGTGAGACAACGCACGACGGCAGGGTCGCGGTGGCCGCGCCCGTGTCACCCGACGAGGGCCTCACGGCGGCCGAGCTGGCCGCCAGGTACGGGCTGTCCGTGAGCGGTGCCCGCCCGTCCCTCGCCGAGTACGTCCGTCAGCTGTGGGGGCGGCGGCACTTCATCGTCGCCTTCTCCCAGGCCAAGCTGACCGCGCAGTACAGCCAGGCCAAGCTGGGCCAGCTGTGGCAGGTGGCCACGCCGCTGCTGAACGCGCTCGTCTACTTCCTGATCTTCGGTCTGATCCTCAACGCGGACCGCGGCATGTCGCGGGACGTCTACGTGCCCTTCCTGGTGACCGGCGTGTTCGTGTTCACGTTCACCCAGTCCTCGGTGATGGCGGGCGTCCGCGCCATCTCCGGCAACCTCGGACTGGTGCGGGCCCTGCACTTCCCGCGTGCCTCGCTCCCGATCTCCTTCTCGCTCCAGCAGCTCCAGCAGCTGCTGGCCTCGATGATCGTGCTGTTCGCGATCACGCTGGGCTTCGGCAGCTATCCGCGGCTGTCCTGGCTGCTGATCGTCCCGGTGCTGGCCCTGCAGTTCCTGTTCAACACCGGCCTCGCCATGATCATGGCGAGGATGGGCGCGAAGACGCCCGACCTGGCCCAGCTGATGCCCTTCATCATGCGGACCTGGATGTACGCCTCCGGCGTCATGTTCTCCATCCCGATCATGCTCAAGGACCACCCGGCCTGGATCGCCGACGTCCTCCAGTGGAACCCGGCCGCGATCTACATGGACCTGATGCGCTTCGCGCTGATCGACGGCTACGGCTCCGAGCACCTGCCGCCGCACGTCTGGGCGGTCGCGCTCGGCTGGGCCGTGCTGGTCGCCGTGGGCGGCTTCGTGTACTTCTGGAAGGCGGAGGAGAGGTACGGCCGTGGCTGAGCAGCGACAGGGCGAGCGGGTGCCCACCGTCATCGCCGACGACCTGCACATCGTCTACCGCGTCAACGGCGCCAAGGCCGGCAAGGGCAGCGCCACGGCCGCGCTCAGCCGCATCCTCAAGCGCGGCGAGGAGCGCGGCGTGCGCAAGGTGCACGCGGTACGCGGGGTCTCCTTCGTCGCCTACCGGGGCGAGGCCATCGGCCTGATCGGCTCCAACGGCTCCGGAAAGTCCACCCTGCTGCGGGCCATCGCCGGGCTGCTGCCCGCCGAGCGGGGCAGGGTCTACACCGACGGCCAGCCCTCGCTGCTGGGCGTGAACGCGGCCCTGATGAACGACCTCACCGGTGAGCGGAACGTCATATTGGGCGGGCTCGCCATGGGCATGACCCGTGAGCAGATCAAGGCCCGCTACCAGGACATCGTCGACTTCTCCGGCATCAACGAGAAGGGCGACTTCATCACCCTGCCGATGCGGACCTACTCCTCCGGCATGGCGGCGCGGCTGCGCTTCTCCATCGCCGCCGCCAAGGACCACGACGTCCTCATGATCGACGAGGCCCTGGCCACCGGCGACCGCAAGTTCCAGACGCGCTCCGAGGCCCGCATCCGCGAGCTGCGCAAGGAGGCCGGCACGGTCTTCCTGGTCAGCCACAACAACAAGTCCATCCGCGACACCTGCAACCGCGTCCTGTGGCTGGAGCGCGGTGAGCTGCGGATGGACGGCCCGACCGACGAGGTGCTCAAGGAGTACGAGAAGTTCACGGGCAAGTGACCACCACCGCGCCGGGCCCCGCCGGGACCGTCCCGGCGGGGCCCGGCGTCTGCAAAAGAAGCGTCAACTCCTCGGCGATGCCGGAATCTTGACGGTGCCCGGTGTGTTGGGCTGGTACGCGGGACACCCCCGAGGCCCCGTGCGCGGCGTACGACGTAAGCTGTACCGGTCCCCAAACGCGGCACATGGGGCAATAATGCCCGACACCCTCGACCGGGACCGCTGCTCGGGCGGCGTGTCCGAAATAGTGTGTATTGGGTCGGCAGTGTAGAACGGGAGATGTGACGGCAATGGCTACGGATACTCCCCACCTCCGCGCAGCGCGTGCCGTCGCAGTATGCGCCGTTCCGGCAGCGGGCAGCGGGCGGTGACGGTCACCGGCGCGGCGCGCGCCGCCGACCCGGTACGCGGCACGCTCGACAAGGCCTCGGGCGAGAACTTCCCCGTGGCCCCCTTCTTCCTGCCCCGCGCGTGGCGCGCCGACCTCATGGCCGTGTACGGCTTCGCCCGGCTGGTCGACGACATCGGCGACGGCGACCTGGCCCCCGGCGGCGCCGACGCCCGTCTGCTCGGCGTCGCACCCGAGCGCGCCGACGACCGGCTCGCCCTGCTCGACGCCTTCGAGGCCGACCTGCGCCGGGTCTTCGCCCCGCACGGCGAGGCCCCCCGTCACCCCCTGCTGCGCCGGCTGCTGCCGACCGTGCGCCGCCGTGCCCTGACGCCCGAGCCGTTCCTCGGCCTGATCGCCGCCAACCGCCAGGACCAGCTGGTACGGCGCTACGAGACCTACGACGACCTGCTCGCCTACTGCGAGCTGTCCGCCAACCCGGTCGGCCGTCTGGTGCTCGCCGTCACCGGCACCGCCACCCCCGAGCGCATCCGCCGCTCCGACGAGATCTGCACCGCCCTCCAGATCGTCGAGCACCTCCAGGACGTCGCCGAGGACCTCGCCCGCGACCGCGTCTATCTGCCCGCCGCGGACATGAAGCGCTTCCACGTCCGGGAGGCGGACCTCGCCGCGGCGAGGTCCGGCGCCTCGGTGCGCGCCCTGATCGCCTACGAGGCGCAGCGCGCCCGCGAACTGCTGGACGCCGGCACCCCCCTGGTCGGCAGCGTCCACGGCAGGCTCCGGCTGCTGCTCGCGGGGTTCGTGGCCGGGGGGCGCGCGGCCCTGCGGGCGATCGCCGCCGCCGACCACGACGTACTTCCCGGCCCGCCCAAGCCCGGCAAGGTGCAGTTGCTGCGCGAGGTGGGCGCGACACTGCGAGGAGAGGGGTGATCCGGACCGTGGAGACGCCGGCACACGCGTCCGCACCGGTACTCGCCGCCTACCGCTACTGCGAGGCCGTGACCGGACAGCAGGCACGCAACTTCGCGTACGGCATCCGGCTGCTGCCGACGCCCAAGCGCCGGGCGATGTCGGCGCTGTACGCCTTCTCGCGCCGCGTCGACGACATCGGCGACGGAGCGCTCGCCGACGACGTCAAGGTGGCCCGGCTGGAGGACACCCGCTCACTGCTCACCCGCATCCGCGAGGAGGCGGTCGGCGAGGACGACACCGACCCCGTCGCCGTCGCGCTCGCCCACGCCGCACAGGTCTTCCCGATCCCGCTCGGCGGCCTCGACGAGCTGATCGACGGGGTCCAGATGGACGTCCGCGGCGAGACCTACGAGACCTGGGACGACCTGAAGCTCTACTGCCGCTGTGTGGCGGGCGCCATCGGACGCCTCTCGCTCGGCGTGTTCGGCACCGAACCGGGGGCGCGCGGCGCCGAGCGCGCGCCCGAGTACGCCGACACGCTCGGGCTGGCGCTCCAGCTCACCAACATCCTGCGGGACGTCCGCGAGGACGCCGAGGGCGGGCGCACCTATCTGCCCGCCGACGACCTGGCCAAGTTCGGCTGCTCGGCCGGGTTCGCCGGGCCGCTCCCTCCGGAGGGCTCCGACTTCGCCGGACTGGTCCACTTCGAGGTGCGCCGGGCCCGCGCCCTGTTCGCCGAGGGCTACCGGCTGCTGCCCATGCTCGACCGGCGCAGCGGCGCCTGCGTGGCCGCCATGGCCGGCATCTACCGCCGCCTGCTGGACCGCATCGAGCGCGAGCCGGAGGCCGTGCTGCGCGGCCGGGTCTCGCTGCCCGGACGGGAGAAGGCCTACGTCGCCGTGCGCGGCCTGTCCGGACTGGACGCCCGGCACGTCACCCGCCGGACCGTCAGGAGGCGCGCCTGATGACCTCTTCCGGCACAGCGGACGCCCCGGGTCACGACGACACCGCCGGGGACGAACGGCGGGCAACCCTCCGGTGGCGCGCCGCGTCCCTGACTGAGACGGTCGGCCGTGCACCTTTCAACGACGGCCACCGCACAGGGGAGGGCGCACGATGACCCACGCCGACGGCTCGCGTCCCGACGGAGTGCTTCCGGACGCCCCGGCCCGCGACCTGACCGACCGGGCGTCCCCGTCCGGCCGGCACGCCGTCGTGGTGGGCGGCGGGCTCGCCGGCGTCACCGCGGCGCTCGCGCTCGCCGACGCCGGTGTGCGGGTGACCCTGCTCGAGGGCCGGCCGCGGCTGGGCGGGCTCGCCTTCTCCTTCCAGCGCGGCGACCTGACCGTCGACAACGGCCAGCACGTGTATCTGCGCTGCTGCACCGCCTACCGCTGGTTCCTCGACCGTCTCGGGGCCGCGGACCTGGCTCCGCTGCAAAAGCGGCTCGACGTGCCCGTCGTCGACCTCGCGCGGCCCGAGGGACGGCGGCTCGGCCGGCTGCGGCGCGACCCGCTGCCCGTACCGCTCCACCTCGGGCGCAGCCTCGCCGCCTACCCGCACCTCTCGCTCGCCGACCGGGCCCGCGTGGGCCGGGCCGCGCTCGCGCTCAAGGGGCTCGACCTCGCCGATCCGGCCCTGGACGACCAGGACTTCGGCAGCTGGCTGGCCGCCCACGGACAGTCGGCGCGCGCCGTCGAGGCCCTGTGGGACCTGGTCGGCGTCGCCACCCTCAACGCGGTCGCGGGCGACGCCTCGCTGGCCCTGGCCGCGATGGTGTTCAAGACCGGTCTGCTGTCCGACCCCGGCGCCGCCGACATCGGCTGGGCGCGCGTCCCGCTGGGCGACCTGCACGACCGGCTGGCCCGCAGGGCGCTCGACGCCGCGGGCGTGCGCACCGAGGTCCGCACCCGGGTCACCTCGCTCTGCGCCGCCGCGGGCGGCGGCTGGCGGGTCCAGGTGGCCGGCGAGACACTCGACGCGGACGCCGTCGTCCTCGCCGTACCGCAGCGCGAGGCGCACGACCTGCTGCCCGAGGGCGCGCTCGACGCCCCCGGCCGGCTGCTGCGCATCGGCACCGCGCCGATCCTCAACGTGCACGTCGTCTACGACCGGAAGGTGCTCGCCGCGCCGTTCCTCACCGCCCTCGGCACCCCCTTGCAGTGGGTCTTCGACCGCACCGAGGCCTCGGGCCTGAAGGAGGGCCAGTACCTGGCGGTGTCGCAGTCGGCGGCGCAGGACGACATCGACCGGCCCGTCGCCGAGCTGCGCGAGCGCTACCTGCCCGAGCTCGAACGGCTGCTGCCCCGCGCCCGGGGCGCCGAGGTCGAGGACTTCTTCGTCACCCGGGAGCGCACCGCGACCTTCGCTCCCGCCCCCGGCGTCGGCCGCCTCAGGCCCGGCGCCCGCACCAAGGCACCCGGCCTGTACCTGGCCGGCGCGTGGACCGCCACCGGGTGGCCCGCGACCATGGAGGGTGCGGTCCGCAGCGGTGTCGGCGCGGCCAGGGCCGCGCTCGCCGCCCTGGGCCGGTCCCGCGATCTCCTCCCGGACTTCCTCGAGGAGGCGGCATGAAGACCGAGCCGCGTGGGACCATCCGCACTCCCGGCACCGCAACTGGAGGAAAGACTGTGCCCACTGTGCCACCGGCCGAGACGGCCGCTCGACGGACCACGGTGGACGTGACCGCGCTGCTGGAGCGCGGCCGGACCCTTGCCACGCCGGTCCTGCGGGCCGCCGTCGACCGTCTGGCGCCTCCCATGGACACCGTCGCCGCCTACCACTTCGGCTGGATCGACGCCCAGGGCAACCCCGCGGACGGCGACGGCGGCAAGGCCGTGCGCCCCGCCCTGGCGGTGCTCTCCGCGGAGGTCACCGGCGCGGCCCCCGAGACCGGCGTCCCCGGCGCGGTGGCGGTGGAACTGGTGCACAACTTCTCCCTCCTGCACGACGACCTGATGGACGGTGACGAGCAGCGCCGCCACCGCGACACGGTCTGGAAGGTGCACGGGCCCGCCCAGGCCATCCTGGTCGGCGACGCCCTGTTCGCCCTCGCCGGCGAGGTGCTGCTGGAACTCGGCACCGTCGACGCCGGCCGTGCCACCCGCCGCCTGACCACCGCCACCCGCGCCCTGATCGACGGTCAGGCGCAGGACATCTCCTACGAGCACCGCGACCGGGTCAGCGTCGAGGAGTGCCTGGAGATGGAGGGCAACAAGACCGGTGCCCTGCTGGCCTGCGCCAGCTCCATCGGTGCGGTCCTCGGCGGCGCCGACGACCGCACCGCCGACGCCCTGGAGCGGTACGGCTACCACCTCGGCCTGGCCTTCCAGGCCGTCGACGACCTCCTCGGCATCTGGGGCGACCCGGAGGCCACCGGCAAGCAGACCTGGAGCGATCTGCGCCAGCGCAAGAAGTCCCTGCCGGTCGTCGCCGCGCTCGCGGCGGGCGGCAGCGCCTCCGAACGGCTCGGCGAGATCCTCGCCGCCGACGCCAAGACCAGCGACGTCGCGAACTTCTCCGAGGAGGAGTTCGCGGCCCGCGCCGCCCTGATCGAGGAGGCGGGCGGCCGGGAGTGGACCGCCGAGGAGGCGCGCCGCCAGCACGCCGTCGCCATCGAAGCCCTCGACACCGTGGACATGCCCGGTGAGGTCCGGGACCGGTTCACGGCGCTCGCCGACTTCGTCGTCGTACGAAAGAGATGATCACTATTGGTCGAATAGTCCTCGCGTAGTCGCCGGCCGGTGCCACGGGCACACCACGCACCGGCCGACGGCGGACCCGCAGCAGACGCACCGATTGAGCACTGCACGAAGGGGAAGCCATGACAGCGACGACCGACGGAAGCACCGGGGCCACCCTGCCGCCCCGTGCAGCCGCGGCCAGCGAAACCGACAGCCAAGCCCCCGAAGCGGCCGGGGTGGAGCAGGCAGCCGCACACGCCGTCCGGCGCGCCACCGACTTCCTGCTCGCGCGGCAGGACGCGGAGGGCTGGTGGAAGGGCGACCTGGAGACGAACGTCACCATGGACGCCGAGGACCTCCTGCTCCGCCAGTTCCTGGACATCCGGGACGAGGAGACGACCCGCGCCGCCGCCCTGTTCATCCGCGGCGAGCAGCGCGAGGACGGCACCTGGGCCACCTTCTACGGCGGTCCGGGCGAGCTGTCCGCCACCATCGAGGCCTACGTCGCCCTGCGCCTGGCCGGCGACTCGCCCGACGACCCGCACATGGCCAAGGCCGCCGCGTGGATCCGCGAGCGGGGCGGCATCGCCGCCTCCCGCGTCTTCACCCGGATCTGGCTCGCCCTGTTCGGCTGGTGGAAGTGGGAGGACCTGCCCGAACTCCCGCCGGAACTGATCTGGTTCCCCAGCTGGGTCCCCCTCAACATCTACGACTTCGGCTGCTGGGCCCGGCAGACCATCGTCCCGCTGACGATCGTCTCCGCCAAGCGCCCGGTGCGCCCCGCGCCCTTCCCGCTCGACGAACTCCACACCGACCCGGCCGTCCCCAACCCGCCCCGGCCGCTCGCCCCGGCCGCCAGCTGGGACGGCGCCTTCCAGCGGCTGGACAAGGGGCTGCACGCGCTGCGCCGGGCGGTGCCGAAGCGGGTGCGCAGGGCCGCGATGAACACCGCGGCCCGCTGGATCATCGAGCGGCAGGAGAACGACGGCTGCTGGGGCGGCATCCAGCCCCCGGCCGTGTACTCGGTCATCGCGCTCTACCTGCTCGGCTACGACCTCGAACACCCGGTCATGCGCGAGGGCCTGAAGTCGCTGGACCGGTTCGCGGTGTGGCGCGAGGACGGCGCCCGGATGATCGAGGCCTGCCAGTCCCCGGTCTGGGACACCTGTCTGGCGACCATCGCGCTGGCCGACGCCGGCGTCCCCGCCGACCACCCGCAGCTGGTCAAGGCCGCCGACTGGATGCTCGGCGAGCAGGTCGTGCGCCCCGGCGACTGGTCGGTGCGCCGTCCCGGACTCCCGCCGGGGGGCTGGGCGTTCGAGTTCCACAACGACAACTACCCCGACATCGACGACACCGCCGAGGTGGTCCTCGCGCTGCGCCGGGTCCGGCACCACGACCCGGAGCGGGTGGAGAAGGCCATCGGGCGGGGGGTGCGCTGGAACCTCGGCATGCAGTCGAAGAACGGCGCCTGGGGCGCCTTCGACGTCGACAACACCAGCCCCTTCCCCAACCGGCTGCCGTTCTGCGACTTCGGCGAGGTCATCGACCCTCCGTCGGCCGACGTCACGGCGCACGTCGTGGAGATGCTCGCGGTCGAGGGCCTGGCCCACGACCCGCGCACCCGGCGCGGCATCCACTGGCTGCTCGCCGAACAGGAGGCGGACGGCTCCTGGTTCGGCCGCTGGGGCGTCAACTACGTCTACGGCACCGGCTCGGTCGTCCCCGCCCTGATCGCGGCCGGCATCCCCGCCTCGCACCCGGCGATCCGCCGGGCCGTCGCCTGGCTGGAGTCCGTCCAGAACGACGACGGCGGCTGGGGCGAGGACCTGCGCTCCTACCGGTACGTCAGGGAGTGGAGCGGCAAGGGCGCCTCCACCGCCTCCCAGACCGCCTGGGCGCTGATGGCCCTGCTGGCGGCGGGGGAGAGGGAGTCCAGGGCCGTCGAGCGCGGCGTCGCATGGCTCGCCGCGACCCAGCGGGAGGACGGCTCCTGGGACGAGCCGTACTTCACCGGCACCGGCTTCCCCTGGGACTTCTCCATCAACTACCACCTCTACCGGCAGGTGTTCCCGCTCACCGCCCTCGGCCGGTACGTCAACGGCGAGCCCGCCGTGCTGACGCCGACCGCCGCCCGGCCGCTCACCGAGGCGAAGGGCAGCTGATGGGTTCCCCGCCCGCCCCGGCCCCGCTGCTGGTCGCCTGCGCGCTCGGCATCGAGCACCTCGCCCTGCGCACGGGGGACCGTACGGGGGCCGGCGGGCCGGTCACCGTGCTGCGTACCGGCATGGGACCCAAGGCGGCCGAGCGCTCGGTCACCCGGGTGCTCGCCGACCCGGCGCTCACCGACGCCGCCGTGCTGGCCACCGGCTTCTGCGCCGGACTGGCCCCCGGCATGCACCCCGGCGACCTCGTCGTCGCCGGTCAGACCCGGGACCCGCGCGGCACCGTCGACTGCGCCGGGACCGAACTGCTCGTCAAGGCGCTCACCCGGGCCGTGCCCGGCCGCACCGTCCACACCGGGCCGCTGACCGGATCCGACCACGTGGTCCGCGGCCCCGAACGGGCGGAGCTGCGGGCGACCGGCGCGATCGCGGTGGACATGGAGTCCGCGGCCACGCTGCTGAGCGCCGTGCGCACGGGCACGCGCCCCGTTGCGGCCGTCCGGGTGGTCGTGGACGCTCCGGAACACGAACTGGTCCGGATCGGCACGCTGCGCGGTGGAATATCGGCTTTCCGCGTCCTTCGCTCCGTACTTCCCGCATTCTTCGAATGGCACCGATCCCTGCTGCTCCCCAGGAGGTGAGCCAGATGGCCATGCCGCTGCGCCAGTCCATCAAGGTCGCTACTTACTTGGCCGAACAGAAGCTCCGCCGGCGGGACAAGTTTCCGCTCATCGTCGAGCTGGAACCGCTGTACGCCTGCAACCTGAAGTGCGAGGGATGCGGCAAGATCCAGCATCCGGCGGGCGTGCTCAAACAGCGCATGCCGGTCGCCCAGGCCGTCGGGGCGGTGCTGGAGTCCGGCGCCCCGATGGTCTCCATCGCCGGCGGGGAACCGCTGATGCATCCTCAGATCGACGAGATCGTGCGCCAGTTGACAGCCAAGCGGAAGTACGTCTTCCTGTGCACCAACGCGCTGCTGCTGCGCAAGAAGATGGACAAGTTCCGGCCCTCCCCGTACTTCGCGTTCGCCGTGCACATCGACGGACTGCGCGAGCGGCACGACGAGTCCGTGGCGAAGGAGGGCGTCTTCGACGAGGCCGTGGCGGCCATCAAGGAGGCCAAGCGCCGCGGCTTCCGGGTGACCACCAACTCGACCTTCTTCAACACCGACACCCCGCAGACCGTCGTCGAGGTCCTCGACTACCTCAACGACGACCTCAAGGTCGACGAGATGATGATCTCTCCCGCCTACGCCTACGAGAAGGCCCCCGACCAGGAGCACTTCCTGGGCGTGGAACAGACCCGGGAGCTGTTCCGGAAGGCCTTCGCGGGCGGCAACCGGCGCCGCTGGCGGCTCAACCACTCGCCGCTGTTCCTGGACTTCCTCGAAGGCAAGGTCGACTTCCCCTGCACCGCCTGGGCGATCCCGAACTACTCCCTCTTCGGCTGGCAGCGGCCCTGCTACCTGATGAGCGACGGCTACGTGTCGACCTACCGGGAGCTGGTCGAGGACACCGACTGGGACAAGTACGGCCGCGGCAAGGACCCGCGCTGCGCCAACTGCATGGCGCACTGCGGCTACGAACCCACGGCCGTCCTCGCCACCATGGGGTCCCTGAAGGAGTCGCTGCGCGCGATGCGCGAGACGGTCTCCGGAAGTCAGGGGTGACGCCGTGACCGCCGTTCCCCTGGGCCTTCCCGAGCTGCCCGCCACGCCGGTCGCCGGGCGCCGGAAGAGCCGGCAGATCCAGGTCGGATCCGTGGCGGTGGGCGGGGACGCCCCGGTGTCCGTGCAGTCGATGACCACCACGCGGACGTCGG
>NZ_JBVIGC010000038.1:0-10167 GCF_055571015.1 Streptomyces sp. NPDC031049
CCCTCCCCCCCCCCCCCCCCCCCCCCCCCCCCCCCCCCCCCCCCCCCCCCCCCCCCCCCACCCCTCCCCCCCCCCCCCCCCCCCCCCCCCGCTACGGGCGGTAGCCGCAGGGGCGGCGCGCACCTCCGTGGACGCCGGGACCGGCTCTCACGGCCGGCCGACGCCGATCGAGCGCCCGACGCCGTCGCCCGTCCACCGCCGTCGGAGAGCTCCGCCGGCGCCTTCGCCGCCGCACCGGGACGGGACAACCACGAGCCCGCGGCTACCTCCAGGCCCCGCCGCGAGCACCTGCGCCGGCGGCCCGAGCCGGCGGCGCCTACGTGGGCCCGTTGCACGGGGCGGCGCCTATGCGGGCGGGTCCCGGTGGGTGGCGCCTGCCTCGGTGCTCACCCCGCCCTGCGGCCCTGCCGGTCCAGGTGGCGCATCGGCAGCACGAGGTCCGCCCGGTGACGGGTGGCGGCCACCAGTGCGGCGTTGCGTTCGTCGGAGCGGTGCACCCAGGCCACCGCCGCCTCGTGGGACTTGCCGAACTCCTCGTGCCGGGCGACCAGTCGGCGCACCCGCTCCGCCTCGTCCAGCTCGCAGAACCACACCTCGTCCAGGCACGGCCGCACCCGCGCCCAGGCGCCCTCCTCCAGCAGCAGGTAGTTGCCCTCCGTCACCACCAGCCGCGCCGACGGCGGCACCGGCACGGCGCCCGCGAGCGGCTGCTCCAGCACCCGTTCGAATCCCGGCGCGTACACGACCTCGCCGTCCGCGGTCTCTCCGGCGTCCCCGGCCTCGCGCAACCGCCGCAGCAGCGCCGCGTACCCGGCCGCGTCGAAGGTGTCCGGGGCGCCCTTGCGGTCGCGGCGGCCCAGCCGGTCCAGTTCGGCGTCGGCGAGGTGGAAACCGTCCATCGGCACCCGCGCCACCCAGGGTTCGCCGGTGCCGTTCAGTTCCCGCACGAGGCGCTCGGCCAGGGTCGACTTGCCGGCGCCGGGACTGCCGGCGATGCCGAGGATCGCGCGCCGGCCGGCCCGCGGCAGCCGGCGGGCCCGGACCAGGAGGTCGTCGAAACTGGGCGGCATGCAGCCGAGTGTGTCACCCGCACGGTCGCACCGGTGCCCCGGCACCGTGTGCGGGACCACCCGATGGGACGCGCCGCGGCGGGGAACTGTGACGGGTATGACGACGCAGCTCGGCCTCCCCACCGGTATCCAGGCCTGCCTCTTCGACCTCGACGGGGTCCTCACCCGGACGGCGGTGGTGCACGCCGCCGCCTGGAAGGAGACGTTCGACGCGTTCCTGCGCGAGCGGGACGGGGCGGACTTCCGGCCCTTCACCGACGCCGACTACGACCAGTACGTCGACGGCCGCCCCCGCGCCGACGGAGTGCGCACCTTCCTCGCCTCCCGCGGCATCGAACTCCCCGAGGGCGAACCGGACGACCCACCGGACGCGCGGACCGTCAACGGCGTCGGCAACCGCAAGAACGAGCTGCTCCTGGAGAAGATCCGCACCGACGGCGTCGAGGCCTACGACGGCACCCTGCGCTACATCGAGGCCGTCCGCGCCCACGGCCTGCGCACCGCGATCGTCTCCTCCAGCGCCAACACCGTCGACGTGCTGCGCTCCATCGACGCCGAGCGCCTGTTCGACGTACGGATCGACGGGGTGGTGGCCCGTGAACGGAACCTGCCGGGCAAGCCGAACCCCGACACCTTCCTCGCCGCCGCCCGCGACCTGGGCGTCGAGCCCGCCCGCGCCGCCGTCTTCGAGGACGCGCTGGCCGGCATGGACGCCGGCCGCTCGGGACACTTCGGCTACGTCGTCGGCGTCGACCGCGTCGGCCAGCGGGACGCCCTCTACGCCCACGGCGCCGACCGCGTGGTCGAGGACCTCGCCGAGCTGGGAGGCCGGTCGTGATCACCAACCTCACGTACGCGGTGGAGCCGTGGTCCGTGCGCGAGACCTCCCTCAACCTGGACCTGCTGGCCCAGAGCGAGTCCGTCTTCGCCCTGTCCAACGGACACGTCGGCTGGCGCGGCAACCTCGACGAGGGCGAACCGCACGGCCTGCCCGGCACCTATCTCAACGGCGTCCACGAACTGCACCCGCTGCCCTACGCCGAGGCCGGCTACGGCTATCCCGAGTCCGGCCAGACCGTCATCAACGTCACCAACGGCAAGCTGCTCCGGCTGCTGGTCGACGACGAGCCCTTCGACCTGCGCTACGGACGCCTGGTCACCCACGAACGCACCCTGGACCTGCGCCGCGGCGTGCTGGAACGGGTCTGCGAGTGGACCTCACCGGCCGGCTCCACGGTCCGGGTGCGCTCCACCCGGCTGGTCTCCCTCACCCAGCGGGCGATCGCCGCCGTGAACTACGAGGTGGAGCCCGTGGACAGCCGCACCCGCGTGGTCATCCAGTCCGAACTGGTCGCCAACGAGAGCCTGCCCGACCCCGACGGCGACCCGCGCACCGCCAAGGCGCTGCAATCCCCGCTGGAGCAGGAGGAGGACCTCGCCCTCGGACGGCGACTGCGCCTGGTCCACCGCACCCGGCGCAGCGGGCTGCGCGTCGCCGTCGCCGCCGACCACGTGGTCGAGGGCCCGGACGGGTTCACCACCAGCGGCGAGAGCAACGTGGACGTCGCCCGGCTGACCGTCACGGCCGTCCTGGAGCCCGGGCAGACGCTGCGCGTGCAGAAGACCGTCGCCCACGGCTGGTCGGGCACCCGCTCCCGGCCCGCGATGAGCGACCAGGTCGAGGCCGCGCTCGCCGCCGCCGCGCACAGCGGCTGGGCCGGGCTGCTCGCCGAACAGCGGGCCTACCTGGACGACTTCTGGGCCCGCGCCGACGTCGAGGTGCACGGCGACGAGGAGATCCAGCAGGCCGTGCGCTTCGCCCTCTTCCACGTCCTTCAGGCCGGTGCCCGCGCCGAGCAGCGGGCGATCCCCGCCAAGGGCCTGACCGGCTCCGGCTACGACGGCCACGCCTTCTGGGACACGGAGATGTTCGTGCTGCCCGTCCTGACCTACACCGAGCCCCGGGCCGTGGCCGAGGCGCTGCGCTGGCGCCGGGACACCCTGCCCGCGGCCCGCGACCGGGCGGCCCAGCTGGGCCTGCGCGGCGCCGCGTTCCCCTGGCGGACCATCGACGGCTCGGAGGGGTCCGCGTACTGGCCGGCCGGCACCGCGGCCTTCCACGTCGCCGCCGACATCGCGCACGCCGTCGTGCGGTACACCGCGGCCACCGGGGACACCGGCTTCGAACGCGAGACGGGCCTGGAACTGCTGGTGGAGACCGCCCGGCTGTGGCGCTCCCTCGGCCACCACGACCACCACGGCACCTTCCACATCGACGGTGTCACCGGCCCGGACGAGTACAGCGCCATCGCCGACGACAACCTGTACACCAACCTCATGGCGCGGGCGAACCTGCTGGCCGCCGCCGACGTCTGCGAGCGCTACCCCGACGAGGCCGCCCGGCTCGGAGTCGACGACGAGGAGAGCGCCACCTGGCGGGACGCGGCCGAGGCCGTGCACATCCCGTACAACGAGGAGACCGGCGTCCACGAGCAGCACGCGGGCTTCACCCGCCACCAGCGCTGGGACTTCGCCCGCACGGGAGCCGGCCAGTACCCGCTGATGCTGCACTTCCCCTACTTCGACCTCTACCGCAAGCAGGTGATCAAGCAGGCCGACCTGGTCCTGGCCATGTACACCTGCGGCAGCTGGTTCGACGAGCACTGCGACGACGACCAGATCGCCCGCAACTTCGCCTACTACGAGCCGCTGACCGTGCGCGACTCCTCCCTGTCGGCCTGCTGCCAGGCCGTGGTCGCCGCCCAGACCGGCCATCTGCGGCTGGCCTACGACTACGCCGCCGAGGCCGCCCTGATGGACCTGGCGGACCTGGAGCACAACACCCGCGACGGACTGCACATCGCCTCCCTGGCCGGCACCTGGATGGCCCTGGTCGCCGGGTTCGGCGGCACCCGCCGCCAGGGCGAGACACTGGCGTTCGCGCCCCGCCTGCCCGAGAAGTTCAGCCGACTGGCCTTCCGGCTCCAGTTCCGCGGCCGGTGCGTGCGCGTGGAGATCGGCGCCGGCCGGGCGACGTACACGCTGCTGTCCGGCCGGCCCCTGACCATCCGTCACCACGGGGCGGACGTCCCCCTGAACGGCGACGGTCCCGTCACCCGCCCTGTCCCCCCGGTGAAACGCCGCCCGTCCCCCGACCAGCCGCCGCACCGCCGCCCGGGCTCCCGCTGACGGGCGCCGGCCCGCCGGGGCGCCCGACCGGGCCGGATTCCCCCCTGCGTAACCCGCGTGCAAGGGATAGTTTTGTGCCTGTTTTAGGGCGATTTCTCTCACGGGGGCGACCGAAGGGCGGACGATGGCCAACGGGGTGAGCACCAAACGCGGCATACGGCGCCGTGCCGGGGGCCCGCGCCCCGACGGCACGGCCCCCGCCGCCGGCACGTGGCCGCTCGCGGCCGTGGCCGGCGCCTTCACCCTGGCCCAGCTCCTCCTCGTCCGCCCCGGCATGGGCCTCGGCTGGGACGAGACCGTCTACGTCAGCCAGGTCACCACCCACACCCCGGCCGCCTTCTTCAGCGCGCCCCGCTCCCGCGGCGTCTCCCTGCTGGTGGCCCCCGTCGCCTCCTGGTCGTCCTCCACCGAACTGCTGCGGATCTATCTCGCCCTCCTCTCCGGCCTCGGCCTCTACCTGGCCCTGCGGTGCTGGCGGGGCCTGTTCCCGGTCCGCGTCCTGGCCACCGGCGGAGCGCTGTACGCCTCCTTGTGGATCACCCTCTTCTACGGCCCGCAGGCCATGCCGAACCACTGGGTCGCCATCGGCGCCCTGGTCTGCGTCGGCTCCTTCCTGCGCGCCCGGCGGGACCCCTCCCGCCGGGCGGCGCTGTGGGGCGTGGTGGCCGGCGCGGCCCTGATGGCGTGGATGCGGCCCACGGACGCCGTCTGGGTCGCCCTGCCGCTGCTGGCGCTGACCCTGCTGCGCCGGCACTGGACGCCGCTGCTCGCCCTGGCCGGCGGACTCGCCGCCGGGGGAACGGAGTGGGTGGTCGAGGCGTACGTCTGGTACGGCGGTCTCCTGGAGCGGATGGCCGAGGCCTCCCGCATCCAGGGCGGGCTCGGCTGGGGCTTCGCCGTCGACGACCAGCTGCGCAGCCTCGGCGGACGCGCGCTGTGCCGCTGGCCGTGCACCGGGTCCCCGCCGCATCCGGTGGTCACCGCCTGGTGGTTCCTGCTCCCGGTCCTCGCCGTCCTCGCACTCGCCGTCGCCGTGCGCGCCGGGCGCAAGGCCCGCACCCTGATCCCGCTCGCCTGCGCCACGACGGTCGCCCTGCCCTACCTGTTCATGATCGACTACGCGGCGCCCCGCTTCCTCCAGCCCGCCTACGCCCTGCTGGCCGTCCCCGTCGCCGACGCGCTGTGGCACCTGGTGAGGCGCCCCGGCGGGCAGTGGCGGCCCCTCGCCGCGACCCTGGTGGCGCTCGGGCTGGCCGGGCACCTCGCGGTGCAGCTGACCGTCCTGGTGTTCACCGTGGACCGCAACACCGACAGCCGGCGCGACTGGGCCCATGTCGCACAGACCCTGCACGGCCTCGGCGTCCGCCCGCCCTGCCTGCTCACCGGGCACGAGGCCATCCCGATCGCCTATTACACGGGCTGCTCCTCCGGCAACACCGGCGGGAACAACGAGAACATCACCGTCGCCGAGATCACCGCCGCCGCCCGGCGCATGCCGGTGGCCGCCGTCACCGGCCCGGGCGGCACCCCGCCCGGCTACGCCCGCACCTGGACCCCGCACCGGATCACCGACCTGGAGATCCGCGTCGCCCCGCGGACCGGAGCGGTCAGGAACTGAGAAGCGCGGCGCCCCGCGGTCCGCATAGCCTCGGTGCGTCATGGACCAGGCCTCGAGGCCGGCTCGAGACCGCCGGACGCGGCGGCGAGAAGCTGGTTGGATCGGGCCGGACGAGCCGAACCGGGCCGCGAGGCCGGACCGCCCAGGGATGGAGAGACGATGAGCAAGGCGCCGAAAACCGATGCGCTCTCGCCCGAGCCGCACGCCGCCGACACGCACGACATGATCCGGGTGCACGGCGCGCGTGAGAACAACCTCAAGGACGTCAGCATCGAGATCCCGAAGCGCCGGCTGACCGTCTTCACCGGCGTCTCCGGATCGGGCAAGAGCTCCCTGGTGTTCGACACGATCGCCGCGGAGTCCCAGCGGCTGATCAACGAGACCTACAGCGCCTTCGTCCAGGGCTTCATGCCGACGCAGGCGCGGCCCGAGGCCGACGTCCTCGACGGGCTGACCACCGTGATCAGCGTCGACCAGCAGCGCATGGGTGCCGACCCGCGCTCCACCGTCGGCACCGCCACGGACGCCAACGCGATGCTGCGGATCCTGTTCAGCCGGCTGGGCGACCCGCACATCGGCGGGCCCGGCGCGTTCGCCTTCAACGTCCCCTCGGTGAAGGCCAGCGGCGCGATCACCGTCGAGCGCGGCAACAAGAAGACCGAGAAGGCCACCTTCACCCGCACCGGCGGGATGTGCCCGAACTGCGAGGGCCGCGGAACGGTCTCCGACATCGACCTCACCCAGCTCTACGACGACTCCAAGTCGATCGCCGAGGGCGCCTTCACCATCCCCGGCTGGAAGTCGGACAACGTCTGGACCGTGGGCCTGTACGCCCAGTCGGGCTTCCTCGACCCGGACAAGCCCATCCGCGACTTCACCGACAAGGAGATGCGGGACTTCCTGCACGGGGAGCCCACCAAGGTCAAGGTCAACGGCGTCAACCTCACCTACGAGGGGCTGATCCCCAAGATCCAGAAATCCTTCCTGTCCAAGGACAAGGAGGCGATGCAGCCGCACATCCGGGCGTTCGTGGAGCGCGCGGTCACCTTCACCGCCTGCCCCGAGTGCGGCGGCACCCGGCTCGCCGAGGCGGCCCGCTCCTCCAGGATCAAGGGCGTCAACATCGCCGACGCCTGCGCGATGGAGATCCGCGACCTGGCCGAGTGGATCCGCGGCCTGGAGGAGCCGACGGTGGCGCCGCTGCTGGCCAAGCTCCAGGCCACCCTGGACTCGTTCGTGGAGATCGGCCTCGGCTACCTCTCGCTGGACCGGCCGGCGGGCACCCTGTCGGGCGGCGAGGCACAGCGCGTGAAGATGATCCGCCACCTCGGCTCCTCCCTCACCGACGTCACCTACGTCTTCGACGAGCCCACCACCGGCCTGCACCCCCACGACATCCAGCGGATGAACGACCTGCTGCTGCGGCTGCGGGACAAGGGCAACACCGTGCTGGTGGTGGAGCACAAGCCGGAGACCATCGCGATCGCCGACCACGTCGTGGACCTCGGCCCCGGCGCGGGCACGGCGGGCGGCACCGTCTGCTTCGAGGGCACCGTCGAGGGCCTGCGCGGCGCCGACACCGTCACCGGCCGCCACCTCGACGACCGGGCGAGCCTGAAGGAGACGGTGCGCACACCCAAGGGCGCCCTGGAGGTCCGCGGCGCAACGGCGAACAACCTGCGCGACGTCGACGTCGACATCCCGCTCGGAGTGCTGACCGTCGTCACCGGCGTCGCCGGCTCGGGCAAGAGCTCGCTGCTGCACGGCTCGATCCCCGCCGACGAGGGCGTGGTGTCGGTCGACCAGAGCCCGATCCGCGGCTCCCGGCGCAGCAACCCGGCGACGTACACCGGACTGCTCGACCCGATCCGCAAGGCCTTCGCCAAGGCCAACGGCGTCAAGCCCGCGCTGTTCAGCGCCAACTCCGAAGGCGCCTGCCCCACCTGCAACGGCGCCGGGGTCGTCTACACCGACCTGGCGATCATGCAGAGCGTCGCCACCACCTGCGAGGACTGCGAGGGCAAGCGGTTCCAGGCCGCGGTGCTCGAGTACCACCTCGGCGGCCGGGACATCAGCGAGGTGCTGGCGATGTCGGTGACCGAGGCCGAGGAGTTCTTCGGCGCCGGCGACGCGCGGACACCGGCCGCCCACAAGATCCTCGCCCGCCTCACCGACGTCGGCCTCGGCTACCTCACCCTCGGCCAGCCGCTGACCACGCTCTCCGGCGGTGAGCGGCAGCGGCTGAAGCTGGCCGTGCACATGGCCGAGAAGGGCGGCGTCTACATCCTCGACGAGCCGACCACCGGCCTGCACCTCGCCGACGTCGAGCAGTTGCTCGGCCTGCTCGACCGGCTCGTCGACTCCGGCAAGTCGGTGATCGTCATCGAGCACCACCAGGCCGTGATGGCCCACGCCGACTGGATCATCGACCTCGGCCCCGGCGCCGGCCACGACGGCGGCCGGATCGTCTTCGAGGGCACGCCCGCCGAGCTGGTGGCCGCCCGCTCCACCCTCACCGGCGAGCACCTCGCGGCCTACGTCGGCGCCTGACCCGGGCCCGCGCGGGCCGGGACGGCCGGTCCCACACCGCCGCCGCCCGGCCGGCGGCGGTGTGGGACACTCGGGGACGTGAAACGGCCCGATCTCGACGACCTGGTCCGGCTGCGCCGGGCCCGTGACCGGATGGACCGCGACTACGCCGAGCCGCTGGACGTCCCGGCCCTGGCGCGCGAGGCCCTGATGTCGGCGGGCCACTTCTCCCGCAGTTTCCGCGCCGCCTACGGCGAGACGCCGTACAGCTACCTGATGACCCGGCGCATCGAGCGCGCCAAGGCGCTGCTGCGCCGCGGCGACCTGACGGTGACCGAGGTCTGCTTCGCCGTCGGCTGTACGTCGCTCGGGTCCTTCAGCACCCGCTTCACCGAGCTGGTCGGCGAGAGCCCGAGCGCCTACCGCGCCCGCAGCCACGACCAGGGGGCCGCCGTCCCGGCCTGCATCGCCAAGATCTACACCAGGCCGGTCAGGAACGGAGAAGCGCCCGGCGCCGGACGACCGTAGCGTGTGCGGCATGGACATCAAGCTCTCCACCTGCTTCATCGCCGTCGACGACCACGACAAGGCGATCGCCTTCTACCGCGACGTGCTCGGCCTGGAAGTGCGCAACGACGTCGGGTTCGAGGGAATGCGCTGGGTCACCGTCGGATCGCCCGCGCAGCCGGACGTGAGCATCGTGCTGGAACCGCCCGCCGCCGACCCGAGCACCTCGCCCGCCGACAAACAGGCCCTGGCGGAACTGATGGCCAAGGGCCTGCTGCGCGGCGTCCTCTTCGCGACGGAGGACTGCGACGCCACCTTCGAGCGCATCAGCGCCTCCGGCGCCGAGGTGCTCCAGGAGCCCATGGACCAGCCCTACGGGGTCCGGGACTGCGCCTTCCGCGACCCCGCCGGCAACCTGCTGCGCTTCACCCAGCCGCTCAAGCAGTGACCGGGGCGCTCCCGCGCCGGCCTCCCGGCGTACGCCCGTACGGGCGTACGCCGAGGTTAGAGATCGCCTGACGGGAAACGCGAATGCAGACACCCGTCACGACCGAGGCGACGCAGCGCGAGAGGGAGGCAGCGATGGGCACGGACCCGATGGCCGACGACGCCTACCAGCCCACCGGAAGCAACGAGGAGCAGGAGGACGCCGCGCCGCTCGACCTCCAGGACGCCGTCGACGAGCGGGACTACGACGAGACCCTGGACGAGGGCTACTCACCGCCCGAGAAGCCGCTCGGCGTCACCAAGCACGGCACCACCGCCGCCGAGCAGCACGACGGGGAGACGCTCGACGAGCGGCTCTCCCAGGAGGTCCCCGACGTCACGGAACGGCCCGGGGACGGGGTCGGCGACCAGCCCGACGGCGAGGGCGAGCCCGTGGACCCCGAGGCGGGCACCGACCGCTCCGGCCGGCTCGTCGCCCCGGACGAGGGGGCGCGCACCGACACGACCAAGGAGACGGTCGCCCAGGACGTGGGCATCGACGGGGGCGCGGCCGGGGCGGAGGAGGCCGCCATGCACACCGTCGAGGACGAGACGGCACTGCCCGACCGCGAACAGCGGTGACGCGTGAGCCCGAAGGGCGGTGAGCCGTGAGCCGTGAGCCCGACGGGCGGTGACCGGTGACCTCGACTCCGAAGAGCGGTGACCCGTGTACCGGGGGGGGGGGGGGGGGGGGGGGGGGGGGGGGGGGGGGGGGGGGAGGGGAGGGGGGGGGGGGGGGGGGGGGGGGGGGTGGGGGAGGGGGGGGTG
>NZ_JBVIGC010000039.1:0-9978 GCF_055571015.1 Streptomyces sp. NPDC031049
GGTACGGCCGAGGACAAGCACGGCTGGATGCACCAGCTCGGCTGAGTCCTCGGGCGCCCGGCGAGGTGAGGCACCCGGCGCTGGTGCGGGCCTCGGGGGGGGGGGGGGGACCCCCACCCCCCCCCCCCCCCCCCCCCCCCCCCCCCCCCCCCCCCCCCCACCCACCCCCCCCCCCCCCCCCCCCCCCCCCTCCCTCCCCCCCCCCCCCCCCCCCCCCACAAGCCCGGCCGCGGCAGGCAAGGCCGGACCGGCACATCGGCGACTCGCACGCATCTCAGCCGATCGCACACGGCCGGGGAGCAGTCGGTCCAGAAGGCGCCGCGGGAGCCGGCAGGGTCACTCCTGGCCGTGGCCCTGAGCCCGCAGCCGTTCGATCAGCTCCAGTCGCTTGATCTTGGTCGTGGCGGTCTGCGGCAGGTGTTCCAGCCGCCACTGCACGGGCTCGGCCATCGGCGGCAGGTCCAGCACGGCCGACTGCCAGTCCACCGGGTCCAGCGGCTTGTCGTCGCGTGTGGCCACCACGGGTACGGGCAGCCCGTCGTCACCGGGGACGATGATGGCCTCGGTCAGCTCCGGGAGCCGCGCGAAGAGCTTGTCCTCGATCTCCAGCGTGCTGTCGATGCCCGGGATCTGGTCGACTTCGCGGTCCAGCAGGTGCAGGCAGCCCCACTTGGTGCGGTACCCCAGGTCCCCCATGCGCCACCAGCCGTCGTTGACCTGCTTCTCCCAGCGCGCGTGCTCGCCGAGGTAGGTGACGATGCGACCGTCGCTGCGCACCTCGATGTACCCCGGCGACGACTTGGTCGGCGCCTTGCCGTCGCGGCTGACGACCCGTACTCCCGTCATGCCGGGGAAGGGGCGGCCCACGCAGCGGCCGTCGGCCTCCGCGCCCCGCTTCGGGCTGTAGGCGCGGCCCGCGATCGGACCCACCTCGCTCTGCCCGTACATCTGGATGTACTTGGCACCCTTGCGGCGGGACGCCCCGAGCAGCCGGTGCACCGTCCGGGGGTGGATGGCGTCGAAGGTGGAGCTGAAGTACTTCACCTGGGCCAGGGGCTCGCGGGGGTCCTCGGCGAGCACCTCCCAGCGCATGAACGTGTTCGGGTGCGCCTCGATCAGGCCCGGAGGCACCTGCCGGAACAGCTCGCCGACCACCGCGGGGTCGTCCTCCCGCATGATGATGACCGGGTGCCCCTGCAAGATGGAGATCGGCATCGCCGTGAACATCCGCGAGTGCACGAACGAGACGTGGATGGCGATCGGCTCGTTCGGCCCGACGAGCTTGGCGACCGTGCCCTGCGGCCGGTACCGCGCCTGGAAGGTACGGCCGGTGTGCACGGCCAGCTTGGGTATGCCGGTGGTCCCGGAGGTGTGCGTGATCAGGGTCGGGTGGTCGGGCGACATCGACACCGGCTCGACACGGGGGCAGCCCGCCAGGGACGACAGCTCCCTGGCCCCTTCGTGGCTCCCGGAGGTCAGCAGCAGTTCCCGGGAGAGCTCGAACACCTCGGCGGGCAGGTCGTTCTCCAGCTTCGCCTGGTCGGTGACGAGGTACGGCATGCCGATGCGGCGCAGCAACTCGGCGACGGTGGCGCCGTCGAGCTTGGGCGACAGCAGTACGGGCACGGCGCCGATCCGGGCCGCGGAACAGGCCAGCAGGGTGATGTCGAACCCGTTGGACTTGTGGATGACGACACGTTCACCGGTGCGCAGCCCGGCGGCCCACAGCCGGGACGCGAAGTCGTCGATCAGCTCCGCGGCCTCGGTGAGCGTCAGCCGGCGGCCGAGCTGCGGGGCGATGTCGAGGTCGTGGTCGAGAATCAGAGGACTCGCCGGATGCCTCGCCGCGGCTCTGTCGAACAGCGTTCCCAGGCGGATTCCCTTGTTCCCGATGCGCTGCAAAAACATGCGCGCGTCCTCTCGTGTGCAACCGTGGAATGGGGTGGGGCGGGAGTGCGGATGGAAGGGTGAAAGGCTGTGCGGAGGCTCGGGGTTCCCGGAATTGACGGGTTCTCGGAGAGCGAGCGCTGTTTTCCGCCGGAAGGCGGCGGGTCAGGAGTTCTCGATGACGTCCTTGATGCGGGCGAGCGTGTCCGCCAGATCCCGCTCGAGCTTGTCCGTCCAGTCCTTGACGAACCGTGCGCGTTCCTCCTCGTCGAGGTTCTCGACGATGTGGTGGATTCCCGCCGTCGCCTTGCCCATGCGGAAGTGGTGCGTGAGCACGGTCCCGCCGTCGGCCGGCGCCAGGTCGAAGCCCCAGATGCTCTCCTGGTCGGCACCGGCGTGGGAGAGCATCATCCAGCGGAACGTGCGGCCCGGCTCGGCGGCCACGACCCGCGAGTCGGTGTACCAGGTGCCGCGGATCAGCGGGGCCCAGGCGACGACTTCCGGCTTGCGGAGGTTCTCCCCGCGAAAGACGGCACCGACCGAGGACGGCTCTCCCGAAATCCATTCACCGCCCTGGCATTCGGGGCTCCATTCGCCACTGCGGGGGAGGTCGCTGACGACGTCGTACACCTCGTCCGGTGACCGCTTGACGAATATGTCGGCGCGCAGCTCGAAAAGGGGCGACATGTCGATGATGGAGGTCATGCGCACAGCGTTGCACCGGTGCCGCTGAAAGGGCGAGGGACGGTTGGAGAATTGGTCAGGTTGCCCGGACACGGTCGCGGGAAGGGCGCGCCCGACGCCCGGGCCGGGCCACCGGTGGACGGCGTTCGGCGTGCGGTGGACACGGCCGGGCCGGCGTCATCGCCGCCGTCGTCCGCCGGGGCCCTTCCCGCGTCGGTGCGGCCCGGGTCAGCCCCCCGTGTGCAGCACCACCTTTCCGGTCGCCTTTCCCTCCTCGAGGAGCCGGTGCGCACGGGCCGCTGCGCTCAGCGGGAGCAGGTCGACGGCGGGCGGGCGCAGCAGGCCGGCGGCGAGCAGCCGGTTGACCTCTCCGGCGGCCTCGGCGAGTTCGTCGACCGTGGCCTGCGAGATGGCGAAGCCGACGACGGAGCCGTCCTTGACGTACAGCGGTCCGGCCGGCAGCACGGGCTGGGAGCGCATCCCGGCCAGCAGCACGATCCTGCCGCGCCGGGCGAGCAACTCGACCGCGGTCGCCAGGTCGTTGACACCGGCGGTGTCCAGCCACAGGTCGATGCCGTCCGGCGCCGTCGCGCGCAGCCGCGCGGCCAGGTCCCCGGCCCGGTAGTCGACGAAGTGGTCCGCACCCAGGCGGCGCACGTGCTCCTCGCTGCGCCGCCCGGCCACGGCGATGACACGGGCGCCGGCCCGCGCCGCCATGAGCACCAGGGCACTGCCCACGTTCCCGCCCGCCCCGGAGACGAGGACCGTCTCACCGACCCTGAGGCGGCCGTGGGTGAACAGTCCCAGATAGGCCGTCGCCGCGGGATGGGCGACCGCGACCGCGTCGGACGGGGCCACCCCGTCGGGCAAGCGGTAGAGCCGGTCGGCGCTCACGGCCGCCTGTTCGGCGGCGGCACCCTGCCGGCCGGCGTATCCCAGGCTGTTGCACCAGACCCGGTCACCGGCCGAGAAGCCCACCACCCCGGGACCGGCCGCCGCCACCGTGCCCACGAGATCGCGGCCGATGACGAAGGGCAGCGGCACCGGCGTACGCCAGGCGCCCGAGCGCACGAACGTGTCGACGTGGTTGACGGCGGTGGCCTCGACGTTGACGATCACGTCGGTCGCCCCGGGGACCGGCGGCGGCAGTTCGCCGTACTGGATGACGTCGGGCGGACCGAACTGTTCGATGTAAGCAGCAAACATGACTGGATTGTCGGGACCGGGGCGCGCGCAGCCGCTGTCCGGGGTCCGACTGTGTCATCTCCGGGGCGGCCGGCCGCCGGCGGGAACGGCGGTCGTCCCGCCCGTCCCGCTCCGGGCCCGCGGTTCCGCGAGACCGGAAGGGGCCCGTTCCGCGAGGCCGGAAGGGACGCGGGCCACGCACATGCCGCCGGCCCACGCGGCGGGGCGTGGGCCGGCAGCATGCGGCTCGGTCCTGCGGGACGGCCGTCAGGTGGTGGAGACCGGCTCCTCCACCGCCTGGGCCTGGCCTTCCCGGGGCGCCGGGGCGTCCTGGGAGGGCGTGGCCCCGCGGCTCTTGCGGAGCATGGTGAGTGCGATGGTCGCGCTGATCGCGGTGACGACGGCGCAGGCGATGCCGATCGCGTTCAGTCCGTTGGTGTAGGCCACCCGCGCGGCGGTCAGCAGCGCCTCGGACGCCTCGGCGGGCAGGTTCTGTGCGGCCGCGATCGCGTCCTCCATGCTGGCGCCGGCGGAGTCGGCGGCGCCGGAGGGGGTGCCCTCGGGCACGGTGATCGTGTCACGGTAGACGGCGGTGCCGAGGCTGCCCAGCGTCGCGATGCCGAGCGCGGTGCCGAGGTCGCCGCAGATGGACGACAGGGCCGCCGCGGAGCCGCCCCGCTCCGGCGGTACGGAGCCGACGACCAGGTTGGTGCCGAGCGCCCCGAAGGTGCCGACGCCGATGAAGATGATGACGAAGCCGGCCATCAGCAGCGGCATCCCGCCGACCGGGTCGACGAAGACGAGCAGCACGTAGCCGATCATTCCGATGAGCAGGCTCACCCCGATGACGGTGCTCAGCGGATGCCGCTTGGCGAGGATCGGCGCCACCTGGGCTGCCAGGATCGAGGCGATGGCCGACGGCACCATCCACAGGCCCGCCTCCATCGGCGAGAAGCCCTCCACCATCTGGAGGAAGCCGGTGATGAAGAGGTAGCCGCCGCCGGTGCCCAGCATCGAGACCATCAGGATCAGCAGCGCCGCGGTGAACGCGCCGACCTTGAACAGCTTCAGGTCCAGCAGCGGATCGGCGAGCTTGCCCTGCCGCTTCACGAAGACCGTGCCGACGGCGAGGCCGACGACGATCGCCGCGAGCGGAACCGGCTCGAAGCCGTAGCGGGCGAGTTCCTTCAGCCCGTAGATGACCGACAGGATCGACACCAGCGACAGCACCACGCTGAGCAGGTCGATGCGCCCCGCGTTGGAGTCCTTGTACTCCGGCAGCAGGAAGGGGGCGACGGCCAGCAGCACGATCATGACGGGGACCCCGAGCAGGAACACCGAACCCCACCAGAAGAACTCGAGCATCGTGCCGCCGACCACGGGTCCCAGCGCGGTGCCGCCCATGAAGCAGCTGGCCCACACCGCGATGGCGCGCCCGCGCTGATAGGGGTCGTGGAACATGTTGCTGATGAGGGCGAGGGTGGAGGGCATGAGCGTGGCCGCGGCGATGCCGAGCAGTGCGCGGGTGACGATCAGCGCCTCCGCACTGGTGGAGTAGGCCGCGGCCACCGAGGTGAGACCGACGGCCGTGGCGCCGATCATCAGCAGCTTGCGGCGGCCGATCCGGTCGCCCAGCGTGCCCATCGTGATGAGGAAGCCGGCGATCAGGAAGCCGTAGATGTCCATGATCCACAGCGTCTGGGTACCGGTGGGCGCCAGGCCCTCGGCGAGGTGGGGCAGGGCCAGGTACAGCACGCTCTGGTCGAGGGAGATGAGCAAGGTGGGCAGGGCCAGCACGGCGAGTCCCAGCCATTCCCGGGGCCCGGCCTTACGGGCCGGGGCCGCGGCGGCGTTCGTTGACATGGGTGTCCTTCCTGATTGCTTGAGCGGTGATCCGCGTGGTCGCACGCGTCCTCGGCCGAGGCGGCCGGGCCAGGGCCTGTCTCGGCAGGCCCTAGCCCGGATACGGCTCCCGGGCGCGGGCGTCGCGCAGGACGTGGCCCCACCACGCGAGTTGGTCGAGCATGGTCTTGGCCGCGGTCCCGCAGCCCTCGGGGTCCTTGGGGCGGCCTTCGTCGTCGAACTTCTCCCAGTAGTCGGGGAAGCAGACGGAGTCCCGGACGGTGACGGCGTGCAGCCCGGGGAAGATGGCGCGCAGGTCGGCCACCGCGCGCAGTCCGCCGGCGATGCCGCCGTAGGAGACGAAGGCGACCGGTTTGGCCTTCCACTCGTCGACGTACCAGTCGATGACGTTCTTCAGCGAGGCGGGGAAGCTGTGGTTGTACTCCGGCGTGACGACCACGAACGCGTCCGCCCTGGCCAGCCACGGGGCCAGATCGGTCACCGCCTGGGGCAGCGGGCCGTCGAGGCTCTCGGGCAGCACGTCGGGCAGCCACACCTCGGCCAGGTCGATGACGTCGACGTCGAAGTCGTCCCGCTTGGCGGCCTCGGCGGCGATCCACTGGGCGGGGACGAGGCCGAAGCGGCCGGCGCGCGTACTGCCGATGATCACGGCCACACTCAGTCTGCGGTCCGGCATGCTGGCTCCTCCTGTGCTCGGCTCGAGGGCTTCTCACGATGCGCCCCGCCGCTCACGGCCCTCTCTCGGTCCGCTCTCGGTGGCCTCCGGGGCCCGATTCCGTCCTGTCGGGAGCGTGATCGCATCGGTTAGCCTGACCGCATGCAGTTAGGGGTGCTGGGTCCGCTGGGGGTATGGACGGCCGACGGGTCGGAGGTCAGGATCCCGGAGCTGAAGGTCCGTGCCCTGCTGGCATGTCTCCTGGTGCACCGAGGGCGCCCGGTCTCCGCGGACCGGCTCGTCGAGGACCTGTGGGGGTCAAGGCTCCCGAGCAATCCGCCGGGCGCGCTCCAGACGAAGGTGTGGCAGTTGCGGCGCGCGCTGGAGGACGCGGAGCCGGGTGGCCGCTCCCTGGTCGTCTCCCGTCCGCCGGGGTACGAACTGCGGGTCGGGTCCGACACGGTGGACGCCGACCGGTTCCAGGAACTGCTCGGCCGTGCGCGGGGGATCGCCGAGCCCGGGGCGCGGGCGGCCCTGCTGGCGGACGCCCTGGCGATGTGGCGTGGTCCCGCGTTCGCCGACTTCGCCGACGAGGAGTTCGCGCGCACCGCGGCGGCCCGGCTGGAGGAGCAGCGGCTGACCGCCGTGGAGGAGCAGGCGGAGGCGCGTCTGGAGCTCGGCGACCATGCCCTGGTCGCCGACGAGTTGAGCGATCTGGTGCGGGCGCACCCGTTGCGGGAACGCCTGCGCGCCGCGCATGTGCGCGCGCTCTACCAGGCCGGACGGCAGGACGCGGCACTGCGCAGCTTCGAGGAGCTGCGCACCCGGCTCGCCGAGGAGCTCGGGGTGGATCCCGGGCCCGAACTGACGGCGTTGTACCAGGCGATCCTCGCGCAGGATCCGGCGCTGGCCGCCCCACCCGCCCCCGCCTTCTCCGCGGTCGAGCCGACGAGCAGCGTGCCGGCCGCGCTGACGGAGCTGGTCGGCCGCGGCGAGGCGGTCGAGGAGCTGCGCGTGCTGCTGGGCACCCATCGTCTGGTGACGCTCACCGGGCCCGGCGGCGTCGGCAAGACCCAGCTGGCGCTCGCGACCGCGGCCCGCCTCGGCGCGACGTTCCCCGGCGGTGTCCACCTGGCGGAGTTCTCCGCGCTCGATCCGGCGTCCGCGGCCCGGCGAGCGGGAGTGTGGGCCGACGTGAACGACCTGGTCGGCACCGTGCTCGGGGTGCGGGACGACATGGCTCGCTTCGCCGACGAGCCGATGTCACTGGCCCCGCGCGTCGCGCACGCGCTGAGCGACCGGCCCGCCCTGCTGCTCTTCGACAACTGCGAGCATGTCGCCGAGCCGGTGGCCGAGTTGGCCGAGCAGTTGCTGAAGGCGGCTCCCGCCCTGCGCATCCTGGCCACGAGCCAGGTGCCGCTCGGCATCACCGGGGAGTGGCTCCAGGAGGTGCCGCCGCTGCGATGGCCGGCGTCCGCCACGGGCCTGAGCGTGGCGGACGTGGGTCGCTTCAGCGCCGTGGAGCTGTTCGTGCAGCGCGCCGCGGCGGCCGCGCCCCGCTTCGTCCTCGACGAGACGACCCTCGGCGCGGTGGTGTCGATCTGCCGGCGCCTGGACGGCATTCCCCTGGCTCTGGAGATGGCGGCGACGCGCGTGCGGGCACTGGGCGTGCGGGAGCTGTCCGCCCGGCTGGACGACCGCTTCCGCCTTCTCGCGGTGGGCCCGCGCGGGGCACCGGCCCGGCAGCGCACGCTGCGGGCGATGATCGACTGGAGCTGGGAGCTGCTCGGCGACCGGGAGCAGGCGGTGCTGCGGCGCCTGGCCGTGCACGCCGACGGCTGTACGCTCGCCGCGGCGGAGGAGCTGTGCGCCGGGGACGGCGTGGACCGGGTGGAGGTCCTCGACCTCCTGGCCCGGCTCGTGGACTCCTCGCTGCTGGTCATGACCGACGGCGGGGGCGGCGCGGAGGGACCGCGCTACCGGATGCTGGAGTCGGTGGCCGCCTACGCCGCCGAACGGCTGTCGGAGTCGGGGGAGTCGGCGGCCCTCCAGTGCAGGCACCGCGCCTATTACACGGCGCTGGCCGAACGGGCCGAGCCCCACCTGCGAGGGCACGCGCAGCGCCAGTGGCTGCGCCGGCTGGACGCCGAGAACGCCAACCTGCGCTCCGCGCTGGAGAGCGCCGTGCGGGCCTCGGACGCCGAGTGCGCCCTCAGGCTGGTCAACGCGCTGGCCTGGTACTGGCATCTGCGGGGACGCAACAGCGAGGCCGAGCGCTCTCTCTCCCTGGCCCTGTCGGCCGGCGACGACGCCCCCGCCGCCCTGGTGGCCACGGCGACGGCGTGGCGGGCCGGCATCAGGCTGGTGCTCGGCGGCAGCGCGGACCCCGGCGGCGAGTACCGGGCCGCGCTGGAGCCGTACGAGAGGATCGACGACCCGCTCGGCCGGGCCCGGGCGCAGTGGTTCGTGGCGTCGAACCTCTACGGTGTGGGTGATCCGGCACCGAGCCGGAAGCTGATCGAGTCCGCGCTCGCCACGTTCCGGTCGCTCGGCGACCGGTGGGGCACCGCCGCGGCGCTCGCCAGCCTGGCGTTCCACGCGAAGATGCGCGGGGAGTTCCCGGCGCTGCGGCGCCACGGCACGCGGAGCCTGGAGCTGTTCAGGCAACTGGGCGACCAGTGGGGGCAGTTGCGGGCCATGGTGCCGCTCCAGATGCTCGCCGAGGTGACGGGTGACTACGAGCGCGCCGGGCGGCTGCACCGGGAAGGGCTGCGGATGGCCGAGGACCTGGGGCTGTGGCCCGAGGTGTCGTTCCAGCTCTCGGGCCTGGGGCGCATCGCCATGCTCACCCGGGACCATGCGCAGGCCCGGGAGTTCCATGAGCGGGCCAGGCGTGCGGCGGTCTCCCAGTCCGACAAGTTCGGGGAGCAGTACGCGGAGATCGGGCTCGGGATGGGGGCGCGGCGCGAGGGCGACCTGGACGCGGCGGAGACCCACATGCACAACGTGCTGGAAGTGCACCGCCAGATGGGGTACGAGCCGGGCCTGCCCGCGCTCATCCTCGCCGAGCTCGGCTTCACCGCCGAGCTGCGGGGCGAGGCGGCCAGAGCGGTCCGGTTGCAGCTCGAGGGCCTGTCCGCGGCGCGCGGCACCGGGGACCCCCGGGCGGTGGCGCTGGGCCTGGAGGGCCTGGCCGGTGCGCAGGCGCTGGCGGGGCACGCGGAGCATGCGGCACGGCTGCTGGGCGCCGCGGCGGCGGCCCGGCACTCGGTCGGCACACCGCTTCCCGAGGGCGAACAGGACGATGTCGCCCGCATCACGGCGCGCGTCCGGGGCGCCCTGGGTGACGAGCGGTTCGACGCCCTGTACGGCGCCGAGCTGCCGGGGGACGGCGTGTCGAGAGTGGACGCCCTGCTCGAGGAGGCGTCCCTGGCCGAGGGTGTGTCCCTGACCGAGGGTGTGTCTCTGACCGAGGGCGCGTCCCTGACCGAGGGTGTGTGAGCCGCCCGCGTTCCCCGTGCGGCGGCGGCGCCACGACGAGCGGGGTGGGGGGGGGGGGGGGGGGGGGGGGGGGGGGGGGGGGGGAAGGGAGAGAGGGGAGGGGGGGGGGGGGGGAAGAGGGGGGGGGGGGGGGGGGCTGGATGTAAAAAAAGAAAAAAAACCGGAGGAGGAATGGAATTGGTTCCTGTTCGGACCAGCGAGAA
>NZ_JBVIGC010000040.1:0-4965 GCF_055571015.1 Streptomyces sp. NPDC031049
CTACGTCTGGTTACCCGCCCTCCCCCTTTTTTTTCTCTCGCTTCAGGCCGTGCGGGGGGGGATCCCCCCTTCCCTCCCCCCCCCCCCCCCCCCCCCCCCCCCCTCCCCCTTCCGCTTCCCCCCCCCCCCCCCCCCCCCCCCCCCCCCCCCCCCCACCAGTCCGTGGACGGGGCGCATGGTGTGCCCCGTTCGGCCGGTCACTGGCTGTCGGGCGTGTGCGCCTGGCGTCGTCGGCGGGATCCGGCCCACACGGCGCCGCCGCCGGCGGCCACCACGGTGCGTGCATGGCGGGGGTGAGTTCCTTGGTCAGGGAGGGGTGGTGCGGCCCGGATGCGGCAGCGCCCGCCCGGGCTGGATGGGACAAGAGGGGCCCGGGCGGGCGCTGGGGAGGGGAGGCCCTGTGCGGCTACGGGCGCGCCGTGAGCACGGCGAGCGGGCGCTCGGCGAGGTCCTCGCCCGGGCGGGCGGAGAGGCAGGGCCGGACGGACACCAGCGGGCGGACGGCGGACAGCGGGCGGGACTTGGACGGGCGCTGGTTCATCTCGAAGGCTCCTCGGAGAAGACGGTGAAGCGTCGGTTGGACAGAGGTGATCTCAGCAGGGCGGGCTCCGCGCCGCCAGAGACAAATGCGGATGAAATCCGCTAATTCCCGGGAGTGGGATATGAGTTGCTGCGGCGTTCTCGGACGCGGGACAAATTCCCTCCGACGCCGTGGCCTCGGTCCGTCCGGCGGGCCGCCCGCCTCGCGGTCGCAGTGTGACGGCGCTCACGCACGGTGTGAGCCCGCGGAACCGACAGCGGCCTCCCGGTCGGCCAGGCTCGATGGCCGAATGCCACAACGGAGGGAATGACCCGATGCCTGTACTGCGCCAGCTCACCGTCTGTTCCGCGCCCGCCACGCACGTGGTCGAGGCGCACAGCCGGAAGAAGGGACGTGTCCTGGAGTACCGGGTGGAGGTGTGTGCGAGGCGCTGGTGGCTCGCCCGGAACTGGCCCGGCCGACGCACAACGCGCGCGCCGGGCGGGCGCTGCGGGACGATGGCCGACCATCGGGCCTACACACAGGTGGTGCAGTCGCACGTCGACACGTGGATCCGGCCGCTGACCGCTCAGGATCTGGATATGCACGGCGGGGATGCCGCCGCCGCGCTGCGGGCCGCTCACCAGTGGCTGCAGGACGCGTACGGCGACCATGTGCCGGCACGAGGCGGGATCTGGCACGCCGTGGCGGCCGCACTCGGCCACGCGGGCTGGCTGGCCGAGGCAGTGGCGGCCGGTGTGCTCGAGACCAAGGCAGGCGAGCATCAGATTCTGGCGGCGCTCAGCGCGGCCGAGGCACTGGAGGGTCTGGCCTGCGGGCGGCAGTGAGAAGGCCCGCGTCCCGGCAGGCGTCGAGCGCATATCCGGGGCGCGGGCCGTGCAGGCGGATCCGGCGGTTGGCGTTCGTGGATTCGTTCCGGGAGGCGGGAGCGGTGCTCTGCGGTCCGTCCGCCTCACACCTGGGCCGTGGTGGGGGCGGGCACGGTGCGGGCCGAGAGGAGAAGCGCGCACAGAGCGGCGGCCATCAGCGGGACGGCGAAGTGGCCGCCGAGCGGGCCCGCCAGGGCGGTGCCGCCTGCGAGGCCGAGGCGGATCGCGCTGGACATCCAGCCGACCGCCTCGGTCGATGTGCCTGGTGGGGCGAGCGAGGTGACGGTCAGGCTGGCCACGGTCAGCAGGGGGACGAACAAGGCGCCGGGCAGCATCGCCAGCACGAGGATTGCCGCAGCCGGGAGTGGGGCGAGCAGAGGAAGCCATCCGGCGGCGAACGCGGCGCCCAGCAGCATCAGGTGCCCCGGCCGGGGAGCGGTCGCGGGCTGGAAGCGGGCGAACAGGACTCCGCCGAGTAGCCCCGCTGCGGAGAACACCGCGGGCAGCGCGCCCGCGAGCCAGGGCACGTCCTGCCGTTCGGCAACGACGATCCCGGCGACGTCGAGGGCGCCGACCGTGGCGCCGAGGAAGACCAGGGAGATCAGCAGGGGCCGCATGGCGGGCGGGCGCAGGACGCCGAGCCGCTGCCGGCGGCGCGGTGCGGCCCGCCATGTGCGGGCGGGGCGGGTGGTGGCGAAGGCGAGGGAGCCGGCCATGGTGACGGCGGCCGCCAGGGCGAGGGCCGCGGCCGGGGAGAGCCAGGTGGCCATCGCGATGGCCAGTGCGGGGCCGGTGACGTAGACGATCTCCTGGGTGGAGGAGTCCAGGGTGTAGGCGGTGCGGACGTGCGCGTCATCGGGCAGTACGGCGTGCCACAGCGATCGCAGCCCGCCCTCCAGCGGCGGGCATCCGGCTCCGGCCAGGGCGACGCACACGGCGGCCAGCGGCAGGTGGGAGGTGCCCATCGCGGCAAGAGTGCCCAGCGCGGTGGCAACCAGGGCGGCGCCGAGCTGGCAGGGCAGCGGCAGGCCGCGCAGGTCGGCCAGCCGCCCCAGCAGCGGCAGGCCGAGCGCCGGGGCGATGCCGTAGAGCGCGGCCAGCAGACTGGCAGTCGCCAGGGAGTGACCGTCCCGCTCTGCCGCCAGGATCAGGGCGACGGGCACCATGCCCAGCGACAGACGGCCGGTCACCGAAGAGATCAGCAGACGGCTGCAATATCGGTGGCGCAGTACATCGCGGAACGTCGGCGGGGTGGCCCGTGGCGCCGGATCGCTGACCGGCGCGGGCGGGGGTGACGGCTGCGGTGCGCGGGTCGGCGCCTGGGTGGTGCGGGGGACGTCGCGGACCTGCGCGTGGGCCATCGCCTACCTGCCTCTGCAGAAGGGGAATCGTGGGTGCGGGAAAAGGCCGCCGTCCGTGCGCCGGGGCCCAGGGGGACAGGCGGCGGCATACGGACGGCGGCAGCGGCGAAAGACGTACAGCCGCCATGGCGAGAAGCCCAGCAGGCCGCCAAGCTGCCCTCAACGTCGCTTCCGGCGGGACGGACAGCATCTGGGCCCCCTCCCGCCCCTTGGGGCGGCAATCGGGCACCTCGGTCCGCCACGCGACGCCCTTGGCGCGTTGATCAGCCGCAGTGCTTCCCGGAGTAGCTGCTCCAGGCGGTCGAGGAGTCCCAGGTGGCGTTGTAGGAGAAGCCCCCCTCGAAGTCGATGCACGTGTTGCGGGCGGAGACGTAGACCGGTCCCGCGTACTTGGTGAAATTGGCCTGGTATCCGTCGAGTGCGGCCCAGCCGGACCCGCTCTTGCCGATCTTGACTTTGATCCCGCGAGGCAGGTGGACCCCGTCGATCGGCCTGGCGATGGCACAGTTCTTGCCGGTGGAGCGGGAGTAGTAGATATCGATGTACCCCTTGGTCTTGCCGGCGTCGTGCGTCCAGTACATGGCCTTGATCGGCCACGACTTCAGGAATGCGTAGCTGGATCCGCAGGCGTTGATCCGCGGGGTAGCGGCGGCCTCGGTGGTGGTTCCGACGACGACCGCGCCGGCCAGCATGGCCAGCGAGGCTGCTGTGAGGGCCGTCTTGCGGAGAGCTGCTGACATGTGACTGATCTCCTTGATCGAGGCCAGGCCAGGCCAGGCAGGTGCTGCCGTTCCTGCCGCCCGGAGTGAAAGCGGGGGGGGGTGTGCCGCTGCAGGGGTGAGGACCACGTGTCGACCCCGGACCAAAGCGCCCACTGGCATCCCGCTGGGCAGCGCGATGCTCGGTTGTCCTGCTTGGCGTCCCGTGGACGTGGCCGTTCCTCCGCCGGGCAGCCGCTACTGGTTCGGGAGGGGGACGTAACCCGTGGTTTCCCGCGCCGAGCCCTGTCGACCACTGGGCGAAGTCCACCAGTTGGGCCAAGGGCCCCGGCGCGCGTACGGAAGGTCGTGACTGTTCAGCCCGCCAGGCTGATCAGGCCGTCGCTGCGCACCCACCCCTTGGTGCCCTTGCGGATCCCGGACTTGGAGCTGATGATCTGGGCGTAGTCCCAGTTGCCCTTGCTGCACATCACGGTGAGCCCGTCGCCGCGGTACAGGTATCCGAGGCTCTTGTAGCCGGTGGAGGGGCCGGAGCGGAAGTTCCAGGCGTTTTTGCCCGCGGTGGCACTGAAGTTGGCCCAGTTGCGGGTGCACTGGCTGTTCTCACCGACAGCGTGGGCGGCCGGCGCGGTGGTGACGGTCAGGGCTGCTGCTGCGGCCACCGCCATGACGGCGGGGACTACGGCAGCACGGGTCGCGATACGGCGGATCATCGGGGAGCCCTTTCGAAGAACGTGGCGCGGAAGTGGCCTGGGGGTCGATGCTGCGCACCGGGGCTCGGTCGGTGAGCGGATCGGCCGCCCGGTTCCCGCGGCCTGCAACGGCGACCTGGGGTGCCGTTCCGCAGGGCGGGAGTAGCAGTGCGACCAGCTGCTTGGGTGGCGCAGCCGGCCGCGCCGAGAGCCGGTCGACGATGGCCGCGCAGAGGCGGAGGTCGGTGAAGGTCTTGGTCCCACCTCCGAAGGACTCGTTGGAGGCGATGGCGACGCTGTTCTTCTGCTTGCGTTCGGTCAGGACCTGGAAGAGGAGTTCAGCACCGTGGCGGTCGAGTGCGGGCGGCGGGCGACCCGGTGAGGACGTCGGCCGCGATGACCAGCGGCATGAGAAGGACGACCGCGACCAGGCCCACGAGCCCGGCGAGGTGGAGCACCGCTCCCAGCAGTCCGAGCAGCACGGTGACCAGCGGCCACGCTGCGGCCGTCAGCCACAGGGCGATGGCGCGGATTCCGTACCCGGTGGCGAGGGTGACGCCGCACACGAGCGTGGCCATGGCGGCCAGGGCGAGATACGGCAGACCGCGCCGGACGAGCGGCCCGGCGGCGCGCAGCAGCAGACGGATGACGGTGCTCAGGATCCAGGTCACCGGTCCACCCCGGGCGTGGTGGCTTCGTTGATCTCTAGGAACAGCGATTGTCGACCGGTTTCGGAGGCAGGTGGTGATCGCTGGACTGACGGCTGTCGATGAGAAATGACGG
>NZ_JBVIGC010000041.1:0-1423 GCF_055571015.1 Streptomyces sp. NPDC031049
TCAGAACCAACACAGTGGACGCGAGCCTCTATGGACAAGCCCTCGGCCTATTAGTACCGGTCAACTCCACACGTTACCGTGCTTCCATATCCGGCCTATCAACCCAGTCGTCTACTGGGAGCCTTACCCCATCAAGTGGGTGGGAGTCCTCATCTCGAAGCAGGCTTCCCGCTTAGATGCTTTCAGCGGTTATCCCTCCCGAACGTAGCCAACCAGCCATGCCCTTGGCAGAACAACTGGCACACCAGAGGTTCGTCCGTCCCGGTCCTCTCGTACTAGGGACAGCCCTTCTCAAGACTCCTACGCGCACAGCGGATAGGGACCGAACTGTCTCACGACGTTCTAAACCCAGCTCGCGTACCGCTTTAATGGGCGAACAGCCCAACCCTTGGGACCGACTCCAGCCCCAGGATGCGACGAGCCGACATCGAGGTGCCAAACCATCCCGTCGATATGGACTCTTGGGGAAGATCAGCCTGTTATCCCCGGGGTACCTTTTATCCGTTGAGCGACGGCGCTTCCACAAGCCACCGCCGGATCACTAGTCCCGACTTTCGTCCCTGCTCGACCCGTCGGTCTCACAGTCAAGCTCCCTTGTGCACTTACACTCAACACCTGATTGCCAACCAGGCTGAGGGAACCTTTGGGCGCCTCCGTTACCCTTTAGGAGGCAACCGCCCCAGTTAAACTACCCATCAGACACTGTCCCTGATCCGGATCACGGACCCAGGTTAGACATCCAGCACGACCAGACTGGTATTTCAACGACGACTCCACCTGAACTGGCGTCCAAGCTTCACAGTCTCCCAGCTATCCTACACAAGCCGAACCGAACACCAATATCAAACTGTAGTAAAGGTCCCGGGGTCTTTCCGTCCTGCTGCGCGAAACGAGCATCTTTACTCGTAGTGCAATTTCACCGGGCCTATGGTTGAGACAGTCGAGAAGTCGTTACGCCATTCGTGCAGGTCGGAACTTACCCGACAAGGAATTTCGCTACCTTAGGATGGTTATAGTTACCACCGCCGTTTACTGGCGCTTAAGTTCTCAGCTTCGCCCCACCGAAATGGAGCTAACCGGTCCCCTTAACGTTCCAGCACCGGGCAGGCGTCAGTCCGTATACATCGCCTTACGGCTTCGCACGGACCTGTGTTTTTAGTAAACAGTCGCTTCTCGCTGGTCTCTGCGGCCACCCCCAGCTCACCGAGTAAATCGGATCACCGGAAATGGCCCCCCTTCTCCCGAAGTTACGGGGGCATTTTGCCGAGTTCCTTAACCATAGTTCACCCGAACGCCTCGGTATTCTCTACCTGACCACCTGAGTCGGTTTAGGGTACGGGCCGCCATGAAACTCGCTAGAGGCTTTTCTCGACAGCATAGGATCATCCACTTCACCACAATCGGCTCGGCATCAGGTCTCAGA
>NZ_JBVIGC010000041.1:1520-2854 GCF_055571015.1 Streptomyces sp. NPDC031049
GCAATGACACGACTTCGGCGGTACGCTTGAGCCCCGCTACATTGTCGGCGCGGAATCACTTGACCAGTGAGCTATTACGCACTCTTTCAAGGGTGGCTGCTTCTAAGCCAACCTCCTGGTTGTCTCTGCGACTCCACATCCTTTCCCACTTAGCGTACGCTTAGGGGCCTTAGTCGATGCTCTGGGCTGTTTCCCTCTCGACCATGGAGCTTATCCCCCACAGTCTCACTGCCGCGCTCTCACTTACCGGCATTCGGAGTTTGGCTAAGGTCAGTAACCCGGTAGGGCCCATCGCCTATCCAGTGCTCTACCTCCGGCAAGAAACACACGACGCTGCACCTAAATGCATTTCGGGGAGAACCAGCTATCACGGAGTTTGATTGGCCTTTCACCCCTAACCACAGGTCATCCCCCAGGTTTTCAACCCTGGTGGGTTCGGTCCTCCACGAAGTCTTACCTCCGCTTCAACCTGCCCATGGCTAGATCACTCCGCTTCGGGTCTTGAGCGTGCTACTCCACCGCCCTGTTCGGACTCGCTTTCGCTACGGCTACCCCACCCGGGTTAACCTCGCAACACACCGCAAACTCGCAGGCTCATTCTTCAAAAGGCACGCAGTCACGACACACCAGCAAGCTGATGTGCGACGCTCCCACGGCTTGTAGGCACACGGTTTCAGGTACTATTTCACTCCCCTCCCGGGGTACTTTTCACCATTCCCTCACGGTACTATCCGCTATCGGTCACCAGGGAATATTTAGGCTTAGCGGGTGGTCCCGCCAGATTCACACGGGATTTCTCGGGCCCCGTGCTACTTGGGTGTCTCTCCAACGAGCCGCTGACGTTTCGACTACGGGGGTCTTACCCTCTACGCCGGACCTTTCGCATGTCCTTCGCCTACATCAACGGTTTCTGACTCGTCCTGTTGCCGGCAGACAACAGCAAAGAGATCCCACAACCCCCACGACGCAACCCCTGCCGGGTCTCACACGTCGTAGGTTTAGCCTCATCCAGTTTCGCTCGCCACTACTCCCGGAATCACGGTTGTTTTCTCTTCCTGCGGGTACTGAGATGTTTCACTTCCCCGCGTTCCCTCCACTTGCCCTATGAGTTCAGGCAAGGGTGACAGCCCATGACGACTGCCGGGTTTCCCCATTCGGACACCCCCGGATCAAAGCCTGGTTGACGACTCCCCGGGGCCTATCGCGGCCTCCCACGTCCTTCATCGGTTCCTGGTGCCAAGGCATCCACCGTGCGCCCTTAAAAACTTGGCCACAGATGCTCGCGTCCACTGTGCAGTTCTCAAACAACGACCAACCACCCATCACCCCGGGAC
>NZ_JBVIGC010000042.1:0-4263 GCF_055571015.1 Streptomyces sp. NPDC031049
GAGCCCTTCGCGGTCCTCCTCGGCGACGACCTGATCGACCCGCGCGACCCGCTGCTCAAGCGCATGATCGAGGTCCAGGCGCAGTACGGCGGCAGTGTGGTGGCGCTGATGGAGGTCGCGCCCGAGCAGATCCACCTCTACGGCTGTGCCGCGGTGGAGCCCACCGCTGACGGCGACGTCGTCAAGGTCACCGGCCTGGTGGAGAAGCCCGACCCGGCCGACGCCCCCTCCCACTACGCCGTCATCGGCCGCTACGTCCTGGACCCGCACGTCTTCGACATACTGCGCACCACCGAGCCCGGCCGCGGCGGCGAGATCCAGCTCACCGACGCCCTCCAGCAGCTCGCCGAGACGCATTCATCAGCGGCTACCGCCGCGGGAAAGGCCGGCGGTCCGGTGCACGGAGTGGTCTTCAAGGGCCGCCGCTACGACACCGGCGACCGCGGCGACTACCTGCGCGCCATCGTCCGCCTCGCGTGCGAACGTGAGGACCTGGGCCCGGACTTCCGGGGGTGGCTGCGCGACTACGTGGGGCGGGAACTGACGGAAACGGCGGACGCGCGGGCCTGACGCGCGCCGGAACGACGACCGCACCCCGCCCTCACTCCTCCCGCATCGGTGCGGGGAGGCCGTGACGGCGGGGTGCGGTCGTTCCGGGCCCCTGGGCCGCTCAGAACGGCTCGAAGCCCTCGTACTCCTGCTCCGCCTCGTCCCGCTCGGCCTGCCGGTCCCGGCGGCGCTGGGCGGCCGGGCGGGTGCCCTCGAAGCGGTGGTCCTCACCGCGGCGGCCGAGCATCTCCGCGCCGGCGGTGACGGACGGCTCCCAGTCGAAGACGACGGCGTTGTCCTCGGGGCCGATGGCCACGCCGTCCCCGGCACGGGCGCCGGCCTTCAGCAGCTCCTCCTCGACGCCGAGGCGGTTGAGCCGGTCCGCGAGGTAGCCGACGGCCTCGTCGTTGTTGAAGTCGGTCTGGCGCACCCAGCGTTCGGGCTTCTCGCCGCGCACCCGGAACAGGCTCTCGTCCTCGCGCGTGACGGTGAAGCCGGCGTCGTCCACGGCCTTGGGCCGGATGACGATGCGCGTGGACTCCTCCTTCGGCCTGGCGGCACGCGCGCCGGCCACCAGGTCGGCGAGGGCGAACGACAGCTCCTTCAGCCCGATGTGGGCCACCGCGGACACCTCGAAGACCCGGTAGCCGCGCGCCTCGAGATCGGGCCGGACCATCTCGGCGAGGTCCCGGCCGTCGGGCACGTCGATCTTGTTCAGCACGACGATGCGCGGACGGTTGTCCAGGCCGCCGTACTGGCGCAGCTCCTCCTCGATGACGTCGAGGTCGGAGACGGGGTCGCGGTCGGACTCCAGGGTGGCGGTGTCCAGGACGTGCACGAGCACGCTGCACCGCTCGACGTGGCGCAGGAACTCCAGGCCGAGGCCCTTGCCCTGGCTGGCGCCGGGGATGAGGCCGGGCACGTCGGCGATGGTGTAGACCGTGGAGCCCGCCGTGACCACGCCCAGGTTCGGCACGAGCGTGGTGAAGGGGTAGTCGGCGATCTTCGGCTTGGCCGCCGACAGCACCGAGATCAGCGACGACTTGCCGGCGCTCGGGTAGCCGACCAGCGCGACGTCGGCGACCGTCTTCAGCTCCAGGACGACGTCCCTGAGGTCCCCCGGCTCCCCGAGCAGCGCGAACCCGGGCGCCTTGCGCCGGGCGGAGGCCAGCGCCGCGTTGCCGAGCCCACCCCGGCCGCCCTGCGCGGCCACGAACGAGGTGCCGTGGCCGACCAGGTCGGCGAGGACGTTGCCCGCCTTGTCGAGGACGACGGTGCCGTCCGGCACCGGCAGGACCAGGTCCTGGCCGTCCTTGCCGGAGCGGTTGCCGCCCTCGCCGGGCTTGCCGTTGGTGGCCTTGCGGTGCGGGGAGTGGTGGTAGTCCAGCAGCGTCGTCACCGACTGGTCGACGGTGAGGATGACATCGCCGCCACGGCCGCCGTTGCCGCCGTCCGGTCCGCCGAGCGGCTTGAACTTCTCCCGGTGTACGGAGGCACAGCCGTGGCCTCCGTTACCCGCGGCGACATGCAGTTCGACGCGGTCCACGAAGGTGGTCATGGTGGGGTGCCTCCAGAGACGTGCGTAAGCAGGTGTTGTTTGTCTTTACAAGGGGTCTTAACACGCGAAAGGCGGACCCGCCTTCCCGGGAGGGAAGTGAGGTCCGCCTCGCGAAACGATGCGTCCGGTCAGGCGACCGGAACGATGTTCACGACCTTGCGGCCACGGCTGGTGCCGAACTGCACCGAACCGGCCTGAAGCGCGAACAGCGTGTCGTCGCCGCCACGGCCGACGCCGGCGCCCGGGTGGAAGTGGGTGCCACGCTGGCGGACCAGGATCTCACCCGCGTTGACGACCTGACCGCCGAAGCGCTTCACGCCGAGCCGCTGGGCGTTGGAGTCGCGACCGTTCCGGGTGGACGATGCGCCCTTCTTGTGTGCCATGTCTCTTCAGTCCCTTACTTCGCAGCCGTGGGGATCTCAGTGACCTTGATCGCCGTGTACTGCTGGCGGTGGCCCTGACGACGGCGGTAGCCGGTCTTGTTCTTGTAGCGCAGAATGTCGATCTTCTGGCCCTTGTGGTGGTCCACGACCTCGGCCTGGACCTTGATGCCGGCCAGCACCCACGGGTCGCTGGTCACGGAGTCGCCGTCGACGACGAGCAGGGTCGAGAGCTCGACCGTGTCGCCGACCTTGGCGGTGGAAATCTTGTCAACCTCGACGATGTCGCCGACAGCAACCTTGTGCTGGCGACCACCGCTGCGCACGATCGCGTACACGCGGAACTCACTCTCTACGCTCGAAGAAACGGCACCCCCGCAGGCCAGCCGTCCCGCGCCGAACACGGACGGCCTCTCCCGGTCACGACGCGCGGCCGGGAGGAAGAGGTTTACGGGGATGTGGCGGGTCTATGGACACGCCGACGGTCAAGGTTACGGGGGCCGCCGCGCGGGGTCAAACCGGACCCCGCGCAGGCCTGGCGCGGGGCCCGGGAACGGCTCAGTCCATGGCGGACGCCACACCGGCGACGTACTCGGCGTACGCGGCGGCGATCCCGTCCGGCGACAGGCCGAGGTGCTCCAGGATCGTGTACCGGCCCGGCCGGGTCTGCGGGGCGAACTCCACGGCCCGGACGAACTCCTCGTCGTCGAACCCGATCTCCCGGGCCACGACCGGCAGCCCGTGCCGGCGCAGCGCCGCGGCCATCATCCGGGAGGCCTCCGGCTCGCCGCGCAGATGCGTGGCGAAGGCCGCGCCGATGCCCACCTGCTCGCCGTGGCTCGCCGCCCGCCCGGGATAGAGCAGGTCCAGCGCGTGGCTGATCTCGTGGCAGGCGCCGGACGAGGGCCGGGTGTGGCCCGCGATCGACATGGCGATGCCCGACAGCACCAGGCCCTCGGCCAGCACGGTCAGGAACCCGTCGTCGCCGCAGCCGCCCGGGTGGCGCAGCACGGCCTCGCCGGCCTGGCGGGCCATCGCGGCGGCGAGGCCGTCGATCTTCTCGCCGTTGACCTGGTTGGCCAGCTCCCAGTCCGCGACCGCGGAGATGTTGGACAGGGCGTCGCCGATCCCGGAGCGGACGAACCGGATGGGCGCCTCGCGGATCACCGACAGGTCGACCACGATCGCGATGGGCGTCGGCACGCCGTACGAACCGCGGCCCGCGTCGTTGTCCAGGATCGACACCGGGGAGCAGATGCCGTCGTGGGAGAGGTTGGTGGCCACCGCGACCATGGGCAGCCCGATGCGGGCGGCCGAGTACTTCGCGCAGTCGATGACCTTGCCGCCGCCGAGCCCGACGACCGCGTCGTAGTGGCCGCGCTTCATCTCGTCGGCCAGCCGGACGGCGTCGTCGATCGTGCCCCCGCCGACCTCGAACCAGTCGGCGCCGGGCAGGGCCGGCGCCAGCCGCTCGCGCAGCCGGGCACCGGAGCCGCCGCTGACGGCGACGGCGAGGTTGCCCGACGGGGATATGCGCTGGTCCACCAGGACGCCGGCCAGGTCGTCCAGGGCCCCGGGGCGGATGTCGACGACGACCGGCGAGGGGATGAGCCTGGTCAGTACCGGCACGCGATCTCCCGTCCCCTGGCGAGGTCGTCGTGGTTGTCGATCTCGACCCAGCTGACGTCGCCGATCGGGGCCACGTCGACCTTGAAGCCCCGGTCGACCAGCTCCTGGTAGCCGTCCTCGTAGTACAGCTGCGGGTCGCGCTCGAAG
>NZ_JBVIGC010000043.1:0-3345 GCF_055571015.1 Streptomyces sp. NPDC031049
CGCTTCCCTTCGGTGTTTCCGACTCTATCAGATCTTTCCGATCCGATTTCCTCGGTGCTTTCCAGGTTTCCGCTCTCGCGGTTTCCTTTCCGGCGATTCCGACTTTATCAGAAGTTTCGGGCCGGTTTGACCGGTGCCAGTTTCCGATTCATCGGGAAGCTTCTTCGACAATTAAGAAGCGAGATAGATACTACCTGCTGCCTTCTGGGGTGACCCCATCTCCAGGCAACTGTTCGAATCTACCTCCCCGCTCGGTCCGTGTCAACGGCTCTCGCGGGGCGAAGAGGAGATTAGCAGCTCGCCGGGCCTGCTTGCACATCAGGCGGCCGTCGGCACCGTGGCGCTGCGTTCGGCCGCCTCGACGTCCCCCGTCCCGCCGGCGCGCGCGGCCCGTCCGCCGAGGACGTAGACGTAGGCGAGGAAGGCCAGCTCGGCCACGACGCCGATGGTGATGCGGGCCCAGGTGGGCAGGCCCGACGGGGTGACGAAGCCTTCGATCGCGCCGGAGATGAACAGGACGAGCGCGAGGCCGATCGCCATGCCGATGGCGGCCCGCCCCTCCTCCGCGAGGGCTGTGCGGCGGGTGCGGGGGCCGGGGTCGATGAGCGTCCAGCCGAGCCGCAGGCCGGTGCCTGCCGCCACGAAGACCGCCGTCAGTTCCAGCAGACCGTGCGGGAGGACCAGGCCGAGGAAGGTGTCCAGGCGACCGGCGGAGGACATCAGGCCGAAGCCCACGCCGAGGTTGAGCATGTTCTGGAAGAGGATCCAGATGACCGGGAGCCCCAGGAAGACGCCCAGGATCAGGCAGAGCGCCGCCGCCCAGGCGTTGTTCGTCCACACCTGGGCGGCGAACGAGGCCGCGGGGTGGGTCGAGTAGTACGACTCGTACTGGCCGCCGGGGCGGGTCAGCTCCCGCAGTTCGGCGGGTGCGGCGATGGTGGCCTGTACTTGGGGATCGGTGCCGATCCACCAGCCGAGGAGCGCCGCCACGGCGGTGGAGATGAGCGCGGTGGGGACCCACCAGTGGCGGGTTCGGTACACGGCCGCAGGGAACCCATGGGTGAGAAAGCCGGTCACATCGCGCCAGGACGCGCGGCGGGTGCCGGTGACGGCGCTACGCGCGCGTGCCACCAGTTGGCTGAGCCGGCCGGTCAGCTGCGGGTCGGGAGCGCTGGACTGGATGAGCGAGAGATGGGTCGCCGCCCGCTGGTAGAGGGTGACGAGTTCGTCGGTCTCGGCCCCGTTCAGGCGGCGCTGGCGTTTGAGCAGGGCGTCGAGGCGGTCCCACTCCGCTCGGTGGGCGGAGACGAAGACGTCGAGGTCCATCGGTGTGCCTGCTCCTCGGCTGTCGTCGGCGGATCGTCGTGGATCAGCTTGTCGTACTGCGGCGCGATGTGCCCTCAGCTTGGCAGACTGGCGGTGTTCGAGGCAGGGCAGGGGAAGGACGGTCGGCGTGAGTGATCTGGTGACGGGCGAGGCGGTGGCGCTGGAGCTGCGCCCCGCGAGGCTGCCCAGCAGGGCGCTGGCCGTGTTGCTGGATCTGGCGGTGGCCGTGGCCGTCTACATCGCGGTGACCGTCGGCCTGGTGGCCGCCACCGCCTCGCTGGACGTGGCGGCGCAGACGGCACTGTCCCTCGGGACGTTCGTGCTGGTGCTGGTGGGCGGGCCGATAGCCGTCGAGACGCTCAGCCATGGCCGGTCGCTGGGGAAGATGGCGTGCGGTCTGCGGGTGGTGCGGGACGACGGCGGGCCGATCCGGTTCCGGCATGCGCTGGTGCGGGGGTTGATCGGCGTGATCGAGATTCTGATGACCTTGGGGGTCGTCGCCTGTATCGCCTCCCTGGTGTCGGCCCGTGGGCGGCGTCTCGGTGACGTGTTCGCCGGGACGCTGGTGGTCCGTGAGCGGGTGCCGGTCGCGCCGGGTGGGTTCGTGCCGCCGCCTCCGCCGTGGCTGGCGGGTCGGTTCTCGGGACTGGATCTGTCGGCGGTCCCGGACGATCTGTGGCTGGCCGTGCGGCAGTACCTGACGCGGATGCGGCAGCTGGACCCGCAGGTCGGCTGGTCGATGGCGGAGCGGCTGGCCGCCGATGTCGCCGCTCGTACGGGTGCGCCGGCGCCGCAGGGGGTGCCGCCGGCGGCGTATCTGGCGGCGGTGGTGCAGGAACGGCAGGCGCGCGAGAGCCGGCGGGCCTTCGGAAGCGGTCCTGGGGCGCCCGGCGGCGGTGCGGCCGTGGCCTTCCCCGCGCCCGCGGCTGCCCCGGCGCCCGCGGCATCCCCCGCCCCTGTGGCTCCCCCGGCCGCGGCGGTTCCCCCGGCGACGGGGCCCGTGTCCTCTCCGTCCCCGGCGCCGCAGGACTCCTCGCACGAGGCTTCAGCGGACGCCCCGGCAACGGCTCCGGTGGAGGAGCGGCGACCCGGCACCGGGTTCGCGCCACCTGCGTAGTGCTGCGCGGGAGCCGTCGCCGTCACGGGAAGACGGACGGCGGCGATTCCAGGTCCTCCAACTCGATGCCGGGGGCCGCGAGCACGACGTCGCCGGCGAGGTGCACGGCGTGCTGCTCGCCCGTGTCCAGGGCCGTGACCTGGTATTCGTCCACGATCAGAGGGCCGTTGTCAGTGGCGTGTGCTTCGCTTTTCACCAGGGCCCAGGACTGGTCGACGGTGCGCGGGGCGAGGACCGGGTCCGTGAAGGTGACGACGCGCAGGCGGGTTGCCGCCGTGGAGGGGGTGAGGCGCAGGAGACGGGCGATGGCGACGAGGAAGGCCGGGGAGGTGCCGGCGAAGGTGTGGGCGCGCACATTGCCTTCGGTGGCCTCGGTCCCGGTGGGGTCGGTCCTGACCCAGGTGACTCCGTCGAGGGCGGCACCGCGCACCTGCCAGCTCGCGGCGTGGAGTTCCAGGCGGATGGGGCGGCCGAGTTCGTCCAGGGTGAGGTCGACGGAGCCGTGGTGGTCGCCGGTGGGCGTGGTCAGCTGCGAGACGTAGCGCCAGCCTGAGGGGCCGACGGCGCATTGGAAGTGTTCTTCGGCGAGGGGGGTGTGATCGTGCGGATCGTGGAGCGAATAGCGGCCGCGGGGCATGGGGGTCCTGGGTCGTGACGGTCTGGTCCGGCGCCGGACGATCCGGCGCCGCTGGTCCGGCAACGGGGCAGGCCCCCGGCACGGGGGTGCGGGGGCCTGTCTCGGAGGATCTGCTGCCGTGAGCGTGTCAGTGCACGGACGCGCTCACGGCGGGCCGCGGCGGGGCGGCTGTCAGTATCGGTAGTGGTCGGGCTTGTACGGGCCCTCCACCTTCACGCCGATGTACTCGGCCTGCTCCGGGCGCAGCGTCGTCAGTTTGACGCCG
>NZ_JBVIGC010000044.1:0-3326 GCF_055571015.1 Streptomyces sp. NPDC031049
GGTGGCTTCGTTGATCTCTAGGAACAGCGATTGTCGACCGGTTTCGGAGGCAGGTGGTGATCGCTGGACTGACGGCTGTCGATGAGAAATGACGGCATGGTCGCGTCTGGGACGTGTCACGGCCGGCACCCATCACCGGGATGGGGTTGGTCAGTGAGGGCGGACGTGTCCGCGTTGCGGCCGGGAGGGGCGAATCTTTATGGCGTCATGTCACGCAGGTCAGGGCGGTTCCTGGGCAGCCCGAAGCCCGCCATCTGCTTCTCCTCGTAGGACAGGAAACCAAGGCTCCGATAGAACGCGTGATTGCGCTTGCCTTCCGGTGACGACTCGTGGTCTGTGGAGAGGAGGAAGAAACGGCAGTGCGAGTAGCGCTGCATGAGGTGCTCGACCAGGGCCCGGCCGACGCCCTGCCGGTGATGCGCTGGGCTGACCACGACATCCTGGACATAGCAGATGTGCTCGTCGTCGGAGACGGTCCGGGCCAGTCCGAGGAGCGTTCCTGAACCGTCTCGTGCGGTGATGACCAGGTGAGAGTTCCGCAGGCCGCGGCAGAGCTTGTCGACGTCGGCGGTGTAGCCTTCCCAGCCGACCGAGTCGTAGAGGCTCAGCATCTCATCAGGATCGAAAAGGTCCTCTTCCGTGATGAACACGCCAAACCCCCTGCGGCTGTGCCGCTTCTCGATGCCGACTTCTCACCGCATCTGACTTCACACTCGTCAGCCACGTCAAGATCGGCAACAGTTGGCCTCAGCCAGCCTGGGCGGGTTGTTCGGTTCGTGCTCGGGTGCTGGCGAGGCGGTAGGAGTCGGTGCCGGTCTCGATGATGGTGCCGTTGAAGGTCAGTCGGTCGACGATGGCCGCGCAGAGCCGGGGGTCGGTGAACGTCTTGGTCCAGCCACCGAACGACTCGTTGGAAGCGATCGCGACGCTGTTCTTCTCCTCGCGTTCGGTCAGGACCTGGAAGAGGAGCTCGGCGCCATGCCGGTCGAGTTCCATGTAGCCGAGTTCGTCGATGCAGAGCAGATCGACACGGCCGTAGCGGGCGATCGTCTTGTTCAGCTGCTTCTCATCCGCGGCCTCGACCAGCTCATTGACCAGTTTCGTCGCGAGCGTGTAGCGCACTCGGTAGCCCTTCATCGCGGCCTCGGTGCCCAGCGCGATGAGCATGTGGGACTTGCCGGTGCCGGAGTCGCCGATCAGGCAGAGCGGTTGACTTTTCTTGATCCATTCGCAGCTGGCGAGGGTGTGGATGGTGGCCGGGTCGATGTTCGGGTTGGCGTCGAAGTCGAAGGAACGCAGGGACTTCTCCCGTGGGAAGCCGGCTGCTTTGATCCGCCTCTCCGACCTGCGGCGGGCCCGGTCGTCGCACTCGGCCATCAGCAGCTCGGCGAGGAAGCCGCGGTAGGTCATCTGGTCCTTCATCGCCCGGTCGGCAATGTCGGAGAACTCGTTGCGGATCGACGGCAGCCGCAGCAAGCGGCAGGCGGAGTCGATCGCGGCATCGGCGGCCTGCTCGGTCAACCCTCGCTGGCGGGGCATGGTCACTGCGCTTCTCCCTCACGGTGGCCGCTGCCGCTGGTGCGGCGGCGTCGGAGCAACTGGTCGTAGTGAGACACCGAGGGCAGCGGCCTGGTGTCCGGCGGAAGATGCGCCAGACGCCACTCGTGCAGCGACGTCACCGTCGCCGACGGCTGGCCGAGGGCCCGGGCGTCCGGCGCGGGCTCGGTCTCCGCCTGGGCGGCCTTGCGGGCCTCCAGCGCGACCGCGTCCGCGGTCATCGCCCCGGCCCGCAGGGCTGCTGCCAGCCCGGCGACGACATGTTCGTGCGTCATGTGGCGTCCGAGCAGCAGCACCTCGATCAGCGCGCGGGTGCCGTCCCGCTCGCCGTGGATCTTCATGGCCTGGGTCCACCAGGCGTCGTGCACCGGGGTGAACTTGCCCGCCGAACGGGCCTGTTCGAGAGCGGTCGAGCCGGGGAAGGCACCGGGCTTGCGAACCAGGACCTCCAGATAGTGGTCCAGTTCAAGACGGACGGCGCCTTTGGCGATCAACCGCTCATGCCGGGCCACCTCCACGTTCTGGTCGTAAACCACCAGGTGAGAGGCGTGAAGGATGACCCTCACCCGCTTGCCGATCAGCCTGATGGGAACCGAGTAGCGGTTCGTGCGGACCGGGATCTGGCCGTAGCGGTCGACCCGCGGGGTGAACAGCCGCCCGGTCTCGAACGGCTCCTCCGGCAACGGCATCAGCAGCGGCCGTTCGAGCGCGAAGTCCTCGGCGATCGTCCGGGACCTGGAGCCGATCCGGCGGGCGTCGTCCTGCCGGTCCCACTGCTCGACCATCTCGTTCAGCTCGGCGAGCGAGGACACCTCGGGAACCGGGACGAAGTGGTTGCGCCGGAAGTATCCGATCTGGCCCTCGACTCCGCCCTTCTCATGGGCGCCCTCGATGCCTGGGCGGCAGTAGAAGCTCTCGATGCCGTAGTGCGATTTGAAGGCGATCCACCGGTCCGCTTCCACCCTCGCCCGGCTCAGCCCGAGCACGCGGGCGACGGCCGCCTTGAGGTTGTCGTAGCGGACCTTGCTCCGTGGGACGCCGCCCAGCGTCCGCAGTGCGTGGACGTGGCCTTCGAAGAACGCTTCCTGGCCGCAGGACGCGAACACGCGGTGGACGGCCTTGCCGGAATACGACAGGCGGAAGGAGAACAGGTAGCAGGTCACCAGCTCGCCAGCGAGGCGGATCGTCACGTCGCCGAAGTCGACCTCCGCCTCGTGACCGGGCTGGTGGGTCTGGGGGACGAACGCCTCCAGCGGGGCCTTGCCCGACTCGACCAGGATCTCGGGCCTTCGGGCCGCGACGTAGTAGCGGACCATCCCGTAGGAGACGTCGGCGCCGTGTTCCTCGACCAGCCGGTGGAAGATCCGGGTGACCGTGTGCCGCTGCTTGCGCGGCGCGTCCAGGTCCGCCCGCAAGATCTCGTCGATCACCGGCTTGTAGCGGTCCACTGCGGTCGCCCGCGGCGGCAGCTTCTTGCGCGGCTCCGGCCAGGACGAGTCCAACGCCTTCCGCACCGTCCGCCACGTCACGCCGTGCTTGCGCTCAAGCTCCCGCATCGACATGCCGCCACGGTGGTCACGCCGGATCGCCGCGTACAGCTCGACCTTCGACATCCGCGGCATGACCAGCACCTTTCACCAGGAGCATCCCGATGCTGCCCTGGCAAGAACCCCAGTGCCTCCCGAACTCGTCGACATCACCCATCCGTGGCACGGGGCGCCTCCCAAACCCATCGACAAGCGACGTCACAACTGCTCGATAAAGCCAGG
>NZ_JBVIGC010000045.1:0-2976 GCF_055571015.1 Streptomyces sp. NPDC031049
TCCAGCCCCAGTGGCTCCAGCCGCAGGAAGATCTCGGAGTACATCAGGGCGCTGGGATGGACGAGCAGCACACGCATGGGGTCACCTCGTCACGGATCGGCGACGCACCGGAACGAAGGGGAACCGGAACGAACAGGACGTACGCCCTGCCTATCGGGCCGTCCGCGGCGGCGCACCGCGCATACCGCCGCCTGGCGCACCCGTGGCCCCCAAGGGTGGACCCGGGACACGCACCGGACGCACGCGTGCTTCCCGAGGCCCCACCCGGCGTGCTACGGCATGCTCATGACCCCACCACGGCCCGCCCGGCGCCCCACCGCCCCGGCCCCCACCGCCCCGGCCCCCGGTGGCCGGGGCCTGCCCTCCCGCCGTGCCGTCCTGCTCGCCACCGCCCTGGCCGCCGGCCTCACCCGGACACCCGCCACCCCCGCATCCGCCACCCCCGCCCCGGCCCCCGCCGACCCCTACGACACCCTCCGCCGCCGCTGGCTGGACATCGCCCTCGGCACCGGATACGACCCCGACGAGGAGCCGTACGCCACCCGGCTCGCCGAGACCGGTGAGCAGGCCCGCGGCCTCGCAGCCACCATGGACCCGGCGCCGGACTCCCTCTGGCCCGGCCACCCGTTCGACCCACCCGCCGGCATCACCCTCGGCTACCAGCGCCTGTGGACGATGACCCGGGCCCACGTCCAGCCGGGCACCGGCTCCACCGGCGACCCGGCGCTGCTCGCGGCCGTCCTGCGCGGCCTCGACCACCTCTCCGCCACCGTCTACAACCCCGCCACCACCCGGTACGGCAACTGGTGGGAGTGGCAGATCGGCAGCCCCCGCCTGCTGACGGACATCACGGCCGCCCTGTACGACCACCTCGGCACCGACCGCATCGCCGCGGCCTGCGCCGCAGTCGACCACTTCGTCCCCGACCGCATGCTCGGCGACTACACCGGCACCTCCACCGGCGCCAACCGCGTCGACCTGTGCCGCTCCGTCGCGCTGCGCGGCATCCTGGGCCGCGATCCCGGCAAGATCACCCTGGCCCGGGACGCGCTCTCCCCGGTCTTCCCGTACGTGACCCGGGGCGACGGCCTGTATGCCGACGGCTCGTTCGTCCAGCACACCTGGGTCGCGTACTCGGGGACGTACGGCCAGGTCATGCTGGACGGCCTCGGCCGTCTGTTCACCCTGCTGGCCGGCTCCCCCTGGGAGGTCACCGACCCCAGCCGGCAGATCGTCCTGGACAGCGTCGAGCACGCCTACGCCCCGCTCGTCCACGACGGGCTGGTCATGGACTGCGTCAACGGACGCGCCATCAGCCGCGGCCACCTCCAGGGCGACGACCAGCACGTCCTGCGCAGCGACCACTACCACGGACAGCAGCTCATCGCCGCCATCGCGGTCCTGGCGGGCGCGGCGAGCCCGGCCGAACGGCAGCGCTGGCACGCGCGGATCAAGGGCTGGATCGACCGCGCCGCCGGTGCCCAGGTGCCGCCGGTCCTCACGGCGCCCCAGTTCGGCGTCGCCGACCTGGCCCGGCTGCACGCCGTCGCCGCCTCGCCCGTCGAGGCCGCGCCCGAACCCGTGGGGCACCGCCTGTTCCCGGCCATGGACCGGGCCGTCCACCGCCGCCCCGGCTTCACCGCCGCCCTCGCCATGGCCAGCGACCGCATCGCCCACTACGAGTGCGGCAACGGCGAGAACCCGCGCGGCTGGCACACCGGCGCCGGCCTGCTCTCCTGGTGGCCGGCGGGCCCCTCCGACCAGTACACCGACTGGTACTGGCCCACCGTCGACTGGTACCGCCTGCCCGGCACCACCGTCTCCACCCGGCGCCTGCCGGACCGGGCGGGCGGCGAATGGGGCGCGCCCAAGCCCGACGTGCGCTGGGTCGGCGGCACCACCGACGGCGAGTTCGCCGCGGTCGGGCAGCACCTGAAGGGCCTCGGCTCCACCCTCGAGGCCCGCAAGTCCTGGTTCTTCCTCGCGGACGGCGTGGTCTGCCTCGGCGCCGGGATCACCTGCACGGACGGCGTCGCCGTCGAGACGGTCGTCGACAACCGCAACCTGGGGGAGGGCGGCACCCAGGCCTTCGTCCGGGGCGCGGACTGGGCCCACCTCGACGGCCACGGCGGCTGGCTCGTCCTCGACGGCGACCTGCGCACCCTGCGCGAGGACCGCACCGGCGCCTGGTCCGACATCAACGCCGGCAGCACCGGCGAGCGCCGCACCCGCCGCTGGCAGACCCTCTGGATCGACCACGGCACCGACCCGGTGGACGCCCGCTACGCCTACGTCCTGCTGCCCGGCGCCGACCGCCGCACCGTCGCCCGCCACGCCGCCGGCCGAGGCCGGCTGCGGGTCCTCGCCAACGACGCCGGACGCCAGGCGGTCGACGGCCCCGGCCTCGGCCTGACGGCGGCCACCTTCTGGCGGGCCGGTACGGCGGGCCGGCTCGGCGCGTCCGCCGGGGCGAGCGTGCTGGTCCGCCGCCGGGGAGGTACCGCTACGCTCTGCGTGAGCGAGCCGCCGCGCACGGGGGAGCCGCTGGAGATCGTCTGGGACCGTCCGGTACGCGGCGTCGTACGGACCGGTGACGCGGTGGAGGTCCTCGCCGCGGGCCGCCGGCTCCGGCTGCGCGTCACTCCGGGGACGGTATGCGCCACACACGAATGTGAGGTGTCTCTCGGGTGACGCCTTTGTGCGACCTCTACAACGCCAAAGCCCGCTGACCAGTCGAAACGGCTGCATGCCCCGGTGGTTCTGTTCAGGGGTACCAGGAAAACGCGCCGGAGACTGTACGGAGTCGACGGCTCGCTTTCCGCGGTCCCCTTCGTAAGGTCACTACATGACCGTTTTGGATGAGGCGCCGGGCGAGCCGACGGACGCGCGCGGGCGGGTGGCCGAGCTGCATGAGATCCGTGCGCGGGCGCTGGCGGGGCCGGGTGAGAGGGCGACGCAGGCGCAGCATGCCAAGGG
>NZ_JBVIGC010000046.1:0-2884 GCF_055571015.1 Streptomyces sp. NPDC031049
GGTCAGCCGACGACGGTCCAGGTGTCGTTGCCGGTGAGGAGGGCGGCGAGGTCGCCTTTGCCGTGTTGTTCGACGGCGGTGTCGAGCTGGTCGTTCATCCGGGTGTCGTAGACGGGCCGGTCCACGGAGCGGAACACGCCGATCGGGGTGTGGTGGAGGGTGTCGGGGTCGGCGAGCCGGGACAGGGCGAAGGCGGTGGTGGGGGAGGCGGCGTGGGCGTCGTGGACGAGGACGTCGGCCGCGTTGGCGTCGGTGACCGTCACCACCTTCAGGTCCCCGGTGGCCGGGTCGCGGACGACGCCTTTCGTCCCGTCGGGTCCGAAGCGGATGGGCTGGGCGTGCTGGAGGCGGATGACGGCTTCCTCGGCCTGCTGTTTGTCCTTGAGGGCGTCGAAGGCGCCGTCGTTGAAGATGTTGCAGTTCTGGTAGATCTCGATCAGTGCGGTGCCGGGGTGGGCGGCGGCCTGCCGCAGGACCTCGGTGAGGTGGGCGCGGTCGGAGTCGATGGTGCGGGCGACGAAGGAGGCTTCGGCGCCCAGGGCGAGGGAGACGGGGTTGAAGGGGGCGTCGAGGGAGCCCATCGGCGTCGATTTGGTGATCTTGCCGGTCTCGGAGGTCGGGGAGTACTGGCCCTTGGTCAGGCCGTAGATCCGGTTGTTGAACAGCAGGATCTTGAGGTTGACGTTGCGGCGCAGGGCGTGGATGAGGTGGTTGCCGCCGATGGACAGCGCGTCGCCGTCACCGGTGACGACCCACACCGACAGGTCGGGGCGGGAGGCGGACAGGCCGGTGGCGATGGCGGGGGCGCGGCCATGGATGGAGTGCATCCCGTAGGTGTTCATGTAGTACGGGAAGCGGGAGGAGCAGCCGATGCCGGAGACGAAGACGATGTTCTCGCGGGCCAGGCCGAGTTCGGGCATGAAGCCCTGCACGGCGGCGAGGATGGCGTAGTCGCCGCAGCCGGGGCACCAGCGCACTTCCTGGTCGGACTTGAAGTCCTTCATGGACTGCTTGCCCTCGGCCTTGGGGACCAGCTTCAGTGCCTCAGTCATCGATGTGCTCCTTCAGCACGGCGGCGAGCTGTTCGGCCTTGAACGGCATGCCGTTGACCTGTGTATGGCTGCGGGCGTCCACCAGATACCTGGCGCGGATCAGCGTGGCGAGCTGGCCGAGGTTCATCTCCGGGATCACCACCCGCTCATAGGCGGCCAGGACCTCGCCGAGATTCTTCGGGAAGGGGTTGAGGTGGCGCAGGTGGGCCTGGGCGATCCGGCCGCCCCCGCGGCGGATGCGGCGCACCGCGGCGGTGATCGGCCCGTAGGTGGAGCCCCAGCCCAGGACCAGGGTGCGGGCGCCGTCGGGGTCGTCGGTCTCGATGTCGGGCACGGTGATGTGGTCGATCTTGGCCTGGCGGGTGCGGACCATGAAGTCGTGGTTGGCCGGGTCGTAGGAGATGTTCCCGGTGCCGTCCTGCTTCTCGATCCCGCCGATACGGTGCTCCAGCCCCGGCGTGCCCGGCACCGCCCACGGCCTCGCCAGCGTGTGCGCATCCCGCTTGTAGGGCCAGAACACCTCACGGCCGTCGGCCAGCGTGTGGTTGGGGCCCTGCGCGAACCGCACCCCCAGATCCGGCAGCTCCTCCAACTCCGGGATCCTCCACGGCTCGGACCCGTTGGCCAGATACCCGTCGGAGAGCAGGAACACCGGGGTGCGGTAGGCCAGCGCGATCCGCGCCGCCTCCAGCACGGCGTCGAAACAGTCCGCCGGCGTGCGCGGCGCCACCACCGGCACCGGCGCCTCACCGTTACGGCCGTACATCGCCTGCAGCAGATCCGCCTGCTCGGTCTTGGTCGGCAGCCCCGTCGACGGCCCGCCCCGCTGGATGTCCACCACCAGCAGCGGCAGCTCCAGCGAGACCGCCAGCCCGATCGTCTCCGACTTCAACGCCACACCCGGACCCGACGTGGTCGTCACCGCCAGCGACCCGCCGAACGCCGCACCCAGCGCCGCCCCGATCCCGGCGATCTCGTCCTCCGCCTGGAAGGTACGCACCCCGAAATTCTTGTGCCGGCTCAGCTCATGCAGGATGTCCGACGCCGGCGTGATCGGATACGACCCCAGGAACAACGGCAGATCCGCCTGCCGCGAGGCCGCGATCAGCCCGTAGGCCAGCGCCAGATTCCCCGAGATGTTGCGGTACACCCCCGGCGGGAACGCCGACCCTGCCGGCGCCACCTCATAGGAGACCGCGAAGTCCTCCGTGGTCTCCCCGAAGTTCCAGCCCGCCCTGAACGCCGCGATGTTCGCCTCCGCGATCTGCGGCCTCGTCGCGAACTTCGACCGCAAAAACCGCTCCGTGCCCTCCGTCGGCCGGTGATACATCCACGACAGCAGCCCCAGCGCGAACATGTTCTTGCTGCGCTCGGCCTCCTTCCGGGACAGCCCGAACTCCGCCAGCGCCTCCACCGTCAACGTCGTCAACGGCACCCGATGCACCCGGAAACCCTCCAGCGAACCGTCCTGAAGCGGATCACCGGCATACCCGACCTTCTGCAACGCCCGCCGCGTGAACTCGTCCGTGTTCACGATGATCTCCGCACCCCGCGGCAGATCCCCGACATTCGCCTTCAACGCCGCCGGATTCATCGCCACCAGCACATCCGGCGCATCCCCCGGCGTGAGAATGTCATGATCGGCGAAATGCAGCTGGAACGACGACACCCCCGGCAACGTCCCGGCCGGCGCCCGGATCTCCGCCGGAAAGTTCGGCAACGTCGACAGATCGTTCCCGAACGACGCCGTCTCCGACGTGAACCGGTCACCCGTGAGCTGCATACCATCACCCGAGTCACCGGCAAACCTGATGATCACCCGGTCCAGCCGG
>NZ_JBVIGC010000047.1:0-2151 GCF_055571015.1 Streptomyces sp. NPDC031049
GGCACCGACTGGTACAACGACGCCGCACCCGGCTCCGGACGCGGGTCCCGCACGGTCGGCGCCTGGCCGCGCACCCGTTCCACGACCTGCCGCAGATGCTCCGGCGTCGTCCCGCAGCAGCCGCCCACCAGCGACAGCCCGTACTCCCGCACGAACGTCTCCTGCGCATCCGCCAGCTCCGGCGGCGAGAGCGGGAAGTAGGCACCGTCGGCGGTCAGGACGGGCAGGCCCGCGTTGGGCATGCACATCAGGGGGATGCGGGCGTGGCGGGCGAGGTGGCGCAGGTGTTCGGTCATCTCGGCCGGACCTGTGGAGCAGTTGAGGCCGATCATGTCGATGCCGAGCGGTTCCAGCGCGGTCAGCGCGGCGCCGATCTCCGAACCGAGCAGCATGGTGCCGGTCGTCTCGAAGGCGAGGGAGCAGATCAGCGGCAGCCGTACGCCGAGGGCGTCCATGGCGCGGCGGGCTCCGACGAGGGCGGCCTTGGTCTGGAGGAGGTCCTGCGTGGTCTCCACCAGCAGGGCGTCCGCGCCGCCCGTGATGAGGCCCTCGGCGTTCTGGGCGAAGCCGTCCCGCAGGGCGCCGTAGCCGACGTGGCCGAGGGTGGGCAGTTTGGTGCCGGGGCCCATCGAGCCCAGCACCCAGCGCTGCCGCCCGTCCCCGGCCGTGAACTCGTCGGCGGTCTCGCGGGCGATGCGGGCGCCGGCCTCGGACAGCTCGTGGATACGGCCGGCGATGTCGTACTCACCGAGGGCGCTGAGGTTGGCGCCGAACGTGTTGGTCTCCACGCAGTCGACACCGGCGGCGAAGTACTCCCGGTGCACCGAGCGGACGATGTCCGGGCGGGTGACGTTGAGGACCTCGTTGCAGCCCTCCAGCTGCTGGAAGTCGTCCAGCGTGGGGTTCTGCTCCTGGAGCATCGTGCCCATCGCCCCGTCGGCGACGACCACACGGGTGGCGAGCGCCTCGCGGAGGGCCGTGACCCGGGTCCGGGTGTCGGCGGCGGTCATCGGACGCCCTCCAGGTGCGGGGCGAGGGATCGGGCCGCGTCGGCGCCGTAGGCGCGGGTGAGGTGGCCGAGGAGGGTCTGCCGGTCGGGCTCGTAGGTCTGCGGGCCGATCGCGGCGAGGGACAGCGCGGCCAGCGCGCAGCCGAGGCGGGCCGCCGGGGTCACGGGCAGGCCCCGGTCGGTGGCGGCGAGGAACCCGGCGCGGAAGGCGTCGCCGACGCCGGTGGGGTCGGCGACGGGGGCGTCGGGGACCGCGGGCACGGTGACGTCGAGGCCGTCGGCGGCGCGGCGGACGCGCACGCCGGCCGCGCCGAGGGTGGTGACCCAGGCGCCGACCCGGTCCAGCACGTCGGCGTCGCGCCAGCCGGTGCGCTCCTGGAGCAGCGCGGCCTCGTACTCGTTGGTGAACAGCCAGCGGGCGCCGTCCACCAGTTCGCGTGCCTCGTCGCCGTCGAGGCGGGCGAGCTGCTGGGAGGGGTCGGCGGCGAACGGGATGTCCCTCTCGCGGCACTGGCGGGTGTGGCGGACCATCGCCGCCGGGTCGTTGGGGCCGACGACGACCAGCCCCAGCTCGTCCGGGCGGACCGGCAGCCGGGTCAGGTCGATGTCGCGGGCCTGGGACATGGCGCCGGCGTAGAAGGCGGCGATCTGGTTGTTGTCGGCGTCGGTGGTGCACATGAAGCGGGCGGTGTGCCGTTCGGCGGACACCAGGACGCCGCCGGTGTCGACGCCGTGCTCCTTGAGCCACACCTCGTACTCGGCGAAGTCGCTGCCGACGGCACCGACCAGCAGGGGGTGCAGGCCGAGGCGGCCGAGCCCGTAGGCGATGTTGGCGGCGACGCCTCCCCTGCGCACCTCGAGGCGGTCCACCAGGAAGGACAGTGAGACGTGGGCCAGCCGGTCGGGGATCAGCTGATCCGTGAACCGGCCGGGAAAGACCGTCAGATGGTCGGTGGCGACGGATCCGGTCACCGCGATACGCACGTGGGCACTCCCGTCGAGCTCGGCGGTCCGGCTCAGAGCCCGGCCGCGGCCTTGAGCTGGGCGGCGCGGTCGGTGCGCTCCCAGGTGAGGTCGGGCAGTTCGCGGCCGAAGTGGCCGTAGGCGGCGGTCTGGGCGTAGATGGGCCGCAGCAGGTCGAG
>NZ_JBVIGC010000048.1:0-1471 GCF_055571015.1 Streptomyces sp. NPDC031049
CGCAGGGTGGTCTCGGCGGCGATGCGGCGGGTGACGGCGATGGTGCGGTCGCGGGAGGAGCCGCCGGCGCCGTAGGTGACGGACACGAAGTCGGGACGCAGGGCCTCGACCCGGCGGATCGCCTCCCACAGCGTGCGCTCGCCCTTCTCCGTCTTCGGCGGGAAGAACTCGAAGGAGAAGCACGGCGTCCCTGGGCCGGGGACGGTGCCCGGGGCCGTCCCGGCCGGACTCATGACACCTCCGCCAGCCGCGGCTCGACGGCCCGCGCCGCGTCGGGGCCGTAGGCCTGGCCGACGCGGGAGATCAAGTCCGCGGCGAGCAGCTTGTACTCCTGGGTGCCGACCGACTCCAGCACGGTGGTCGCCAGGGCGCAGCCCAACCGGGCGGCCCGCTCCGGCGGCCACTCCCAGGCGAGTCCGGCGAGGAAACCGGCCCGGAAGGCGTCGCCCGCTCCCGTGGGGTCGGCGATCCGGTCCGTGGCGACGGCCGGCACCCGCAACCGGGGCGCACCGGAACGGGCGAGCGACACCCCGTCGGCGCCGAGCGTGGTGATCCAGGTGCCGACCCGCTCGAGCAGCTGCCGTTCCGTCCAGCCGGTGCGTTCCTGGAGCAGGGCCGCCTCGTACTCGTTGGTGAACAGCCAGCGGGCGCCGTCCACCAGTTCGCGTGCCTCGTCGCCGTCGAGGCGGGCGAGCTGCTGGGAGGGGTCGGCGGCGAACGGGATGTCCCTCTCGCGGCACTGGCGGGTGTGGCGGACCATCGCCGCCGGGTCGTCGGCGCCGACCAGGACCAGCGCGAGTCCGCCGGTGCGCGCGGCGACCGCGCCCAGGTCGATCCGGGACGCCTCGGCCATGGCGCCCGCGTAGAAGGTGGCGATCTGGTTCTGATCCTCATCGGTGGTGCACACGAACCGCGCGGTGTGCAGCCGTTCACTGACCCGCACGGCGGAGGTGTCCACCCCTCGCGAGCGCAGCCAGGTGCCGTACTCGGCGAAGTCCACGCCCGCCGCCCCGACCAGGAGGGGGTGCAGGCCCAGCAGGCCGAGGCCGAAGGCGATGTTGGCGGCGACACCGCCGCGCCGCACCTCGAGCCGGTCGGCGAGGAACGACAGGGAGACGCGCTCCAGCCGGTCCTTGATCAGCTGGTCGGTGAAACGCCCGGGGAACACCATCAGATGGTCGGTCGCTATCGAGCCGGTCACGGCGATACGCACGGAAGAAGCACTCCTCGAGGGCTCGGGCCGGGAGGCGGGTGGGGGAGTACCGGAGGGGGGAGCCGGGCGGGAAGCGGTGCGCGGCGGGGGATGTCCGCGCACCGCCGTCTGCGGGGCCGGGGCGCCGTGGCGTCAGCCCGCCGCGGCGCGGCGCAGGGCGTCCGCGCGGTCGGTGCGCTCCCAGGTGAGGTCGGGCAGTTCGCGGCCGAAGTGGCCGTAGGCGGCGGTCTGGGCGTAGATGGGCCGCAGCAGGTCGAG
>NZ_JBVIGC010000049.1:0-1149 GCF_055571015.1 Streptomyces sp. NPDC031049
CCCGAGGTGGACGCGGTCCTGGCCCGGCACCCGCTGCGCGAGCTGGTCACCGCCTCCGACCCGATGCCCCTCCTCGTCGAACGCGAGCGCGCCCTGTACGGCTCCTGGTACGAGTTCTTCCCCCGCTCCGAAGGCACCCCCCAGCAGCCCCACGGCACCTTCCGCACCGCCGCCCGCCGCCTGCCGGCGATCGCCGCCATGGGCTTCGACGTCGTCTACCTCCCCCCGATCCACCCCATCGGCACCACCCACCGCAAAGGCCCCAACAACACCCTCACCGCCGCACCCCACGACGTCGGCGTCCCCTGGGCCATCGGCTCCCCCGAAGGCGGCCACGACACCGTCCACCCCGACCTGGGCACCCTGGACGACTTCGACCACTTCGTCGCCCAGGCCCGCACCCACGGCCTGGAGATCGCCCTCGACTTCGCCCTCCAGTGCTCCCCCGACCACCCCTGGGTCGCCAAACACCCCGAGTGGTTCCACCACCGCCCCGACGGCACCATCGCCTACGCCGAGAACCCCCCGAAGAAGTACCAGGACATCTACCCCGTCGCCTTCGACGCCGACCTCGACGGCCTGATCACCGAGACCTGCCGCATCCTGCGCCACTGGATGGCCCACGGCGTACGGATCTTCCGCGTCGACAACCCCCACACCAAACCCGTGGTGTTCTGGGAACGCGTCATCGCCGACATCAACCGCACCGACCCCGACGTGATCTTCCTCGCCGAGGCCTTCACCCGCCCCGCGATGATGCACACCCTCGCCCAGATCGGCTTCCAGCAGTCCTACACCTACTTCACCTGGCGCAACACCAAACAGGAACTCACCGACTACCTCACCGAACTCTCCGGCGAGGCCGCCGCCTACATGCGGCCCAACTTCTTCGCCAACACCCCCGACATCCTCCACGCCTACCTCCAGCACGGCGGACGCCCCGCCTTCGAGGTCCGCGCCGTCCTCGCCGCCACCCTCTCCCCCACCTGGGGCATCTACAGCGGCTACGAACTGTGCGAGAACACCCCCCTGCGCGAGGGCAGCGAGGAATACCTCGACTCCGAGAAATACCAGCTCAAACCCCGCGACTGGGCCACCGCCGAAGCCCGGGGCACCACCATCACCCCCCTGATCACCAAGCTCAACACC